>JASJAU010000038.1 GCA_030066855.1 Paracoccaceae bacterium | reverse complement strand
TCCGACGAGCCCACCTCGCTCATCCAGCGCTTCGTTCAACCCGACGAGGTCGCGCGGATGATCGTCACGATCTCCGCGAGCACCGCATCCAACGGCGCCGCGCATCGCGTCGAGGGCGGGATCGTCAGAAGCATTCTCTGAGACGCAAAGACAGGAGCACATCATGGTCGCGCTTACATTCTCCCACATCGGCATAACCGTTCCTGATCTTGAGAAGGCAGTTGAGTTCTATTCCAAGGCGTTCGGCCTTTACGTCATCATGGGTCCGACCGAGATCCAGCACGACGACAGCGCCATCGGTCAGATGTGCGACGACGTCTTCGGCGAGGGCTGGGGCTCGTTTCGCATAGCGCATCTCTCGCTGGGCGACGGTGTCGGGATCGAGCTTTTCGAGTTCCCGAACACGGTCGAAGAAGAGCGGCCGTTCGAATACTGGCGCCGCGGCCTGTTCCATTTCTGCGTGCAGGACGAGGACGTCGAGGCCCGCGTGAAGATCATCGAAGAGCTTGGCGGGCGCCAGCGGATGCAGCAGGTGCGCAAGTACTATCCGGGCGAGAAGCCCTACCGCATGGTCTATATGGAAGACCCGTTCGGCAATATCTTCGAGCTCTACAGTCATTCCTATGAGCTGACCTATTCGGCAGGCGCCTATGTCTGATCGTTCCTCCTTCACGCCCCGAACCGACGGGCCGAAGGTCGTGATCACCGATTTCGACTACGGCAACGTCGATGTTGAGAAGGGGATCCTCGAAGCGGCAGGCGCCGAGGTCATCGCGCTGCAGGCCAAGAGCGAGGCCGACCTTTTCGATGCGGCGAGGGACTGCGCCGCGATGATGAACCAATACGCCCGCATCGGCAAAGACGTGATCTCGCGCATGGAGAAATGCGAGGTCATCGCGCGCTATGGCGTGGGCGTCGATATCGTGGACATCAAAGCCGCGTCCGACCGGGGCATCTTGGTCACCAACGTGCAGGACTATTGCACCGAGGAGGTGGCGGATCACGCGATCTCGATGTGGCTGACCCTTGCGCGGAAACTCCCGGACTATGATCGGGCGACCCACGCTGGCATCTGGCGCTGGCAGAGCGGCAAGCCTGTCTACCGGCTGCGCGGCCGCACTATGGGCGTCGTGTCCTTCGGCAAGATCGGACAAGCGATTGGCGACCGGGCGAGGGCCTTCGGGGTCGATGTGATCGCCTACGACCCTTTTCTGCCCGCGAGCGTCGCCGCTGAACACGATGTCGAGCTGGTGTCGAAGGCCGATCTGCTGGCCCGCTCGGACTACATCCTCATGCAAGCGCCGATGACGCCTGACACGCGGCACTTCCTGTCCGACGCCGAGTTTGCGGCGATGAAGGAGGGAGCGATCCTGGTGAACACCGGACGCGGTCCGACGGTCGACAACAAGGCGCTTTACCGGGCACTGACCGAAGGCCATCTGGCGGCTGCGGGTCTGGACGATCCGGAAGAGGAGCCGGCGAAACGCGCGGACTGGTCACCCGACGGCAACCCCATCTTCACGCTACCGAACGTTATTGTGACGCCGCATGCCGCTTATTACTCGGAGGAATCCATCCTTGCGGCCCGCGTCACCGCAGCGACGCAAGTGGCGAAGGTGCTGACCGGACAACGCCCGGACTACGCGCTGAACACGGACGCGCTGGCCGCGACAACCCATTGACGGAGAGATAAGATGCTGAAGGTTTTCAATGAGTTCGAGCGGAATCCGGACCTGCTCGCCAAGTTCGACAAGGTGGTGCAGTGCTACTCAGCGACTGCCGTCTTCGCGGATGTCCAGTACCGCACCGGCGTCATGGACAGCGGCATCAAGCCTGCTTTCCGCGCCAAGATCACCGGCCAGGCGATCACCGTTCAGCTGTCCAAGGGCGACCTTGTCGATCCGCTCAAGGCGCTCGAGATGGGGCAACCGGGCGACATTATCGTCGTTGACGCGGGCGGCGATCCCAACACCTCCGTCTGCGGCGGGCTGATGGGTGGACTAGCGCAGAACCGGGGTATTCGCGGCATGATCGTCGATGGCGCCGGCCGCGACACTGACGAGCTCGAGGATATCGGCTGGCCGATCTGGACCCGCGCAATCACGCCCAAGGGCACGCACACGATGTTCTCGGGCCGCAAGGAAGAGCTTTCGATCAACGTGACGATCCAGTGCGGCGGCGTTGTGGTGAACCCGGGTGACTTTATAGTCGCCGATCTGATGGGTGTCACCGTCGTTCCGCTTGAGAAGGCCGAGGAGATCGTCCAACTCGCCCAGGAACAAGCGGACCGTGAAGAGGAGACCCGCAAATGGGTGGCCCAGGGCAAGACGGTCGAGGACCTTCTGAATGAATTCGGACGGATCTGAACCGGCGCTCATCGGCATCGATTGGGGCACCTCTTCGCTTCGCGCTTTTCTAATTGGCCGCGATGGCGCGGTATTGGACCGTCTCTCGTCACCCGAAGGCATCATGCATGTTCCGGACCGGGACTTTGAGGCTGTTTTCATCCGGCTGGTCGGTCCCTGGCTGTCCAAGAAGCCATTGCCGATACTGGCTTCCGGCATGATCACCAGCAGGAACGGATGGGTCGAGACCCCTTACGAACAGCTTCCCTTGGGTGCACAGGGTCTCGCGCGATCTCTGGTCGCGCATGAAACAAGCGCGGGCGCCCGCCTGCATTTCGTGACCGGCGCCACCGCTCTTCACGACTCCGGCCCTGACGTGATGCGCGGGGAAGAGACGCAGATCGTGGGCGCGGCCGCAATGGGTCTGTCGGACGGCCTGTTCGTCATGCCGGGCACGCATAGTAAATGGGTGATTGTCGAGAGCGGCCGGATCGCGGACTACGCGACTTACATGACGGGCGAAGTCTTCGCTGCCCTGAGAGAGCACACAATTCTCGGCACGCTGATGCAGGAGGGTCCATTCAGTGAAGAGGGGTTCGACCGGGGCATCGCCGCCGGACTGAAATCCAAATCCCGTCTCCTGCACGCACTGTTCCACGTCCGGACCCTGCCGCTCATGGGACAGATGGAACCTTCGATGGTCGCGGACTACCTTTCCGGAATGCTGATCGGCTCGGAAATCGCGGCGGAACTGGAGAATGGCGATGGCGTCGCTGAGGTGACGATTGTCGGTCGCAGCGATCTTGCCAACCGTTACGAGAGGGGCCTCGCGCAGGCCCGGGTTGCCAGCCTCCGGGCGCCGGACGATATCGTGGCGATAGGGCATTTCGTGATCGCAAAAGCGGCGGGGCTGATATCATGATGACGATAGGCGAAGCGATCGAGGCGTGCCCGCTGATCGCCATTTTGCGCGGATTGGAGCCGTCCGAGGCGCTTCCCGTGGCCGACGTGCTGGTTGAAGCGGGCTTCAAGATCATCGAGGTGCCGCTGAACTCGCCACAGCCTCTTGAGTCGATCGAGAAGATCGCTGTGAAGCATAGCAAGAATGCGGTTGTCGGCGCCGGTACGGTGCTTCAAGCGCGGGATGTTCAGGTTGTGGGGGAGGCGGGCGGCCGCGTGATCGTCGCGCCGAATATGAGCCTGGACGTCGGGCACGCGGCGGTTGAGCGGGGACTGGCGTGGTGCCCGGGCGTTTTTACGCCGACTGAGGCCTTTTCCGCGCTCGATCTGGGCGCTTCGGTGCTGAAGTTCTTTCCGGCCGAGATGCTGCCGCCGAGGGCCATTGGCGCGATGCGCGCCGTGCTGCCGAGGGATGCGGTGGTCGCGGCTGTGGGCGGCATAACTCCAGACTCCATGGGCGCCTATCTCGCCGCCGGGACCGACGCCTTCGGGCTCGGTTCGGCGCTCTTCAAACCCGGCTACCAAGTCGAGGATGTCGGCCGCCGGGCGCGCCGCTTCGTCACGACGCTTCGGACGTTAAGGAAGGCGATGTGAACGTCTAGCTCTCCACGGGCGATGCGAGCCCGGCATGGGCTGCCTTTCGGGCTTTTTTCCGAACCGAATCCCTGCTGTTATCGGTAATGCCGGGACAGGGTTTGATCAGGGAGTCCAGCGATGCGCTTATTCGGTCTGCTGGCGGCGGGCGCCGCTTTCGTCTTCGGAACGACCGCCTGCGCAGGTCAAGTGCCCGCGCCCGTTGAGGACGCCCACTTCGGGACCTTCGACATGGAAGAGGTGCGTTTGGGCCGCGACCTGTTCTATGACCGAATCCTGTCGGGCAACAAAAACACCGCCTGCGCCACCTGCCACCACCCGAAGTTCGCGACCTCGGATGGCCTCTCGCTCGGCCTTGGGGAAGGGGGCGTGGGACTTGGTCCTGAGCGGAGGGCCGACCCCGAGAACCTCCCCGAGCAGCGGATCCCCCGCAACTCGCCATCGCTTTTCAACCTCGGATCGCCCGAGTTCACCGTCCTGTTTCACGACGGTCGCATCGAAGTCGATGAAAGCCGGAAATCGGGGCTGCGCACGCCTCTGGAGGACGACATGGTCGTCGGCTTCGACAGCATCCTGTCCGCGCAGACCATGTTCCCGGTCCTGTCGCCGGACGAGATGGCGGGGCACTATCAGGAGAACGACATCTCAAAGCTCGTCCGTCAGGGTCGGCTGACCGATGAGGGCGGGGCATGGGACGCCATCGCGGAGCGGGTGTCGGCGATTGCGGCCTATGATCAGGCGTTTCAACGCGTGTATCCGGAGATCGCCGCCGGGCAGGACATCCATTTCACCGACATCTCGAACGCCATCGCGGCCTTCGTGAGTTTTGAATGGCGGTCCATCGACAGCCCGTTCGACGCTTATCTGAGAGGCGAGGGCGAACTGGACGCGGCGGCGGATCGTGGGATGGCGCTGTTCTATGGCGACGCCGGCTGCGGGGTTTGTCATGCCGGCACGTTTCAAACCGACCATGGCTTTCACGCGATGCGCCAGCCGCAGATCGGACCCGGCAAGGCGGAGAGGTTTGAGAGCCATCAAAGGGATATCGGGCGTCAGCGGGTCACCGGGCTAGCTGAGGACGCCTACGCCTTCCGCACGCCGTCCCTCAGGAACGTTATGAAGACCGGCCCCTGGGGCCACGCGGGTGCCTTCACGGAGATCACCGCGTTTTTGAGACAGCACACGGACACAGGCGACGGGTTCGCGGCCTATCAGCGTCAGCCGGTTCTGCCGGCGCTCGCAGGGGCGGCGGACGACTGGGCAGTGATGAATGATCCGGCCGAGCAGGGCGCCATTCTCGCAGCGGGGACCGAGATCGATCTCGAACTCACGGCTGGCGATATCAGCGACTTGGTGGCGTTCCTCGACAGTCTGACCGATCCAACCGCGATAGAGGGGCGTCTTGGCGTGCCCGAATCTGTTCCGAGCGGTCTGCCGGTCGATCGATAGAGCGGGCTGACAAGGCCCTGAACCGGCTCTCGTGCGCCCCGGAACGGCTCCTCGATCTGATCCCGAAGGGCGCAATTGCGCTTCAGTCAAGCGCGCGGGTCACCGTGATCCTCTGATTTGGCGCAACCTCGGCCCATGGCCCCAGCTCGCCATCGGGCCAGATCACGCGAATCAAGACATTGTCAGCCTCCCCCAACCCGAAGTGCGCTGGCCCCAGCGCGCCGCCGGCATGCCCGCCGCCGACCGTGATCTCTCGGGAAAGGGTGCGGTCGCCGATCCGAACTTCGATCCAGGCGCCGATAGCGTCCCGGTTGGGCGCTTCTTGATCGAGCGCGACCTGAAGCCAGTCTCCGGCGCCCGAGCTTTGGTTCTGCCAAATCTCCATCGGTGCGCGGCGATTAACGACCACGATGTCGAGACGCCCGTCGAGATTAAGGTCTGTCAGGGCCGCGCCGCGCGATCTTTCGGTCGTGGCGACGCCGACCTCTGAGGCGATTTCGGTGAAGCTTCCGTCCGCGTTCTGGATGAGAAGGTTGTTCGGGTCCCTCATTGCGTTCGAGGGCATCTGGTCGACATTGCCCTTGGCGATGAACAGATCGAGCAGGCCGTCGTTGTCGATATCGCCAAACTCCGCATGCCAGCCGGTCGAGGGCCGGCCGTCGTCGCCGACATGCGGGGTTGCCGAATAGGTGCCGATGGAAAACGGCGCGTTTCGGAAGCTATTGCCGTCGTTGAACTGCAACACCTGATCGCCCATCGAGGTCAGCATGACCTCGGGCCTCCCGTCATCTGTCAAATCGGCGCTGGCTATGCCCATGCCCCACAGTGATATCTTCTCCCAGCCGTCGGATTCGTCCCGCGATGACAGCGGGTTCAACCGCCACATCTCTTCATAGCCGCCGCGAACATAGTAGTGCCGGTCGTTCGAGATGCGGAGCTCCGCCTCGCCCGTCCGCCGCCAGTCCGACACCAGCATGGAGAGAGCGCAATAACCGGGCGTCAATATTTCGGCCCTCCGGTAGGCCCCGTCAAAGGGCCGGAACACCTGGTTGTCATCGCAGGTTCCGAACGGGCCTTCCGGGTCGTCCCTGTCGACGTAGTTGCCGAAGACCAAAGTCGGCATCGGCGCCCCGCCTTCCCAAACCGCCGAGAACGCGGTCGTCCACCGGTCGTCCTCGGGCAGTCCCAAGGCGTCGGTGTGGTCAGTGAACTGACAATCCGGCTCGCCTTTCCACAGCCGGTTGCTGCCAACGCGGAGGATGACCAGGTCGCTATGCCCGTCCGAATCGACGTCGAGGGGATAGGCCCCGGTCACGCCTGTGATTTCCGGAATGTCGCCTCGTGAGAAGGCCAGTTTGCCGTTAGTGGACGCGGTTTCGTTACGAAAGAGCGCCGCCGGCGCTTCACCCCCGGCGGCGAACAGATCAGGATAGCCGTCCCCATCGCAGTCGAAAACGGCGACCCCACCGCCCACGAAATGCTCCCACCCGCCGGAATAAACATGCTGGATGGGTAGTGTGGAAGAGGCGTCCCGGAACGCAGGCTCGGCCAGCGCCGCGCATGGCGCGATCATCGCGATGACGGCGAGCCTCATGCGGCGACGGGCTCGGTCGCGAAGGCCTCCCGCGTCGCGGCGTCCAGCGCCAGAGCCGCCGCTCCCCGGGCCCAAAGCAGATCGCCCCACGTACGGATCTCGACCTGCGGCGCCGGGCGGCCGGTCTTGAGCATCAGGTTTTCCATCTCGGCCAGCACGTCCTCGGCATAGAGATAATCGTAGCGCATCCTGTCGCCGCTGAGCAAAATGAGCGACGGATCGAAGATACTGGCGACATTGGCGAGGCCAAGCGCGAGGTAGCGTCCGGCGCGGCCGAAGATCGCGCGAGCGGCCTCGTTGCCGGCCTTGGCGTGGTCGTAGAGGCTTTCCAGCAAGTCCTGTGGGGAGCGGACGCCACGGTTGCCGAGGTTGAGCGCGGTCCGCGCCTCTCGGATCAGGGCGTAGTCGGCCACGTAGGCTTCGAGGCACCCGCGCTTGCCGCATCGGCAGAGCGCCCCGTCGAGCTGCACTGTCGTGTGGCCAAGCTCCATACCCATGCCCATGGCGCCCCGATAGAGCCTGTGATCCAGGACAAGGCCCATGCCGACACCGTGCTCGATCGTCACGACGACGAAGTCGCTGCGCTCGCGACCCGCGCCGAACCAGAGCTCGGCGAGGGCGACCAGGTTGGCGTCGTTGTCGATCTCGACCGGGACGCCCACGAGCCGTGCGAAGCGATCACGGAGGTCAACATCCCGATCGATTAGGATGGGCGACCACAGCACCTTGCCAGCACCTCTTTCGATAAGACCCGGCACCCCAATGCCCACCGACGAGAGGTGTGACCGTGCGAGACTTGCCGTGGCGAGCGCGCTGTCTAGAACCTCGCAGGCTTCCGCAAGCATCGTGTCGAAGGTCATGACGCCCCCGGTCCTGTCCATCGTGGCGCTCGCGATCATTGTGCCCGACAGGTCGAGGATGATCGCACCGTGTTTCTGATCCGAGAGTTTCACACCGGCGACGTACCGTGCATCGCCCCGGACGCTGAGCGAGACGCGCGGGCGGCCGCGCCCCGCCTCCGAGGGTTTGAGATCGTCGCTCCGCTCTTCGATCAGCCCGCTTTCGATGAGCGTCGCACAAATGGAGGAAACCGAGGCGGGGCTGATACCGAGGCTCCGGGCCAGCTCGACGCGTGGGATACGCCCTGAAGCCCGCACGGCCTCGAACACCTGCTGCTTGAGATTGCGCGGTTCCGAAAGCGGCTTCGGCTGAGGGCCGCATCCGCTTTCGGCAAGCGGATCGTATGGGTCCGATTCGATTTTCAATTTAATTCATCTACAGAACTTAATAGGCCTGTCATTAACCCAGATCAGTCGATTTTGGCAATTTTGTTCGCTCACCTCCCGGCTTTTCAGCTCTCTCCAGCCTAGTACGGCATAAATTAGTTTGACAACTGAATTTATATGTTCATGCTCCCGTTACTCGGCCCAGAGCCGGTTTGCCCCGATACGGGGTCCAACGGGAGGTTATCAAATGCGAAAAACGCTAGTACTTGCCGCGGCGCTCGCCGCGGGAATGGCTTCACCTGTTCTTGCCCAGACCGTGGGCGTGAGCTGGTCCAACTTTCAGGAAGAGCGCTGGAAGACGGATGAGGCCGCCATCAAATCCGCGCTCGACGCCGGTGGCGCCAGCTATATCTCGACCGACGCCCAGTCTTCCGCTTCAAAGCAGTTGTCGGACGTTGAAAGCCTGATCGCTCAGGGCGCCGACGCGCTGATCATTCTGGCGCAGGACACGCAAGCCATCATTCCGGCTGTTGAGGCCGCCGCCGCCGAAGGCATCCCGGTGGTCGCCTACGACCGTCTGATTGAAGACAGCCGCGCGCTCTACATCACGTTCGACAATATCGAAGTTGGCCGCATGCAGGCCCGCGCCGTGTTCGCGGCTCAGCCGAGCGGCAATTACGTGATGATCAAGGGCTCACCGACAGACCCGAACTCCGACTTCCTCCGTGGCGGTCAGCAGGAGATCATCCAGGCCGCGGTTGACGCTGGTGACATCACCATCGTGGGCGAAGCCTACACGGATGGCTGGGTTCCGGCGAACGCGCAGCGGAACATGGAGCAGATCCTTACCGCCGTCGATAACAAGGTCGACGCTGTCATCGCTTCGAACGACGGGACCGCAGGCGGCGTCGTTGCTGCTCTGACCGCTCAAGGTATGGAAGGCATTCCGGTTTCGGGTCAGGACGGTGACCACGCCGCCCTGAATCGTGTCGCCAAGGGCACCCAGACTGTATCCGTTTGGAAGGACGCACGCGAGCTTGGCAAAGCAGCCGGCGCTGCAGCGGTGGCCATGATCGGTGGATCCAGCCTTTCGGATGTTGGGGAGACGACTTTCAACACGCCAGGCGGAGTTGACGTCAACGCGATCTTCCTCGCGCCGAACCCGATCACCCAGGACAACCTTTCGGTCGTCGTTGATGGTGGCTGGATAGGCCAGGAATCGCTCTGTCAGGGCGTGTCGGGCGGCCCCGCCCCCTGCAACTGATCTTTACCTGATCCAAAAGGCCGCCCCTTCAATCAAGGGGCGGCCCCATCAAAAACGGGGGACAGGATGTCTGACGCGACCTCTGAACCAACACGCACGCAGTCTCGCAACATCTTCGATACGCTCGAAGTCGATACGCGCCTTCTTGGTATGATCGGCGCGTTCGTAGTGATTGCCCTGTTCTTCAACTTCGTAACAGACGGGCGCTTCCTGACGCCCCGTAATGTCTTCAACCTGACGATTCAAACCGTCTCGGTCGCCATTATGGCGACTGGCATGGTTTTTGTTATTGTCACCCGCCATATCGACCTGAGCGTCGGCGCGCTTCTAGCGACCTGCTCGGCCCTGATGGCCATGACGCAAACTGTCTTCCTGCCAAACATCCTCGGCCTTGGCCTTGAGCACCCGCTGATCGTCTGGATCACCATCCTGATCGGCTTAGCTGCAGGAATTCTCATCGGATGCTTCCACGGCTACCTCGTCGGTTTCCTGACCATTCCCGCCTTCATCGTCACGCTTGGCGGTCTTTTTGTCTGGCGCAACGTGGCCTGGTTTCAGACGCGCGGTCAGACCATCGGGCCGCTCGACGACAACTTCCAGTCGCTTGGCGGCATCGGGGGAACCTTGGGCGAGACAGGGAGCTGGATCTTCGGCGGCATTTGCACGGTCGTCGCGCTTTGGGGTCTCTTCGCGGCGCGGCGCAACAAGATCGGTCATGGCTTTCCCGTGAAGCCAATGTGGGCCGAGGTCCTTTTGGGCGCCATCGTGACCGGCGCCATCCTTGGCTTTGTCGCAATTTTGAACAACTACGAGAAACCTGCGCGGGTTTTGCAGCGCGAGTTCGAGGCGCGTGGCGCGGTCGTACCGGAGGGATACACGGAGGCCTACGGCATCCCTTACTCGGTTCTGATCCTGATCGCGGTCGCCATCGTCATGACGATGATCGCCACCCGCACACGCCTTGGGCGCTACATCTTCGCAGCTGGCGGCAACCCGGAAGCGACATCGCTGGCCGGCGTCGACATCCGCTGGCTGACCGTCAAAGTCTTTGCGATCATGGGCGCGCTCTGCGCCATTTCGGCAGTCGTCGCTTCGGCCCGGCTGACGTTTCATACGAATGACATTGGCACGCTGGACGAGCTTCGCGTCATCGCGGCGGCGGTGATTGGAGGCACCGCGCTTTCCGGCGGACTCGGCACAATCCACGGGGCCATCCTCGGCGCGCTCATTATGCAGTCGCTCCAATCCGGGATGGCGATGGTGGGTGTTGACGCGCCCTTCCAGAACATCGTGGTTGGCATCGTTCTGGTGCTCGCCGTCTTCGTTGACATCCTCTACCGCAAGCGCACAGGAGCGAAATGATGGCAGACAATGGAACCGTCGATCGCTCGGGCACGCCGCTGGTCGAACTTCGCGACATGCAGAAAGCCTTTGGCGGCATTCGCGCAGTGGATCATGTCACGATCGACCTTTACCCGGGCGAGGTCGTGGGCGTTCTCGGCCACAACGGCGCGGGCAAGTCCGTTCTGATGAAAATGCTCTCCGGCGCATTGCCGCGCGATGACGGGCAGATCATTGTGAACGGGACGGAAGCGACGATCAACAATCCAAGGGACGCGCGCGACTACAACATCGAGACGATATACCAGACGCTCGCTCTCGCAGACAACCTCGATGCCGCCTCGAATCTGTTTCTTGGCCGCGAGTTGGTGAGCGGGACGGGCCTCCTGGACGATGCCCAGATGGAGGCTGAGACGCGCAAGATTATGGGCCGACTAACGCCGAACTTTCGGCGTTTCACAACCCCGGTCGCGGGCCTGTCGGGAGGTCAGCGTCAGTCTGTGGCGATCAGCCGAGCCGTCTATTTCAACGCCAAGATCCTGATCATGGACGAGCCGACTGCGGCGCTTGGGGTCGAGGAGACCCGCATGGTGGCGGAACTGATTGACGAGCTGAAGAAGCAAGGCATTGGCATCTTCCTGATCGATCACGACATCCACCAGGTCAAAGCGCTTTGCGACCGGGCGAGCGTCATGAAGAACGGTAAGCTGGTCGGCACGGTAATCGTCGATGAAGTGACCGAGGACGATATTCTTGGCATGATCATACTTGGGAAGAATCCTGAAAAGGCAGCGTGATGTTCCTGGGCCTCGACCTGGGCACCTCGGGCCTCAAGGGCATCGTCATCGACGGGGAGCAGAGCGTCGTCGCCGCCGCAGACGCGCCGCTCTCGGTGCTCCGTCCGCATGAGGGCTGGTCGGAGCAGGTCCCCGCAGACTGGATCGCCGCCGCCGAACAGGTCCTCGACGCGCTCGCCTCCGAGATCGATATGTCCGCCGTTCTGGGCATTGGGCTCTCCGGGCAGATGCATGGCGCTACCGTTCTTGACGCGCAGGACGCGGTTCTCCGCCCCTCGATCCTCTGGAACGACACCCGGAGCAGCGCTGAGGCCGCCGAGATGGACGCTGACCCCGACTGGCGGGCGGTCAGCGGCAACATCGTCTTTCCCGGCTTCACGGCGCCCAAGCTCAAGTGGATGCAGAACCATGAGCCTGAGCTCTTCGCCAAAGCGCGCAAAGTGCTGCTGCCGAAGGACTATCTCAGGCTCTGGCTGACCGGCGAGTATATCAGCGACATGTCCGACAGTGCCGGCACAAGCTGGCTAGATCCGGCGGTGCGGGATTGGTCCGTGCCGCTCCTCGAGAAGACAAACCTCAGCCGGGAGCACATGCCGTCGCTTGTCGAAGGCTCCGAGCCGGGCGGAGCGCTCCGCGACGAGATCGCGGCGCGCTGGGGGATGCGCTCCGGACTGGTCGTGGCCGGCGGTGGGGGCGACAATGCGGCGTCCGGGGTCGGCGTCGGCGTCGTGACTGCGGGCCAGGCGTTCGTCTCTCTCGGCACGTCCGGCGTTCTTTTTGCCGCCACCGACAGCTACGCGCCCGCGCCGGAGACGGCTGTGCACACCTTCTGCCACGCCCTGCCTGGGAAGTGGCACCAGATGGGCGTCGTGCTCTCGGCAGCGGATTCGCTCAGCTGGTTCGCGGATCTTCTGGACAAAAGCCCCGCCGAGCTGACGGGTGATCTCGGTGCTCTTGAGCCGCCGGGAAAAGCGATCTTCCTGCCCTACCTCGGCGGCGAGCGGACGCCATTGAACGACGCCGACATAAGGGGCGCCTTCATCGGCTTGGAGCACGCAACCGGACGCAGGGAGGCCACACGCGCGGTGATCGAGGGCATCGCCTATGCGCTTTGCGATTGCCGCGACGCGCTTGCGGCGACGGGGACGTCCGTCGAGAGCCTGCTAGCCGTCGGCGGCGGCAGCCGTTCGGCCTATTGGCTCAAGGTTCTGGCGACGGCGCTGGGCGCGCCCATTCATCTTCCCGTTGCAGGTGATTTCGGGGGCGCGTTCGGCGCGGCGCGACTCGGGTTCATGGCGGCGACCGGCGGCGGCGGCGAGATCGCCCAGCCGCCCGCAATCGCGCAGACGATCGAGCCTGATCCAGCTTTGACCTCCGCGTTTGAAGATGGCCACCAGCGCTACAAGAAAGCTCAAACCGCTGTACGAGGACTGACATGACCGACTTTTTCCAGGGCATCCCGAAGTGCCGGTTTGAGGGACCTGAGAGCGACAACGATTTCGCCTTCCGCCACTACAACCCGGATGAGGTCGTGATGGGCAAGCGGATGGAGGACCATTTGCGTTTCGCCGTCGCCTATTGGCACAGCTTCGCTTGGCCCGGCCTGGACCCGTTTGGCGGGCAGACGTTCGAGCGGCCATGGTTCGGCGACACGATGGAGCTGGCCCGCCTCAAGGCCGATGTCGCCTTCGAGCTCTTCGACATCCTTGGCGCCCCGTTCTTCTGCTTCCACGATCAGGACGTCCGCCCGGAGGGCGAGACCTTCGTCGAAAGCCTGCGCAACTTCGAGGAGATCACAGATTATTTCGGAGAGAAGATGGAGACCTCCGGCATGGGCCTCCTTTGGGGGACGGCCAACCTCTTCTCGCATCGCCGGTTCATGTCGGGCGCGGCGACCAACCCCGACCCTGATGTCTTCGCCTATTCCGCAGCGACCGTGAAATCCTGCATGGATGCTACCAAGAAACTAGGCGGCCAGAACTACGTTCTCTGGGGCGGGCGCGAGGGCTATGAGACCCTTCTGAACACCGACCTCACGCGCGAGGCGGAGCACGCCGGGCGGTTTCTTCAGATGGTAGTGGAGTACAAGCACAAGATCGGATTCGACGGCCTGATCCTGATCGAGCCCAAACCGCAGGAGCCGTCAAAGCACCAGTACGATTATGATGTCGCGACGGTCTACGGGTTCCTCAAGCGGTTTGGTTTGGAGGACGAGGTCAAGGTCAACATCGAGCAGGGACATGCCATCCTCGCGGGCCACAGCTTCGAGCATGAGATCGCGCTGGCGGCCTCGCTCGGCATCTTCGGTTCCATCGACATGAACCGGAACGACTATCAGTCCGGCTGGGACACAGACCAGTTCCCGAACAACGTGCCCGAGGTGATGCTCGCCTACTACGAAATCCTCAAAGCCGGGGGGTTCACATCCGGCGGCACGAATTTCGACGCCAAGCTGCGGCGGCAATCACTCGACCCAGCCGACCTCGTCCTTGCCCATGTCGGCGGAATGGACGTGTGTGCGAGGGCGCTCAAGGCGGCTGCGGCGATGCTGGAGGACGGCGCGCTCGAAGCCGCCCGGTCTGAGCGCTATGCCGGTTGGGACACGCCCGAGGCGCGGGAGATGCTGGAGAGCGGCACGCTCGGGTCGATCTCCGAGATGGTGATGTCAAAAGGGCTGCAGCCTGAACCGCGGTCCGGGCGGCAGGAGCGCCTTGAGAACCTGGTGAACAGGTACCTTTGATCGGAAGGCGCGGGCGCAAGGATCGGAGGCTCCCCAAAAAACGCGGGCTTTGAGAGATTGAGCTTCGGCTTTCCGAGGTGCACACTCGCGCGCCAATCCTGCTCCTGGCAGCCGATGCGATTCGGCGCCATCGCTATTGAAGGGCCGCCGGAATGATGCGTGACGCGATCAGAGCGCAGTACCTCGCCGCCGAAGAGCCATTGGTCAGGCGTCTGGCGTCCGAGGCCGCGCTCGATCAGCCGGCTCGCGCGGCCATCTCGGCCCGGGCCGCAGATCTCGTCCGGCAGGTGCGGGAGACCGGCAAGGTCGGAGTGATGGAGAGCTTTCTCGCGGAATACGGCCTTTCGACCGACGAAGGCGTCGCGCTTATGTGTCTGGCTGAGGCTATGCTGCGCGTGCCTGACAGCCTCACGGTCGACGAGTTGATCCGCGACAAGATCACGCCGCATGACTGGGCGAGCCACGTGGGCGATTCCGGGTCGATCCTGGTCAACGCCTCGACTTGGGCGCTGCTCTTAACCGGCAAAGTTTTGGATGATGACGGCGCCGGGGTTGCCGGCACGCTGCACGCGCTGGTGCGGCGGCTGGGCGAGCCGGTGATCCGCCGAGCGGTGGCGCAGGCCATGGCCGAGATGGGTGCGCAATTCGTTCTGGGCCGCACGATCGAGGAGGCGATGGCGCGCGGCGACTCGATGGTGACACGGGGCTACACCTATTCCTACGACATGCTTGGAGAGGCCGCGCGAACCGAGGCCGACGCCCTCCGCTATCACGCGGCATATACCGAGGCGATCCGGTCGATCGCCGGTCGCGCGGACAAAGGAGACGTGCGGCAGAACCCGGGCATCTCGGTCAAGCTCTCGGCGCTGCATCCGCGCTATGAGCAGAGCCAGCGGGAAACGATGCTGCCGGTGCTGTCGGAGCGGCTTCTGGAGCTCGCTCAAGCTGCGGCGCGATCCGGCATCGGCTTCAATATAGACGCCGAGGAGGCTGACAGGCTGGACCTTTCTCTCGACGTGGTTGAGCGCGTACTTTCGGATCAAAGCCTGAAAGGCTGGGACGGTTTCGGCGTCGTCGTCCAGGCGTTCGGCCGCAGGGCCCTTCCCACGCTTGACTGGCTTCATGACCTTGCCGAGAGCTTAGACCGCCGGATCATGGTGCGGCTGGTCAAGGGCGCCTATTGGGACATGGAGATCAAACGGGCTCAGGTTCTGGGCCTCGCCGACTATCCGGTCTTCACGCGGAAGGAGCATACCGACATCAGCTATCTCGCCGGGGCGAGGAAGCTCCTTGGCATGACGGATAGGGTCTATCCGCAATTCGCCACCCACAACGCGCACTCGGCGGCGGCCATTTTGGAGTTAGCCGAAGATAAGGCCGCGTTCGAGTTCCAGCGGCTCCATGGCATGGGCGAAGCGCTCCATGATGCGGTGATGACGGCGGAGAAAACGCGCTGCCGAATCTACGCGCCTGTAGGGGCGCATCAGGACCTGCTGGCCTATCTCGTCCGGCGGCTTTTGGAGAACGGCGCGAATTCTTCCTTCGTGAACCAGGTCGTCGATTTATCGGTCGCTGCAGAAGAGATCGCGCGGGATCCCATCGAGATGGCGGAAGAGAACGGGTTCGCGCCCCACCCGGCAATCCCGCAACCGGCCAACATCTTCGCGCCCCGGCGGAACTCAAAGGGTTGGGACGTCACCGATCCGGCCGCGCTGGCCGAGATCGAGGCCGGGCGGGTGGCTTTCGCGACGCCCTACCAATGGAACGCGGGTCCGATTACGTCGGCGGGCGGCGCGGGAGAGCCGCGCGATGTCATCAACCCTGCCAATCCCTCCGATACGGTTGGCGATGTGGTTGAGGCCGACGCGGCGCTGGTTGAGGCGGCGGTCGGCATTGCAGTGGAAGCGCAGCCGGACTGGGCGGTGCGCGATTCCGCGGAACGCGCGGCCATCCTTCGACGCGCCGCCGATCTCTATGAGGAGAACGCCTGCGAGATCTTCGCCCTCGTTGCCCGCGAAGCCGGGAAGACCCTGCTCGACGGCGTGGCCGAGGTTCGCGAGGCAGTGGACTTCCTGCGCTACTATGCCGACGGGGCGGAGATGGCGGGCGATGCCGCGACCCCGCGCGGCGTGATCGTCTGCATCAGCCCCTGGAACTTCCCGCTCGCGATCTTCACGGGCCAGATCGCAGCGGCGCTCGCCGCAGGAAACGCGGTCGTCGCCAAACCGGCCGAGCAAACGCCGCTCATTGCATTCCGCGCCGTCCAATGGCTGCTCGAGGCCGGAGTACCGGAAGGCGTTCTTCAACTCCTGCCCGGTGACGGCGCTCAGGTCGGCGCGCCGCTGACCGCCGACCCCCGGCTTGGCGGGGTTTGTTTCACCGGCTCCACGGAAGTCGCTAAGATTATCGACCGGCAGCTTTCAAATAGCGCTCCCGACGCCATGCTGATCGCCGAGACCGGCGGTCTGAACGCGATGATCGTCGACTCGACTGCGCTTCTGGAGCAGGCGACGCGCGACATCGTCCGTGCCGCCTTTCAGTCCGCTGGCCAGCGCTGCTCGGCGCTTCGCGTTCTCTATGTCCAGAAGGACGTTGAGGAGAAGCTCCTAGAGATGCTCTCGGGCGCGATGGACGCACTGGTCGCTGGGGATCCGTGGGCTAACAGTACAGATGTCGCGCCAGTGATCGACGCCGAGGCCGCCGGTATGATCCGGGATTATCTGGCGACCATGGCGGAGGCGGGCTGCATCGTGAAACAGGTGACGGTCCCGGAGACCGGGTTATTCGTTCCGCCTTCCGTGATCCGTGTCTCTGGCATCGGCGAAGTGGAGCGCGAGATCTTCGGCCCGGTGTTGCACGTGGCGAGCTTCGATGGCGACGAGATCGAGGACATCGTGACCGACATAAACGCGCGAGGCTACGGGCTGACCTTCGGGCTACACACGCGAATCGACAACCGTGTTCAGCGCGTGCTCGACGCGCTCCATGTCGGCAATGTTTACGTCAACCGCGATCAGATTGGCGCCATCGTCGGGTCTCAGCCCTTTGGCGGTCATGGGCTCTCAGGGACCGGGCCGAAGGCGGGCGGGCCGCTTTATCTGGAGCGGTTCGCAAGGTCGCCCCAGCCGTCTCGCCACGCGGCTGAGGGCCGTATCGTCGAAAAGGAAGAGGCGTTGGGTGCGCTCTCCGGCCTTTCGGGCGAGGGTTGGGCGGTTGCGCCCGACCGCGTCGCGCGGCTCCGCGCGGCGCTTCGCGGCAAAGCCGCTGAGGCGATGTCGGCGGCGGCGGCGCTGGACTTCGGGCCCATCGATCTGCCGGGGCCGACCGGAGAGTCGAACCAGTATGAGCTGAGGCCACGCGGCGTGGCGCTTAGTCTTGGCCCGGACGGCGCGACTGCGAGGGACCAGGCCGTACAAGCGCTGGCGGCGGGAAACGCGGTGCTCGTCATAGTGCCCGACGCGGCGGCGGCGCTTGGCGACCTGCGGCGATCCGGTCTACCGCTGGCGGTCCTGGAGGGTCGACTCGATCCCGACGCGCTGCCCGACCTTCAGATCGACCTCGTCGCCTATGCCGGCTCGGACGCAACGCTATTGCGGCGTGCGCTGGCCGCCCGCGACGGCCCGATCGTTCCTCTGGTGACCGAGACGATCGAGCCTGCAGCCTATTGCCTCGAACGCGCGATCTGCATCGACACCACGGCGGCCGGCGGGAACGCCTCGCTCTTGGCGGAGACGGGAGCGTGACGGCGGGTTGAGGGTTCTTTTCGTTCATCAGAACTGCCCTGGTCAGTTCAGGCACCTCGCGCCGCATCTGGCCGCGGACCCGGCCAACGATGTGCGCTTCATCACTCAGCCCGGCAAGCCGCGTCCACAGGGCGTCGAGGTCATAGAATAGGAGCCCCACCGCAAGGTGACGCCGAAGATCCACCAGTATTTGGCCAGCACAGAAGCCGCCGTTCTGAACGGGCAGGGGGTGGCGCGGGCGGCGATCGCGCTGGACGAAAGCGGGTTCCGGCCGGACATCATGATTGGCAATGCAGGGTGGGGCGAGACGCTCTTTCTGAAGGACATCTGGCGTGACGCGCCTTTGCTTCAAATGGCCGAGTTCTACTATCGGGGACGCGGCTCGGATGTGGGTTTCGACCCGGAATTTGATGGCGGACGGGACAGCATTCTCCGCGCGCGGGCGCGAGCAGGCCCGCATCTTCTGGCGATCGAGGCGGCGGACGCCGCCTACGCGCCGACCGAGTGGCAGCGGCAGCAGTTTCCCGAGGCGCACCGGGAGAAGAATCGCGTGATCCATGACGGGATCAACTGCAATCGCGCCGTGCCCGATCCGTCCGCCGCGTTCGCCTTGCCGGATGGTCGGGTTCTTTCGCGGGACGACGAGGTCCTGACCTACGTCGCCCGCAATCTTGAGCCGTATCGGGGGTTTCATTCTCTCATGCGGGCGCTTCCCGCCATCCTCGACGCACGGCCCGAGGCGCAGGTTGTGTTCGTCGGCGGCGATGAGATCAGCTATGGAGCCCGGCCCGGCGGCGGCGCGACCTGGCGCGAGACCTTACTGAGCGAGGTCGGGCCGCTGTCGGAGCGCGTTCGATTCCTGGGGCGCATCCCGTATCAGAACTTCCTGCGGCTCTGTCAGATTTCCTCGGTCCACGCCTACCTGACCTATCCCTTCGTCCTGTCGTGGTCGATGCTCGAGGCGATGGCCTGCGGCGCCTTTGTCGTAGGCTCGCGGACGCCGCCGGTCGAAGAGGTGATCCGGGAGGGCGAGAACGGGTGGCTGATGGACTTCTTCGACCGGGACGAGATCGCGGAGCGCCTGAGCGCGGCGCTGGCGAAGCGGAAAGATATGGACGCTCTGAGGACGGCGGCGCGGGACACCGTCGTCAGCCGCTATGAGCTCGGCGCCTGCCTTGCCGCCCAGGTCGCGCTGGTCGATGAGCTCGTGAAATCGGCGCAAGGGTAAGGCGGCATTAACTTCACCGTTCGATAAAACGCCAGCCGGATCAACCGGCAGTCTTTCTACGAGGCGAGCGTGAGCAACGACACGATATTTGGCGGAGCCGGGAACTGTACCATTTTTGGCGGGCCGGGCGACGATGTGATTCTGGGCGGCGCCGGCGCGGACCTGATGGACGGTGGCACCGGACGGGACCGGCTCTCATACGCGGACGCGACCAGCCGGGTTGTCGTCGATATGCTGAACGGAACCGTTCTGGGCAGCTTGGCATCGGGCGCAGGCTGAGGCGCGGCGGTAAAGCCGGTACCTTGCCGCTCATATCAATCCGACACTGGCCGAAACCTCCGAGTATCCCAGGCGATGGACGATACTCGCCCTGATCGAGCTCTTTGCGACCGGTCTCTGGGCGCTGGGTGTTCTGATCTTTTATAGCTTGCGCGACCGGCGATGATCCGGCTTGTCGATGTCAGCAAGACCTACTGGTCGCGCGGGGTGCCCAAGACCGTGGCGGACCGCATCTCGGTGACCTTTCCCAACCGGGGCGCGGTCGCGTTGATCGGACGGAACGGCGCCGGAAAATCGAGCCTGTTGCGGCTGATCGCCGGTACGCTTCGCCCTGACGACGGCCGGATCGAGACACGGGGGTCGGTCTCCTGGCCCGTGGGCTTCGCGGGCAGTTTTCACGGCGAGCTAACCGGCGCCCAGAACGCGCGCTTTGTGGCCCGCGTCCATGGCGTTGAGAGCGGCCGATTGGTAGAGATTGTCGAGGAGACCGCCGAGCTTGGCGGGCAATTCCACCAGCCCTTCCGCACCTATTCGTCCGGTATGAAAGCGCGGCTGGCCTTCGCGATCTCCATGGCGATCGACTTCGACACCTACCTGATCGATGAGGTGACGAGCGTGGGCGACGTGGCGTTTCGCGCCAAAAGCGAGGCGATGCTTAACGCGAGGCTGGAATCTCGCGCGGCCATCGTCGTTTCCCACAACCTTCCGCTCTTGCGGCGCATGTGCCACGCCGCAGTGCGTCTGGAAGACGGGCGGGCGGAGTGGTTCGATTCCGTCGACGCCGCGATCGATGCGCACGAGGCGGCTTTGCTGCCCGGCTAAGTGCTCTTGCCCACAGGCGCGCCGCCCTCGAACAGGTTCACGCCCGCATAGCTGATCGGCTCCTCCTGCATCTGGAGATGCAGGCCGTTGCCCGCCCACGGATTGGCGCGGGCGAGATCCTCATCCACTTCGATGCCTAGGCCCGGGCCCTCGGGCGGAGCGATGAACCCGTCTTCGACTCGAATGCCGCCCTTGATCAGCGCGTCGTGGTAGGGCGTCTCAATCGTCTCGGCCATCAGGATATTGGGGATCGACGCGGCGAAGTGCACGTTGGCCGCCCATTCGACCGGACCGGCGTAGAGGTGGGGCGCCATGAGCGCGTTCGATGCTTCGGCCAGTGCGGCGATCTTCTTAGTCTCCCAGATGCCCCCCGAGCGCCCGAGCGCGGGTTGCAGGATGCCGGCGGCGCCGGCGCGAAGGACCGCCCCGAACTCCGCCTTCGTTGTCAGGCGCTCGCCGGTCGCTACCGGGATCGAGGTCGCGCGGGCGACTGCCGCCATAGAATCGACATTGTCGGGGGGAACCGGCTCTTCAAACCAGAGCGGATTGTAGGTCTCGATCGTCTTGGCGAGCCGGATCGCTCCTGCGGTCGAGAACTGCCCGTGGGTGCCGAATAGGAGATCGGCCTTGGGTCCGACCGCCTCGCGGATGGCTTTGAAAAAGGCGGCGGAAGTCTCGACATCGTAGAGCGACGGCTGATGCCCGCCGCGCATCGTATAGGGTCCGGCGGGGTCGAACTTGACCGCGGTATAGCCGCGCCCGACAAGGTCCAAGGCCGCCTCAGCCGCCATATCGGCGCTCCCCCAGAACTCGGGCAAAGGATGATGCGCCATGGGGTAGAGGTAGGAATAGGCGCGAATGCGGTCGGTCATGCGCCCGCCGATCAGCGCCCAGACAGGCCGGCCGCGATCTTTGCCCAGAACATCCCAACATGCGATCTCAAGCCCGGAGAACGCCCCCATCACGGTCGGATCGGGGCGCTGGGTGAATCCGGAGGAATAGGCGCGGCGGAACATCCGCTCGACGTTCTCCGGGCTGTCGCCCTCCATGTGCCGCTCGAAAACGTCCCGGATCACAGCCCGCATGGTGTCGGGCCCGACGGCGGCGGCATAGACCTCGCCCCAGCCGGTCACGCCTGTATCGGTTGTCACCTTGACGAGAATCCAGTATCGCCCGCCCCATCCAGGCGGCGGCGGCGCCGTAACGATGATGTCGAGATCGGCAAGTTTCAAAGGCGCGTTCCTTGGCTCAGGTGTCCATGTCGGGAAACCCAATCACCATTCGCAACCTGGGTCCAGAGGACGCGCATATCCTCGACCGCGTCCGGCCGGGCACCTTCGACAATCCGGTTGATCCGGCAAGGGCATGGGCCTTTCTGGCGACGCGCGTGAATGAGCTGGTTGTGGCGCTGGAGCGGGGCGAGGTTGTGGGCTTCGCCAGCGGCACAGTGCTGATGCACCCGGACAAGCCGACCGCATTCTTCATCAACGAGGTTGGCGTTCACGAAGACGTCCGGCGTCGGGGGATCGCCACCCGCCTCATCGAGCGCATTTGCGATCTGGCCCGTGACAGGGGCTGCGAGGGCATCTGGCTCGCGACCGAGGCCGAGAACGCCCCGGCGCGCGGTCTCTATCGGGCGCTCGACGCGCGCGAGACCAAGGGCATCGTGGTCTACGATTGGGATGACGCGATCCTTTAGGCGGGATCGAAGAGGATCACGTTGCGTCGGGCTTTTCCCGCTTTCGTGTCCGCCATGGCGTCGTTGATCTGATCAAGGCTCCAGCGGTTGGAGATCAGCTCGTCGAGTTGCAACCGCCCTTGCAGGTAGAGATCGCTGAGCCACGGGATATCGCGCGCCAGAACCGTGTCCCCCATCTTGGAACCGATGAAGCCCTGGCCGAGACTGGCGACCGTGTCAGCCTCGTATTGCGCCATGGCGCCGGAGGCGGGCATGCCGACCATGACCACGCGCCCTCCCGGCGCGAGGTATTTGGGGGCCGCGTCATAGGCCGGAATCGCGCCCACGGTCACGAGGACAGCATCGGCGCCCTTGCCGATCATGCCCTTCAGACGGCCCAAGGGGTCGGGTTCGGAGGCGAGGAGCGTATCGGTTGCGCCGAAGCTGCGAGCGTCGTCGAGCTTCTCCTCGGCGATGTCCACGGCGACGATCCGGCGGGCGCCGGCGATGCGCGCGCCCTGCACAGCGTTGAGACCCACGCCGCCCGCACCGATAACGACCACGTCCTCGCCTGGACGGACCTGCGCGGCGTTCACCACCGCGCCGACTCCGGTGATCACGCCGCAGGAGAGGAGAGATGCCACGTCGAACGGAATCTCATCAGGGATGTGCGCGAGCTGGCTTTGGTCGACCACCACCTTTTCGGCGAACCCCCCTGTGGCCATCGCCTGATGGCAGGGCGTGCCGTCCGGCAAGGTCAGGGGCGCGGGGCCGCCGGGACTGGCGCAGGCGACCGGCCGCCCGCTCGCGCAGGAGGCGCATGCGCCGCAAGCACGGATCAGCGTGACGATCACGCGGTCGCCCAGGGTGAACCCCGAGGCCTGCGGACCAAGCGCGGTCACGACGCCTGCGGCCTCATGCCCGTAGACTGCCGGAAGCGTCCCGCCCCAGATACCGTCCGCATAGGAAATGTCGGAGTGGCAGATCGCGCAGGCCGAGACCGTGACCTCGACGGCGCGTCCGTCGGGCGGCGCGAGGTCGACCTCCTCAATGCTCAGGGGCTCGCCAAAGGCGTGACAAACCGCGGCGCGAATACGTTTCATGTCGATCTCCCGTGCCTTGATGCCGACGCTGGCGCGAGGTGGAGGCGAGGGCAAGCCGGAATGCGACAAGTCATCTGCCGAATGAGCCGCGCTTCACACTCGCGCCGCGCGGGGGGCGGGCCAGGAAGACGACGGCGCAGGCGACCATCAATAACATCGAGACCAGGAAAGGCGCGCCAGGAAGGACGTATCTCGCGCCCTCGTCCGCGAAAGCGGCGAAGACCTGGGTCATGATCAACGGAGAGATGATCATCGAGAGGGCAACAGTTGAGGTCATGACGCCCTGCAACTCGCCCTGGGAATCGTCTGCGGTCAGTCGCGACATAATCCCTTGAACAGCTGGCGTGACGACGGCGCCGAGCGCGGTCAGCGGGGTGAACAGAAGCGCCGCAGTTCCGCTTTCAACGAAGGCTAGGAACAGGAACGCGAAAAAGTTGAAGCAGAGCCCATAGATGACCGTCCCTCTGTCCCCAAGCCACTTGAGGATTAGGCGGATCAGCCCGCCTTGTACAATCGCCAGCGCGATCCCGAAGGCGCCGAGCGAGAAGCCAATCATCCTCGGGCCCCAGCCAAAGCGCGCCTCGGTGTAGTAGGCCCAGACCGCAGGATAGACGAAGAAGGCGACCTGGTAGAGGAAGAACAGGATCAAGAGGCGGCGGAGTTCGGGGTTGCCGGTCACGTGTTTGAACGCGCCAAGCGGATTGCCCCGCGCCCATTCGAAGGGTCTGCGTCGTTCCTCTTCCAGCGTCTCGGGCATCACGAAGTACCCGAAGGCGAAGTTCAGCGCGGCCAGCGCCGCTGCGGCGTAGAATGGCGCGCGGGTGCCGAATTCGGCTAGGAGGCCGCCCAGAAGGGGGCCGAGGACGAAGCCGATCCCGAAGGCTGCGCCGATCATTCCGAAGCGGGCCGCTTTCTCCTCCGGTTTCGAGATGTCGGCCATGAACGCCATCGCTGTGGATTGCGTCGCCGCGACGATCCCGCCCACGATGCGACCGATGAACAGAAGCCAGAACGCCTGCGCGACCGCCATGACCAGATAGTCGACGGCCATGATCAGGAGCGACCAGAGCATGACCGGACGGCGTCCATAGCGGTCGGAAAGAGCGCCGATCACGGGGCCGAAGAGGAACTGCATGACCGCGAAGGACGTGGCGAGTACGCCGCCCCAAAGCGCGGCTTCGGAAAGCGGGATGTCGCCGATCTCGCGCAAGAGCGCAGGCATGACTGGCAGGATCAGCCCGATGCCCATCGAGTCGATCATGGTCGTCATCAGCACGAAGGCGAGGGGCAGGCGCATGGATACCAGTCAAACCGCTCAGTCCGACGGACATCGCATAGCCATCGACGCTTCGACAAGTTGTTTGTCAGATGTGTCCGACGTCGCGGAGGAAGCCGGTCAGGATCCCGACGTACTCGTCCGGCTTCTCCACACAGGGCAGATGGCCTGCGCCGCGGATCAACGCGAACCGGCTTCCCTTGATCACGTTCGCGGTTTCTCGAACAAGGTCCGGCGGAGTGGAGCCGTCCTCGCTTCCGGCGATGGCGAGCGTCGGCAGTGTCAAACCAGAGGTGGGCGTTAGGAAGTCGGTTCCCGCGATTGCGGCGGCGCAGCCCGTGTAGCCCTGGGCCGGCTGGCGGGTCATCATGTTGCGCCATTTACGGAGTTCGGGCGTGGCCCGAAAGGCTGAGGTGAACCAGCGCTCCATCGTCGCGTCGGCAAGGGCCTCGATCCCATACTCTTCAACGGCATCGATGCGCTCGGCCCACATATCCCGCGTGCCGATTTTGGCAGCCGTGTTGGAGATCACAAGCGCGCGGATCTGGTCGAGGCGCTTGGCGGCCAGCCCCTGGGCGATCATGCCGCCGATGGATAGGCCGACGAAAGCGGCGTCGCGGACCTCGAGCTGATCGAGGAGACGCTCGGCATCAGCGACGAGCGACCCCATTGAATAAGGCGCCGGCGGCGCGTCGGTCAGCCCGTGACCGCGCTTGTCGTAGCGGATCAGACGCAGCTCAGGCGGCAGACGCTCGATAACGGCGTCCCAAAGGCGCAGGTCTGTGCCAAGGGAATTGGAGAATACGACCGGCCGGCCTGCCGGATCGCCGTCTTCCCGGTAGTGGACGGCAATGTCGCCAAGCTCGATCATCGGCATCGCGATCTCCCTCTCTCACTCTCCGGTCAGGCGAAGCGCGCAAGCGCGTCCCGGTACACGGGCGCGTCGACGTTGCCGCCTGAAGCCACGACGATGATGTCGCGCTTGTCTTCGGCATGGTAGAGCGCGGCGGCGAGCGCGACCGCGCCGCCGGGTTCCAGCACGACCTTCAGGCGGGTGAAGGCCACGGCCATGGCGCGAAGCGCCTCCTCGTCCGTGACGACAATGCCGGGGCCGCAGAGGCGCTGCATGATCGGAAATGTGATCTCGCCCGGGGATTGTGTGATGATGGCGTCGCAGAGCGAGCCGGTGAGTCGGTCGTTCGACTGGATCGCGCCGGTGGCGAGCGAGCGCGCGACATCGTCGAACCCTTCAGGCTCGACCGGCCGGGGCCGCAGGCCCGGCGCCTCCGCCTCCAGCGCCAGCGCGATGCCGGAGGTCAGCCCGCCGCCGCCGCAACAGACAAGCACCTCGCCCTCCTCAACGCCTGCGGCTCGAGCCTGCGCGGCGATCTCCAATCCGGTCGTGCCTTGTCCTGCAATCACTTCCGGTTCATCGAAGGGCTTGATGAGCGTGAGCCCACGCTCGCCGGAAAGCCGCGCGCCGATCTCCGCCCGGTCCTCCTTCGCCCGGTCATAAAGCACGACCTCGGCCCCCAGTGCTTTCGTGTTGGCGATCTTCAGCGCGGGCGCGTCGGAGGGCATCACTATAACGGCGGGCGCCCCAAGCTCGCGAGCGGCCAGCGCCACGCCCTGTGCGTGGTTGCCGGACGAGAAGGCGATCACGCCCTGGGCCCGCGTCTCAGGGTCCAGAGCTGAGACGGCAGACCTCCCGCCGCGGTACTTGAAGGACCCGGTCTTTTGAAGGCACTCGGCCTTGACGAAGACGCGCCGGCCCGCCTCGGCGTCGAGAAGCGGCGCGTTGAGAAGCGGCGTCCTTACCGCATGCCCGTCGAGGCGCCGGGCGGCGGCGCGGATCTTTTCGATATTCATGGTAGTCGCTCCAGAAACGCCCGGATAGCGGCGATCGCTTCCGGCTCGTCGAGGAAGGGCACGTGCCCGCGATCGGGGACGACGCCGGCAATCATGTCCGGTCTTCGGCGCCGCATTTCGTCTAGCGTGTCGGATGAGAAGAGGTCCGAGTTCGCGCCCCGGATCGCCGCCAGCGGCAGGCCCTCGGCGGCATCGAACAACGGCCAGAGGTCGGGCACGGGCGCGTCGGCGGCTTTCAACACGCTCTCACGGAGGCGCGGATCGTAGTTGATCCGAAGCCCATCGTTGGTTTCAACGTAGTGCTTTCGCACCTCCTCCCCCCAGCGCTCCGCCGGCACGTTTTCGAAACCGGCCAGCAGGGTGGCGCGTATTGCCATCGCTTCTTCAAAGGTCTTGGCCGCCGGGTTCACGCCTATGTAGTTGCGGATCGTCTCGAGGCCTGCAGGTTCGATTTTCGGGCCGATGTCGACGAGGCAGATGCCGGTCAGACGGGGCTTGGCCATGGCTGCGAGGGTGAGCGCAATGAGACCGCCGCGCGATGTGCCCAGGATCGCGGCGCGTTCGATGCCCAGATGGTCGAGGAGGGCGAGGGCGTCGCCCGCCTCGGTCGAGATCGTGTAAGTCTCCGGGTCAGCCCATTCCGACTTGCCGCGACCGCGATAATCCAGGCGGATGAGGCGGGTGTCTGCAAGGTGGGGCGCGACATAGTCGAAGTCGGTTCCGTTCCGCGACAGGCCGGCGAGGGCAAGAACGACCTTGCCGGACCCCTCGTCGGTGTAGTGAAGGCGTGTGCCGTCTGGCGCTTGGAAATCGGGCATCAGAGCTGGCCTGCCAGGTCTGGGATGGTGGAGAGGTCGGTCAGGACATGCGAGGGTTCGACGGGCAGCCGGTCCATCGGCTCGCCCGCCCGGTTCACCCAAACCGTGTTGAAGCCGTATTGCGCCGCGCTTGCTGCGTCCCATCCGTTCGAAGACACGAACATCACCTCTGACGGATCGGTCTCAAACCGGGCGCCGACCATGTCGTAGACTGCTTTCGCGGGCTTGAAGACGCCCACGCTTTCGACCGAGAGCGTCGCGTCCAGCCACATGCCCACGCCGGCATAATCCACCGCTCCCTCCAGCATGTCAGGCGATCCGTTCGAGAGGATCGCCGTCTGAAATCCCTTGGCTTTCAGGGTGGCGAGCATCTTCGGGACCTCTTTGTAGGCCGGAAGCTCCCAGTAGAGCGCGAGAAGTGTTTCGCGCAGAACCGGATCGTCGAGCCCGGAGGCCTCCATCGCCCAGTCCAGCCCGTCTTTCGTGACCTCCCAGAAAGACATGTAGTCCCCGGTTATGGCGCGGAGCCACGTGTATTGGAGCTGTTTGGCGCGCCAGTCGGCTGCGAGTTTCGGCCACACCTCGGCCAGCTTCTCCTGCCCCGGCTGCCCGGCGGTCAGCCGCGCGGCAGCGGCGACATCGAAGAGCGTGCCGTAAGCGTCGAAGACGCAATGCGTGACGGGCATGGAGGCTTCCTTCTGGTCTCGGCGGACCCTCGCATGGGGCGGGGGCGAGGGAAAGGGCGAAGGCGACGCCTTGGCCCGAGGTCCATGTCAGAGCTTGACTTGTCGCTCGGGCAGACCTTGTGCGACGTTGTCGGCGGCAAATGTCATGCCGTGCTGTGCGGACGGCCTTTCATCCCTGCTTTCGACAGAATCCCGCGCCGAGGTGCAATAGAGCGTCGTCAGATTGTCGCCCCCAAAGGCCGGGCAGGATGTTTGCGAGGCGTTGAAGGGCACAGCGCGAAGGAACGCGCCCTCGGGGCTGTAACAGGCCACCCGCCAGGAGCGCCATTGCGCGTTCCAGAGATTGCCTTCGGCGTCCACGACGGCGCCGTCCGGGATAATGCCTTCAGACGACAGATCGAGCCAGAGCGCCGGCTCTCCCTCCGGCCATCCATCGGCGGGATCCAGCGGCTGGCGCATGATCTGGCCTCGGTGCGAATCCGTCCAATAGGCGAACCTGCCGTCCGGTGTGAAGGAGATCGCGTTGGGGACGGTGATGCTCGGATAGAGCAGACGCGCCTCGCCGTGGTAGAAGCGATAGATCGCGCCCGCGCCCGGTTCCGCCGCTTTGCCCATGGTGCCAATCCAGAAGCCGCCGAAGGGATCCGCGCGCCCGTCGTTCGAGCGGGTGGCGTGATTGTCTGCCTCCAGCGGACAAACGTCTTCCGATTGGCCAGTCTCCACGTTGAAGAGAAAAAGCTTGGTCTCGGAGGCGATCAGGAACCGCTCCTCATCGACCCAGCCTGCCGCGGAAACGTGCTCGTCGAACTGCCAGGTCTTCGTACGATCACCTTCCCGCGTATGGAGCCGGTAGCGAATGATGTCGAACCAGAAGAGCTGTTCGCGAAGCGGGTGCCAGAGCGGCCCCTCGCCAAGGGCGCAAATCGTGGGGTCATGGACGCGGCTCATGGCGCAAGCTCCTTTTCGGTCTCGTAGGCGGCAGAGAGACCGGCCAAGATTGAGGCTGTTTCGTCGCCAGCGATTGGCGCCGCGCCTTGAGCGGAGAGCGCCGACATGTAAGCGTCCAAATAAGGTTGGGGTCCGACGACCAGCACCTTCTGGCCCAGCCAATAAGGTCGCGCGGCGGCCAGTTCTGCGCCGATTAAGTAGCCCGTCAGCTGCGCCCGGGCGGCATCGCCACTCAGTCCATCGATCAAGGCCTCTGCCCGGATGCTGAACAGGCGCGCTGCGAGCGCCTCCGGCCGGGACATGGCGTCGGAGACGGCGGCGACAAAAGCCCCCTCATCCCAGCCGTCACCAATCGAACCGCTCAAAGCCGAGCTGGCTGCGAGGAGTTCAAGAAGCTCCACCGTCATGAAGCTTCGGAAACTGACAACCTCGCCCGCAGAGACCCGCGCCCATCTTGAATGCGCTCCTGCCAGGCAGATCACGCCGTCGAAATCCGGCTCAGCGGCAAGAACGCCCGCGATCCGGGTTGTGTCGCCGTGCATGACGTCGGCGGGCGAGGACTGTTGCAATCCGGGGATCACCCTAACAGCTAGCCGGGGGTCTGAGGTTGTCGCGAGGGCGAGGCCTGCGGCAAGCGGCTTTGCCGGGACTGGCGCGTCGCGGGCGGCCAAATCGAAACGAGCGGTTCCCAAACCTCCGACGAGGACATCGGTCGGCTCCTTTCCGAGCCACGGGTCGAGCAGGTTCACGAGGACCTCCTCAAACCCTTCTCGATCCAAATCCATAGCGGCGGTTTCCGTGCCTGCCACCGCCTCGCGACCGCGCATGGCCCAGGCGCGAATGCGGGATGCGCCCCAATCAACCGCGATCCAATCGGCATACCGCGTTTCGCCTGACATCAGCCGGTCACCACCACGCCGCCGTCCACCACCAGAGCTTGCCCTGTCATCGCGGCTGATGCGGAGGAGGCGAGGAAAAGACAGGGACCGATGATATCCTCGGGTTTCAGGTGCTCCTTCAGGCACATGCGTTCCATGAAGTGGGCGAGGGCGACTTCAGATGCCCACATCTCCATTTGCTTGTCGGTCAGAACCCAACCGGGCGCGAGCGCGTTGACGCGGATTCTGTCCGCGCCGAACTCGCGCGCCAGCGACCGTGTCAGTCCGTTCAGTCCGGAATTAGCGCTCGTGTAGACAGGAAGGCCGACAAAACCCATCATATACGAGATCGACGTCACATTAATGATCGAACCGCCGCCCGCATCGCGCATTCCAGGGATGACGGCTTGGCAGGCAAAAAAGTGGGCTTTCAAATTGACGGCCTGGGCAGCATCGTAAAAGGACTCGTCGACGTCCAACGTGGCGACGCGCTGATCGTCCGCTGCGTTGTTCACAAGTATTGTGATGGAGCCGTTCGCTTCGGCTGCTTCGGCAATTCGTTGCTTCAACCCGATGATGTCGGTGATGTCGGCTCTTAGAAAGAGCGGCGCGTTGCCGGTTCGCTCCTCAAGTTCGGCTGCGAATCCTTCGGAGTCCGCTTTGTCGATGAACGCGACCTTCGCGCCCTGCCTGAGAAAGCCCTCGGTCAGCGCCGCTCCGATGCCGGAGCCGCCGCCGGTAATCAGCACCGAGGCGTCCTTTAGGTCGGGAAAAACGGGGTCGGTCATGGCGTCTTCGCCTCCGGTTTCTTGCGGTTGTGGCATTTTCGCCAGCTCCTGCGCTCGAGCAATAGCTGGCGCCTAGCTCTCCTCCCTTTCGGGAAGCGCCGCTTGGGCCTTTTTGGTCAGCGAGGCACGGACGATGTCGTAGGAGATGTGAATACGGTGGCGCAGCTCGTCCTCGCTGCTGCCCTCGGGCAGATTGATCCAGCTCCGATGGAAATACTTGGCCCGTCGGCCGGCGCCCGCATCGATCAGCATCGTGGCGGTCTCGATGTCCGGAGTCTTGACGCTGACGCCCGGATCGACCGAACCCATGCAGGCGAACATCTTACCACCGATCTTCCAGGCGTCGTGCCCCCCGCCCCACGGATCGGACCACTCAGCGCCGGGGAGTCGCTCGCAAATGGCGTTGATCGTCTTTCGAAACGTCTCGGACATGTCACGTTCTCCAAATGAGCGCGGAACCAAGGCTTCTCGCATCGAAACCACCATATTGAATCGCGGGGCCATCACAAAGCGGCGTCTCGCCTCTTCTGGCGCGCGTTCGCCGATCATGCGAAGGGGAGGCATGACGGCGGAAGTCATCATTGAGGCCGATCCCTGGCGCGGTCTGGAGATCGGCGGGCTCGCTGCAAGGGCGGTTGACGCGGCGCTTGCCGATCGCGGGTTGGACCCTGCCGATTGGGAGGTCGCCGTTCTGGCCTGCGACGACGCCCGCATCGCGGAGTTGAACGCGGGCTTTCGCGGCAAGAACGCTCCGACGAACGTGCTGTCCTGGCCGAGCGAGGAGCGAGGCGCAGCTAATGCGGGGGACAAGCCGGAGACGCCGGAAGGCGCGAGGGAGCTAGGCGACATCGCGCTGGCCTTCGAAACCTGCTTCGACGAGGCCGCTGCCGCCGGAAAGCCGCTCGAAGACCACCTGACCCACTTGATCGTTCATGGAACATTGCATCTTCTGGGCTACGATCACTCGCGCGATGCAGACGGCGACTTGATGGAATCGGTTGAGATCGCAATACTTGCCAAGCTGGGCCTGCCGAACCCATATGCGGAAGAACGGCGGGATTGGCCGGATACGTAGTGGAAAGGAAAAATGAGCGATACGAGCGACGGGTCTTCTAGCGCAGCGCACGGCGCGCGGGACGAATTAGAGGACAGCTCAAAAGGGTTCTTCGGACGCTTGTTCGAAGCTCTCGGCAGCAATGAAGACGATGGCGGCGTGCCTTCGGCCATGGTTCCGGTTGCGGGCGGCCCCGCGGTCGGCCTTTCCAACCTGACGCGCATGCGGGTTGAGGACGTGATGATCCCCAAGGTGGAGATCACGGCGGTTCCCACGGATATCAAGAAAGACGATCTGGTCGAAGTGTTCCGATCCTCGGGCCTGACGCGCTTGCCCGTTTACAAGGGCACGCTGGATTCGCCGGTGGGAATGGTCCACCTGAAGGACTTCGCGCTTAAACATGGATTCAACGGCTCGGGCGAGCGTTTCGCGCTCTCCAAGATGCTGCGCCCGCTTCTCTACGCGCCGCCGTCGATGCCGATCGGCGTGCTGCTGCAGAAGATGCAGACGGACCGGATGCACCTGGCGCTCGTCATTGACGAGTACGGCGGTGTCGACGGTTTGGTCACGATCGAGGATCTGATCGAACAGGTTATTGGAGAGATCGAGGACGAGCACGACATCGCTGAGGGCCGTTTCTGGACTGAGGAGGCGGCGGGCTGTTATCTCGCGCAGGCGCGGACACCGGTCGCGGAGTTCGAGGGCGAGATCGGCCAGCGGCTGGTCGAGGCTGAGGACGAGGAAGAGATCGACACCCTTGGCGGGCTTGTGTTCATGCTGGCCGGCCGCGTGCCGGCGCGGGGAGAAGTCGTGAAGCATCCCCTTGGATTGGATTTCGAGGTCGTTGACGCCGACCCGCGGCGGATCAAGCGCCTGAGGGTGCGCGTTGGCATGGCCAAAGCGGCCGAGTAGCGCGTGACACGCGCGGCCCTGATCCTGCGCTCGGCTCTCGCGGGCGCGGCGGCTGGGCTTGGCCATGCCCCCTTCGGTCTTTGGCCCGTCGCGATTCTGGGGTTCGCCGTTCTGACATGGTTCATCGTCCGTCAGGACAGGCTGATCCTCGCCGCCTGGGCGGGAGGCGTGGGCTACTTCGGTCTGGTGCTGCACTGGATTGTGCAGCCCTTCCTCGTCGACATCGAAACGCACGGTTGGATGGCGCCGTTCGCGCTGATAATGGTGGCGGCTGGCTTCGCGCTCTTCTGGGCCGCGGCGGCTTGGCTTGCGGTTCGGATTGGCGGCAATCGGGCGCTTGGGTGGGCGCTTTGCCTTTCGGTCATGGAGCTGGTTCGGGGCCATATCCTGACGGGCTTTCCCTGGGGCATGGCGGCCTACATCTGGGCGGACACACCCCTTCGCGTCGCGAGCGCCTGGACGGGGTCCTACGGGCTGACGGCCTTGACGCTTCTGGCCGCCGCGCTGCCCCTCGTTTGGAAGCGGTGGCAGGCCGGCGCCGCGCTTTCCGCAGCGCTGCTGGGCGGGCTTTTTTGGGCAGGCATTCAGAGCATGCGGTCGACGGAACCATTGGATACGCTTGGAACCGTCCGTTTGGTCGCGCCGAACATCCCGCAGGCGGAGAAGTGGGTTCCCGAGCGCGTGCCCGGTCACATTGACCTGCTTCTCGAGCTCACGCGCGCTCCGTCAGAGGGAACGGCAAGACCGGACCTCGTCGTCTGGCCGGAGGCGGCCGTGGTTTATCCGCTGGACGTTGCTGGCGGGGTAATCCAGGCGGCTGCGAGCGCGGCGGACGGCAGCGCGCTCATCCTCGGGATCAACCGGCGCGAGGAGGATGACTGGTACAACAGTATGGTCATGCTTGGCTCGGACGGCGCTGTCGCGCGGTCCTACGACAAGGTCCATCTGGTGCCATTCGGAGAGTACATTCCTCTGCGCTTGGACTTCGTCCGCGCCATGGCCGCCGCCTCAAACTACGGGTTTTCGACCGGCGCGGGCGTGACGCTTCTGGAGACGCCGCTTGGGCAGGCGCTCCCCATGATTTGCTATGAGGGTATCTTTGCGCGACATGTGTTCCGCGCGGAGGGGCGGGCCGACTACCTTCTGCAAATCACCAATGACGCCTGGTTCGGGCGGTTCTCGGGCCCCTATCAGCACCTGGACCAGGCGCGGTTCCGGGCGGCGGAGCAGGGGCTCTCGATGGTCCGCGTGGCGAACAGCGGGGTTTCGGCCGTCGTCGACCCCTTCGGACGGATCGATCCGGCCTCAGAGGTGCCGCTTGGTCGGAGCGGGTTTGCCGACGCGACGGTGGAGGCCGGGCGGATGACGTTCTACGCCCGTTTCGGCAATTGGCCGCTCCTGCTCGGGCTCGCCGCCGCCTTGACCGCGCTTTGGGTCGCAGGCCGAAGGAACCCCGTTGCAAACCGGCGTCGAACGTAATACCCGCCTCTGACCGTCACAACGGCTTCCTGGCGTGACGGGATGCATTTCAATGGAGCGCTTACATGAACCGTCAGAACTATGTCTTCACTTCCGAGAGCGTCTCGGAAGGCCACCCGGATAAGGTCTGCGACCGGATATCAGACGCCGTGCTGGACGCCTTTCTTACCGAGGAGCCGGAAGCGCGCGTGGCCTGCGAGACATTCGCGACAACGGGAATGGTTGTTGTCGGCGGCGAGGTCGGGCTTTCGGACAAGGACCGGCTGAAGAATTTCATGGGTCGGATCGGCGAGATCGCCCGCGACTGCATCAAGGACATCGGCTACGAGCAGGACAAGTTCCACTGGAACACCTGCCACGTCATGAACTTTCTGCACGAGCAGTCGGCGCATATCGCACAGGGCGTGGACGCTAAGGAAAACAAGGACGAGGGCGCAGGCGATCAGGGGATCATGTTCGGCTATGCGGTGGACGAGACGCCGGAGCTGATGCCCGCACCCATCCACTACGCCCACGCGATCCTGCGGCGGCTTGCCGAAGCCCGTAAATCCGGCGCGGAACCGGCGCTCAGGCCCGATGCGAAATCACAGATATCGCTTCGCTACGAGGACGGAAAGCCGGTCGAGGTGACCTCTATCGTGCTCTCGACACAACATGAGAGCGAAGATCAGACCTCGGATGACATCCGGAACATCGTCGAGCCGTACATTCGCGAGGTGCTGCCCGAGAGCTGGCTGACCGAAGCAACCGAATGGTGGGTGAACCCCACCGGCACATTCGTCATCGGCGGGCCGGACGGCGACGCGGGGCTCACGGGCCGGAAGATCATTGTGGACACCTATGGCGGCGCCGCGCCGCATGGGGGCGGCGCGTTTTCGGGCAAGGACCCGACCAAGGTTGACCGCTCGGCGGCTTATGCGGCGCGCTATCTGGCGAAGAACGTCGTTGCAGCCGGAATGGCCGAGAAGTGCCTGATCCAGCTGTCCTATGCCATCGGCGTCTCCAAGCCTCTTTCGATCTATGCCGACACGTTCGGCACGGGCGAGGTCGCGCCTGCTGAGATCGAGAAGGCGATCAACCAGGTGATGGACCTTTCACCGCGCGGCATTCGGGAGCATCTGGCGCTCAACAAGCCGATCTTTCAGCGGACAGCGGCCTACGGTCACTTCGGCCGGGCGCCGGAGACGGACGGCGGGTTTTCCTGGGAGCGGACGGACCTTGCCGACGCGCTGAAGGCCGCCGTTTGAAGCGGCTTCGAGGCGTCAAAACCTAAATCGAGGACCCATGGCGGAACGTTGTGATCTTCACGGTTGCGATTGACGGACCGGCCGCCGCCGGCAAGGGCACGATCAGTCGGGCCGTCGCGGAGCGGTTCGGCTTCGCCCATCTTGATACGGGGATCTTGTACCGCGCGGTCGGGCGAAGGGTTTTGGACGGAGACCCGGCAGAACTTGCCGCCGCAACGCTTAGGCATAGGGACATCGCGCGGGACGATCTGCGCACGCAGGCGGTCGCCGAGGCGGCGAGCCAGGTCGCGGCAATGCCAGAGGTTCGGGCGGCTTTGGTCGCGTTCCAGCGCGAGTTCGCCCGCCGAGACGGCGGCGCTGTTCTGGACGGGCGGGACATCGGCACCGTGATCTGCCCGAAGGCGGAGGTGAAGATCTTCGTGACGGCCAGCGCCGAGATAAGAGCGCGGAGGCGCTATGACGAGTTGGTCGCCTCCGGTCAGGCGGCGGATTTCGACGCGGTGCTGGGGGAGGTGCGCGCTCGCGACGCTCGGGACATGGGCCGCACGGACGCGCCGCTCAAGGCGGCAGAGGATGCGGTCACGCTGGATACGTCGGCGCTTTCGATTGAGGAGGCCGTGGCCTCAGCAACAACCATTGTTGAGGCGGGGATTGCCGGCCGCTGACCTGCCGGACGTGGCGCTGTCGGTGCGCCAGCCTTGGGCCTGGGCGATCGTCGCGGGCTTCAAGGCGGTCGAAAACCGGTCAGAGGGCTCTATCCGGGCGGGGCAGATGACCTGCCGGCGGATCGCCATCCACGCGGCGGCCGGGATGACCCGCAAAGAGTTCGAGTGGGCGGTCTGGCGGTTGGACAGGCATGGCGTGCGGTGTCCGGCTGCCCTGGACCTGCCACGTGGAGCCATTATCGGCGCCGTCGATGTCGTGGCGATTGTCACGGCCAGCGAAAGCGAGTGGTTCGGCGGGCAAATGGGTCTTGTCCTCGAGAACGCCGTCATGTGCGATCCCATTCCGGCGAAGGGCGCGCTCGGATACTTCCCGTGGGCGCGGGCGGAGGCGCTCGCCGCGCCGCTGCCTTGGATGCGGAAGGCCGGCGATGGGACGGGCGAGCTGTTCCCCGATCTCAATCCATCATTCGACGAGCCGCCGAAAAAACCGTTTGGCGGCTGAGGCCGAGCGCTCTTGCTCTTTTGGCGCGTTGCCCCTATAGACCCCCCGTCGAAGCGGCGGGACAGTCGTGAGCGCATAGACTAGAGCAGGGTCGGTCACCACCGACCCTTCTTATTTGCGGTTCACGGATCGACCGTCAGGACCAACCCAAAGACCGGCGGACACAACCGCGCGGCCAGCGAAATCGAAGAAGGAAATTAGAGCCGTATGGCAAACGCAACCATGGAGGAGTTCGAAGCCCTCCTGAACGAAAGCTTCGAAATCGACACGCCCAACGAGGGGTCTGTCGTCAAAGGCAAAGTCATCGCGATTGAAGCAGGACAAGCCATCATCGATGTCGGCTACAAGATGGAAGGCCGTGTCGAACTCAAAGAATTCGCAAATCCCGGAGAAGCGCCCGAGATCGCCATTGGCGACGAGGTCGAGGTCTTCCTCGATCGTGTCGAGAACGCGCGGGGCGAGGCGGTCATCAGCCGCGACAAGGCCCGCCGTGAGGCCGCCTGGGACAAGCTGGAAAAAGCCTATGCCGACGACGCTCGCGTCGAGGGCGCGATCTTCGGCCGGGTCAAAGGCGGCTTCACAGTCGATCTGGGCGGCGCGGTCGCGTTCCTGCCCGGCAGTCAGGTGGACGTGCGTCCGGTGCGCGATGCAGGCCCTCTCATGGGCCTGAAGCAGCCGTTCCAGATTCTCAAGATGGATCGTCGCCGGGGCAACATCGTCGTCTCGCGCCGCGCGATTCTGGAAGAGAGCCGAGCCGAACAGCGCGCCGAGGTCATCTCTAAGATCCAGGAAGGCGACGCTGTCGACGGCGTGGTCAAGAACATCACCGAGTATGGCGCCTTCGTCGACCTTGGCGGTGTCGACGGCCTCTTGCATGTCACCGACATGGCCTGGCGCCGCGTGAACCATCCGTCCGAGATCGTGTCGATCGGCGAGACGGTCAAAGTCCAGATCATCAAGATCAACAAAGAGACGCACCGCATCAGCCTTGGCATGAAGCAGCTTCAGGACGATCCGTGGGATGCCGTCGAGGCGAACTACCCGCTCGGCTCGGTCCACCATGGCCGCGTGACGAACATCACCGACTATGGCGCTTTCGTTGAGCTTGAAGCAGGCGTCGAAGGCCTCGTCCACGTCTCCGAAATGTCCTGGACCAAGAAGAACGTCCATCCGGGCAAGATCGTATCGACCTCTCAGGAAGTCGACGTGATGGTTCTGGAGATCGACAGCGCCAAACGCCGGGTCTCGCTCGGTCTCAAACAGACCATGCGCAACCCGTGGGAGGTCTTCGCCGAAAGCCACCCGGTCAACACGCCGGTCGAAGGCGAGGTCAAGAACATCACCGAGTTCGGGCTGTTCATTGGTCTCGACAACGACATCGACGGCATGGTCCACCTCTCCGACCTCAGCTGGGACCAGCGGGGCGAGGAGGCTATTCAGGACTACCGCAAGGGCGATGTCGTGAAGGCGGTCGTGACCGAGGTCGATGTCGAGAAAGAGCGGATCTCGCTCTCCGTGAAAGCGCTCGACGATAGCTTCACCGAGGTGGTCGACGGCGTGAAGCGCGGCTCGATCGTCACTGTGGTTGTGACCTCGATCGAGGACGGCGGCATCGAGGTGGAATACGAGGGCATGAAGTCCTTCATCCGCCGCTCAGATCTCAGCCGCGACCGGTCCGAACAGCGGCCCGAGCGGTTCTCGGTTGGCGACAAGGTCGACGTTCGGGTCACCAACGTTGATCCCAAGACGCGCCGCCTTGGACTTTCGATCAAAGCCAGGGAGATCGCCGAAGAGAAGGAAGCGGTGGAGCAGTACGGCTCGTCCGATTCCGGCGCATCGCTTGGCGACATTCTCGGCGCGGCGCTCAAGGGCGACGACAAGTAAATCCTCCCGTTTCGGGAAGAGAGGCCCCGCGGCGTCGCCGCGGGGCTTTTTGATTGAGGAGAGGCGCGAATCGCGGCGCTCGCCGCGACGCAGAATGGTCGGGGAGCGGATCGCGGGTATGCGGAAATCCGCGCGCGAGCCTCAATTATCCACGGAATTCAGGGCGCTACGCTCGAGAATCCTGCAGTTTCCGCTTTCTCCTCTGTTCCGATTGAGAGCCTTTCCGCCTATAGTCCACAGATACGGTCGGCGCGGAATTGCCGGGCAAGACCGAACAAACAACAGAATACGCCCGGGGGGGACGCCATGATCCGATCGGAACTGGTCCAGAAAATCGCCGACGAAAACCCCCACCTCTATCAACGCGACGTGGAGCGGATCGTCTCGACCATTTTCGACGAGATCATTGAGGCGATGGCGCGGGGCGACCGCGTCGAGCTGCGCGGCTTTGGCGCGTTTTCTGTCAAGAAGCGCGACGCCCGGGTTGGTCGGAACCCGAGAACGGGTGAAAGCGTTCAGGTGGAAGAAAAGCACGTGCCGTTCTTCAAAACGGGGAAGCTTCTGCGAGACCGTTTGAACGGGAAATAGACAGAGGTCTTATGCGATACATCCGCTACACCGTTCTAATTGCCATGGCGATTGTTCTGATCACCGTCGCTATGGCGAACCGGGCGCCGCTGACGATCTATCTGCTGCCAGATGAACTGACGGGGCTGCTCGGTTTCTCGTGGCAGATCACGCTCCCGGTCTTCACAATCCTCCTGGTTGCTGTGGGCGCCGGCGTCCTCCTGGGCTTTGTCTGGGAATGGGTGCGCGAGCACAAGCACCGCGCGGAAGCCTCGACCGAGAGGAGGCGCCGCGTCGAGCTTGAGCAGGAAGTCAAGACAGTCGCCAAGCCGAAAGCCGGCAATGGCGACGACGTCCTCGCCATCCTGGACGGACGCTGAGCGGCCTGAACGGCTCAAAACCCGATGACCGAGCGCATTCGATGCAAGATTTGCGGGCTTTCGCAGCCTGGACATGTGGCTGCCGCCGTTGAGGCGGGGGCGGCCTATGTGGGGTTCACCTTCTTCGCGAAATCACCGCGCAATGTCTCGCTCGACACCGCCCGAGAGCTCGCGGTGACGGTCCCGCCGGGTGTTGTCAAAGTGGCGCTGACCGTGAATGCCGAGGACAACTTTCTCGATGACCTTACCGGGTCGGTGCCCGTGGACATGCTCCAACTCCATGGGAGCGAGACGCCGGAGCGCGTGTTCGCAGTGCGGGAGCGGTACGGCCTGCCGATAATGCGCGCGGTCGGCATTGCAGAGGAAGCGGATCTCGAACGGCTTCCGGCATTCGAGGCCGTTGCCGATCAGATCCTGATTGACGCCAAGCCGCCGAAAGACGCCGAGCTTCCGGGCGGCAACGGGTTGTCTTTCGACTGGCGGCTGGTCGCCGGACGGCGCTGGAGCCGCCCCTGGATGCTCGCGGGCGGTTTGACGCCTGAGAATGTAGCTGAGGCTGTTCGGCTGACGGGCGCGCGGCAGGTCGACGTCTCATCCGGTGTCGAATCCGCGCCCGGACGCAAGGACCCCGACCTGATCCGCGCGTTCATCGAGGCCGCTGGCTGACGCTCAGCGGGTGCCGAATAACTCATTCAGCACGTTCAGGATGACCCGTTCGACCGCGTTCTCCGCGGCATTCTGACCGGGGCGGCGGGTCTCGCGGGCGATCTCGCGACCCCGCTCCGGCGTCGCCATGGGCAGCGCGCGGGCGGGCAGGCCTTCATGCACCCTTAACATCGTCTCGCGCCAGATCTCGGCGGGAAGCCCGCCGCCCGTCACGCCAGTAAGCGGCGTGTTGTCGTCATAGCCCATCCAGACGCCCGCCACGTAGTCGGCGGTGAAACCGATGAACCAGGCGTCCCGTGCGGCCTGCGTGGTGCCGCTCTTGCCGGCGGCGGGTCGGCTGCCAAGTCGCGCACGCGCGCCCGTGCCGCGCTCCAACACCTGGCTCATCATATAGACAAGCTGGCGGGCCGCGTTGGGGCTGATCACGCGCTCGCCGATCCCGCCCTCCTGCTCCAGAAGCGGGCGGTCGTCGCCCTTCAGGCTGAGTTCGATCAAGCCGTAGGGCTCGACAGACGATCCGCCGTTCAGAATGCCGGCATAAGCGCCCGTCATTTCAAGGAGCGTGGATTCGGAGGCGCCCAAGGCCACCGCTGGACCGACCGCAATGTCGCTCTCGATGCCGAAATCCGCAGCGATATTCACTACCGACTCGCGGCCGACGGTCTCGAAGACCTTGACCGCAGGCACGTTAATCGACTGCGCCAGGGCGTCCGTCATTGTTACGCGACCTTTGAAATCATTGGTGTAATTCTCAGGACACCAGCGACCCGACCCCGGGATGTCGAGGCAGTAGGGTTCGTCGATGATCAGGTCGTTCGGGGAATACCCCAGATCAAGCGCCGCGCCATAAACGAAGGGCTTGAAGGCCGAGCCGGTTTGACGCTTGGCCTGGATCGCCCGGTTGAACTGGCCAGCAACGCCCCGGAACTTGCGCCCGCCCACCATGGCCCTGACGGCGCCGTCGGCGCTCATGACGACGATGGCGGCCTGCGCCTCAGACCCCTCGCGCACCTTGTTGTCGAAGACCCACTGCAGCGCTTCCTCCGCAGCCGTCTGGATGTCTTGGTCGAAGGTCGTGCGAATGACCACGTCCTCGGTCGTCTCATCCGTGAGAAAGCTCGGCCCTTGATCCATGACCCAGTCGGCAAAGTAGCCGCCCGCGCGCGCCTCGGCGGCCTCGGAAAGCCGCGCGGGGTTTTGCCGCGCGTCATTGGCCTCGGGCGCGGTCAGATAGCCCTGATCCTCCATCAAACCGATGATCAGATTGGCCCGGTCGCGGGAGCGCTGCAGGTTTGCGGTCGGCGCGAAGCGGGACGGCGCGACGAGAAGACCGGCGAGCATGGCGGCTTCGGCAGGCAGCACCTCGTTGGCGGAGCGGCCGAAATAGCGCTGGGCGGCAGCTTCGAACCCGCGCGATCCGGCGCCGAGGTAGGCGCGGTTCAGGTAGATCGTCAGGATGTCGTCTTTGGAGTATCGCAGCTCCATCGCCATCGCGTAGACGGCTTCCTTGATCTTGCGGGTCAGCGTGGTGCGGCGGCAATCAGTTTCAAACTCGGCCTCGCTCATGCCGGACGCGGGATCGTACTCCGTGCCGAGGCAGAGGAGCTTGGCTGTCTGCTGGGTGATCGTGGAACCGCCATGACCCTGTAGCGGCCCGCGCCCCTCGCGCAGGTTGATGCGGATCGCGCTGGCGATGCCGCGCGGTGAAATGCCGAAATGGCCGTAGTACCTTTTGTCCTCGGTGGCGATGATGGCGTTCTTCAGGTCAGGCGCGACGGTGCCGGCAGTTATCCGACCGCCGAATTGCTCGCCCCGCCAGGCGAAGATCGTTCCGTCCCGGTCAAGAAGCGTGACCGACCCCCGCGCTCTTGCGTCGAGCAGCGTGCTCACAGGGGGCAGGGTGGCCGCGTAAAAGAGCACCGCCCCCGCGACGGCGATAAGGGCGAGCGCCGTTGATCGCCAGCCGATTCCCCAGACAAGTCGAAAGACCACGCTGAACAGCCACGTGATTGGATTGCGTCTTCGCTGCGCGGGATTCTTGCGCGTTTTCCTTGCTTTGCCGCGCGTCGGCGCCGGCTTGGATGCGGTTTTCTTCTTTGGATACCGCTTGTCCGCCACCAGCCGAGGGCGGCTCTTTTTCGACCCACTCATGCACTCGGTTCCGTTCCTGCCTTCCCGCCAACATAGGGATGTTCGACCAGAAAGTGGAGCGGCATTCGGTGTCCATGCTGCAGTTGCAGCATTTCTGTTGTGCCTAAAAAACAGTCAAAGCGCACAATTTGTGCAAAATCTTAGCGACAGGGGGCGAATGGCGCGCTGAATCCGTCCCAGGTTTTCTTGTCTTGTTCGTTCGCACGGCTCTTTCCTCCGCATGCAAGCGACGCGTCTGGGCGTCGCCTCTACGGAAGGGGAGCCTCGTGAAACTCATCATTGCAGCGATCAAGCCGTTCAAGCTCGAGGAGGTGCGGGAAGCCCTCACCTCGATCGGGGTGCGCGGCATGATGGTCACCGAAATCAAGGGCTTCGGCTCGCAATCGGGTCACACAGAAATCTATCGCGGCGCCGAGTACGCCGTGAACTTCGTGCCCAAGGTCAAGCTTGAGATCGTCGTCTCGGCCGCCATGGCCGATCAGGTCGTCGAGACCATCGCGACCACCGCCAAGACCGACAAGATCGGCGACGGCAAAATCTTCGTACTCGACGTCCAGAGCGCGCTGCGCGTGCGGACGGGCGAGACCGATCAAGACGCGATCTGACGCGCGTAAAGGGGATAAGGACCATGAACCTCAATAAAACACTTCCCGTCGCGGCGCTCGCCCTGATCGTCCCGACGGCGGCCTTGGCGCAGGACGCGCCGGACGTCACGCCCTACATATTCACCACGCTTCTGTTCCTGATGGCGGGCTTCCTCGTCTTCTTCATGGCGGCCGGCTTCGCCATGCTCGAGGCGGGCCTGGTGCGTTCCAAGAACGTCACGATGCAGCTCACCAAGAACATCGGCCTCTTCTCGATCGCCTCGATCATGTACTGGCTGATCGGCTTCAACCTGATGTACCCCGGAGACGGCTGGTGGATCAGCGGCTGGATGGGCCCCTGGTTTTCGTACACGGAGCTTGAGGCGGTCGGCCTTGCGGCCGAGGACGCCACGCTGGACTACGCCTCTGTCGGTTCGGACTTTTTCTTCCAGCTGATGTTCGTGGCCGCGACCGCGTCGATCGTCTCAGGCGCTCTTGCCGAGCGGATCAAGCTCTGGCCGTTCCTGATCTTCGTGGCGGTTCTGACGGGCGTCATGTACCCGATCTCCGGCTCCTGGCAGTGGGGCGGTGGCTGGCTGTCTGAGATGGGCTTCTCGGACTTCGCAGGGTCGACCGTCGTGCACTCGGTCGGCGGCTGGGCGGCGCTCGCAGGCGCGATCGTTCTCGGCGCGCGCGCTGGCAAATACGGACCGGACGGCAAGGTCCATCCGATGCTGGGCTCGAACCTCGCCCTCGCCACCCTGGGTACCTTCATCCTGTGGCTCGGATGGTTCGGTTTCAACGGCGGCTCTCAACTTGCCATGGGCACCGTGGGCGACGTGACCGATGTGTCGCGGATCTTCGCCAACACCAACATGGCTGCCGCTTCCGGCGCCGTCGCCGCGCTGATCCTGACCCAGGTGGTCTACGGCAAGGTCGATCTGACCATGGTGCTGAACGGCGCCCTCGCCGGCCTCGTGTCGATCACGGCTGAGCCTCTGGCTCCGACGCTCTTCGGCTCGCTTTGGATCGGCGCGATTGGCGGGGTTATCGTGGTCTTCACCGTCCCGATGCTCGACAAGTTCAAGATCGACGACGTTGTCGGCGCCATTCCGGTCCACCTGTTCGCAGGCATCTGGGGCACCATCGCGGTCGTCTTCTACAACGGCGACGCGAGCATCGTGAACCAGGTGACGGGCATTGTCGCCTACGGGGTGTTCACCTTCGGCGCGTCCTTCATTCTCTGGATGGTGCTCAAGGGCATCATGGGAATCCGCGTCAGCGAGGACGCCGAGCTCGCAGGGCTCGACACGACCGAGCTGGGCATGGAGGCCTATCCGGACTTCTCGAAAGGCTGATCTTCCTTCCTGTCAGTCTTTTAAACCTCACCCGGGCGGAAACGCCCGGGTTTTTTTGTTTCCGAGACGACACCGAAATGTGGCGAAATAGTCAGATTTCAGTCGAAGCCGCGCCAAAATCAATTTGTATAAAGGTCTTTGCGTGTATGTGTAACAAGTGGTTGTGGTTATGAGTGAGATGCAGGCGTACCTGCTTTATGCAGCGTACCTTTCCCCCTCCTTCTTCTTTCTGTTCCTGCTGATCTGGTACAAGGCGGCGAAGGCAAAACGCGCCTTTGAGACCGAGCGCAAGCGGGTCGAGGAAGAACGTCAGAACATGTCGGCTGAAGACAAGCTCTTCGAGAAAGCGGCGTCCTATCCCGCGTCTCGGGAGTATGCGCCCTACGGCGTTTGATCAGACGGCACGTCGCCTCCTGATCGGCCCGGGCATTGGTTCGTCCGGGCAACCGGCGCGCGGCGCGCTGTAATGTTTCCCGCCGCGAGTAGTGAGTGAAAGGACGTTCCAATGGAGCTTCTAATCGTTGCGGCCATCGTGCTGGCCGGGTCCCTCATCGAATCGATGTTTTCTCTGGCGTTCTGGTCGGGTCAGTCCGGCAAACCGAAGGACAATGCGTTCGATGCGGTTACGGACAGCCGGTACGCCAGGCTGACCGAAGACCCCGACGCGCTGACCTTCGACACGCCCTGAGCGCGTCAGGCGGCGCGGGCCCCCTCTGCAAGCGAGGCGACGAAGGACAGCACGTCGTCTGGGGCGTCGCCCCTGCCGATGCGCTCGACAATCGCCGACCCGACCACGGCCCCGTCGGCCACGCGCGCTATGCCGGCGGCGCCCTCGGGCGTCTTGATGCCGAACCCGACCACAACCGGCAGATCCGTGGCGGCCTTGATGCGCGAAACCTCCGGCCCCACGTCAGACGCGATCGCGTTCGCCGCCCCGGTGATGCCGGTGATCGACACGTAGTAGACGAACCCTGACGTGTTCTGCAGAACCTTCGGCAAACGCCTGTCATCGGTCGTCGGCGTGGCGAGGCGGATAAAGTTCAGCCCGGCGGCCTGCGCAGGGATGCAGAGCTCATCATCTTCCTCAGGGGGCAAATCGACAATGATCAGACCGTCGATCCCCGCATCCACCGCGTCGGCCAGAAACCTGTCCACGCCGCGCGAGTATATCGGGTTGTAGTAGCCCATCATGACGATCGGCGTCTCGCTGTCGCCTTCCCGAAAGGCGCGGGCCATGTCGAGCGTCTTCTGGAGCGTCTGACCGCCTTCGAGCGCACGTTGCCCCGAGAGCTGGATGGTTGGTCCGTCCGCCATCGGGTCGGTGAACGGCATGCCAAGCTCGATGATATCGACGCCGGCGGAGGGCAGGCCCTTCATAATCTCGAGCGAAGTCGCCGTGTCCGGGTCGCCCGCCATTATGTAGGCCACGAAGGCCTTTTGGCCGTCCGCCCTGAGTTTGGCGAATTTGGCGTCAATGCGGGTCATCTGCGCTCTCCGGTCCGGTCTCTCGCTTCCCTTGCCCGACCTTGCGTCCAAGATCAATGACGAGACGGCTGAAGGCAGTTGAAACGTCCGTTCTCCGCGAGGGCTGGACAGCGCGGTTTGCGATACCCACCTGACTTGCATGAACTACGTCTTCGCCATCCTCCTCCCGCCCCTTTCCATCGTCTTCGCCGGACGGCCGTTCCTGGGCGTCCTCGTCTTCTTCATCTGGCTGCCCGCGATCTTTTTCACAGGCGGATTGACCCACCCGATGTTCATCCTGCTGGCCTGGTTCATCATTTTTGCGTCCCGTGAAGACCGGCGGGAGCGCGACGCCCGCCAGCGCTAGCAAGGGCGCGTCAGGCCGCCTCGTCGGTCCCGATCATCCAACGGACGCCGTATCGGTCGGAGAGGGTGCCAAACCCGGCGCTCCAGAATGTCGGCTCGAATGGCATTTCTACTGACCCGCCCTCCGCAAGCGCGTTGAACACTGCCTCGGCCTCGGATTTGGCGGCGAAACTCAGCATGACCGAGCATCCTTGCATCTTGGCGCTTTCGCCCATGATGTTGTCGGACGCCATGAGCGACCCGTCGCGGATCTTCAGTTCGGCATGCGCGAGCCAGGTCTTCTTGTCTTCAGGAACCGGGAAATCCGGCATGTCGCCGGCCGCCATGGTGGAGACGATCTCAGCGTCGAGTATCCGCGCGTAAGCCTCGATCGCTTTCGCGCAATCGCCATTGAAGAACAGGTATGGGGTCGGTTGCATGTGTCGCCTCCCTGGTTGCCCGCCGTACGTTAGCACAGCTTGCGCCCATGCGGTGTGGCGGGTAGAGGCGGGGCCGAACGAAAAGGACCAGAGGCATGGGTTTCAAGACCGGGATCGTCGGGTTGCCGAATGTCGGGAAATCGACGCTTTTCAACGCGCTGACACGGACCGCTGCTGCGCAGGCGGCGAATTTCCCCTTCTGCACGATCGAGCCGAATGTCGGCGAGGTGGCGGTCCCGGATGCGCGGCTCCCGCGGATCGCCGGGATTGCGAAATCGAAGCAGGTGATCCCGGCGCGGATGACTTTCGTCGATATCGCGGGGCTGGTGAAAGGCGCCTCCAAAGGGGAGGGGCTGGGCAATCAGTTTCTCGCCAACATCCGGGAGGTGGATGCGATCGCTCATGTGCTGCGCTGTTTTGAAGACGGTGACGTGACCCATGTGGAGGGCCGTGTCGATCCTGTCGCGGATGCCGAGACGATCGAGACGGAACTCATGCTCGCTGACCTTGAGTCGATCGAGCGGCGGCTTCAGAACATCGTCCGGAAGGTGCGCGGTGGCGACAAAGAGGCGGTGCAGCAGGAGCGGCTTCTGAAAGAGGCCGAGGCGCTATTGCAGAGCGGCCGGCCCGCCCGGGCCCTGCCAGTCGCCAATGAGGATCGGAAGGCGTGGAGCATGCTCCAGCTTCTGACGGCCAAACCGGTTCTCTACGTCTGCAACGTGTCGGAAGACGAGGCGGCGGATGGAAACGCGCATTCGGCCCGCATCGCCGAGATGGCGGCGGCTGAGGGCGCAGCCTCGGTCGTGATCTCCGCCAAGATCGAGGAGGAGATCAGCCAGTTGGAGCCGGACGAGGCGGAACTGTTTCTCGCTGAGCTTGGGCTTGAAGAGGCCGGTCTCGACCGGCTGATCCGCGCCGGGTACGAACTCCTTGGCCTTCAAACCTATTTCACCGCCGGACCGAAGGAATCGCGCGCCTGGACGATCCGCGCCGGCACGCTCGCTCCGCAGGCGGCGGGCGTGATCCACGGTGACTTCGAGAAGGGCTTCATCCGGGCCGAGACGATCGCCTACCACGACTACATCGGCCTCGGCGGCGAGCAGGCGGCGCGCGATGCGGGCAAACTGCGCGTCGAGGGCAAGGGCTATGAGGTGAAGGACGGGGACGTTCTGCACTTCCTGCACAGCGGCTGAAGCCGCTCTCGAGGGGCTCTCCCCCTCTTCGCCTCGGGCCAATGAACCCCGGAGCATTTCCGCCAAGAGGAAGGGCCGATTCCGCCTTGTGAACAGCACGCCGCTGCTGATAGACCCGGCGGCGGAGACGTGGCCGAGTGGTCGAAGGCGCTCCCCTGCTAAGGGAGTAGGCGGGAAACCGTCTCGAGGGTTCGAATCCCTTCGTCTCCGCCACCCACCCCAGTCTC
>JASJAU010000004.1 GCA_030066855.1 Paracoccaceae bacterium | reverse complement strand
CCCGTCCGGCCCTTCAACAGCAGGCACATGTCCTCCTGCACGAGCCGGCCGATGGTCAGAAGCGGGCTGCGCCGGTCAAGGGGAACCGCGACGCCGTCGGGCCGGGTGATCGAGTCCCGCCCGATCGCGTAGCCTTCCGATGAGGAAAGCGCCTCAACAACCAGATCGAGGCATTCGCCGGCGGCCGCATGGGCCACTGGATTCAAAGCGTGAACCTCGGGCTCCCGCTGGTCGATCAGGGCGTCGCGGAGCGCCATCTGCCCGGCGAAGGCGTCATCACGCGCGAGCCAATCAGCTGCGTCCAGGGGACGGACCCCCGGCAGACGCCAAGCCGCCGGGTCGAGCCAGGGCGCGTAGGGCAGATGCGACTGAAGAACGGGCGCGGTCATCCGCCCCCCCATAGCCCGGCTGTACAGCCCCGACCAGTGGCTCGCCGCCGACAACCGCATGTCGCTTTCCGGCGGGACGCGTCCGCGTCCGCATTGCCAACCTTCGCCGCATGAACGAGCACTACCGCGACCGCCGCAAGATCAACCCCGGCGCTGGGGACATGCTGGGCGACAACACCCCGAACGATGCCGACCGGATCGAGATCGGGCCGACGCCTCTCGCCTTCGACGAATGGGCTGCGGCGGGGCTGGAGCTGCCGGATTTGCAGGAGATGCGGCGCTACCGCTGGAAGCGGCTGACGCAGCACGTCGCCGACCGCGACTATGGCGGCCTTCTGATGTTCGATCCGTTGAACATCCGCTACGCGACCGATTCCACCAACATGCAGCTTTGGAACACGCACAACCCGTTCCGGGCGCTTTTTCTTGGCGCCGACGGCTACATGGTGATCTGGGACTACAAGAACTCTCCATTCCTCACCTCGTTCAACCCTCTGGTCCGCGAGGCGCGGTCCGGCGCGGACTTTTTCTACTTCGACCGGGGCGACAAGGCGTTCGACGCCGCCAGACGTTTCGCCGCGCAGATCAAGGACCTCCTCCGCGACCATGGCGGCGGCAACCGGCGGCTCGCGGTCGACAAGGCGATGCTGCACGCGGTTCGCGCCCTGGAGGGCGAGGGGATTGAGATCATGGAGGGCGAGGAGGTCACCGAGAAGGCCCGCGCCGTCAAAGGTCCCGACGAGATCAGGGCGATGCGCTGTTCGGTCCACGCCTGCGAGACCGCGATCGGGATCATGGAGGCCTTCGCGCGCGAGCATGTGCCCGGCGGCGAGGTGACCGAGGATGACATCTGGGCGGTCCTGCACGCCGAGAACATCCGGCGCGGCGGCGAGTGGATCGAAACCCGGCTCCTCGCCTCCGGCCCCCGCACAAATCCCTGGTTTCAGGAATGCGGGCCGCGCCGCCCCCGGAACAACGAGATCATCGCCTACGACACCGACCTCGTGGGCAGCTACGGCATCTGCACCGACATCTCGCGCACGATCTGGGTGGGCGATCAAAAGCCGCGTCCCGACATGATCTACGCCATGCGCCACGCGCATGAGCACATCATGACGAACATGGAGATGATACGCCCCGGCGCTCGAATCGAGGATATCTCCGCCAACACCCATCGGCTCGACGACAAGTACCAGGAGCTCAAATACGGCTGCCTGATGCATGGCGTTGGGCTTTGCGATGAATGGCCGCTCATCGCCTATCCCGACAAGATGGTCCCGGGCGCATTCGACTATGAGCTCGTGCCGGGCATGGTCCTCTGCGTTGAGGCTCTGGTGGGGGAGGTCGGCGGCGATTTCTCGATCAAGCTCGAGGATCAAGTTCTGGTGACAGACACCGGCTACGAGAACCTGACAAGCTATCCGTTCGACCCCGCGCTGATGGGCGAGATCTGACTCTACGCGCGGTCCGGCGAGGCCGCGATCTGAGAAACCCCACATCGGGCCAAGGGACATCCTGCCCGCGTGCCGGTTTCAAGGAAAGGGGCACTCACCGAGCGCAGTATCTAACCGTGCTCTTTCAGCAACCGCTGTTTCTGGCGGTTCCAGTCGCGTTTGGCCTGCGTCTCGCGCTTATCGGGCGCCTTTTTGCCTTTGGCGATTCCGATCTTCACCTTCGCGATGCCCCGGTGGTTAAAGTAGAGGACCAGCGGCACCAGCGTCATGCCTTTCCGCCGTGTGGCGTTCCAGAGATCGGAAATCTCCTTCTTCGACGCCAGAAGCTTCCGCCGCCGCCGGTCCTCATGCCCGAACATCGCTTGCTCGTAAGGCGCGATATAGGCGTTGACCAGCCAGAGCTCCCCGTCGGCCACCTCGGCATAAGCCTCCGCGATGTTCGACTGCCCGGTTCGGAGCGACTTGACCTCGGAGCCGTAGAGCTGAATCCCGCACTCCAGATCGTCCTCGATCGCATAGTCGAAACGCGCCCGCCGGTTCTCGGCCAGGACCTTGTAGTTGGGGTTGTCGGGTTTCTTCGCCATGACCGCGCCGAAATAGGCCTTGGGTCTTCGCCTGTCCAGCGCGCTTGACCCGGCGGGCTGTCGGGGGAACATGGGCGCATGATCGCCCAATTCGCCATCGGTTGCCTGCTCACGCTCTCCACCATCGTCATCGCGACGCTCTCGTGGTGGGGGCTCGAGGCGCTGCTGATCCGGCTGCACAACTGGTCGATCCGTCCGCCGCATGGCTCCAAGCTCATGGTCATCCTGTCGATGTCGCTCGTTTGGACGCTTATGATGATGTCGCTCGCCGTCTTCGTTTGGGCCATCGCGCTCTTCCTGCTGAACATCTTCGTAACCTTCGAATCGTCGGTCTATTTCTCGCTTGTGGCCTTCACGACGCTTGGCTTCGGCGACATCATCTTGCCGACCGAATGGCGGCTCCTGGGCGGCATGGCGGCGGGCAACGGTCTGCTCATGTTCGGGCTCTTGACCGCGATCTTGGTCGAGATCCTGCGCGATACCCGCGCCCGGCAGCGCGGCGGCGTGGGGCGCTAAGCCGCGCGTTGGCCGCGCGCCAGGATGTAGAGACCGGACAGAACGACGATGAGGCTGCCGGTGATGGTTGCCACATCGACGTTCTCGCCGAAGACCCAGACGCCCAGCGCCATGCCGAAAATCAGCCGCGTATAGCGGAACGGCGTGACCGTCGCGACTTCGCCGGTGCGCATGGCGATGGTCAAAGCAGCGTATGCCGCGATGCCAACAAGGACCGCGAGGGCCAGATCGCGGGCCGCCGAGCCGGACGGCGCGACGTACGCCGCGCCCTCGTAGGCCCAAAACCCAGCGCCCGCGATAACGATCGCCGTGAAACCCCAGACCCCGAGCGCGTAGGTGCCAAGCGCCCTGGGCGCCGCCCGCGTGGCCAGATCGCGGCCCGCGAAGCCGAGCATCCCGGCCACTGCCAGCAGCGACAGAAGCGTGAAGCTCTCGGCGCCGGGCCGCAGGATCACCAGCACGCCCGCCAGCCCGACCAGGATCGCGGTCCACCGCCGCCACCCGACCTTCTCGCCGAAGAAGAGCGCGGCGCCCGCGACGACGATGATGGGCGTCGCTTGCAGAATGGCCGTCGTCGAAGACAAGGGCGTCAGGATGAAGGCCAGCGTGTGGAAGAGTCGCCCGCAAACCTCGAAGAGGCTACGGATCAGCATCGTCCGGCCGAATGCATCGCTCGGAAAGATGGGCTCGTCCGCGCGCAGCGCAAGGGCCCAGAACCCTAGCGCGCCGCCCAACCCGAACCAAATCATCACCTGCCCGACCGGCACGTAAGAGGCCGCCGATTTCAGGAACATGTCTTCGACCGCGAACCCTGCCATGGCGGCCACCATCCAGAGGCTGCCCAGCAGGTTCTCGCGTCGGTTCGGGTCGGTCGATGCGGTCAGTTCAGCAGTCCGGCGTGGACCATCGCATCGCGAATGGCGGACTTGGTGCCATCCGTCAGCCCCACGAGCGGCAGGCGGACCTCCTCCGAGCAGCGGCCCAAGAGCGACAGCCCGTATTTGGCCCCGGTCAGACCCGGCTCCAGAAAGATCGCCTCGTGAAGCGGCATCAGCCGGTCCTGATACTGAAGCGCGAGCGCGTAGTCGCCCGCGAGCGTCGCCTCCTGGAACTCCGAACAGAGCTTAGGCGCCACATTGGCCGTGACGCTGATGCAGCCAACCCCGCCTTGCGCGTTGAACCCGAGCGCCGAGGCGTCCTCGCCTGAAATCTGCGCGAAGTCCTTGCCGCAGGTCGCGCGCTGTTGCGAGACGCGGGTGATGTCCCCCGTTGCGTCCTTGACGCCCACGATGTTCGGCAGTTTCGCCAGAGCGCCCATCGTCTCCGGCGTCATGTCGACGACCGAGCGTCCAGGGATGTTGTAGATAATGATCGGAACGCCGGACGCCTCGCTCAGCGCCTCGTAATGGGCGATCAGCCCCGCCTGCGTCGGCTTGTTGTAGTAGGGCGTCACGACCAGCGCCGCGTCCGCACCCACCTCGGTGGCGTGGCGCACGAAGCGGATGGCCTCGACCGTGTTGTTTGACCCTGCCCCGGCGATCACCGGAACGCGCCCGCCCGAGGCTTTCACGACCGTCTCAATGACAGTCTCGTGCTCCTCGTGGCTCAAAGTCGGGCTCTCACCGGTTGTGCCGACCGGCACCAGCCCGTGCGAGCCTTGCTCGATCTGCCACTCCACCAGCGATTTGAGCGTGTCGAGGTCCAGCTTGCCGTCCCGAAACGGGGTTACGAGGGCGGTCATGGAACCTTTGAACATCGGCCTTTCCTTTCGCTCGAATTGTCGCTGATTTGCGGCGCGCGGAACCTATCTTCCAGCGCGGGAATTGCCAAGATGGGCAAAGAATGGTTAGTTTGACCCGCTGAGGGGCGCATGACGGACGGACGAAATGCCATGATCAGAGCCCTCGCCAGCGTGGTTTTCCTGATCGTTTTCGCGATTTCCGCTGCGGCGCAGACCACGCGCGAGTCAGATCTGTTCGACCGCGCGCTGGACAAGATGCGCGACGGCGACTGGCGTACGGCCCTGATTCTCGCCGAAAGCGCCGGGCCGATCCCCCGCGACCTGATCGAATGGCACCGGCTCAGGGCTGGACTGGGCGATTTCGACGCCGTTCTGCGGTTTCTGGAACGCAGGCCGGACTGGCCCGGGCTCAAGCGTCTGAGACGCGAGAGCGAGGAGGCCTTGCCCATCGCCGCGCGGGCCGAGGAGGTGCTGACCTTCTTTGAGCCCCAGCCGCCTCAGACGGGCGCGGGCGAAATCGCCATGATCGAGGCCTTCTTGGCGCTCGGCCAGACGGCGGATGCGGAGACAGAGGCGGTACGGGCCTGGCTCACGCAGATCTTGTCTGCCGCCGACGAGAAGGTTCTGCTCGGCCGCTTCGGAAAGGCGCTGGAGCCGCATCACTGGGACCGTCTCGACATGCTTCTCTGGCGGAACGCGCGGTCCGCGGCTGAACGGATGTATCCGCGTGTTTCCAAGGGACAGGTCTCGCTGGCGAAAGCGCGGCTTGGCCTCCGCGCGAACAAAAACGGCGTCGATGGCCTGATCTCCGCCATTCCCAAGGCGCTGCAAGACGATCCCGGCCTCGCTTTCGAACGGATGCAGTGGCGCGCCCGCAAGGGCCGCAATGACGGCGCGATCGAATTGATGCTCGCCCGCAGCCCCGACCAGCTGGGCGAGCCCCAACGCTGGTCCGGCTGGCGCCGGGCGCTGGCGCGGTCCGAAATGCGGGCCGGGCGGACCTCAGTCGCCTATCGCCTGGCCGCGAACCATGGGCTAGAGCGCGGATCGGCTTTCGCTGATCTGGAATGGCTGTCAGGGTATCTGTCGCTGACCTACCGCGATGCCCCCGACGACGCGCTCCGCCACTTCCTCCGCTTCCGGGGCGCGGTTGAGACGCCGATTTCGCTTGGCCGCGCCGGGTATTGGGAGGGCCGGGCGCATGAGGCGCTGGGCGACATCGACACCGCCCAGCTCGCCTTTGCCTTCGGCGCGGAGTACCAAACGAGCTTCTACGGCCTTCTCGCAGCCGAGCGCGCGGGCCTGCCCATGGACCCGGCTCTGACCGGGCGAGAGGGCTTTGCCGACTGGGGCGCCAGCACCTTCGCCGACAGCTCCGTCTTCGAGGCGGCTCGCTTCCTGATCGTGACGGGAGAGCGGAACCTGGCCGAGCAGTTCCTGACCCATCTGGCGGAGGCGCTGACTATCGACGAGCTGGGCAGCCTCGGCGGTTTCCTTGAAAAGGCCGAGGAACCGCACCTGGCCGTTATGGTCGCCAAGCGTGCTGCGCGGCGCGGACTCGTCGTTCCCGCCGCCTACTACCCGGTTGTCGATCTTGGGATCGGCGCGCTGCCTGTGCCGGAAGAGCTCGCCCTCGCCATCGCGCGGCGGGAGAGCGAGTTCGATCCGGGCGTGATGAGCGGCGTCGGGGCGCGCGGGTTGATGCAGCTGATGCCCGCCACGGCGAAGGAGGTCGCGGGCAATCTGGACCTGCGCTACAGCCGCGAGCGGCTGATCACCGATCCGGTGTTCAACGCGCGTCTCGGTACTGCCTATCTCGATGAGCTCATGGCGCAGTTCAACGGCAACATCCTGATGGTGTCCGCCGCCTACAACGCCGGTCCCAGCCGCCCGTTGCGCTGGATGGACGCGCGGGGCGATCCGCGCCAAGGCGAGATCGACGTGATCGACTGGATCGAGCACATCCCGTTCGATGAGACCCGAAACTACGTGATGCGGGTGGCCGAAAGCCTGCCGGTCTACCGGGCGCGCCTGACGGGGGAGCTCTCGGCGCTTCAACTGTCCGAAGAGCTGGTCGGAATGCCGGGCCACCGAAGGCAGGCGATGGCGGGAGAGATCATTCGCCCCGAGCCGCGCCCGCCGGTCCTGACCGATTAGCGCAGCGCCCGCCCTTTGACGATCGCGTCCTGCCCGAAGCGGGCGCGGATGCGGTCCGTCGCGCGCTCCGCTTCCGCCCTGACGCCCGACTGCGGATCGAGAAGATCGCCGCCCGTATCCGCCCCGTCCGCCGGTCCAAGATGCGAGAGACCCACGCCGATCAGCCGATAAGGACCCTTGTCGCCAAGCTGATCGAACAGCGCCCGCGCGGTACGATAGATCCGGTCCGCTATCTGGGTCGGCGAGTCCAGCGTCGTCCGCTTGGTGAGGATGCGATGGTCCGCCTGCTTGGCCTTCAACTGAATAACCCGCCCGGCCATGTCCTTGGCCTTGGCGCGGTCGGCAACATGCTCAGCCAGCCGCCAGATGTGCCCGTCCAGAATGTCGACGTCCGATGTGTCGTCGCCGAACGTGGTTTCGTTCGAGATCGATTTCACCGGGGCGTTGTTCGAAACGCGCCGGTAATCCTCGCCGCGCGCCAGATGCCAGAGGCGCTCGCCCATGCCGCCGAAGCGCGCGACCAGGTCCTCTTTCTCCCAGCGGTGCAGATCCTCAAAGGTGCGAATGCCCGCCTTCTCCAGCGCCGCCTTGGTCGTCTGCCCGACCCCCCAGATCAGCGAGACCGGCTTGGGGCGCAGGAAATCGACGGTCTCGGACTTGCCGATCACTGAGAACCCGCGCGGCTTGTCGAGGTCGGACGCGACCTTCGCCAGAAACTTGTTGTGGCTGAGGCCGATGGAGCCAGAGAGCCCAAGCGCGGTCTCCATGTCCCGCACCAGCCGGGCCAACATGACCGCAGGCGGCGCGCCGTGCAGCCGCGCGGTGCCACTCAAATCCATGAAAGCCTCATCCAGAGACAAGGGCTCCACCACCGGCGTCAGGTCATCCATCAGCGCCCGGATCTCGCGGCTCGCCTCGACGTAGCGGTCCATGTGGCCGCGCACGACGACCGCATCGGGGCAGAGCTTGAGCGCCTGAAACATCGGCATGGCCGAGCGCACGCCGCGAATGCGCGCGATGTAGCAGGCGGTCGAAACCACGCCCCGCCGACCACCACCGATGATCACCGGCTTGTCGCGCAAAGTCGGATCGTCCCGCTTCTCGACCGAAGCGTAGAAGGCGTCGCAATCCATATGCGCGATCGACAGGTCAAAAAGCTCGGGGTGCGAGATAATGCGCGGACGGCCGCATTCAGGGCAGCGATCGCCCTCCTCGAAGGCATGCAGGCAATCTCGGCATAGGGATGGCATGGGCGAAGTCTAGCAGGAGAACATCCCATGAACCATTGCCAACCGCGAGCCCATCTGCGCCAATCGGCGGCATGGAGTTCCACGGCGCCAAACTGGCCATCATCAGCCGCGACCGCATCCTGACGATCCTGCGGGATGACATCCCGACGATCCCCTGGCCGGGGTACTGGGACCTTCCCGGCGGCGCCCGGGAGAATGGCGAGACACCGGAGACCTGCGCATTGAGGGAAACCGCCGAGGAGGTGGGCGTCAGCCTGTCCGAAAAGGAGCTGAGCTGGGGCCACGCCTGGCCTTCGCCGCCGAGCGCGCACTGGCTTTTCGTGGCCGAGCTGGACAGCTTCGATCCGGGTCGCGTTGCCTTCGGGCACGAGGGCCAGCGCTGGGCGTGGGCGCCGCTTTACTGGTATATGACCATCGCCCGCGCGATCCCCTCACAAAGGGCCGGACTTCGCCAGTATTTTCAGGAAACGGCCGGGCGCATCGCGTGACAGGACAGGGGTAAATCGGGTAGAGTCAGGCCATTAGAACAACAGCCGCACCGCTGGCGCGAGATCCGGCAGGGCGGAGAGCAGGATAGCCATGGAACAACTCCTTGAGACAATTGGCGGCGGCGGCATCGCCACGCTCGTTTTCGCCGCTTTCATCATTCTGTCGGTCTACAAGGCCGTGAACATCGTCTCGCAGTCCGAGAAGCACGTGGTCGAGCGCTTTGGGCGGCTGAGGACAGTTCTCGGGCCGGGGATCAACTTCATCGTCCCGTTCCTCGACCGCGTGGCGCACGAGATTTCGATCCTCGAGCGCCAGCTTCCCAACGCCAGCCAGGACGCGATTACTGCCGACAACGTGCTGGTCCAGGTCGAGACCAGCGTCTTCTACCGGATCATCGAACCAGAGCGCACCGTCTACCGCATCCGTGACGTGGACGGGGCCATTTCCACAACGGTCGCCGGCATCGTCCGGGCCGAGATCGGCAAGATGGAGCTGGACGAGGTGCAGGCGAACCGGGCTCAGCTGATCTCCACGATCAAGGCCAGCGTCGAGGACGCGGTGGATGACTGGGGCATCGAGGTGACCCGCGCGGAAATCCTCGATGTGAACCTCGATCAGGCGACGCGAGAGGCAATGCTCCAGCAGCTGAACGCCGAACGCGAGCGCCGGGCGCAGGTCACCCGCGCCGAAGGTGAGAAGCGGGCGGTCGAACTTCAGGCGGATGCCGAGCTCTACGCAGCTGAACAGGCGGCCAAGGCGCGCCGGGTCGAGGCGGATGCGGAAGCCTACGCCACCGGCGTCGTGGCGAAAGCCATTCAGGACAATGGCCTTGAGGCGGCGCAGTATCAGGTCGCGCTGAAGCAGGTCGAATCCCTTACGGCGCTGGGCAACGGCCCCGCGGCATCGACAATCGTCGTCCCGGCCAACGCGCTTGAGGCCTTTGGCGACGCCTTCAAGCTATTGCGGGGCCGGGCATGATCTGGGCGCTCTGGTGGGTGTGGATCATCGGCGCCATCGCGTTGGCGGTTTTGGAAGTCCTGATGCCCGCCCAGATCTTCCTTGGCTTCGCGGTCGGCGCCGCGATCACGGGCGGCGGCCTTCTGATCGGCGTGCCGGGCATGGCGACATCCCTGCCGCTGACGGCGCTTATCTTCGCGGTCGCCTCGTTGATCGCTTGGATCGCGATCCGCCGCATCGTTGGAATCCGCCCTGGTCAGGTCAAGGTCTGGGACCGCGACATCAACGAGGATTAGAGGCTACTGCAGGTCACTGAAGGCGGCCTCAAGCCTCTCGATCGCTGTCATCATCGTCGCTCTCGGCAGCGCGAGGTTAAAGCGCATGTGTCCGCTGCCGCCTGTGCCGAACTGGGTGCCGGGGCTGGCCGCAATCTTGGCGTCGTTCAGGATACGAGCCTTGATCTCGGCGTCTTCCATCCCTGTCCCGGTGAAGTCGACCCAAGACAGATAGGTGCCGTGCATATCCATGACAGAAACGCCGGGGATGGCGCCAACGCGGTCCTTCCAGATGTCGAAATTCTCGGCGAGATACACGCGAAGCGCGTCCAACCAGTCGCCGCTGCTCTCGAACGCGGCCCGCGTCATCGCTATGCCAAACCGGTTGGGCGAGCTCTCCCGGTCGAGGATCGTCTTGTCAATTGCGGTCCGAATTCCCTTGTCCGGAGCGATCAGCAACCCGGTCTCGCCGCCCGCCAGGTTGAACCCCTTGGACGCGGCGGTCAGCACGACGATCCGGTCGATATGATCGGGCGCGGCGACGCAGGTCGGCACATGGGCGTGGCCAGGGAATGTGAGGTCCATATGGATCTCGTCGGAGATCAGGATAAGGTCGTGGGCGGCGCAGAACTCGGCAAGCTGGCGCAGTTCTTCCGCGCTCCAAATGCGTCCGCCGGGATTGTGTGGCGAGCAGAGCACGACGACCTTCTCATGGCCTTTAAGCGCCGCGCCGAGCGCGTCGAGGTCCATCTCGTACCGCCCGTTCACAAGCTTCAGAAGGCTCTCCACGACCTCGCGGCCCATCGCTTCGATCTGACGGTAGAAGGCATGATAAACCGGAGCGAATAGGATCACCCCATCACCGGGCTTGGAATAGGTCGCGAGCACGTCGCCAAAGCCGGAAATCACACCATGGGTGTAGCGGACCCAGGACGGATCGATCTCCCACCCGTGGCGGTCCTTGAGCCAGTCCGCCACGACCATGTCGACGGGCGATGTGTTCGCATAGTATCCGAAGTAGCCCCGCTCAATCTCGGCCCGAAGCGCTTCTTTGATTGCCGGTGCCGCCGCGAAGTCCATGTCCGCAACCCACATCGGAATCACGTCCCGATCGTCTGTGCCAAAGACGCGCGGGATGCTGTCGAACTTCGAGCTATGGGTGTCCCACAGCTCAAGCGGTGTATCGAAGTCGAAGTCCATGAACCCTCTCGGAGAATGCGGCGCGGACCCTATCACCGCATGCGGCAGCCGCAAGGCCTCCGGGCGCTTGCGGCCCATGGGGTGTTGGCCTAGATCACGGGCATGAGCATCCGATCCATCCTCATCCACCCGGACCCGCGTCTGAAGGCCGTTGCCGACCCCGTCGTCGAGGTGGACAAGGACCTGCGCAAGCTGGCCGACGACATGCTCGAGACGATGTACAACGCGCCCGGCATCGGCCTAGCCGCCCCGCAGGTCGGCGTGGGCAAGCGCCTTCTGGTCATGGATTGCGTGAAGGAGGAGGGCGCCCCCCCGCGCCCCATGGTCCTGATCAATCCTGAGGTCGTCTGGGCCTCGGACGAGACGAATGTCTACGAGGAAGGGTGCCTGTCGATCCCAGACCAATACGCCGATGTCGAGCGGCCTGCCGAGGTGGAGGTGTCCTGGATGGATCTGGACGGCAAGGCGCAGAAAGAGCGCTTCGACGGGCTATGGGCCACCTGCGTCCAACACGAGATCGACCACCTGCACGGCAAGCTGTTCATCGACTATCTGAAACCGCTCAAGCGGCAGATGATCACCCGCAAGATGGTCAAGCTCAAGCGCGAGCGGGCTCGGTTGTGACCCGCGCCATCATACCCTGGCCCGACAAGCGGCTGAGGACCAAGGCCGAGCCGGTTGGAGAGATCACTGACGATGTCCGCGCGATCTGGGACGCAATGATCGACGTGGTGGAGGCGATGCCGGGCTACGGCCTGGCGGCCCCGCAACTGGGCGTGATGCTTCGGCTGGCCGTCGTTGACTGTTCTGAAGAGCGAGGCCGCGCCGTCCGCCTCGCTGATCCCGAAATCCTCGCGTCGTCCGAGGACATGTTCGAATGGGAGGAGGCTTCGCCGAACCTGCCTGGCGTCTCGGCGACAATCTCGCGGCCCAACCAGGTGACGGTGGCTTTCACTGACGCAGAGGGCAACCGCATCCGTCAGGATTTCGAGGGCCTCTGGTCGACCAGCGTTCAGCACCAGATCGATCACCTGAACGGGCGCATGTACTTTGAGAACCTAAGCCGGGTGAAGCGCGATATGTTTCTGAAAAAGATCAGGAAAAGCGGGAAATGAAGATCGTCTTCATGGGCACGCCCGATTTCAGCGTGCCGGCGCTGGAGCATCTGGTTCGCGTCGGCCACGAAGTCGCCGCCGCCTACACCCAGCCCCCGCGCCCTGCCGGTCGCGGCAAGAAAGAGCGGGTCTCGCCCGTTCACCGCGCGGCCATGATGCTGGGCGTGCCCGTCAGGCATCCGAAGACCTTGAGGACGGAGGCTGCGCAGGAAGAGTTCCGCGCGCTCGGCGCCGATGTCGCGGTTGTGGTGGCCTATGGCCTGATCCTGCCAAGGCCGATCCTCGACGCGCCCAAACACGGCTGCCTAAACATCCACGCCTCGCTTCTCCCGCGCTGGCGGGGCGCCGCGCCCATTCATCGCGCAGTGATGGCGGGCGATGCCAAGACCGGCATCTGCATCATGCGGATGGAGGAGGGGCTGGACATCGGGCCGGTTCTGCTGAGCGCAGAAATTCCGATTGGGCCGGAGGACACCACCGGCGATCTTCACGATCGGCTTGCCGGCCTGGGCGCGCAGCAGATCGGGATGGCGCTCGGCCGTTTGCGGGAGAATACGCCGGTGCCCCAGCCGGAAGAGGGCGTCACCTATGCCCACAAGATCGATAAGGCCGAGGCGCGGATCGATTGGTCGCGCCCTGCGGTCGAGGTTGATCGGCTGATCCGGGGGCTGTCGCCGTTTCCGGGCGCTTGGACGATGGCGGGTGGCGAGCGTCTGAAGCTCCTCCGGTCGCGACTTGCCGACGGCGCGGGCGAGCCCGGCGCGCATTTGGAAGGGTTCCGCATCGCCTGCGGCGAGGGCGCGGTCGAGGTGATCGAGGCGCAGCGCGAAGGAAAGCGCCCCATGCCGGCCGAAGAGGTTTTGCGCGGGATCGAGCTGCCCGAGACTCTGGGCTAGGCCTTTCGTCCGGTCCATTGCGATCCTACCTCAGTGAGACGAAACGGTTGGGAGACCGCGCATGTTCTTCGCCTTCTGGGGATCGCTGATCATCGGCGGGATCGTGGCCTATCTGGCCGAGAAATGGGATCTGACACATCACGGCATCCTGCAGGCGATCATCATCGCGACTGGCGGGGTGCTCTTGGTCTTCATGTTGCGCGTGATGTTCCACCTTTCGGTCGGCGCGCCCGGCTGGGACGCGATCATCGGCGCGATCGGGGCGCTGATTCTGATCCCCTCCGAGGCCTTCGCCCGAAAGCGGCGAAACCGCCGCTAGCCGTCTTTCTTCGGCTTGAAGGGCGCCATGCCTGCCCGCGCGAGCTCGTCCGCGCGCTCGTTCTCAGGGTGCCCCGCGTGGCCCTTGACCCACTCCCAGGTCACGTCATGCCGCGCCTGCGCGTCATCGAGACGCCGCCAAAGGTCTTCGTTCTTCACGGGCTTTTTGGCGGAGGTTTTCCACCCGTTCCTCTTCCAGCCGTGAATCCACCCCGTGACGCCGTTCTTCACATAGGCGCTGTCGGTGACGATCGTGATGGCAGAAGAGGTCTTCAACGCCTCAAGTGCGCTGATCGCCGCGAGAAGCTCCATCCGGTTGTTTGTCGTTTCCGCCTCGCCGCCGTTCAGCGCCCGCTCCTTGACCACAGCATCGCCTTTTCGCGCGATCAGAAGCGCGCCCCAGCCGCCCGGGCCGGGATTGCCGGAACAGGCGCCGTCGGTATAGGCGAAGAGATCGGTCACTCGGGGATGTCCTCCAGCCGGATATGACCGGGCAGCGCCGCCACCCGGTCGATCCAGGCGTTGATGGCCGGGAAGCGGGTCATGTCGAACCCGCCCTTGGTGCCCGCCGAATGGGTGTAAGCGTAAAGGCAGATGTCCGCGACCGTCGGTCGGTCGAGCGCGAGCCAGTCATGGTCCGCCAACCGCGTCTCCATGAAGGACAGGACCGCATGACCCCGTTCCAACAGCTCCGCCATCCGCTCCGGCGTCGCCAGATGCGCGCGGCTCTCATAGGTCAAAAGCGCCGCGCGGACGGCGATCACGCCTTCGTGCTGGTTTTGCTCCCAGAACATCCAGCCCAGGACTTCGGCCAGCTCGTTCGGATCCTCGGGCAGCCATTTCGTGTCCTTCGTCAGATAGACGAGGATCGCGTCGGATTCAGGGATGCGCGTCCTGTCCGCCAGCTCCAGAACCGGCAGTTTTCCGAGCGGCAGAATGCCGTCCGCATGCGCCTTTTCGATCTCCGGCGTCTCATGTTCCAGCCCGACATGGGCGTAGGGCCGGCCCAGCAGCGCAAGCATCAGCCGGACCTTGTAGCTGTTGCCGGACGACGGCATCGAATAGAGGGTCAGATCAGTCATCTAGAGGGTCAGGTCAGTCATCGGTCTTCCGCGCGAGCAGGATTATCCACGGGTCGAGATTGCCGGCCAAACCCTTGTCCATGCCGAAACTGCGCTCGATCACCTGGAAACCTGCGTCCTCCAGAAGCCCTGTTATCTCCGCGTCCTCGTAAAAGGCGTAGAACCGGCCCAAATCGTCTCGCGCCTCGCCCGCGCCGGTCTTGAGGCCGATGTGAAAAACGCCGTTTGGACGGAGCGCGGTGGAGATGCGTGTCAGGTGGCCCGGCATCTCGGATTTCCGCGCGTGGAGGAGCGAGAAGTTGGCGAAGACGCCATCATAGCTGGCGCGCGCGTCCACCGCGTCAAAGGCCGCGATCGTGACCTCCAGTCCGAACCGCTCCTTCGCTACGGCCGCCATTTCCGGCGAGGCGTCCCAGGCCTCTACCCGGAACCCCGCCGTCTGCATATGCGCCGAGGACTGCCCGGTGCCACAGCCCAGATCGAGCACGACGGCGCTCTCAGGCAGCGCCTTCATGAAATCGGTCAAATGCCGGTCCGGCCTGCTCGATTCGAAAATCCGGGCATAATCTTCCGCCCGCCTTGCGTAGACCTCGAGCGTCTCGCGATCTGGCATCAGATCACCACAATCGCAAGGCAGAGGACGACCACAGTCGTCAGGAGCAGCCGAAGGCGCATCCACCATCCCGGCGCGAGCTCCTGCCGCCAGAAGGTCCAGTCCAGACCCAAGAGCCCGACGAACCCGGCGATCAGGTAGATCGCCCAGGCCGCCTGATCCGGCCCGGCGATGAAGAAGGCCCAGAGCGCCGGGATCACCGACAGAACATAGCCGACCGCCGCGCCCTGACCTTCCGCCTTGGTGGAGAACCCCCAAAGCACCCCCGACATGAACGCCAGAATGACGGTGCCGTACTGCAGAGCGATTGTCGCACCGGTGAAGCGCCGTCCCAGGGCGGCGTCGCTCCAGTCGCCAAGGTTCGCCGACAGGATCGTCAGCGCCCCCCAAATGAAGGGGATCAGACCGGCGAGGCCGAGGAGGAGGGCGGCGCGGGGGATCATGGGCAGGTGTCTCTCATCGGCCGGCAGCACAAGGTGACCGCGGTCACGCAGGCTCCCGCAAAACGCGGGGCACTTTGAACTCGACGTTCTCGACCGCGGTCTCGACAATCTTGACGGTAACGTCGAAGTGGTCACGGAAGGCGTCGATTACCTCGTTTACAAGCACCTCAGGCGCGCTCGCGCCCGCCGTCACGCCGACGCTGCGGATACCCTCGAGCGCCCGCCAGTCGATGTCCGTCGAACGCTGGACGAGCTGAGCGTAATCGCAGCCCGCCGCGCGCCCGACCTCGACCAGCCTTTTGGAGTTTGAGGAATTTGGCGCGCCGATGACCAGCAGCGCGTCGATCTTCGGTGCGACCTCTTTGACCGCCAACTGCCGGTTTGTCGTGGCGTAGCAGATGTCTTCCTTGTGCGGCCCGACGATGGCCGGGAAACGCTCCTGCAACGCGGTGACGATATCGGCGGTGTCGTCCACGCTGAGCGTGGTCTGCGTGATGAAGGCAAGCCTCTTGGGATCGCGCGGCGTGATCTTCGCCACGTCTTCGACTGTCTCCACGAGAATGACCTCGCCCTCGGGCAGCTGACCCATGGTGCCGAGGGTTTCCGGGTGTCCCTCGTGGCCGATCATCACCATCTGAAGGCCGTTGTTGTGATGCCGCTCGGCCTCGATATGAACCTTGGAAACCAGCGGGCAGGTTGCGTCGACAAAAAGCATCTCGCGCCGCGCCGCCTCCGCCGGCACTGCTTTGGGCACGCCGTGAGCGGAGAAGATTACCGGCCGGTCGATAGGGCACTCGTCCAGCTCTTCTACAAAGACCGCGCCCTTGTCGCGCAGCCCGTCGACGACGAATTTGTTGTGAACGATCTCGTGGCGCACATAGACCGGCGCGCCCCATTTCTCGAGCGCCATGTCAACGATCTTGATCGCGCGGTCCACGCCCGCGCAGAACCCGCGCGGCGCGGCGAGATAGAGGGTGAGACCGGGCTTCGTCATAGCTCTCAGACCTAAGGCCTGAGGGAAGAGGCGTCCAGCCTTGGAGCGCCCTTAATCGTCTTCTTTGGGATCGCGCGGCGGGCGCCCGATAACCTCTTTCAACTCATCGAGTTCGATGAAGTTGTCGGCCTGGCGGCGCAGCTCGTCAGCGATCATCGGTGGCTGGCTGCGGATGGTCGACACGACCGACACGCGCACGCCCTGGCGCTGCAGGCTCTCGACCAGCGGGCGGAAATCGCCGTCGCCCGAGAAAAGCACAATGTGGTCTACATGCGGCGCGAGCTCCATGGCGTCTACAGCCAGCTCGATGTCCATGTTCCCTTTGACCTTGCGCCGCCCCATACTGTCGGTGAACTCCTTGGCCGGTTTGGTGACCATGGAGAAGCCGTTGTAGTGGAGCCAGTCGACCAGCGGCCGGATCGGCGAGTACTCGTCGTTCTCCAGAAGCGCCGTATAGTAGAAAGCGCGGAGCAGTTTTCCACGCCGCATGAACTCCTGACGCAGAAGCTTGTAGTCGATGTCAAACCCGAGGGCCTTCGCAGCGGCGTACAAATTAGCGCCATCAATGAACAGCGCGAGCCGTTCGTCCCGATAGAACATAATATGTCCTTCCCGATATTTTTGTTCGTGGCGCTCGGCTGTCCGTGAGTGTGTGTGGCCTTGGCTGCCGACGCGCCGCGGTACTAACTACGTTTTCATATACGTGTGCAACTATGTATTTGATCGCGGACAAGTCCGGCAAGGCGTTCAGAAATGCGTGACTGCGGGGATTTACCCGTTCAGGAGGCGGTTTGCAGTTTCTCGAGGTCCGTTTGTGACGCAACGTCACGAACAAAACGCTCCGCTACGCGAGCGCTGTTGAAGCCCCAGAATCCCCTTGTCTTTGCGGGTCGCAAGGCATAGTTACCCGATCTGACTTCACTCCAATGGAGAGCCCCATGGCCCGCGTGACGGTTGAAGACTGCGTTGACAAGGTACCGAACCGCTTCGAGCTCGTGATGCTCGCCGCGCATCGGGCGCGTGAGATCTCCGAAGGCGCGTCGCTGACGGTGGACCGCGACAACGACAAGAACCCGGTCGTGAGTCTGCGTGAGATCGCCGAAGAGACCCAGCAGGCCGAAGACCTTCGCGAGCGGATGATCGAGTCGCTTCAGACCCAGATCGAGGTCGACGAGCCGGAAGAAGACGCGATGGCGCTTCTCATGGGCGCCGAAGCGGACAAACCCGCCGAGGACGACATGAGCGAGGAGAAGCTCCTCCGCGCCCTGATGGAAGCGCAGCGCCAGCCCTGATCGGGCGCGTCCGCGCCGGGGGTGGGCCGGATGATCGTCTCCGATGACCTGATCGCACTCGTCGAGAACTACAATCCAAAGGCCAATGCCGACCTGATCTCGCGCGCCTATGACTACGGGCACGAGATGCATGACGGTCAGTTGCGCCATTCCGGCGAGCCCTACTTCACGCATCCCGTCGCCGTGGCGGCGATCCTGACCGAGCAGCATCTGGATGACGCGACGATCGTCACGGCGCTCTTGCACGACACGATCGAAGACACCCGTTCGACCTATTCCGAGGTCGAGAAGCGGTTCGGCAAAGAGATCGCCGAATTGGTGGACGGGGTCACCAAGCTGACCAACCTCCAGCTTTCCTCGAGCGAGACCAAACAGGCCGAGAACTTCCGCAAGCTCTTCATGGCGATGTCAAAGGACTTGCGCGTCATCCTCGTCAAGTTGGCCGACCGTCTGCACAACATGCGCACGATCCGGTCGATGAAGCCCGAGAAGCAGCATCAGAAAGCCCGCGAGACGATGGACATCTACGCGCCGCTCGCGGGCCGGATGGGTATGCACTGGATGCGCGAGGAGCTGGAGGATCTCGCCTTTCGCGTGTTGAACCCGGAAGCGCGGAACTCGATCATCCGCCGTTTCATCACCCTCCAGCGTGAGACCGGCGACGTGATTCAAAAGATCACCTCGGACATGGAGCTTGAGCTCGACAAGGCGGGCATCCAGGCCGAGGTGCTGGGCCGCGCCAAGAAGCCCTATTCAATCTGGCGGAAGATGCAGGAGAAGGAGATCGGGTTTTCCCGCCTCTCCGATATCTACGGCTTCCGCATCATCGTGCGCAGCGAGCAGGATTGTTACGGCGCGCTGGGCGCGGTGCATCAGCGCTGGCGCGCGGTGCCGGGTCGGTTCAAGGACTACATCTCACAGCCGAAATCGAACGGTTACCGGTCGATCCACACCACCGTCTCGGGCCGGGACGGGCGGCGGGTCGAGACCCAGATCCGCACGCGCGAAATGCACGAGGTCGCGGAGGCCGGCGTGGCCGCGCACTGGGCCTATCGCGACGGCGTGCGGGCCGAGAACCCCTTCGCAGTCGACCCCGCGCAATGGATCGCGTCGCTGACCGAGCGCTTCGACAGCGAGGACGATCACGACGAGTTCCTCGAGGCTGTGAAGCTGGAAATGTACGCCGACCAGGTTTTCTGCTTCACGCCTAAGGGCGATGTGGTGAAGCTCCCGCGCGGCGCGACGCCTTTGGATTTCGCCTACGCCATCCACACACGGATCGGCGATTCCTGCGTCGGCGCCAAGGTGGACGCGGTGCGCGTGCCGCTTTGGACGCGGCTCAAAAACGGTCAGTCGGTCGAAATCATGACAGCGGAAGGACAGCGCCCGCAGGCGACGTGGATCGACATCGTCGCCACCGGTCGCGCCAAGGCCGCCATTCGCCGGAGCCTGCGCGAGGAGGACCGAGAGCGCTTCATCAAGCTCGGGCGCGAGCTGGCGCGCGTGGCCTTCGATCAGATCGGCAAGCGTCCGACGGAGAAGGCGCTTTCAACCGCCGCCCGCCAGCTTGGGTTGGATGACAGCCAGACGCTTCTCGCCAGGATCGGGTCTGCGGAGCTGACAGCGCGGGAGGTCATACAGACGCTCTACCCTGAGCTCGCGAAGACGCCGGGCGACGAAATCGACGCGGCCCGGGCCGTCGTCGGCCTGAAGCCCAGCCAGACTTTCCGCCGCGCCGCCTGCTGCCAGCCGGTGCCGGGCGAGCGGATCGTCGGCATCAGCTATCGCGGAAAGGGCGTAATGATTCACGCCATCGATTGCGAGGCGCTGGCCGAGTTCGAGGACCAGTCGGGCCGCTGGGTCGACCTGCACTGGCAGGAGGGGCGGCATCCGGCGGTGCATACCGTCAGCCTTGATCTGACCATCGCGAACGACAGCGGCGTGTTGGGGCGGATTTGCACCCTTATCGGAGAACAACAGGCCAATATCTCGGATCTGGTTTTCATTGAACGAAAACCGGACTTTTATCGTCTTATTGTTGACGTCGATCTCAGGGACGTTGAGCATCTGCATGCGCTGATGCTCGCGCTTGAGGCCGAAGGCGACGTTGCGGCGATTGATCGGCACAGGGATCTTGAGCGTAAGCCTTAGGCAAACCGGACGGGTATAGACGAGTGGTATTCAAACGCCGGACACCTCGGACCTACTATGAGGCGCTCGCCAACAGCTTCTATCCAAGAGGCGGCTGGCGGCGGGCGGGGCAGTATGTCGTCCACCGTCTTCGTCGGCTTCCGGACCCTGCGCACAAGATCAGCCGGGGGATCGCGGCGGGCGTGTTCACTTGTTTCACCCCGTTCTACGGGCTGCATTTTCTGGTCGCAGCGGCACTCGCCTGGGCGATGCGCGGCAACATCATGGCGGCGCTGCTGGCCACATTCTTCGGAAACCCGATCACATTTCCGATCATTGCGGCGATTTCGATGGAACTCGGCTCTTGGATGCTTGGCCGCCCTCCAGTGCCGCTCCCCGCGATCGCCACTGCGTTTTCGGATGCAGCGGTCGAACTTTGGCGAAACTTCATGGCGGTCTTTACCGCCGCGCCGACGCGTTGGGGCAGCCTGTCGGGCTTCTGGTCGCAGATCTTCTTCCCCTACCTCGTCGGCGGGATCATTCCCGGCGTGGCCACGGGGCTGGCGGCCTATTTCCTGACCCATCCGGTCCTGCACGCCTATCAGCGGGCGCGGGTGGCGCGGCTGAAGCGTAAGTTCGCCAAGAAGCGCGAGAAGGTCGAGGCGATGCGCGCGGCACAAGAAGCTGATCACATCCCGGAAAAACGCGCGGCGGAATAGCGAGCCGCTTGCCCCGGACGGGCGCTCATGCAAGCTGAGACCATGGCGACGAAGAAGCCGCAAAGACGGCGCGCGAGCAGAAAGAAGCAGACGAAACGGAAGAGCGTTTGGCGGTGGATCGGTCAGGCGCTCCTGTCTGTCGCGCTGGCCTTCGGATTGAGCGCCGCCGCGCTCTCCTGGATCAATCCGGCGACGACCCCGTACATCCTGAGCGAGTCGATGCGCTTGGGCGGCGTGACCCGTGAGTGGGTGCCGATGGAGCGGATCGCGCCGGACGCCGCCCGCGCCGTCGTGGCCGCCGAGGACGCGAATTACTGCCTGCACTGGGGCTTTGACATGGCGGCGCTGCGGCTCGCCATCGCCGAAGGCGGGGACCGAGGCGCCTCCACCCTGACCCAGCAAACGGTGAAGAACGTCTGGCTCTGGCAGGCCCGGAGCTGGCCGCGGAAGGCGCTGGAGGCCGCGATCACGCCGCTGGTCGAAGCGGTCTGGAGCAAGCGGCGGATCGTCGAGGTCTATCTGAATGTCGCGGAGTTCGATGAGGGCGTCTTCGGGATCGAAGCGGCGGCGCAGCACCATTTCGGGGTTTCCGCCGCCGAGCTGACGCTCCGACAGGCGTCGCTTTTGGCCGCAGTTCTGCCCGACCCCAAGGGCCGTCAGGCCGTCAACCCGTCGACCTTCATTCAGCGCCGAGCAACGGCCATCGCGCAAGGGGCCGAGACGATCCGTGCGGATGGCCGCGCCGCGTGCTTCGTGGATTGAACGTCCGCGCCATTCATTGCATTGAAGCGAGGCATAGAAGGAAAGACATGATCCGGCTTTATCACGTTCCGCTTTCGCCGTTCTGCCGCAAGGTCCGGCTGAGCCTTGCCGAGAAAAAGCTGGAGGTCGAGCTTGTCGAAGAGCGGTATTGGGAACGCGATCCGGAATTCCTGCGCCGCAACCCCGCCGGGAAGGTGCCGATCCTGAAGATCGACGGGCTGACGTTGTCTGAAAGCGCGGCGATCTGCGAATACATCGAAGAAAAGCATCCCGAGCCGCCGCTCATGCCCAAGGACGCCGCCGGCCGGCATGAGGTCCGGCGCCTGGTTGGATGGTTCGACGACAAGTTCCACGGCGAGGTGACGTCGAAACTGCTCTACGAGCGGGTGAACAAGAAGATCACCAAGGAAGGCTATCCTGACAGCTCCAACGTTAAGGCCGGGGCGAAGGCGATCAAGTTCCATCTCGACTACATGGGACAGCTTCTGGACGAGCGGCGCTGGCTGGCAGGCAACGCGCTGACTCTCGCCGATTTCGCCGCCGCCGCGCATTTGTCGGCGTTGGACTACATCTCGGATGTGGACTGGAACCGGAACGAGACTCTGCGGGACTGGTATTCCAAGATCAAATCTCGCCCTGCCTTCCGCAGCATTCTGGCCGACGCGGTGCCCGGTTTCCCGCCGCCCGCGCATTATGCCGATCTGGATTTCTGAGGTCTGCGCCTCAGACTGCCGGTCTTTCTGAGGGCCGATGATGGACCCGAATGAGCTGAAATCGCGATTGCTGGCTGAGGCCGAGGCGGCTGGCTTCGCCATGGCCCGCGTGACGCGGCCCGACGCGGTGCCGAAAGCGGCGGAAGGGCTTGAGGCGTTCCTGGAAGCCGGGCATCACGGGCAGATGACCTGGCTGGCGGATCGGTCGGACTGGCGCGGCAATCCCGCCGCGCTTTGGCCCGAGGCGCGATCGATCGTCATGCTGGCCGAGCCCTACACGCCGGATCATGATCCTCTGGAGGATCTCGCGCGACGGGATCGGGGCGTGATCTCGGTCTACGCCCGGAACAGGGATTACCACGACGTCCTCAAGAAGCGGCTGAAGCGCGTGGCGCGCTGGCTGGTGGCGGAAGCGTCCTGCGAGGTGAAGGTCTTTGTCGATACTGCGCCGGTGCCGGAGAAGCCCCTGGGGCAGGCGGCGGGTCTGGGGTGGCAGGGCAAGCACACCAATCTCTTAAGCCGTGAACTAGGCAACTGGTTCTTTCTGGGCGCGATCTTCACAACCGCCGACTTGCCCTCTGACTTGCCTGAAACGGATCATTGCGGCTCCTGCCGCCGGTGCCTCGACATTTGTCCGACCGACGCCTTTCCGGCGCCATATCAGCTCGACGCCCGGCTCTGCATCTCCTACCTCACCATTGAGCATCGCGGGCCGGTGGACCCCGCGCTCCGCCCGAAAATCGGCAATCGCATCTATGGATGCGATGATTGCCTGGCGGTCTGTCCTTGGAACAAGTTCGCCGAAACCGCTCGCGACATCCGCTACGCCGCGCGCCCCGAGCTGGAGGCGCCGCGGTTGGCGGAACTGGCGGCGCTGGACGACGCCGGCTTCCGGCGCATGTTCTCCGGCTCGCCCATCAAACGGATCGGGCGCGACCGGTTTGTGCGAAATGTGTTATACGCCATTGGGAACTCGGACGATCCCGGGCTGACCCCGGTCGCGCAAGCGCTGACAGAAGATACCGATGAAGCGGTGGCCGATGCGGCGGTCTGGGCGATGGAGCGGTTCTCGCACGGCGATTAACTCGCGTTAGCGCGCCGGACCGCCGGGGGTTGTCTGCTGAGGCAAGGAGAAGAGACCATGTCAAAACACATCACGGATCGCCCCCGGAAGCGCGACAACGGCGAGAAGCTGGCCAGGTATGCCGAGCTGGACAAGCGAGCCTCAGATCAGGCCGGGCCGCAGTCGGAGGCGTTGATGCGGGAAAGCCGCAAGCGCGACGCCTCGGAAAAACTCAAGCGATTCACTGACCTTGACCGCCGCAAAAGCTAAGGCGCCGTTCTAGCGCCTGATCTGACGTTTTGTTACTTGGGGGGATGAGTTTCGCCCCCGAGAACCCTTATCGCGCCGTCGGCTTCAAGGTCGTCTCGGTCCTGCTCTTTGTGCTGATGGCGTCGCTGATCAAGGCGGCGTCGGACGAGGTGCCGCCGGGCGAGGCGGTGTTCTTCCGCTCGTTCTTCGCCATGCCAGTGATCTTTAGCTGGCTCGCACTCAGGGGTGAGTTGCGGACGGGTCTCAAGACCACCAACCCGCTCGGCCATCTCTGGCGCGGGCTGATCGGAACGACGGCCATGGCGATGAGTTTCGCCGGCCTCGCCATTCTGCCGCTCTATGAAGTCAAGGCGATCCAGTACGCCATGCCGCTTTTCGTCGTGATCCTGGCGGCGATGATGCTGGGCGAGACGGTGCGCAAGGTACGCCTGACGGCAGTGGGCATGGGAATGATCGGGGTTCTGATCATCTTGTGGCCGCGCCTGACCGCATTCACCGACGACGCCTTTGACCCAAGGCTCGCCTTCGGCGCTGCGATCGTCCTGACTGGCTCGTTTTGCGCGGCGATGGCGCAGGTCTTCGTTCGGCGGCTCGTCGAGACAGAAGAGACGGCGGCGATCGTTTTCTGGTTCTCCGTGACGGCGACTGTCCTGTCGCTGCTCACGCTGCCCTTCGGCTGGGCCGTGCCGTCGGGCGAGGCTCTGGTCTATATTATTGGCGCCGGGCTGATGGGCGGGCTGGGGCAGATATTCCTGACGAGCTCCTACCGCTACGCCGACGCCTCGATCGTGGCGCCCTTCGAATACGCTTCGATGCTCTTCGCGATCCTGATCGGACTGTTCGTGTTCGACGAGGTGCCGACAGGCATGATGCTGTTCGGCGCCTCAATCGTGATCGCGGCCGGCATTCTCATCATCCTCCGCGAGCGTTACCTCCGCATTCAACGCGGCAAGGCGCGGCGCGTGGTGACGAAATACGGGTGACGTGAATGCTGCTGGAGTTGGTTCGAAATGCGCCCGAGGTCGTGATTGGTTTCTTGCTGGCGGTGAACGTGATCGCCTTCGCAGCGTTCGGCTGGGACAAGCGGCAGGCGATGCGGTCTGCCGGGCGCGTGCCCGAGCGGACGCTGGTGGGTCTCGCGCTGGTGGGCGGATGGTTCGGCGCGAAGGCTGGTCAATGGGCGTTCCGGCACAAGACCGTGAAAGAAGACTTTCAGAACGCCCTGAACCTGGTGCCGGTCATCTGGATCGGGCTCGCCGCAATCGGGTGGATCGCGACGGCCGTTCTTTAGCGCGATGCGGTATCAGGCCCGCACCAGCTTTTCGTAGTCTTCCGCCACATCCCGCGTGAGCGCGCCGACTTCGAAGTTGTAATCGCCGATCTGGCCGACGGGGGTCACCTCGGCGGCGGTGCCGGTGAGCCAGCATTGCTGGAAGCCCTCCAGCTCCTCTGGCATGATGTGGCGCTCGTGGACCTTGATCTGCCGGTCTTGCAGCATGCCGACGACGGTCTGGCGCGTGATCCCGTTGAGGAAGCAATCGGGCAGCGGCGTGTGCACCTCGCCGTCACGCACGAAGAAGATGTTGGCGCCGGTCGCCTCGGCCACGTAGCCGCGATAGTCGAACATCATGGCGTCGGAGCAGCCCTTGGCCTCAGCCGTGTGTTTGGACAGCGTGCAGATCATATAAAGCCCCGCCGCCTTGGCGTGGCTCGGGATCGTCTCCGGCGAGGGGCGCTTCCATTTCGAGATGTCGAGCTTGGCGCCCTTCATTTTGGCGTCGCCGTAATAGGCGCCCCATTCCCAGGCGGCGATGGCGAGCCGGACCGGGTTCCGCGCGGACGCCACACCCATGTCCTCCCCTGCGCCTCGCCAGGCGACGGCTCGGACGTAGGCGTCGGTATGCCCGTTCGCCTCGAGCACTTGCTGCTTGGCCGCTTCGATCTCGTCGACCGTGTAGGGGATCTCGAAATCGAGCTGGCCGGCCGAGAAATGCAGGCGCTCCGAATGCTTGCGGCTCTCAAAGATCTTGCCGCCGTAAGCCCGCTCGCCCTCGAAGACGGAGGAGGCGTAGTGCAGCGCGTGCGTCAAGATGTGCACGTTCGCGTCGCGCCACGGCACCATCTTGCCGTCCATCCAGATCAACCCATCGCGATCGTCATATGCGCCTGCCATGTCGGCCTCCGTTTGCAAAAGTTGCGCGAATAGTTCCGCTTCGGACATTTTCTTTCGAAAAATTCGAGGATGGCTAACAATTGATTCTTGGAATGTCAACAAGGCTGACATAAAGTTCGGGAAAAGTGAGGGCGATGATGAGTGACGGCGGCAGGCAATCGAGCGGTGAGGACCTTCTGTTCCTGACCGACGACCAGCTTCGCAAAGGCATCGAGGCGATGTTCTTCGCCTATCGCGGCTTCACCGCCGATCCCGATCGCATTCTCGCCGACAAAGGGTACGGGCGGGCGCATCATCGGGCGATCCATTTCATCAACCGGGCGCCGGGGACCACGGTGAACAACCTTCTATCGATCCTCGGCGTGACCAAACAGTCGCTGAACCGGGTCCTGCGCACGCTGATCGAGGACGGGCTGGTTGAGAGCCGGGTGGGCTCGCGCGACAAGCGCGAGCGGCATCTGTTTCTGACTGAGGACGGCGCGGCGTTGGAGCGCGAGCTCTCGACCGCGCAGCGCGAGCGCATGCGCGGGGCCTTCCGTCAAGCCGGGCCCGCCGCTGTGTCCGGATTCAAGCAAGTGCTGGAGGCGATGATGGATGCCGAGATGCGGCGGCACTACACCCGCCTGAAGGAGCACGGATGATGCAGGCCGACGCGCATCTTCTGATCGTCGACGATGACGAACGTATCCGGGGGCTTCTGCAAAAGTTTCTCATTCGGAACGGCTTTCTCGTTTCGGCCGCGCGGGACGCGGCGCATGCGGAGCGGATTCTCTCGGGGCTCGACTTCGATCTGGTGGTGCTGGACGTGATGATGCCGGGCGAGGACGGTGTGAGCTTTTGCAGACGCCTTCGGGCCGAGCGTCAGCTTCCGATCCTTCTGCTTACGGCGAAGGGCGAGACGGAGGATCGCATTTCGGGGCTGGAGGCCGGCGCGGATGATTACCTTTCCAAGCCGTTCGAGCCGAAGGAGCTCTTGTTGCGGATCAATTCGATCCTGCGACGCGTTCCGCCGACCGAACCGGGCGAGGTGATCCCCAAGGTGCTCAGCCTCGGCCCATATCGTTATGACGTCGAAAAAGGCACGATGTGGGACGGCGACGAGCCCGTGCGGCTGACGGCCACGGAATCTCAATTGATGCGCATTTTCGCCACTCGGCCGGGCGAGCCGTTCTCCCGCTCGCAACTGGTCGAGGATCTGGGCCGTGATGGCGGGCAGGCGCAGGAGCGGGCGGTCGACGTGCAGATCACGCGGCTCAGACGCAAGCTTGAGGCCGACCCGAAGCAGCCGCGCTACCTCCAGACCGTGCGCGGCGCCGGGTACATGCTAGCGCCGGACTAGCTAACCCAGCGCGACCCGCAGCCCCATCAGCCCGAGCAATCCCCCGAACGCTCGGTCGATGGTGGTTTTCATGCCCGCATAGACCGCCCGCGAGCGCGGAAGCGAGAACACGCGCGAGACGAAAAGCGTGCAGCAGATCTCGTTGAGGAACATCACGAGCAGAAGAAGCGACACCGCGAGGCCGGAGGCGTCGGGCGGGATGGTTCCCAGAAAAACCGCGCCGAAGAACAAGGCCGGCTTCGGGTTTGAGAGTTGCGTCGCCAGCCCAAGGCGGAATGCGGAGAAGGCGGAGCGGGCGCCATTGCCGCCGTCGCCTTCAGGCATGGGATCCTTGGCGTGGCGCCACATCTTCAGGGCCAGCCAGAGGAGGAACAGCCCTCCCGCGATCTTGAAGCCCCAGAAAAAGCCGGGCGCGACAGAGAAGAGAACGGCGAGGCCCAGAAGCGCGGCGAGTGCCCAGACAAGCATGCCGACCCCGAATCCCAGTGACAGCAACACCGCCACCCGCATCCCTTCCGATACCCCGATCCGGGCCGCCATGATGATGGTCGGGCCGGGCGATGCTGCTGCGAGCAGGTGGATGAACCACGCTGCGAGGAATGCCGTCGCTGTCAAAGTGATCTCCCTTCCGCGCCGCGAAGCACCTTGCCACCCGCCCCGGTATTTGTGAACACCGGAGCATGACCCTTCTCTTCGAACATGACGACGCGCTCGAGCATTTAACCCCGCCGGGACACCCCGAGCGTGTTGCGCGGATCGAGGCGATCCGCGAAGCGCTTGCCGACCGGGCCTTTGCCGGGCTTGACCGGCGCGAGGCGCCGATCGCCGCCAAGGCGGAGGTTCTGCGGTGCCACCCCGAGCGGTATTTCGAGCGTATTGCGGCGGCGATCCCGGATGATGACTACGTGTCGCTCGACGCCGACACCCATGTGTCTCCCGGGTCACTGAACGCGGCGCTGCGGGCCGTCGGCGGGATCAACGCGGCGATTGACGCCCTGGTCGCGGGCGAGGACAGGGCGGCCTTTGTGGCTATGCGCCCCCCCGGCCATCACGCCGAGACGGAAACCGCGATGGGGTTCTGTCTGTTCGGCACGGCGGCGATTGGAGCGAAATACGCGCTGGATCACCACGGCATGGAGCGGGTCGCCGTTCTGGACTTCGACGTGCACCACGGCAACGGCACGCAGGACCTGCTTTGGAACGAGGCCCGGACGCTCTTCTGCTCCTCGCACCAGATGCCGCTTTATCCCGGCACCGGCGCGGCTCGCGAAACCGGTGCCTTCGACAACGTTCTGAACGCGCCGCTCGCGCCGATGACTGGTGGCGCCGAGATGCGGCGCGTCTGGGGCGATCTGATCCTGCCCGCCGTCGACGACTTCGCGCCCGATCTGATCATCATCTCGGCCGGTTTCGACGCGCATGCCAACGATCCGCTGGCGAATCTGTACTGGCGCGAGGACGATTTCGCCTGGGTGACTCGTGCGATCCGCGAGGTCGCTGAAGCGCATTCGGGCGGGCGCGTGGTCTCGACACTGGAGGGCGGCTATGATCTTGATGCGCTCGCCGCGAGCGTCGCGGCCCATGTCGCCGTTTTGATGGAGTGATCCGATGAGCGAGAAACCGGTCGCCGAGATGAGCTTTGAAGAGGCCATGAGCGCGCTTGAGGCCGTTGTCAGCCGGCTCGAATCCGGCGACGTGCCGCTGGAGGATTCGATCAAGCTCTATGAGCGCGGGGCCGAGTTGAAAGCGCATTGTCAAACCAAGCTGGCGGAGGCCGAAGAGAAGGTCGCGCAGATCAAGCTGGACGGAGACGGCCAGCCCGCCGGCACCGAACCCATCAACCCGACGTGAGGTTCGAAGACCGCTTAAAGGCCGTCGCGCAGGAGATCGACGCGACGCTTAAGACCTATCTCACCGAGCAATCGAGCGCAGTTGAGGCGGCGATGCGCTATGCCGTGATTGGTGGTAAGAAGCTGCGCGGATTTCTGGTCGTCGAGTCCTCTGCACTGCACGATGTGCCGCACGGAGAGGCGCTGAAGGCGGCGGCCGCAATTGAATGCGTTCACGCCTACTCGCTCGTTCACGACGACCTGCCTTGCATGGACGACGACGACCTGCGGCGCGGCAAACCCACGGTTCACAAGGAGTGGGATGAGGCGACTGCGGTTCTGGCGGGTGACGCGCTTCAGACCTTGGCGTTCGAGATTCTCGCAGGACTGGACCTGACCGCCGAGCGGAAGCTCAATGCAGTTGCGGGTCTGGCCCGGGCCTCCGGCAAGGACGGCATGGTGCTGGGCCAGGCGCAGGACATCGCGGCCGAGGACGTCGAGGCGCCGCTGACCATTGACGAAATCATCGCGCTTCAGGCGAACAAGACAGGCGCGCTGATCTCCTGGGCTGCGACTGCAGGGGCGGTTCTGGGCGGGGCCGATAGAGCGCCTTTGGCGGCCTACGCTCAGGCGCTCGGCCTTGCCTTCCAGATTGCTGACGACATTCTTGATGAGACCGGCGACGAGGCGAAAACCGGCAAACGGGTCCAGAAAGACGCCGACGCCGGCAAGGCAACGTTTGTTTCGCATTTCGGGCTTATGGGAGCGAAGGAGAAGGCGCGGTCTCTGGTCGCACAGGCGATCGACGCGCTGGAGCTATATGATGTGCGAGCGGACAACTTGCGCGACGCGGCGCGCTTCGTTATCTCGCGCGAATTCTGACTGCCGGAGCCCCGATGGCCGAGAAACCGAACACGCCCATCCTGGACCAGGTGACCGTTCCGGCGGACCTGAAGCGGCTCTCCGATTCAGAGCTGCTCGCGCTTGCCGACGAGCTTCGTGCCGAGACCATCAGCGCGGTGAGCGAAACCGGAGGCCATCTGGGCGCGGGGCTCGGCGTGGTCGAGTTGACCGTTGCGCTGCACGCGGTTTTTGACACACCGCGCGACAAACTGATCTGGGACGTGAGTCACCAGTGCTATCCGCACAAGATTCTTACGGGCCGCCGCAACCGCATTCGGACCTTGCGTCAGAAGGAAGGTCTGTCGGGTTTCACCAAGCGGTCCGAAAGCCCCTATGACCCGTTCGGCGCGGCCCATTCCTCGACCTCGATTTCAGCCGCTTTGGGTTTCGCCGTCGCGCGAGATCTGGGCGGTTCGACCGAGGAAGGTCTGGGCGACGCGATTGCGGTGATCGGCGACGGCGCGATTAGCGCGGGCATGGCCTATGAAGCGATGAACAACGCGGGCCATCTGGGCAAACGGTTGATCGTCGTTTTGAACGACAACGAGATGTCGATTGCGCCGCCCGTAGGCGCGATGTCCTCCTACCTTTCCCGTCTCTACGCGGGCGATCCGTTTCAGGAGTTCAAGGCCGCGGCCAAAGGCGCGGTGAAGATGCTTCCGGAGCCATTTCGCGAAGGCGCGAAGCGGGCGAAGGACCTATTGAAGCACTCGGTTGTGGGTGGAACGCTCTTTGAAGAGCTTGGCTTCAGCTACCTCGGCCCGATTGACGGACATGATCTGGAGCAGCTTCTTCCCGTGCTCAGAACGGTGAAGGCGCGCGCCACGGGTCCGATCCTCATTCACGCGATCACGCAAAAGGGCAAGGGCTACGCCCCCGCCGAAAAGGCGCGGGACAAGGGGCACGGCGTCTCCAAGTTCGACGTGATCACGGGCGAGCAGAAGAAGGCGCCTTCGAATGCCCCGTCCTATACAAAGGTCTTCGCGAACGCGCTGATCGACGAGGCCTCGCGCGACCCCAAGGTCGTCGCGGTGACGGCTGCAATGCCGGACGGGACGGGCCTGAATCTCTTCGCCGAGCGGTTCCCCGAGCGTTGCTTCGATGTGGGAATCGCAGAGCAGCATGGGGTCACGTTTTCCGCCGGGCTCGCTGCGGGCGGGATGAAACCTTTCTGCGCGATCTATTCGACGTTCCTGCAGCGGGGTTACGATCAAGTCGTTCACGACGTCGCCATCCAGCGGCTACCTGTCCGCTTTGCAATCGACCGCGCCGGGCTGGTGGGCGCCGACGGGGCGACCCACGCGGGCGCCTTCGATATCGCCTATCTCGCCAACCTTCCGGACTTCGTCGTTATGGCAGCGGCGGATGAGGCGGAGCTGGTGCATATGGTGGCGACCGCCGCCGCCTATAGCGACGGCCCCATCGCCTTCCGCTACCCTAGGGGCGAAGGCGTCGGGGTCGATCTGCCCGATCACGGAGAGGCGTTGGAGATCGGCAAGGGCCGGATTGTGCGGGAGGGCAAGCGCGTTGCGATCCTGTCCTTCGGAACGCGGCTTTCGGAAGTCGAGGCGGCTGTAGAGGCGCTGGCGGCGCGGGGCGTCTCGCCCACAATCGCCGACGCGCGCTTCGCCAAGCCGCTGGACCGCGATTTGATCCTCAATCTGGTTGCGAACCACGAATCGCTGATCACCATCGAGGAGGGGGCGGTCGGCGGCTTCGGCAGCCATGTCGCACAGCTCTTGGCCGATGAGGGCGTTTACGATAGGGGCCTCAAGTTCCGGTCCATGGTCCTGCCGGATATCTTCATCGATCAGGCGTCGCCGAAGGACATGTACGCGGTGGCGGCAATGAACGCCGAGCACATCGAGGCGAAGGTTCTGGAGGTTCTGGGCGTCGCGGATATCTCGCGTCGGGCTTGATGGTACAGGGCTGAGCCGCACCTCCAGCGCGGCTCGGTGCTTAGCTTCTAGCCGGTCTGGCTTTCCGCCTCCAACAACGCCCTCAACCCCGTCCGATAATCCGGGTAGAGCAGCACCACGCCCAGCTCATCCTTGATCCGGTCGTTCCGCACCCGTTTCGACTCCGCGTAGAAGCTCCGGCCCATCTCGCTCATCTCGGCCTGCTCGAATGGAACGGCCTCCGGAACCGGTAAGCCGAGAAGTTCGGCGGCGAAGGCGATGACGTCCTCTGGAGGCGCGGGGTCGTCATCGCATACGTTGTAGGCCGCGCCGGGGTTGGGGCGCAGGATCGAGGCGTGGAGCACCTGGGCGATATCCTCGACGTGGGTGCGGCTGAAGACCTGGCCCTTCTTGATGATCCGCCGCGCGGTGCCCTTCCGCACCTTTGAGAAGGCGCCGCGATCGGGCCCGTAGATCCCGGCAAGACGGAAGATGTGGAGCGGCAGGCCGAGCGCGCGCCATTCTGCCTCCGCCTTCACACGGGCCTGTCCGCGACGTGTGGCAGGACGGAGGTCGGAGTTTTCGTCGACCCAGGCGCCCCGCCGATCGCCGTAGACTCCTGTGGTTGACAGGTAGCCAACCCATTCGAGATGCGAGGCCGCTTTCAACTCCTCGCCGACGTCGCGCAGAACCGGATCGCCCTCGGCGTCAGGCGCGACTGACGTCACGAGATGCGTAACCTCTCCGATGGGCAATAGCGCTCCGGGCCAGATCACCGGCTCCACCCCCTCGCGCCGGAGCTCTTCCGCCTTTTCTGCCGACCGGGTCGTGCCGATGATGCGCCAACCCTCCGTCAGCAGGCGACGGGAGAGGGCGCGGGCGGAGTAGCCGTGACCGATCGAAAGCAGCGTCCGTTCCATGCACCAAACATCGCCAAGCCGGGCCGGGGACGCAAGGCGCGGGGGCTTGCAGAGGGCGGCAGATCGGTGTCATGTCCGCCAATGAAATCCACGAAAACAACAGAGCCGCCTGTCATCACCCGTCCGGGGTGGTGTGAATGCGCCCGTGCGGAAAGATAGCTATGACAACGTCCCTTCACCTGCCGATCGATTCTCCCGAGACGCCGGACACCGAAGCCTTCCACGATCCGGCCGCGGCGGTTGAGCGGCTGATCGAAATCTATTTCGCAAGCGTCCGGTTCCTCTGCGACCGCTTCACGCATGTGCTGTCGAATGGAGCGCCGGACACGCGGTATCGGGCGTACTACCCCGAGATCCGGATCGCGACGTCGAGTTATGCCCCTACAGATAACCGACTGAGCTTCGGACATGTGACCGAGCCGGGGCGATACTCGACAACGGTGACCCGCCCCGATCTCTACGCCAACTACCTGCGCCAGCAGCTCTCGCTTCTGATCGAGAACCACGGCGTCGACATCGAGGTCGGCGTCAGCGCGACGCCCATGCCGGTTCATTTCGCGGTGGCCAATGATCCCGGCCTGACCGTGCCTCAGGAAGGCGTAATGGAGTTCACATTGCGCGACGTCTTTGATGTGCCAGACCTGGCTACGACCCATGATGACATCGTCAACGGCTACGGCTTCCTGCACGAGGACGGCTCGCGCCCGCTCGCGCCTTTCACGGCGCAGCGTATCGATTACTCGCTGGCACGGCTCTCGCACTATACGGCCACGGACGCGGACCACTTCCAGAACCATGTGCTGTTCACGAACTACCAGTTCTACATCGACGAGTTCGAAGCCTACGCGCGGAAGGTCTTGGGCGATCCGTTGAGCGGCTACACGTCTTTCGTCGGTCCCGGAAACAACCAGATCACACAGGCGGACGCGGGCCTGCCCGTTCCCGCGAAACTGCCTCAGATGCCCACCTATCACCTTAAGCGCGACAACAACGCCGGTATCACCCTGGTGAATATCGGCGTGGGGCCGTCGAACGCGAAGACGGCGACGGACCATATCGCGGTTCTAAGGCCGCATGCCTGGCTGATGGTGGGTCATTGCGCCGGGCTGAGGAACAGCCAGCGGCTTGGCGACTTCGTTCTCGCGCATGCCTATCTGCGCGAGGACAATGTGCTGGACGACGACCTGCCGGTCTGGATTCCGATCCCCGCTTTAGCGGAGATTCAAGTTGCGCTCGAACAGGCGGTGCAGTCGGTGACCGAGCACGAAGGCTACAATATGAAAAGCATCATGCGGACCGGCACCGTCGCCACCATCGACAACCGGAACTGGGAGCTTCGCGATCAATCCGGCCCAGTGCAGCGACTGAGCCAGTCGCGGGCCATCGCGCTCGATATGGAAAGCGCTACCATCGCGGCGAACGGGTTCCGGTTCCGGGTGCCTTACGGGACGCTTCTTTGCGTGTCCGACAAACCGCTCCATGGGGAGCTGAAGCTGCCCGGCATGGCTTCAGAATTCTATCACACGCAGGTCGCGCGGCACCTTTTGATTGGGGTCCGCGCGATGGAATCGCTCAGGGATATGCCGCTCGAGCGCATCCATTCGCGAAAGCTCAGGAGCTTTGAAGAGACCGCATTTCTCTGAAATCGGCGAAAAACCACCACGAAATAGGCGATATGGGCTGGCAATCGGCCACAAATCGTTGTGTTATGCCGCGATATCCAGTTAAATAAGGGGAATGAGCCCCTAAGAATGGGCCAGATCGAGGAGACTTCAACATGGCAAAACCGATGACAAAGACCCAGCTTGTGGCGGCTCTCGCCGAGAAGATGGGAACCGACAAGAAATCGGCCGGCGGCGCGCTTGACGCGATCGTCGGGATCATTACCGACGAAGTGTCGGACGGTGGCGCCGTCACGCTGCCAGGGGTTGGCAAGATTTATTGCCGCGAGCGCCCTGCTCGGATGGTCCGCAATCCGGCCACCGGCGAACAGATTCACAAGGACGCCGACAAGGTGGTCAAGATGACCATCGCGAAGGCCCTAAAGGACAGCGTGAACGGTTAGATCACGCAGAACGGAATGCACTGGCCGCCCTTCGGGGCGGCCTTTTTCTTTGCGCCGCACGGCCCGGGGTTGGAGCGGCGCGCGGGGGCTGCTAACGGGCGCCAAGTATCGGGGAAGCAGGATGGATTTCCGCGCCATCATAATGGGCGTTCTCTTCGCTGTGATGTGGTCGTCGGCTTTCTCGTCGGCGCGAATCATCGTGGCCGACGCCCCGCCGATGGCGGCGCTGGCAGTGCGGTTCCTGATCTCGGGGGGCATCGCCGTCGGCATGGCGCTTTGGCTCGGCCAGCCCTGGCGGCTCACGCGGGAGCAATGGCGCCTGACAATTCTTTTCGGGGTTTGCCAGAACGCACTCTACCTCGGTCTGAATTTCGTCGCGATGCAAACGGTCGAGGCGTCATTGGCCGCGATCATCGCCTCCTCGCTGCCCCTCTGGGTCGCGCTTTCGGGATGGTTGATCTCGGGCGAGACGGTGCGGCCTTTGGGCATCGCCGGACTGGTGGCCGGGTTCGCCGGCGTGGCGGTGATCATGGGCACACGGCTGAGCGCGGGGGTTGATCCCTTTGGCGTCGCGCTTTGCGGGATCGGCGTGCTGGCGCTGACCTTCGCGACGCTCGCTCTGCGCGGCGCGTCCTCGGGCGGGAACGTCTTGATGATCGTCGGCCTGCAAATGCTCGTGGGGTCCGCCGTGCTGTTCGTTCCCGCGATCCTGTTAGAGACCTGGACCATTAATCCGTCCTGGGTGCTGGCGGCGGCGTTCACCTATACTGTGTTCGTTCCAGGTCTGGCGGCCACGATCGTCTGGTTCGTGCTCGTCAGGCGCATCGGAACGGTGCGTGCTTCGACCTTCCATTTCCTTAACCCATTCCTCGGCGTAGCTATCGCAGCGCTCCTGTTGGGCGAGGCGTTGGGGACGCTCGACATCCTCGGCGTGCTGATCATCACCCTTGGAATCCTCGCCGTTCAGCTCTCGAAAGTGCCCGAGGCCGCGACTGAGCGCTGACGCGGATGTGATCGTCTGTAAGGCTGTTTTGCATGACAAAACGGGCCCGGGCGGCAGATAAGGCGCCATGGAATTCGTCCTGGGATACGCAGCCGGTCTGCTGACGCTGATCAACCCCTGCGTCTTGCCGGTCCTGCCAATCGTGCTGGCCTCGTCCTTGCAGGCGGGGCGGTTCGGCCCGGTCGCGCTGGCCTCGGGCATGAGTGTAAGTTTTGTGATCCTCGGTTTGCTCGTCGCCTCCGCCGGGCGGACGTTGGGGCTCACGGAGGAGACGGTCTCAAACGCCGCCGCCGTTCTGATGATCGCCTTCGGCGCCATTCTGCTGGTGCCGCGATTCTCGGCCGGGTTCGCGACGGCGACCGCGGGAATCGGATCGGAGGCGGACGCGACAATGGACCGGCTCGACCAAGGGAGTGTCGGCGGACAGTTCGCGGGCGGCGTTCTTTTGGGGGCCGTCTGGACGCCCTGCATCGGCCCGACGCTCGGCGGCGCGATCTCGCTCGCCAGTCAGGGCGAAAGCCTGATGCGCGCCACGGGCATCATGATCGCCTTTGCGCTGGGCGTCTCGACCCTCGTTCTCGCGCTGGGCTACGGCGCCCAATCCGTCATCCGCCAGAGGCAGGGGATGCTGCGCCGTCTCGCCGCCGTCTCGCGCCCGATCATGGGCGCGGCCTTTGTCGCCGTCGGGCTCGCCATCCTGTTCAAATGGCACCACGTCGCGGAAATCTGGTTCCTCGACACTCTGCCCGCATGGTTCACCGATCTATCCGTCTCGATCTGAAAGGAGCGCTTTTCATGAAACGCCGCACATTCCTCACCAGCTCAGCCGCGCTTTCGCTCGCCGGACCCGCGCTCGCCGTGACCGGCAAGGACTACCGGCCCGGCCTTGTCGACGAAGAGCTGGCGGCGGGCAAAACCGTCTTTGTCGATTTCTACACCGACTGGTGCACGACCTGCCGGGCGCAGGAGCGGGCGATAACGGCGCTGAAGGCGGATAACCCCGCCTATGCCGAGAGTATCGTGTTCGTTTCGGTGGATTGGGATCAACATTCGCGGTCCGATCTGGCAGTACGCCTGAACATTCCCCGCCGCTCCACGCTCGTCGCGCTGAAGGGCGATCAGGAGATCGGGCGCATCGTGGCCGGGACCTCGAAGGGAAAGATCCAGGAGCTCATGGACGCAGCGCTGGCGGCGGCGACCGCCTGAGGCGCTCTTGCCCGCTCCGCGCTATTGCACCAGTCTGAGCTTGTTTTATGGGCGGGGGCGTAATGCTGGAGACGGGCGCGGAGCTGACTAACTCACGGACGGGGACCCATTTCACCTTGCTTGAGATGGGGGACCAGGAATTTGCGCTCAGGTATGAATCCGACGCGCCGACACGCGTGCCGGACTTCGCCCGCCACGTTCATATCGATTGGGACGAGGAGTTCGAAATCATTTCGGGCCAGGGCCGCTACTGGCTGGACGGTGAATGGCAGACGATGCAGGCAGGCGACACGGTCGCGTTCCCATCCGGCAAACCGCATGTGCATCCAATGAACGATGGAGACGGGAAGTTCGAGATGATCCAGCGGGGACGGATCGCATTGCCGGATGCTGACCGAATCCGTGTAACCTTCTCGGTGCTTTTCTCCCTGTTCGACCGCATCAACGAAGGGCGTATCTCTGTCAACACGATGGGCTACCCGAAGCATCCGTTGAAGTTCGCGGCCATTGGCAAGGTGCTGGGGGATGCGGGCGGATTTGACGCGATGCTGCCCATCGGCGCCCAGCGTATGGCAGGCGCGACGGTCGGCCGGCTCGCGCTGGCGATGGGCATGGATCCGATCGACGACAAGTGGCGCTGATCAGCCGATCGGGCCGCGCCGGCCCCCCGTCTGCGCCCGGTCGAGGAGCAGGTGATCGAGGATCACCGCCGCCGCCATCGCCTCGGCCACCGGCACCGCGCGAATGCCGACGCAGGGGTCGTGGCGGCCCTTGGTGACGATCTCGGTCGCCTCGCCAGACTTGGTGATGGTCTTGCGCGGCGTTAGGATCGAGGAGGTCGGCTTGACCGAGAACCGCACCACGATGTTCTGACCGGTTGAAATGCCGCCAAGGATACCGCCGGCGTGATTGGACGAGAAAACCGGGCCGTCCGGCCCCATCGAGATTTCATCGGCGTTCTCTTCGCCTTGCAGCATCGCCGCCGCCATGCCCTCGCCGATCTCCACGCCCTTGACCGCGTTGATCGACATCATCGCCGCCGCGAGGTCGGTGTCGAGCTTGCCGTAGACCGGCGCACCGAGCCCTGCGGGGCAGCCCCGGACGGTAACCTCGATCAGCGCGCCGACCGAGGAGCCGGATTTCCTGAGCCCGTCGAGGTAGGACGCCCAGTCGTCAACGGCGGAGGCGTCCGGCATCCAGAAGGGATTGCGCTCGATCTCGTCCCAATCGAACCGCGCCCGGTCGATGGTCTTCTCGCCCATCCCGACCATGTAGCCGGTGATGCTGAGCTCCGGCGCCAGCGCTTTGAGCGCCGCCCGCGCTACGCCGCCCGCCGCGACCCGCGAGGCGGTCTCCCGCGCCGATGAGCGTCCGCCGCCGCGATAGTCGCGGATGCCGTATTTCTGCCAGTAGCTGATGTCGGCGTGGCCGGGCCGGAACTTCTCGGCGATGTCGCCGTAGTCTTTCGATCGCTGATCGGTGTTGCGGATCATGAGCTGGATCGGCGTGCCTGTCGTCTCGCCTTCGAAAACTCCGGAGAGGATCTCAACCTCGTCCGCCTCCCGGCGCTGGGTCGTGAATTTGTTCTGACCGGGCTTGCGCTTGTCGAGCCATACCTGGATGTCCGCCGCGTCGAGCGGCACGCCCGGCGGCGTTCCATCGACCGTCGCGCCAATCGCGGGCCCGTGGCTTTCGCCCCATGTGGTCACGCGGAATACATGTCCGTAGGTGTTCAGGCTCATCGCACTCTCCCTCGGCACGCTGCTTACAGGCTTGGCTCTCAAAGGAAAAGCCGCCGCATTCGGCTTGCCCGCCGCTGCAAGACGCACTACCTAAAGGCTCACCTCGGGGTGCCCTGGCAGACAGGCTGAGATGCGCGATCCGCGCGAACCCGTTGAACCTGAACCGGTTAGCACCGGCGGAGGGAAGGTCGAGAAAGCGCTCACCCCACCCCCCGTCCGGCATGACAAGGAGTGTGAGATGAGGCTTTCGATCCTTGCGGCAGGACTTTTGGCAGCAGGCGGCGCGACCGCCCAGCAGAGGCCAACCCTGACCGTCTACACCTACGACAGCTTCGTCGCCGACTGGGGGCCCGGCCCCGTGATCGAGGCGGCGTTTGAGGAGAGCTGCGGCTGCGATCTGGCATTCGTGGCGGCGGGAGACGGCGCGGCCTTGTTGGGGCGGCTGAAGCTGGAAGGAGCGAGGACGGAAGCCGACATCGTCCTCGGCCTCGACACCAACCTGATCGCTGAGGCGACTTCGACGGGGCTCTTCGCGCCCCGGCCCGACACGTCCTACGACATGACGGTGCCTGTCGACTGGGACGATCCGATCTTCCTGCCCTACGACTGGGGATACTTCGCCTTCGTTCACAACACTGACCTGGCCGACGTGCCTGCAGATTTCCGCGACCTGGCGGCGAGTGATCTCAGCATCGTGATCCAGGACCCGCGCTCCTCCACTCCCGGGCTTGGCCTCCTCATGTGGGTCAAGGCGGCGTACGGCGACGAGGCGCCGGCGATTTGGGAGGCGCTGGCGGACAATGTGGTCACTGTCACGCCCGGCTGGTCGGAAGCCTATGGCCTGTTCCTGGAGGGCGAGGCGGAAATGGTGCTGTCCTACACGACCTCCCCCGCCTACCACCTCATTGCCGAGGAGGACCCGACCAAGACGGCGGCGCGCTTCGCCGAGGGCCACTACCTGCAAGTGGAGGTGGCCGGAAAGGTCGCGGCGACGGATGTGCCTGACCTGGCCGATAGCTTCCTCGAATTCATGATGACGGACGCGTTCCAATCCGTGATCCCGACGACCAACTGGATGTACCCGGCGGTCACGCCGGAGGCCGGCTTGCCGGAAGGTTTCGAAACGCTGATCCAGCCGGAGACCGCGCTGTTGTTCTCCGCCGACGAGGCGGCGGCGCTCCGGGACGAAGCGTTGGACGAATGGCTCTCCGCGCTCAGCCGATAACACTCGGCGCTGGCGCGGGTCTTGCGGCGGCGGCGGCGATCCCGGCACTGGTGCTGGCGACGGTCGGCGCCGTCTTCTTCGCGGCGGAGATCGGGCGCGGGCTTTCGGCGTCGGACTGGGCGGCGATCCGGTTCACGGTGCTTCAGGCGCTCCTGTCCGCGCTCTTTAGCGTTTTCCTGGCGATCCCGGTCGCGCGGGCCTTAGCGCGGCGGCGGTTCCGGGGGCGGGCGCTGCTGGTCGCGCTGCTCGGCGCGCCCTTCCTGCTGCCGACGATTGTCGCGGTCTTCGGGATCCTTGCGATCTTTGGACGCGCTGGCGCTTTAAACGCGGGGCTGGAAGCGCTGGGTCTGCCGACCGTCTCGATCTACGGGCTTTGGGGCGTGGTCATGGCGCATGTGTTCTTCAACCTGCCTTTGGCGACGCGCCTGATCCTGCAAGGCTGGCTAGAGATCCCGGCGGAGCGGCTCAGGCTGGCGGCATCGCTCAACATGAACCCCGCGGCGGTGTTCCGGCATCTGGAATGGCCGATGCTGCGGCAGGCGGCGCCGGGCGCGTTTCTGGTCATCTTCGTGGTCTGCACCACCAGCTTCGCGGTCGCGCTGATCCTGGGCGGCGGGCCGAGGGCCACGACAGTGGAGCTGGCGATCTATCAGGCGCTGAGGTTCGAGTTCGATCTGTCGCGCGCGGCGTTCCTGTCGCTGATCCAGATCGCGATAACTGGCGCGGCGGCGTTGGTCGCGCTCCGATACATGCGGATTGCCGGTTTCGGAGCGGGTCGGGATCGTCCACACCGGCGCTTCGATGTCAAAACCCGTGGGCAGGTGGCGATCGACGCGCTGGTCATCGCCTTCGCGTCGGTCTTTCTGATTGCTCCGCTGGCCGCCGTCGCAGCCTCCGGCCTGCCCGCGATCCTCACTTTGCCCCCGCCGGTCTGGACCGCGACCCTCCGCTCTCTCGCCGTGGCGCTGGGTTCGACGGCGATTGTGCTTGCCCTGTCGCTCGCGATGGCGACGGCGGTGTCACGCCTCCCCAAGAGCTCCCGGCTGGTCGAGGCGTCGGCTTTGGTCGCCATCGCCGCCTCGCCGTTGGTTCTGGGCACGGGGCTCTTCGTGCTGCTCTTGCCCATTATGAACCCCGCCGACGCCGCCTTGCCGATCACGGCGCTGGTCAATGCCATCGCGACGCTGCCCTTCGCGCTTCGGGCGATCCTGCCGGCGTACCAGCAAACCGAGACCGATTTCGGACGGCTGTCCGACAGCCTCCGTCTGACCGGATGGGCGCGGATGCGTCTTGTGATCCTGCCGCGTCTTAGAAGGCCGCTTGGGTTTTCCGCCGGGATCGCCGCCGCGTTGTCTATGGGCGATTTGGGCGTGATCGCCCTCTTCGCCGACCCGGACAGCGCGACGCTGCCCTTGCAGGTCAACCGCCTTATGGGGTCCTACCGCACGGACGACGCGGCGGGCGCGGCGCTCCTTTTGCTGATCCTCTCGCTCGCGCTGTTCTGGTTCTTCGACCGGGGAGGGCGCGTGGATGCTTGAGCTGAGTGGTGTCCGGTTTGAGCGGGAGGGGTTCGCCCTGACGGCGGACCTGTCCTTGCCGCCAGGCTCGGTCACGGCGGTGATCGGGCCGTCGGGCGGGGGCAAGTCGACGCTTCTGTCTCTGATCGCCGGGTTCGAGGCGCCGGAGGCCGGGCGGATTGTCTGGGAGGGGCGGGACATCACCGCGATGCCGCCGGGCGATCGCCCGGTCGCAATGCTGTTTCAGGACAACAACCTCTTCCCGCATCTCGACATCCTGACAAATGTGGCGATCGGGATCGCGCCGGTTGCCCGTCCGCCCGAAGCGGCGCTTGGGAAGGCGCGGGAGGCGTTGGAGCGCGTCGGGCTGGGCGAGCTGGTCCATCGTAAGCCAGGCGATCTCTCAGGGGGCCAGCAAAGCAGGGCGGCGCTTGCGCGTGTCGTGCTTACGAACCGTCCTCTTGTTTTGCTCGACGAGCCGTTCTCCGCGCTCGGACCCTCGCTACGGCGGGAGATGATGGCGCTGGTCGGTGAGTTGTTGCCCGAAGCGCTGGTCCTCATGGTAACGCACGATCCCGAGGACGCGCGGCGGAGCGCGGCGCAGACGGTTTTTGTCGACGGCGGCGTCGTGGCGCCACCGGCGCCGACGGAAGCGCTTTTCGCCAACCCAAGCGCGGCGCTCAAAGCCTACCTGGACTAGTCCTCGCCCACCGGCCCCCGCAGCGATTTCACTTCACCCCGCCGCTTCTTGGCGTCCAGCCGTTTGCGTTTTTGCGACGGCGGCACCTTGGTCTTCTTTCGCTTCCGGGGCGCTACGGCGGCCTTGCGAATGAGGGCCACGAGACGGTCGCGTGCGATGTCGCGGTTGCGCGACTGGCTGCGCTCCTCGCTCACATGAATGACGATGGCGCCGTCCTTGGTCCATCGGCGGCCCGCCAACCGTTTCAAGCGCGCTTTGACAGGGCCTGGGAGATTGGGGGAGCGCGCAGCTTCGAACCGAAGCTCCACCGCCGTCGCGACCTTGTTGACATTCTGCCCGCCGGGACCGCCCGAGCGGACGAAATGCTCAGTCAGCTCCCAATCCGCTATCTCGATGTCGGCCGTGATTTTCATGCGCGCATGGCCGTGCTTAAAGGCTCAGGTCTTCTTCAGCAGGATCAGCCGGTATTCGTGACGCTGCGGAAAGGTCTCGTGCCGGTTCGACGGCTTGGCCGCCCGCTTGGCGACGCGCGAGAGTACCTTCTCGAAGACGAACGGGCGGATGCCGCTCGACGCCTTCAGGTCGCCCCTCAGGCGCTCGACGAAGGGCCGCACGCGGGCGTTCTTGACGTGGTCGAGAATCCAGAATGTCGGGAGGATCAGCCCGGTCTCATCCACGTCCGACACCACCTCGAAATCGCCCATCTCTTTGACGGTCTCGAGAAAAGCCGCATGGGTGCCGCGCGTGTCGTCGCCGCGGTCCTCGCGGTGCCGCCGGCGGAAGTAGTCGAAGATTAGGACGTACTTGTCCGCGTACCTCGCTGCCTGCTCGAGCGCGGAACGGAGTTCGATGTAATGAAAGCTCTCTGCGAATAGGCACATGTCAAAGCGCGCGTCGCTTGAGAAGTCTTCGAACGACAGCGTGTGGACGTTGACGTCGGGAAGCTTGCGCCGCGCCATCCGGTTGAGCTGTTCGGACGGGCACAGGCATTCGAGCTGATAGCCCCGCGCCATAAGCGCCTTGGCGTTCGCGCCCGTGCCGGAACCCACGTCGAGGATGCGCGTCACGTCCTCGGGGATATGCGAGACCATGTGATCGAAGTAGACCTGCTGCGCCTCTCCCAGCGCGATCAGCGAAGGTTCTTCGGGCTGGCCGTCAGGGAAATAGCCGTAATGCAGGAAGCCGTGGCCGTAGACGGTCTCCGAGAACAACGCCTCTGCTTCGAGTTTGAATTCCTTCAGGTGCATGGTTCGCCCGGCCTCGCCCGTTTCGGCGCACGGTAGCGCATTCAGGGGGACATACAAGAAAGAGGGGCCGCTGCAAGCGGCCCCTCCGAGGCTCTTGGAGATGGGCCAGTTAGGGTCGAACGTATCGACGGCCCAATCGGGAATGTTCTGCCTTCAGGTCTGCCCTCAGGCGACGGCCTCCCCGACTGTCCGGACACCTCTCTCCAATATCGCTTCAGACACTGGACCACCTCCTTTCAAATGATTGCCGATAGGGGGACGGTGGCACAGATTTTGTGTCTGTCAATCTGTTTCACGCAACTCTTGCGGTCATCCGCCCGACAATCAGGCGAAACGGCACCAGTGCGATCAAAGCGAGGGCAAGTTTGACACCCCAATCGGCAACGGCGAGGGAGACCCAGAGCGGCGCGTCCGGCCCGACACCCAGCATCGGCAGAACCTCACCCGCCCAGGAGACGTCGTTGGCTGGTTCGAGAAAGACGAGCGTTGCCGAGAAGGCTATGGTGAAGAAGAGCGCCGTGTCGACCGTGGAGCCGATCAGTGTCGAGGCCAGCGGCGCGCGCCACCAGACGCCCTCGCGCAGGCGGTTGAAGACCGCGACGTCGAGAAGCTGGGCGGTCAGGAAGGCGATGCCGGAGCCAATGGCGATCCTCCAGGTCACCAGCGGCCCGAACTCGCCTTGAATCTGAGTGCCGATGAACGAGCAGATCACTCCGGTCACAAAGCCCGCGAAGACGACCTTGCGCGCGACAGATGCTCCGTAGACCCGGTTCATCACGTCGGTGACGAGAAAGGCGAGTGGATAGGTGAACGCGCCCCAGGTCAGCCATTGGCCGAACAGGAATTGGACGAGGATGTTCGAGGCCACGACGATTGCGGCCATGGCGATGATGCCGGGAAGAATCCGGGTCATGGGTCTGGTTCCGTTTTGGCAAGGTCGCGGAGACTTGGCCCCCAATTTGGGGACGCGCCGCTCTAGCGGCCTCGGGAACTCAGGTCAAGCGCGGTCAGCGCGTAAGGATCTTTGCGCATTGCTGCGGCAAGTCAGCCAGCACAAGCTCCGGGCGGGGCGTGGGAGGCGGCGCGTTCGGATCTGGCGGCGGCGGGTTCAGGATGTTGCGCACCCATTCCTCGGCATCCGCGCAGCCGTCTCCGGCGGGTGGCGGCGCCTGCTCCTCGCAGCCGCGCGCGCCTCTGGGACAGTTCAGCCGGACGTGGAAATGGTAGTGATGACCCCACCATGGCCGGATCTTGTTCAGCCAGGCGCGGTCGCCCGTTTCGTCCTTGCACATCCGGACCTTCGCCCCGGGAAAGACGAAAATCCGGGCGACGGCGGGGTCGCTTGCCGCCTTGCGGAGGATCAGGTGATGCGCCGCGCTCCAGTTTTCGTTGACGAAGGCCCCTTTCTGGCGCCGAAGCGAGATCGACGAGATGTTCTCGCGGTCTTGACGGCTGAGGGTCAGGTCGCTGGCGGGCAGCATCCAAATGTCCACGTCCAGCCCCGATTGGTGCGAGCGGTGGCCGGTCAGCATCGGCCCGCCGCGCGGTTGCGACATGTCGCCGACATAGAGGCCTTCCCATCCCGGTTGCGTCGCTGCGTAGGCTGAGAGGCGTTCGATAAAGGAGATGGTGTCGGGGTGGCCCCAGTTCCGGTTCCGGCTGAGCCGCATCGCCTGCCAGGTCGACCCCGTCTCGGCGAGCTGCTCGGCGCCCGCGACACAACCTTTGGCATAGCCGCCAATAGGCGCGGGCTTGTGAGGAGAACCGGTTTTTTCGGCTCCGAAGAGCTCCTTCGCGGGTGTTTCCGCGAATGCCGTCGAAAACGTTAGTGACATCGCCGCCAGGATCGCGGCTAGGCCTGCTCTTCCCATTGCTCTGCTCGATCTCCGTCGGGTTTGACCCAGCGTAGCAGAACAAGGCCGCAAAGGAATAGAAAGATCAGAGGCGCCACGCCGATCCGCGCGTCTCCGCTGAGCGTCGTGACCGCGCCGATGAGCGCGGGGGCGAGGAAGGCGGTGGCGCGGCCAGAGAGGCCGTAAAGGCCGAAGCTCTCGGTCGGCGCTTCGGGGTTGGCGTGGCGGACCATCATCGACCGGCTGGCGGCCTGAAGCGTGCCGCCAAACCCGCCGATCAGCATGCCGCAGCCAAAGAACACCGCGTCGGGCAGGGTGCTGTCGGGCGACAGTTCCATGCCGAAGAACGCCTCGCGGCTCATGTTCACGATGACGAAGCAGACGAGCATCAGGCCGAGGATCGTGACCACGATGACCGGCTTCGGGCCAAAGCGTCGATCAAGCAGGCCGCCGACCCAGGAGAACGCGGCGGCGGAAAGCCCGCTGATGATGCCGAAGACGCCGACCTGCGTGACCTCCCAGTTCAGCACAAGGAGCGCGTAGGTGCCGCCAAAGCCGTAGAGGCCATTCAGAGCATCGCGGTATAGCATCGAGCCGCCGAGGTAAGAGGCGAGCGAGGGGCGCTTGGTCAGGCCTTTGATCGCGGTCCCCAGGCTCGACAGCGCTCCGGTGATCGAATGCCGGGCGGTCTTCTCGACCGGATCCCGGACCCAGAGGAAATACGGGATCATGAAGATCGCGAACCAGATCGCGGCGAAGGGCCCGGCAAAGCGCGTGCCCTCCCGCGCCTCCGGGTCGAGACCGAAGATAGGGGCAAGGCCCGCGATGGTGCGTCCTGACGCCTGCTCCACGAAGAACACCAGAAGGATCGCCAGCGCGATCAACCCTCCGGTATACCCGAAGGCAAAGCCGGAGCCGGAGATCTTGCCGACTTCTTTGTGGCTGCCGAGGCTGGGAAGCTGCGCGTTGGTGAAAATCAGCGCGAACTCCGCCCCGATGAAGCCGATCCCGAAGGCCACAAGCGCCCAGATCAGGTTGGAGCCGCCCGGGTCCGTCCACCAGAGCGCGCCGGCGCCAATGATGTAGAGAATGGAAAATCCGAAAATCCACGGCATGCGGCGCCCGGCGGTGTCGGCGAAGGCGCCGATGACGGGGCCGCCGAAGCCAATGATCAGACCGGTGATGGTCAGGCAGAGCGACCAGATCGACTGCGCGCGGGCGTCGGCCGCCTGCTCCTCCATGCCCATGGACATGAACTGCTCGGTCGCGATAGCGGCGAAGAACGGGCCGAAGATGAAGGTGAGCAGGACGGTATGATAGGGCTGGCTGGCCCAATCAAAGAAATACCATCCCCATACCCGCCTCTTCGCAGATGGTCCGCTCATGCCCCGGCACCTCTATCCCTTTGAGTTACCTAGCATCTTCTATCGTAGTGACAATCCTAGTCCTGCATTGGCGGCCAGGGGCGCGCCGCTTCCGCCTCCGCCCAGGCGCGGACCCATTCGGGCAAATTGAACTGATCGGGGTCGATTCCCATCGCGGCAGCGACGTCGGCGGGCGGGATGATGCCCTTGCCGGTCGTGATCGCGATGCGAAGGACGGCATGGGCCGCGCAGTCCTCTCCGCGCCATAGCCCCTGTTCGAAATAGGTGAAGCGGTCGTCCGAGCCGATCATGCGGCTGCGCACTTCGAGCCGCTGGAAGACTGTGATGCGGCGGCGGTAGCGAATGGTCGACCCCGCGATCGTGCCGTACCAGCCCTTCTGCCGGAGCGCCTGAATCGCGCCCATGCGTGTCAGAAGCCCGAAACGGCCAAGATCGAAGAGCGTGAGAATGCGGCCGTTGTTCATCTCGAGCTGGAAATCGAGATCCCAGGGCAGGCAAGTGACGCTGGTCACATGCGCCTCGCCCGGCGCGAGCGGCGCGTGAGCGCGGGACCGGACCAGTTCGGCGGCGAAACGGACGAAGGGGTACATCGGCGGATCCTTTCGGCGCCCCGTGTCTCCGCAACACTGGTCAAGGTCAAATGAGACGCTGCGGCACCTTGGTCTTGCGCCCGAAACGCCCCGCGCTTAGTTGAACCGAAACCTGAAGGAACCAACGCCATGCAATCTCTCGGCCAGATCCTGCTCCTGCTTCTCGACGTGGCCTGGTTAATCATGATCGTCCACATCATCATGAGCTGGCTGATCAACTTCCAGGTGTTGAACTCACGCCAACCCCTTGTTTGGCAGATTTGGGATGGTCTGAACCGCCTGCTGGAGCCGCTCTATCGGCCCATTCGTCGGTATATGCCAAACACCGGCGGCTTGGACCTCGCGCCGTTGGTCGCGCTGATCGCGGTCTACGCGCTCAGGATTATCGTCGGTAACAACCTGTTTTAGACGCCATTCGGGCGATCGAGGCTTGTTCACGCCTTGTTCACGTGCGACCGTGTAGTCAACAAGAGCAGTTTGACTAAAATCGCAGGCAAGGGATGGACGGCGCTGGGCCGACGGTAGAGTCCGTTTTATCTGACATCTTCGGGTTCGACGGCTTCCGGCCGATGCAGGCCGATATCGTCGACGCCGTGGTCCGGGGCGACGACGTTCTGGCCATTTTGCCGACCGGCGGCGGCAAGTCCCTTTGCTACCAGCTTCCCGCGCTTGTCCGGCCCGGCCTCACGATCGTGATATCCCCCCTGATCGCGCTGATGCGGGATCAGGTGCGCGCGCTGAGAGAGAACGGCGTCGCCGCCGCCGCCATGACCTCCGCCAATACGGAGGAGGAGAACGACGCGATCTTCGACGCGCTGGCGGAGGGGCGGCTCAAGCTCCTCTACATGGCGCCCGAGCGTCTCGCGGCGGGCGGGACCGAACGGATGATCGCCCGCGCCGGCGTCGGGCTTCTGGCGGTGGACGAGGCCCATTGCGTCAGCCAGTGGGGCCATGACTTCCGCCCCGACTACCTGCGGATCGGCGCGCTCCGCCGGGCGCTGGACGCGCCGCTCGCCGCCTTCACCGCGACAGCGGACGCGGAAACGCGGGCCGAGATCATCGAGCGGCTCTTCGGTAGCGCCGGGCCAACTGAGTTCCTGGGCGGATTCGACCGACCCAACATCCATCTGGCCTTCGCGCCCAAATCCGGCCCTCGACAGCAAATCCTGCGCTTCGCGGCGGCACGGCAAGGCCAATCCGGCATTGTTTATTGCGGCACCCGCGCCAAGACCGAGACGCTCGCCAAGGCCCTGAACGACGACGGGCGGCGTGCGCTCGCCTACCACGGCGGCATGGAGGCCGGTGCGCGGCGCGAGGTCGAGCGGCGGTTCCAGGCCGACGACGGGTTGATCGTTGTTGCGACCGTCGCCTTCGGCATGGGGATCGACAAGCCAGACATCCGGTGGGTCGCTCATGCCGATCTGCCGAAATCGATCGAGGCCTATTATCAGGAGATCGGCCGCGCCGGCCGCGACGGGGCGCCCGCCGAGACGCTGACGCTTTACGGCGCAGACGACATCCGATTCCGCCGGATGCAGATCGACGAGGGGCTGGCGCCGCCCGAGCGGCGCACGGCGGATCACGGGCGACTAAACGCGCTTCTGGGCCTGGCCGAGGCGCAGGTCTGCCGCCGTCAGAGGCTGCTCGCCTATTTCGGCGAGGCGCGGGAGCCTTGCAGCCATTGCGACCTCTGCCAGAATCCACCCGAGCTGTTCGACGGGACCGAAGCGGTGATGAAGGCGCTCTCTGCCGTAGCGCGAACCGGAGAGTACTTCGGGGCCGGGCACCTGACTGACATCCTTGTCGGGACCGCCACCGAGAAGGTCGCGGCTCGGGGGCACGATCGGCTGCCGACCTTCGGGGTGGGCCAAGACATCGACCGCCGCCAATGGGCCGCGATTTTCCGTCAGATGATGGGAGCCGATCTGGTCCGTCCCGATCCGGAGCGTCATGGCGCTCTGCGCATGACCGAATCCGCGCGGCCCCTCCTGCGCGGCGAGGCCTCGATCACCCTCCGAAAGGACACGATGGAACGCGCCGCGCGGCGCCCCGCCGCGAAGGCGCTGGTGTCGGACGAGGATGCGCCGCTTCTCTCGGCGCTCAAGGGCAGGCGGCGGGCGCTCGCGGAAGCGGCCCGTGTTCCGGCCTATGTGATCTTCACCGATCGCACGCTGATCGAGATGGCGGAGACGCGGCCAGGCACGCTCGATGAGATTGCCGGGATCACCGGTGTCGGGGCGAAAAAGCTGGAGCGCTACGGCGCCACGTTTCTTGAAGTGATCAACGGCGAGATCGCGGCGCCGGTCCACCCAGCGCGGCGCAAGCTCGCGGGCCGCGAGTCGGGCGCGCTTTATGACCGTTTGCTCGCCGTCCAGGCGGAGCTTTCGCGCGGGGAGGAGGGGACGGACAAGCTCATGAGCTGCTCCGCCTCGCTGCTGGCTCGTCTCGCGTCGATGGCGCGGGCGGAGCGCTCGGACGTCGACCGGCTCTTGGGCGAGCGGCTGTCGGAGCGCTTTGGCGAGGCCTTCACGCGGATTCTGTCCGAGGGGTGAGCCCGCGTCTTTGCGTCTCATCAGCGCGGAAGGCTCTGGATCGTCGCGCGTCACCGGCTAGGTGGTGGAAGCAGGAAAGGGGGCCTCATGCTCACAGTGATCTCACCGGCGAAACGTCTCGATTGGTCGATGCGCGAGGCTTCCGTGACCCAGCCTGAGTTCAACGCCGAGGCGTCGCGGCTTGCGGGCCATGCCCGGCAGCTTAGCCTCGGGCGGCTGAAGAAGCTGATGGACCTCTCCGACGATCTGGCGCGGCTGAACCGTGACCGGTTTCGCGCCTTCGCTGACGCGCCTGAACCGGAGGCGACGCGGCCGGCCATCTTCGCCTTCGCTGGCGACACCTACCTCGGTCTGGATGCAGGATCGCTTGATGACGAGGGGCTGGAGCGCGCCCAGTCGCACCTGCGCATCCTCTCCGGGCTCTACGGCCTCTTGCGCCCGCTCGACGCCATTCAGCCCTATCGGCTGGAGATGGGCAGTCGCTTGAAGACGCGGCGCGGCGGGAGCCTCTACGACTTCTGGCGGGACGAGATCTCCAGGGCGCTGAACAAGGCGGCGGAGGAGATCGGGACGGACATGCTCGTGAACTGCGCGAGCCAGGAATACTTCGGCGCGGTGGACCGAAAGGCGCTCAAGCTGCACGTGGTCACCCCACAGTTCTACGAGGTGAAGAACGGTCAGCCCCGGATCGTCAGCTTCTTTGCCAAGAAGGCGCGGGGTTCAATGGCGCGGTTCATCATCGAGAACTGCGTCACCAGCGTGGACGGGTTGAAGGACTTCGACCTCGGCGGCTACCGCTTCGACCGGTCCGAGGACGGCACGCTGATCTTCCTCCGGGACGAGGCGCGGGCGGCGAGCGCCGCCTGACCGCTATTCCGCGGCGGTTGCGGAGAGAGGCCCCTCCACCTCTTCCTCCGACACCGGAAGGACCGGGCGAGTCTCCACCGGATGCGCGGCAAGAATGCGCTCAATTATGCTCGCCTTCCTGAGCGGCTTGGTCAGGTAGTGATCCATGCCCGAGGCCAGGATGTCCTCGGCGTCGCCATCCATCGCATGGGCGGTGATTGCGACGATCGGCATGCGTTCGCTTCCGGCGTCCTGCTCCAGCTCCCGGATTCTCCGCGTGGCGGCCTTGCCGTCCATGCCCGGCATGGAGATGTCGGAGAACAGGATGTCCGGCGCGAAGTCGCGGACCATTTCCACCGCCTCCAGACCATTTGTGGCGAATGCGATTTCGATGTCGAGATCGGCCAGCATCTTCTCCACCACAAAGCGGTTAGTCTTATTGTCCTCGGCGACCAGCACCCGCATCGCGCGCCGCTCCCCGCCCCGCTCGGGCAGGTCGGGCGCTGGCATCTCGGCTTCGACCACCAGATAGGGACCGGGCGCCGGCGCGTCGTCGCCGCTGTCGGGCGCTGGGTTCTCCTCTTCGGGGCTTTCCGGATCGACCGGGCGTCCGATTGCGCGGAGGTTGCTCAGAAGCCCAGCCCGGAGGACCGGACGCGGCACGATCTGGTCGAACGCCATACCCGCCTCGGGCACGCGTGTGGGGCCGTCCGCGAGGAGAAACAGCGCGGCGGGCGCGAACCGCTCGCGGAGCGCCTGGGCGGCTGCGAAAACGTCCTGATCGGGCGAACCGGCGTTCAGGAATACGATGTCCGACGGTCCGGGCCGCTCCGCCGGGATGTCGTCGAGGCTGTCGATGGTGACCGGCTGGAGCCCCATGAGCGTCAGCTGCTTGGCCAGAACCGTGCGGTTCATGCCGTCCTCATCGTGGATGATGGCGCGGCGCATCCAGCCGGGAGCCGAGACCTCGTCGGTCTCAATCTCCTCACCCGCGTCGAGCGTGACGTGGAACCCGAAGCACGAGCCGGCGCCTTCAACTGAATCGACCCATACCTCGCCGCTCATAAGCGACACCAGCTTCTTGGTGATGGCCAGACCCAGCCCGGTGCCGTCATGGGCGCGGTCGCGCTCGTTCTCGACCTGTTGAAAATCCTGGAAAACCGCCTCCAGCTTGTCCTCGGGGATCCCGATCCCCGTATCCTCGACAGTGACGTGCACGCGATAGGCGGTCTCGCTCTCGCCCGGTAGTCCGACGACCCGGATCAGGACATGGCCCTCCTCGGTGAACTTAATCGCGTTGCCGACGAGGTTTGTCATCACCTGCCTGAGCCGCCCGGCATCGCCGATGAACGAAGCGGGCATGAAGAGGTCGTAATCGACAGCGATCTGCAGCCCCTTCTCGGCCGCGCTAGGTTGCAACAGCGAGACGACATCGTGGATGCATTGCTCGAAATCGAAAGGCTCGGACCGGAAATCGACCTTCTCCGCCTCGATCTTGGAATAGTCGAGCACGTCGTTGATGATCACCAGAAGCGCCTCGCCCGAGGAGCGGATGGTCTCGACATAGGCGCGCTGCTCGTCGTCGAGCTTGGTCTCGCCCAGTAGGTCGGCCATGCCCACGACGCCGTTCATTGGGGTCCGGATCTCGTGGCTCATGTTCGCGAGAAAGGCGGATTTGGCACGGTTGGCCGCCTCGGCCCGCTCGCGCGCCTCCAGAAGCTGCTGCTCCCGCGCCTGCTGCTCGGTGATGTTGAGCGCGAGCGAGACAAGGTCGCCGTCGCGCGTCCGGCGGTCGATCAGTTGGACGTACTGGCCGTTCCAGAGCTTGAGTACCGCGTGATCGATGCGATCCTGCGCGATCCGCTCGCGCATCTTCCATTGCCAATCGCTTGAGGACATGCCGCCGAGGTCGACGAGACCCTCGTCGGCCAGAAGCTCCACCAGCGTGGCGATGTCCACGCCGGGCCGCACCATGTCGAGCCCGTCGTAGATCGAGAGATAGGCGCGGTTGGCGGCGATCAGGACGTTCTGCGAGTCGAAAACGGCAAAGCCGTCGCGGATCGTCTCAAGCGAGTCCCAGAGCCGCCGTTCGGCGATCATGATCGCGCTTTCGGCCTGCTCCAGGCTGACCTGCGCCGATGCATATTGAGTTTGCAGGTTCTCGGCGGCGGTTTTCGCGTTGGCGATTTCTTCACGATTTTGGACGATCTCGTCGCTGAGCGAGCGGGCGTGGAGCGAGAGTTTCCTGTTGGCCTCGAACAGCTCCCTCTGGGTGCGCTCGAGCGTCAGTTCGGCGGCCAGCCGGGCGCGTTTCTCGCTGGCAAGGGTGTCGGACAATTCCATCGGCCATGCTCCCGTCGGCGGGCCCCAGTCATGGCCCGCTGTCGGTTATGGCGCGCGGCCGGTAAAGAACCTGTTAACCGCTGAGACCTGTCAGACCCGCTCAAGCGCCAGCGCGATGCCCTGTCCGCCGCCGATGCACATGGTGATCAACGCCTTCTGACCACCGGTGCGTTCCAGCTCGTAAAGCGCCTTGACCGTCAGGATCGCACCTGTGGCTCCGACCGGGTGCCCGAGCGCGATGGCACCGCCGTTGGGGTTCACTTTACTCGGGTCAAGGCCTAGGCCCTTGTTCACGGCGAGCGCCTGTGCGGCAAAAGCTTCGTTTGACTCGATCACGTCGAAATCGTCGACACTGAGCCCCGTCTTGGCCACCAGCGCCTCGACCGCCGGCACCGGGCCAATGCCCATGACCTCAGGACGGACACCGGCATGGGCATAGCCCAGAACACGGGCGCGGGGCGTCAACCCGGCTGTCTCTGCGGCCTCTGCCCGCGCAAGGACAATGGCGGCCGCGCCGTCGTTGATGCCGGAGGCATTCCCGGCCGTGACAGTGCCTTCTTTCTGGAACGCCGGGCGCAGACCGGCCAGCGCCTCCGCACTGGTCGCCTTCGGATGCTCGTCGGTGTCGAACGACACCATCTCGCGCCGGACCTTGACCTCCACCGGGACGATCTGTTCGGCGAACCGACCATCTGCAATCGCCGCCGCCGCCCGGGTCTGGCTCTCCAGCGCAAAGGCGTCCTGTGCCTCCCGAGTGATCTCATGCTCGGCGGCGACGTTTTCCGCCGTCACGCCCATATGGCCTGTGCCGAACGGGCAGTTGAGTGCGCCCAGCATCATATCTTTCGCCCCGGTATCCCCCATCTTCTGGCCCCAGCGGGCAGAGGGCAGAACAAAGGGCGAACGGCTCATGCTTTCGGCACCACCGGCCAGTCCGAAATCGGCGTCGCCCAATGCAAGCGACTGGATCACCGAGGCGATGGCCTGAGCGCCCGAACCACACAGGCGATTGACGTTCATGGCGGGTGTCGTGTCGGGGATGCCTGCCTCAATCGCGGCGGCCCGGCTCAGGTACATGTCCCGGGGTTCGGTATTAATGACGTGTCCGTAGGTCACGGTTCCGACCTGCGTCGGCTCAACGCCCGCCCGCTCCATCGCTTCCTTTGCGACAAGCGCGCCAAGCGCGATCGGAGGTGTTCCGGCCAGCGCGCCACCAAATGTGCCGATGGCCGTGCGGGCGCCGCTCAATATCACTACGTCAGTCATTTTTCCCTCATATTCTGGTTCGAGCGAACTATCCCATAGCCGGGGCCGTGAAGGGATGCGGCAGAGGCGACACCAACCGCGTAACCTTGCCGCAGGCGGGCAATCTGCTAGGTCGGAAACAAAGGCGGAGGCAAGCGCATGAGCGATCTGATTTTCTGGGTACTGGTCTTCGTGGCCTTGTTTTTCGGATTTCGCTGGCTCCAGAACCGCAAGTCGAAAGACGACGAGTAGGATCCGCTCATGTCTCGCCACGGTCCAACGCGCAGTGAGCATCGTTTCCGGCTGCTTGCGTCCCTTGCCGCGCTTTTGCTCTTCGGGATCGCCCTCTGGATCAAGGGCGTCGCGATCAACATCGTGACAATCGAGCTTGCCGTCATCACGCTTGCCTTCTTCGGTGGCAGCGCCGCATGGTCGGCGTGGCACCTCTGGAAACAGCAGTAGGTGCCCCTGCACTTTCTCTTTGGCAAAAATACTTCTGGGAGCGCGAGGGGTGGAACCCCTCGCCCACCGCGGTCAGGCGAAGCCTGAGCGCAAAGCCTCTCAGGCGCCCGGTGGCAGAAGGGGACGTCGCCCGCGCTTGGTGAGCAGAAAGGCGTCATCGTCTTCGAACACGGCGACGGTCAACGGATTTCCATAGCCCGCGCCGGTATCGAGATTGATGCGATTGCCATAATGCGTCGCTTCATCGACGGGCGTATGCCCATGTACGATCAGCCAGGGATGCTCGGTCAGGTCCCAGAGAAACTCGTCGCGGATCCAGACAAGGTCATCCTCAGTCTGATCGACGATAGAGACACCGGGCCGGATCCCGGCATGCACGAACAGCAGTTCACCCGAAATATAAGTCAGCGGCAGTTTTCCCATGAAGGCGACATGGGCTTCGGGCACCGCCGCGACCGCGCGGGCGTGATAGGCGGCATCGCCTTCGAATCGACCCTGCCGTTCGACGCCATAAGACAGGAGCGTCTCTGCACCGCCCATCGGCCCCGAGGTCCACGTCAGCGGAGACCGCAATCGGCCATCCGTACCCTCTCCGGTCATCAGAAAGCGCGCGAAAAGCCGATCGTGATTGCCCTTGAGCACAATCCAGTCCTGCCCCTCGGCGATACCCCCCATCAGGAATTCGATCACGCCCCGGCTGTCCGGTCCCCGATCACACAAATCGCCCAGATGAACGACAACGGACCCGTCGTCGCCCATCTTTTTCCGATCAGCCGCAATCAGAGCATGCGCCCGCCTGAGTTCGCTCAGGTGGCCGTGGATATCTCCGATGGCGTAGACCCGGGTCACGGCTCAGGCCACCTCGAAGGTCAGCGCCTTGACCTGCCGGAAGAGGCCGGTGTCGTGGAGCTTACCAAGGATCGGGGATGGCACGGGTTCGTCGACATAAAGAAGCGCGATCGCATCCCGGCCCTTTTCATTCCGGCCAAGGGTAAAGTTCGCGATGTTCACGCCGTTCTCGCCCATTGTGTTGCCGAGGGCGCCGATGATGCCGGGGACGTCCTCGTTCGTGGTATAGACCATGTGCTCCCCGATCTCGGCATCGATGTTGATCCCCTTGATCTGAATAAAGCGCGGCTTGCCGTCCGAGAACACCGTTCCGGCGATCGAGCGTTCCCGTTCATCCGTCCGGACGGTCAACTTGATATAGGCGTCGAAGACCCCGGTCTTGTCCTGTGTGGTCGTCGAGATATCAACCCCGCGATCTTTGGCAATCACCGGGGCCGAGACCATGTTCACGTCGGGGTTCGTGGCCTTCATGATGCCTGCGACCGCCGCAGCGTTCAGGGCGGCCGTGTTCATTGACGCGACCTGACCATTGTAAAGGATATTGATCGCGCGGATCGGCTCGTCCGTCAGTTGTCCGACAAAAGACCCGAGGTGGCCGGCCAGTTTGACCCATGGCCCCATAACCTTGGCTTCTTCGGCGGTGACCGACGGCATGTTGAGCGCGTTCGAGACAGCGCCTGTCAACAGATAGTCCGACATCTGTTCGGCCACCTGAAGCGCCACGTTTTCCTGCGCCTCCGTGGTCGCCGCTCCGAGGTGCGGGGTCACGACGACATTCGGCAGATTGAAAAGCGGGCTTTCAGTTGCGGGTTCCACGGCAAACACGTCAAACGCCGCACCGGCCACACGACCATCTTTGAGCGCTTCGGCCAGCGCCTCTTCATCGACCAGACCGCCTCGGGCGCAGTTTACGATACGCACACCAGGCTTCAGCCCGGCGATAGCCTCGCGCGACAGGATGTTCTTGGTCTTGTCCGTGAGAGGCACGTGGAACGTGATGAAGTCCGAGCGGGCATAGAGGTCGTCCAGTTCAACCTTTTCGAC
>JASJAU010000124.1 GCA_030066855.1 Paracoccaceae bacterium | reverse complement strand
ATTCTATCCTGGCAGTGGCTCCCGTTTGCGACGCTCATTTTGCTTACGGCCATTCAGTCGCTCGACAGTGAGCAACTTGAGGCGGCGGAGATGGACGGCGCCAACCCGATCGCCCGGTTCTTTTTCATCATCCTGCCACACCTCAGCCGAGCGGCCACGATCGTAATCTTGATCCAGACGATCTTTCTTCTGTCGATTTTCGCGGAGATCTTCGTGACGACCGGCGGATCATTCGGCACCCGTACGCTCACGTATTTGATCTTCCAAAGGGTGGTCGACAGCCAAAATATCGGTCTGGGCTCAGCTGGTGGCGTCTATGCAATCATTCTCGCCAATATCGTTGCCTTCTTCCTGATGCGCATCGTTGGCGAGAACCTGGACCGCTGAGGGGAAAGTCATGGCACGCGCAGTTACCTCGAACCGCAAAGCGCTAAACACGGCTATCGCCTGGATCATCGCGCTTTTGATCTTCTTCCCAATCCTGTGGACAATCCTGACCAGCTTCAAAACCGAAGCGCAGGCAATCAACGACCCGCCATTGTTCCTCTTCTTCGACTGGACATTGGAGAACTACTCGGTGGTGCAGGAGCGGTCGGACTACATGCGGTTCCTCTGGAACTCGGTCATCATCGCGGGCGGCTCGACTCTGCTCGGTATCATCGTCGCAGTGCCGGCGGCCTGGTCGATGGCGTTCGTTCCATCGCGACGGACAAAAGACATACTTCTTTGGATGCTCTCCACCAAGATGCTGCCGGCAGTCGGCGTTCTGTATCCGATCTCACTGCTGTTCGTGCAGTTAAATCTATTGGACACACGTATCGGATTGGTGATCGTCATCATGCTGATCAACCTGCCGATAATCGTGTGGATGCTCTACACGTACTTCAAAGAGATCCCCATCGACATCCTTGAAGCCGCTCGCATGGACGGCGCCAGTTTGCGGGAGGAGATCCTTTACGTTCTGACGCCCATGGCAGTTCCCGGTATCGCATCGACGGTGCTCCTGAACATCATACTGGCATGGAACGAGGCCTTTTGGACGCTGAACCTGACCGCGGCCAAAGCCGGTCCGCTGACTGCGTTCATCGCCAGCTATTCAAGCCCTGAGGGCCTGTTCTTTGCGAAGCTCAGCGCGGCCTCCACCATGGCCATCGCGCCGATCCTGATCCTTGGCTGGTTCAGCCAGAAACAACTCGTCCGCGGCCTGACGTTCGGCGCGGTGAAGTGAGGGGAATGACATGGGACGTATCGTACTCGACCAAGTGAAGAAGAGTTTCGGCGAGGTCACCGTCATACCGCCGCTTGATTTGGAGATTAACGACGGAGAGTTTGTGGTTTTCGTCGGACCCTCGGGTTGCGGCAAGTCAACTCTCTTGCGTCTGATCGCTGGCCTGGAAGACGTCACTGGCGGCACAATCCGGATCGACGGCGAAGAGGCGACGCAAATCCCGCCTGCCAAGCGCGGCCTGGCGATGGTGTTTCAATCTTATGCGCTCTATCCGCATATGAGCGTTCGCAAGAACATCGCCTTCCCGCTTCGCATGGCGAAAATGGATCAAGCCGAACAGGATAGGCGAGTCAATCAGGCGGCGGATGTTCTGAATCTGTCAGATTATCTGGATCGCCGGCCCGGCCAGTTGTCTGGCGGCCAACGTCAACGTGTGGCCATTGGCCGGGCCATCGTACGAGAGCCGGCGGCGTTCCTTTTCGACGAGCCGCTTTCGAACCTCGATGCAGCCCTTCGCGTCGGTATGCGGCTCGAAATCTCGGAACTCCACAAGCGCCTGAAGACCACCATGATTTACGTCACGCACGATCAGGTCGAGGCGATGACCATGGCCGACAAGATCGTGGTGTTGCAGGCCGGCGTCATCGAGCAAGTCGGAAGCCCTCTCGAACTATATCAGCGTCCTCAGAACACCTTTGTGGCCGGTTTCATCGGCTCGCCGAAGATGAACCTGATCACAGGCCCCGAAGCATCGAAACACAATGCGGCGACGATCGGCATACGCCCCGAACACATCGAGATCTCGCAATCCGAAGGCACATGGAAGGGGACCGTTGGCGTTTCCGAGCATCTGGGTTCCGACACCTTCTTTCACATTCAGTGCAACGCGTCGCCCGAGCCTTTGACCGTGCGGGCGACCGGAGAACTGGCGCTCCAGTACGGTGCCGAAGTCTTCCTGTCTCCGCGTTCAGAGCATCTTCACCGGTTTGACGAAAAAGGGCTGCGTATCGAATGAGACGGCTGGAAGGCAAGTGCGCGCTAATCACAGGCGCCGCTCGCGGAATTGGGCGATCGTTTGCCGAAGCTTACGTCCGCGAGGGCGCAAAGGTCGCCATAGCGGACATAGATATCGCTCGCGCCCGAAAGTCCGCCGACGAAATCGGAAGCCAAGCGATTGCGGTTGAGATGGACGTGACCGATCAGGCAAGCATTGATCACGCCGTCGCAGAAACCGCCTTAAGCTTTGGTGGCATCGACATCCTAATCAACAACGCGGCGATCTTCACAGCCGCGCCGATCGTGGAGATCGACCGCGCGGACTATCAACGGGTGTTTGACATCAACGTCGCCGGAACGCTTTTCACACTTCAGGCCGTCGCGCGGCACATGATCGAGCGCGGCCAAGGCGGCAAGATCATTAACATGGCCAGCCAGGCAGGCCGTCGGGGTGAATCTCTCGTTGCGGTCTACTGCGCCACCAAGGCCGCCGTCATCAGCCTGACCCAGTCAGCTGGTTTGAATCTCATCGAGCACGGCATCAACGTGAACGCCATCGCCCCCGGCGTTGTCGACGGCGAGCACTGGGACGGCGTCGATGCGTTTTTCGCAAAGTACGAGAACAAACCTCTGGGTCAGAAGAAACGGGAAGTTGGCGAGGCGGTTCCCTATGGTCGCATGGGCCGCGCCGAGGATCTGACGGGCATGGCCGTCTTTCTGGCAAGCGCCGAGGCCGATTACATTGTAGCGCAGTGCTACAACGTGGACGGTGGCCAATGGATGAGCTGATGCCTGACGCCAAGCACTCGTTAGCCCCAGTTCCGCTTTCTGACGCCGCGCTGGATCAATTGCCGGCCGAGGTCGCCCGGCCCGAGTACAACAGGAGCGCGCTCAGGGCAGGGATCGTCCACATCGGTCTTGGGAACTTCCATCGCGCGCATCAGGCATGGTATCTCCACAGACTGATGCAACAGGGGCATGCCCACGAATGGGCGATCATCGGCGCTGGCGTGCGCCCCTACGACGCGGAGATGCGAAGCAAGCTGCTTGCGCAAGACTGCCTGACCACCTTGATCGAGCTCGACCCCTCCGGCACCTCTGCTGAAATCAGCGGAAGCATGATCGACTACGTTCCAGTCGAGGAGGGACACGGACCGCTGATCGCTGCGATGGCGGATCCGTCAATCCGGATCGTGGCTATGACCGTTACGGAGGGCGGCTATTACACTGATTCCGCGTCCGGCGAAATGGATGCAAACCACCCCGACATGATCCATGACGCCCAACACCCTGACCGACCGCGCACCGCATTCGGCGCGATGATCGCCGCGCTTCGCTTGCGGCGTGATCACGGGTATGGACCATTTGCGGCGCAAAGCTGCGACAACTTGTTGGGCAATGGACGTATCCTTCGCCAAACGGTTGTGTCGCTCGCGCGTCTTTCCGACCCAGACCTTGCGGATTGGATTGATGCCAGGTGCAGCTTCCCCAACTCCATGGTCGATTGCATCGTCCCAGCGACAGGCGAGAAGGAACTGGAGCTCGCGCGAATGATCGGCATTGATGATGCCGCTCCCGTCACCCACGAGAATTTCCGACAGTGGGTGATTGAGGACGACTTCTGCGCGGGACGCCCGGACTGGGACTTAGTCGGCGCCACCTTTTCGAGAAGGGTGCATGACTACGAAACGATGAAGCTTCGAATCCTGAATGCAGGTCACCAGATCCTGGCGAATGTCGGGGAGATCGCGGGCATCGAGACGATTTCTGGCTGCATGGCGGATCAGCAGATCTTAGCGTTCTTCCGCAAGGTTCAACGCGAAGAGATCGCGCCCCTCGTCAAACCCGTTCCGGATATGACTCCCTTGGCCTACGTCGACCTGATTGAGCGGCGCTTCAGCAATCCTTCCATTGTCGACACAACGCGTCGGGTCGCATTTGATGGCTCGTCTCGTCATGCCGGCTTTGTGCTGCCAATGATCAGAGAGAGAGTCGCGACGGGCTCATCCGTCGACGGGTTGGCTCTCGTCGAAGCGCTCTGGGCGAGGATGTGCCACGGAACGCGAGATGACGGCAGCGAAATCGAAGCCAATGATCCAATGTGGGAGAAGCTTGTAGAGGCTGCCGCAGCCGCTCGAGAACGTCCCGATGCGTGGCTGGAGCAAAGCACCATCTACGGCGATCTTCTGGCGCAGAAAGCCTTCCGGGAGAGCTTCTCGAAATGGCTTTCGAAGATCTGGTCGGCCGGAGCGATGGCAGCTGTCCAGGAGTACGTTCAAGCCTGAGGGTGACCAGCCCCGGAACTCAGTCCGACCGTTTCCGGCGCGTCCAAAGAAAGAACGAGAGCCAGTAGCAAATAATGCCTACCCAAGAACCAGAGCTAGAGACGTTACTGTCGGAACTGGTGAATCGTGTCGCGCGGCTGCCGGAAAATGGTCATCGAAAGCTGATTGGAATCGCCGGCGCTCCAGCGAGCGGAAAGTCGACACTGGCCGCCGCCCTGGTGGGCGCTCTGAAACGTCAAGGGTACAATGCCGAGTACGTGCCAATGGACGGATTCCACCTGGACAACCGATTGCTCGATCTGGACGGCACCCGCGCGCGGAAGGGGGCGCCAAACACCTTCGATGCCACAGGTTTTCTGAACATGGTCCGTCGTCTTCGTGACGAAGACGTGGTGCACTTTCCGGTTTTTGATCGTGCCCAAGATCAAGCGATCGCCGGCGCCGGTCGCGTGGGAAATGACTGCCAGATAGCGGTCATCGAAGGAAACTATCTGCTTTTCGGCGCGGAACCGTGGAGGCGGCTTGCCGGGCTGTGGGACCTCTCAATTTGGATCGATACCGCGGATGAAACAGTCAGAAACCGCTGCATACAACGGTGGCTTGACCACGGTCACACGCCAGATGCCGCGAGAACCCGCGCCGAGGAGAATGACCTGAAGAACGCCCGGTTGATCAAGGACTTGCGGCTTGATGGAGATTTGTTGGTTGGGGATGGAGCATAAGCGACGGAAGCCTGAGTGAATTACTGTCGCGTTAGTTGCATCAGAGGACACAGGTTGTCAGGGCTTTTCGTAGGTCGGTTTGGGCCGCACCGGCGTCCTTCGAAACGGCCAACCAATTGGTTCCCTGACTTCGAGCCAACCGGAGATGTCGACAGCATTGTTCAGACCCTCGTGTGAACTTTGTCCTCAAAACGGTCTCGCCACGATGCTGGTTGCTAAGCCTAATTTCCTGACCGGGTAATGCCTGTGAAGCGACAGGCCCGTCGGACGAGCTCACCCATGGTGTGTTACATCTCCTTGAACACCGAGGGATCGGGTCCTGTCCTTTTCCCGACGTCCAGGCTCGCGATGGACGTCATTTCATCGTCGGTCAGAGCGAAATCGAATACGTCCATATTCTCGGCTTGCCGGGCTGGGTTGATCGACCGAAGGATAACAGCGTTCCCAAGCTGAAGATGCCATCGGACGATGACCTGGGCCGGGCTTTTTCCGGTTCTCGATGCCACCGCTCTAACTGGTTCGGCCTCGAATGAACGACCGTTGCCCAAAGGCGTCCAAGCTTGTGTAACAATGCCATGATCGGCATTCACAGAGCGCATCTTCGGCTGCTGGAGTTCTGGATTCAGCTCTATCTGGTTCAGGACCGGCGACTCGCCAGTCTCGGAGATAATCCGCTCCAAGTGATCGGCATTGAAATTTGAAACGCCGATAGACCGCATGAGTCCCTCGTCTCTCATCTTAATGAATGCGCGCCAGGTTTCCACATAAAGGTCTTGGCTCGGCACCGGCCAATGAATGAGAACGAGGTCGAGCTGATCTATGCCAATCGTTTCAAGGCTCCGTTCGACCGAGGCCCTGGCCTTGTCTCGACCCTGCTCGTTGTTCCAGACCTTTGTCGTTATGAATACGTCCTCGCGCGAGACTCCGGAAGCCCGCAGCCCTTCACCGAGACCGGCCTCGTTCATGTAGAGATAGGCGCCGTCGATCAGTCTGTAGCCCGTTTGAAGCGCATTTCGCACCGCTTCCGCAGCCATGTCGGGCGAAACCTGCCAGATGCCAAAACCCAGCTGCGGGATCGAATGGCCGTCATGAAAGCCTAGACTAGGAACATCGGTCATCGTCGGGTTCCTTTTGTTGCGTTTGCTCTTCATAGCATTGAGTTCTGAGGGCGGCGAACATTCTAGATCTCTTGTTAGGTATCCACTCGCGCATTGAGGGCAAGTGAACGACCGCTCTCTCCGCAAAGCAGTCATTTAGCCGATCTGAGACGCTTTGAGCCTGACTAGAACCGTCAGATGTCTCGTAAGAGCCCGATGCAGACGTTGGCGAGCAGGTCAGCTACGGTCGCGCGCGTGTCTATCGCCACCGTCATGGGCTCGGCATGACGTGACCTCTTCGACGGAGGATTCGAGCGCAAAGGCGACAATCATGCGCCAACTATCCCCAGCGTATTAGCCCAATGACCGCCGACGAGGCGTAGAACCCTTGCAACACGAGGAAGGTACAGCGCCGGTCGACAACCGCCCACGCCGCGAACAGGCTCGATGAGATCAGGAGCAACGTGAACCCGAGCGCCTCATTGCCGGTGTTGGACGCGATCAGCAGGGCGTAGGCCATGGCGGTGATCGAGCCGGCGACTTCGCACGCCTTGGTCAGCCGCCGGTTATGCGCCGTCGCCGGCATTGTCGTTTCGGTCATGGCTCAGCCCCGCCGCATGAGGAAATCGATCAACAGCGCGGAGACCGCTTCGGGCTGGTCTTCCATCGCGAAATGCCCGCAGCGCTCCAGCACGTGCAGTTCCGAGCCGGGGATCGCCGCATGGAGCTTGTGCGCCCAATCGACAACCTGCCAGGCGTCGTCCGCGCCCCAGATCAGTTGCACCGGTTTCTCGCTAAGCTCGGCATAGCGATCCACGACCTCCATAGTGTGTTTCGGGTCGTAATGCCGGACCTGATGCTGAAACAGGCTGCCCTGCCCAACGGGGCCGGAGATGAAATCGAGGTAGGCGCCAAGCGCGGTTTCGGCCAGCCGGTCCTTGTTTTCGACGGTCGAGAACAGCCAGTCGCGGAAATGCGCCCGGTGCGCGTCGTCCGGCGCCTTGATCAGCGCCTCCAGCCCCGCCTGCATCTGTTCATGCGTGCGCCGCGAGGGCCAGCTGTCGAAGCTGACGACGTCGATCATGGTCAGCGAACGCAACCGTTCCGGCGAGAAGACGCCAAGGCGCTGCGCAACCCCGCCGCCGATATCGTGGGCGATGATGTGGGCGCTCTCCAGCCTCCAATGCGCCAACAGCCCTTCCAGCACGGGAACCTGTCCCGTAACCGAGGTATCGACCTCGGGGTCCCATGGACGCTCGGACAGCCCATAGCCGAGCAGGTCGTAGACGTGGACCTTGAAACCGGCGTCCACCAGCGGCGGCATGACGTTTCGCCAGATCAGGGACGAGGACGGCGTGCCGTGGATCAGCACGACCGGCGCTCCTTCCCCGTGAACCCCATGGGCGATGCGGGTGTTTCCGATCAGCGTGTGATCGGTGACGATGTGCTGCATGACGATCTCCTTTCCCGTGTTCGGGAGCGTTCTCCGCGATCATCGCTCATGATGCAAACGAATGGTTTTCATTGAATCATCGAAATCCTTCATGTATACGTGCGGCCATGCAGAAGATGGATATCGATGCGCTACAGGCGCTCTGTGCGATCGAGGATACCGGCGGCGTGACCCGCGCGGCGGAGCGCCTAGCGCTGTCGCAATCGGCGGTGTCGCACAAAATCAAGCGTCTCGAAGGTCGGCTCGGGCGCACGCTTCTGGCGCGCCGAGCGGGCGGGCCGGTCTTCACCGAGGATGGTCTTAAGCTGCTCGGCTATGCGCGGCGCATTCTCGCGGTGCATGACGAGGCGGTGCTGAGCCTCGCGAGCAGACCACTGAAAGGCGCCCTGCGGCTCGGCATGACCGAGGACACGACGACCAG
>JASJAU010000037.1 GCA_030066855.1 Paracoccaceae bacterium | reverse complement strand
AAGCGATCCGTCACGATCTCTTCCGCCCGGCCATGGCGCTTCATCAGTTTCCTGAGGAATTTCAATGCGGCCCGCTTGTTTCTTCGTTTAGTCACAACCGCCTCGAGCACTTCTCCCTCATGGTCCACGGCCCGCCACAGGTAGTGCCGCTTGCCGTTGATCTTCACGAAGAGCTCGTCGACGTGCCACTTCCATTTAGAGTAGGCCCTAAGCTGCTGGACCCTCTTCCGTCGGATCTCCGAGGCGAACATTGGACCGAACCTGTTCCACCAGTAGCGGACCGTCTCATGGCTCACGTCGATCCCCCGTTCATGAAGAAGGTCTTCCACGTTCCGAAGAGACAGTGGGAACCGGACGTACATCATCACGGCCAGGCGGATGATCTCGGGGCTCGTCTTGAAGTAGCGAAAGGGAGAGGCCTTGGTCATCCACGAACGCCAGGCAGGCCCCCTGCCCGGCTAAAGCGCGGTTTCCTCTGACATCACCTTCCCAGGAGCTGCTGAACGCGCTTTCTTCTAGGTATTGTCAGAAGAACGAGTCTCGGCTGCCCCTTACCGCCCTCTTCTTGAAGTAGAGGGCAAAAAAAGCTTTCACGTTAAGAGTTTAGCCCCTCAGAGCGCCAAGGAGATCAACAATCCAGCGGCTTTGAGGCTAACGGACCGGTGTCTTCTGACAAGGCCATCTGACGCCAACGGGCGACGCGGGCTCAGGCGTGGGCCGCCTCCAGCGCCTGAGCCAGATCCGCGATCAGATCATCCACGGTCTCGATGCCGATCGAAAGCCGCAGGACATCGGGGGAGGCCCCGGACGCTGTTTTTTGTTCATCGGTCAACTGACGATGTGTGGTCGAGGCGGGGTGTATGACGAGCGAACGGGCGTCGCCAAGGTTCGCCACGTGGCTGAAAAGCTCTAGCTTGTCGACCATCGCAACGCAGGCGTCATAGCCGCCGGCTAGCCGGATCGTGAACAGCGCACCCGCGCCCCTCGGATAGACGCTTTTTTGCCGCGCGTGATAGGGCGAGCTTGCGAGGCCCGCGAACGTGACCTCCTCGACCTCGGAGCGTCTCTCGAGCCATTTTGCGATGGCGATGGCATTCTGGACGTGCCGCTCCATCCGGAGGCTGAGGGTCTCGATCCCCATCAGCGTGTAGTGGGCGGCCTGGGGGTTCATCGTCGTCCCGAGGTCGCGCAGGGCGATCGCGGTTGCGTGGAGAGTGAAGGCAAAAGGCCCGAAGGTCTCGTGGAATTTCAGACCGTGATAGGCGGCCTCGGGCTCCGACAGCGCCGTATACATACCGCTCGCCGACCAGTCGAACGCGCCGCTATCGACGACCGCACCGCCCATCACCGTGCCGTTTCCGGTGAGATACTTCGTGGTGGAATGCACAACCAGCGTAGCCCCCATAAGGATCGGCTGGCAAAGGTAGGGTGTGGCGGCGGTGTTGTCGACGATCAGCGGCAGACCCGCCACATCGGCGATTTTCGCGATGGCCGGGATGTCCGTGACATATCCGCCGGGGTTCGAGATGCTTTCGCAGAAGATCGCGCGAGTATTCTCGTCGATCGCGGCGCGGAGGGCGTCATGGTCATCGAAATCGACAAGCTTCGACGACCAGTTGAACCGTCTAATGGTATTGTTGAACTGCGTGACCGTGCCGCCGTAGAGGCGGTTCGATGCCACGACGTTCGTCCCCGGTGACATTAGCGGGAACAGCGCGAGAAGCTGCGCCGCATGACCAGAGGAGCAGCAGACGGCTCCGACGCCGCCTTCGAGCGTTGCGATGCGTTCCTGAAGGACCGCCACGGTCGGGTTGGTCAGCCGCGAGTAGATGAAGCCGATCTCTTTCAGATCGAATAGGGCCGCCGCGTGCTCGGAATCGCGGAACACATAGGCCGTGGACTGGTAGATCGGGGTCTGCCTCGCCCCGGTTGCGGCGTCAGGGCGCGCGCCGGCATGGACTTGCAAGGTCTCGAACCCGTAGCGGTCGAGCGCGTCGCTCATGCCATCTGTCCCGGCAGCTTCGAGGAGACGATCCCGGTGTTGATCCCCGCCTTGCGAAGCTCTCCGAAAAGCCGCTGGTACTCGACCTTCGGGCAGCGGTCCTGCACGACCTCGAGACCGGCCGCTCGCCCGGCCTCCTCGGCTTCGCGATTGTAGATTCCGAATTGCATCCAGAGCGTCCGCACACCGCTCAGCGTTTCAAGCGCTTCCTTCAGGACACCGGGCACCATCTCGGACCGCCGGAAGACTTCCACCATGTCCACCTGCCGACCATCCGGGATATCGGACAGGCTCGCCAGGATCTCTTCCCCGAAGAGCGTCTGTCCCGCATAGGCGGGATTGACGGGGATCATCTGGTATCCCCGGTAGTGCAGATAGCGCATGACGAAGTAGGAGGGCCGCACAGGGTTCGTCGATATGCCGACGGCAGCGATGGTCTTCGCGTCCCGCAGGATGCGCCGGAGTGTTTCGTCTGAAGTATTGTCCGGCATGGCCTCGGCCCTCGATAACCCGAAGACTCTAGGGTGGCAGGTCGCCCGCCGCAAGCAAGAGGCGTCGCCCCCAAAAGTGTCAGCCGGCCGCGACCTCCGCCTTTATCCAGGCCCGCAATTCGTGCTTGCGAATCTTCCCCGTCGTCGTCTTGGGCAGCTCGCCGAAGACGATTTTCTTCGGCCTCTGAAACCCTGCAAGCCGCTCCCGCGCGTGCTGCAAGAGGTCGTCCTCGGCAACCGTAGCGCCTTCGGCCAATTCGACGAAGGCACAGGGCACCTCGCCCCATTTCTGGTCCGGCATTGCAACGACGGCGACCTGAGCGACAGCGGAATGGGTGTAAAGCGCGTTTTCGACCTCGATCGACGAGATGTTCTCGCCGCCCGAGATGATGATGTCTTTCGCGCGGTCGCGGATTTCGACGTAGCCGTCGGGGTGATGAACGCCGATGTCACCCGACCAGAACCACCCGCCGCGGAACGCCTCTACAGTGGCGTCTGGCTGCTTGAGGTAGCCCTTCATCACGATATTGCCGCGAAACACGATCTCGCCCTGGGTTTCGCCGTCCCAGGGGACCGGCGTGCCGGTTTCGGGGTCGAGGACCAGCACGTCCTCCTCAAGCTCGTAGGCCACGCCCTGACGTGACTTCAGCCGCACCCGCTCACTGAGCGGCAAATCGGTCCAACCCGGTTTCTCGGCACAGACGACGGCGGGGCCGTATACCTCCGTCAGCCCGTAGACATGGGTGACGGAAATCCCCATCGCCTCCATCGCCGCGATCACTGGCGGCGGCGGCGGCGCGGCGGCGGTCATCATCCGAATCTTCTGATCGAAAGCGCGTTTCTCCGCCTCGGACGCGCCTGCGATCATCGACATGATGATCGGTGCGCCACAGAGATGCGTGACGCCGTGATCGGCGAAGGCGTCGTAGATCGCACCGGCCCTCGGGGCGCGCAGAAAGACATGGGTGCCGGCAAGAAGCGTGACCGTCCAGGGGAAGCACCAGCCGTTGCAGTGAAAGAGCGGCAGGGTCCAGAGATAGACCGGGTGATGCGGCATCTCCCAGGTCACTACGTTGTTCACCGCGTTGGTCCAGGCGCCGCGGTGGGAATAGACGACGCCCTTCGGGCGCCCGGTGGTGCCCGAGGTGTAGTTTAGCGCCAGCGCGTTCCATTCGTCGTCCGGCAGAGTATAGGGAAACTCCTCGTCGCCTTCGGACAGAAGCTGGTCGTAAGTCAGCGCGCCGATCCGCTCCCCTCCCGGACCCTCGCTGTCTTCTATATCGACGATGAGCAGGTCATGGCCCGACTGCACGACCGCGTCCGCCGCCATTGCCGAGAACTCGGAATCGACTAGCAGCACCTTCGCCTCGCCATGTTTGAGGATATAGCCGATGGTCGCGGCATCGAGGCGGACGTTGTTGGCATTGAGCACCGCACCCGTCATCGGCACCGCTAGCGCGCACTCCAGCGCCTCGGGGATGTTGGGCGCGATGAGTGCCACCGTGTCGCCCTTGCCGATCCCCCGCTTCGTCAAGGCCGAGGCCAGCCGCTTGCAGCGCGTCGTGACTTCGCCCCAGTTACGCCGGATGCGACCGTGGATTTGCGCCGGAAGCTCGGGATGAACCCGCTCAACCCGCTTCAGGATCGACACCGGCGACAGCGCGGCGTAGTTCGCCGTGCAGCGGGCAAGCTCCGGGCCGTCGTAGATCATTGGCCCGTCCGGCCGGGCATCGGCTCCTCGCGGGTGAACGCCCCGATGCCGGCCTCGGCATCGCGCGCCTTCATGTTTTCGGCCATGACCTGACTCCCGTAAGCAAAGGCCTCTTCGAGAGGCTTCTCAGCCGGCTCGTAGAACGCCCGTTCGCCGACCCTGACCGCGGCCGGCGATTTTTTCGGGATCGTCCGGGCCATGTCCATCGACGTCGTTTCCAGCTTCCCGCGGGGCACGACGCGGTTCAGAAGCCCCATCCCGGCCGTCCGCGCGGCGGGCAGGAACTCAACGAGCAACAGCATCGCCACCGCCATCTTCCGAGGAATGTTGCAGCTGACGGCGACCATCGGGGTCGAGCAGTATTCGCCGATGTTGTCGCCCGAGATGGCGGAGGTCGCATCCTCCGACGCGACAGCGAGGTCGCAGGAGGCGACAACCCGGCATCCGGCGGCGGTGGCGATCCCCTTGACCTCGGCAATGACCGGCTGTGGCAGCCGCACGACTCGCAGCATCATCGCCGAACAGGTCGCGGAGAGCGCCGATATGATGCCCTCCGACAGCACGTTCATTGCATGCTGCGCATTGATCGTCAAAACCGCGATGCCGTCGTCGTCGGTGCGCAGAATGGGCGAAGGAAAGGATTGGTTCATTTGGGTTCGATCCGCCGTTTGGTTAGCCCCGATGGCCAGGATTGGTCTTGGGTCTGACATGAAAAGTAAACGCTTCTTGGAGTTTGTGTCATCGCCAGGTTTTTGGTGGAGGTATTGTCAGAGGAATGAGTCCTGGCCGCCCCTTCCCGTACTCTTCTTGAAGTCGAGGACACAAAGACTCTTTATGTAAGTGGAATAGCCTTTCAGAGCGCCACGGAGATCAACAAACCAGCGGCTCTGAGGCTGGCAGCGGCCCGCTTGTTTCTTCGTTCAGCTACAGCTGCCTTGAGCACCTCGCCTTCATGTTCCATGGCCTGCAACAGCTAGTGCCGCTTGCTATTGATCTTCACGAAGATCTCGTCGACGTGCCACTTCCACTTGGAATAGGCCCGGAGCTGCTGGACCCGCTTCCGTCTGATCTCCGAGCCGAACATCGGCCCGAACCGGTTCCGCTATTGACGGACTGACTCGTGGCTCACGTCGATACCGCGTTCATGCAGCAGGTCTTTGACATTCCGGAGCGACAGCGGCAACCGGACATACATCATCACCGCCATTAAATGATCTCAGGGCTCGTCTTGAAGTAGAGAAAGGGTGAGGCCTTGGTCATCCCCGAACGCTAGGCATGCCCACTGCCCGGCTCAAGCGCGGTTTCCTCTGACATTACCGGTTTCAGGAATTCCGCGTGCTCGTCGGCGGCCTATTGTCGACACCCGTACGTTGATCATTAGGAAAAGAAACTCTGCGGCGCGGCCGAACAACACAAACCCGGAATTGGCAGGGCAGCGAAGCTCTCTTTTGCGCAGCGCCGCGGCCACGCCACTCATCCGGAGCGCCCGCGCGGATCAGAGCCGCATTTGATAGCTTGCAGGCTCCCATTTATAGCCGCCGCCCTTTCGTTCGATATAGCCTAGAGACGGGAATGGCATGTGGTGACCAATGACAGGAATTCCGTCCGTGGCGACCATGTCGAGCACGCGCTTTCGCGTCGCGATCGCCTTGTCGGGGTCATCATCAAAGAAGACGCGCGCCTCGGGTACCTGAAGCGAGAAGACGTAATGAACAGCGAGGTCTCCCATAATCAGAACTTGATCTGCCCCATCCCCGACCATGAACATCATGTGCCCGGGCGAGTGACCAAATGCCTCGACAGCCGTGATGCCCGCCCCGACTGTGTCACCGGGATCGAGAAACGTCATCTGGTCGGCAAGCGGCACTATCAGGCGTTCGAAAGCGTCCTGCGTCGGTTTCCGCGTGTCCGGGAATCCAACGCCGTTCTTCCAGCTGTCGTATTCCACCGTTCCGATGGCGTACCGGGCATTTGGGAAAGCGGGCGCGCCATCAATCATGACGCCGAGGATGTGATCCGGGTGCACATGGGTGAAGACAACAAGGTCTACGTCCTCGGGGGCATAGCCGGCGACCGCCATCCGGTCCCGAAGGTGTCCGACGCTTTCGGCAGGCCCGCTGTTGCCAAAACCGACATCGAAGAGCACCAGTTCGTCGCGGGTGTTCACAACCGTCGGTACGAACGGATGCTCGTATCGGTCCTCGGGAAGGTGATTTTCGGCGGCAAGCGCGGCAATATCTTCGTCCTTCAGATCGAGACAGAGAGGCGGCTTTACCGCCTCGGGCACAACCCAGCCATCAAGAACCGCCGTGACTTCGTGAGATCCGACAGCGAAACGGTTCACGGTCGGAATCAACGGGCCCTTCATTTCGGCGGGCATTGGCGGTCTCCTCTCGAGTTTGCTCATGTGGGAATGTCGACGGGCGCGATGCGTTCTTCCAGAGGCACGTCGAAGGTGTTCAGAATAGCGCCAAGCGTAACATAGAATCCGACTGTCGCGATCAGATCGAGAACGGCGGTTTTCCCTGCCATTGCAATGAGCGCCGTAGAGCGATCAGGGGCGATCCGGGTCGTGTCGAGAAGATCATCGACGATACCTGCCAGAAGGGAATCCTGGCCGCTCATCGCTTCGCGTGGCCCTGCCATCGCGCGAATGCGCTCTTGGTCCATTCCGAGTTTCGCGGCGCGATCGACGTGACGCGCCCATTCATACCCGACTCCTAAACGTGCGGCGGTTCTCAGAACTACAATCTCGAGGCGTTCGGCGCCCAGCGCATTCTTCGTGACGACATGCTCGCGAAGCGGGGACCAGGCCGCAAGAAGTTCAGGATCGTGCGCCATAAGCCGGTAGACGTTCAAATCACCCGCGAAATCGTTGGCTAGATGCCCGATACGGTCGGGCCAACGCTCAGGCGGGAGCGGTTCCAGAGCTCGATCGGCGCTCAAATCAGTACCTCATGTAATGAAAACGATAACAAATCATAATTTGGATTGATGTCAATTTCCCCTAATTCTCCTAAGAGGCTTAAGGGAGCGCGCAATGACGGCCATGTCCAAGATGCCCGATTTCGATGTCGCCGATTTTCGGCAGACTCTCGGATGTTTTCCAACAGGCGTAACCATTGTGACAGCCATGACGCAGACGGGCGCTCCGGTCGGTGTGACCATCAGCTCGTTCAACTCTGTGTCCATGGATCCGCCTCTTGTCCTTTGGTCGTTGGCGCGCAACGCTGCGAGCCTGCCCGTATTTCATGCCAGCGACGGCTTCGCGATAAACGTTTTGTCGGCGGAGCAAGCAGACCTCCCGCGTGTCTTTTCGTCGCCCGTCGCCGAGCGTTTCGATGCGGTTGATTGGTCGACGGGATCGTGCGGTCATCCGGTTCTGGAGCACGCGACCGCAGTCATCGAGTGCAAAACATACGCAAGATACGACGGCGGCGATCACGAAATCTTCCTTGGACAGGTGCTCACGCATCGCTCGACAAATCGGACACCGTTGGTTTTTGGAAAAGGCAAGCTGGGCGCCCTTGCAATTGCCACTTAGGCTCGCTCGATCAGTCACACAAGCGGGTCGTTGGCGCTGTCGAGAAACTCAATGGTCGTAAAGGTCAGCACTGTATCGCCGATGTTCTCCAGGTCGTGCGTCATTGACTCTCCCTTGGTGAAAGAGAAGTGCTTGGTGTCGCCGACTTCATACTCCGCCTCTGCCACCTGTCCGTCGCCATATCGCGACCGCGCTTTGCCATTTGACGTGGCTGTCCAGAAGTAGTCCAGAACATGGGTGTGAAACGGCAGCCGCTCGCCCGGCTTCATCTCCACTATCCAGACCCGAACCCGGTCGCTCTCGCTCACAATCCGCGTTCCCACATTGCCGTTTGTTCGCGCCGCGCCAAGCTCGGCGACATACTCCTCAGGCCAATGCGGGCCGGTGAATTTCTCGCTGTCCAGTGGTGTCATTTGTCCGGCGGTTGCTTTTCCAAAGATGATCTTAATTATAGAGTGATAAATTAGCATTCAGGCAATGGGTGACAAGTGGAAAGCAAGAAAACCGGCAGCGCTCTGGTGTCGGGCGGATCAATCGGCGGGCTTTTTGCAGCCGCGGCTTTGATGCGAGCGGGCTGGACCGTGAAGATCTACGAGCGCACCGATGTTGAACTGGCTGGGCGTGGTGCCGGCATCGTCACGCATGATCGTTTGATCAAAGCGCTCAAGGCCGTCGGTGCTGAAATCGCGGACCTCGGGGTCGACGTCGAGATGCGCGCGGTTTTTGACCGTTCCGGAGCCGTCGTCTCGCAGCAACACTATCCCCAGATCGTAACCTCGTGGGACCGGATGCACCGAATCCTCCGAGCGCTCGTGCCCGAGGGGACGTATCACCTGGGACGCACTATCATCCGTTATGAAAATCGCGACGCTTGCATTGTGGCGACTTTCGATGACGGGAGCACGGAAGAAGCGGACGTTCTGATCGGCGCAGACGGCTTCAGATCGGCCATTCGCGGTCAGATGCATCCCGACATCCAGCCAGAGTACTCGGGCTATGTGGTGTGGCGCGCGCTCGCGGAAGAATCTGCGATCCCCGCCGACGTGCATTCTCGCGTCTTCGCAGATTTCGGATTCTTTTTGCCCAACGGCACGCAGATGATTGGGTATCCCATCGCTGGCGCGGAGAACGACCTGCGCCCTGGTCATCGCCGCTACAACTTCGTTTGGTACGCGGCGTTCTCCGAGGATGAGCTTCGCGACATGCTAACCGACGCCCAAGGACGCTATCATCCTGTATCGATCCCGCCGCCACTGGTACGGGACGATGTCTTGGACGACATGAACAAGGCTGCGCGAAACCTCCTGCCGCCGGAGATTTTCGATATACTCCAGCACAGCAAGCGCCCCTTCTTCACGCCGATCTATGACCTTTGGAGCCCAACTTTTAACGACGGGCGAGTCGCGCTTGCCGGCGACGCTGCCTGCGTCGCCCGCCCTCACGTGGGAATGGGAGTAACGAAGGCCGCTGAAGACGCGCTCGCGCTAGCTCGACTGCTGGACGCAACGGATGTGCCCGGCGCGCTAGAGGCCTATTCCAAAACCCGCGCGCCTCTTTCGCGAGACGCCCGCGACCTGGGGCGCCGATTGGGCAGCTACATCTTTGAACGGAGCCACCCTCAAAATGACGACGGCCGCAACCACCCTGACATGGACGTCATCGTGAGAGAGACTGCAGCGATCCTGGAAGACTGATCTAGCTCGGCCGAAGCTCGTCATAGGAAGTCATCACATTGGCACGAAATGCCCCCCTCTCTGTCAGGCGTTGATACCACGCCAGCAGCGCCGGGCGCTCGGGACGCTCGATACCAATGTCATGATAGCGAAACATCGGTGCGCCAGCCGCGATATCGGCAAGCGTGAACGCCTCGCCGCCGAGCCACATACTCCTCGTCAATCGGCCCTCCATGACGTCGAGCGCCGCATGCAATCTCTTCAGGTGCTTCTCCAATACGCTAAAGGACCTTTCTTCCGGAGGGAATCGGACAACCTGAAAGAACACCCCGACGAATGGCTGCATCAGGGTCGTGTTCGTGAAATCCATCCACTGATCCGCAACCGCGCGTGCGCTGATATGATCCGGCCAAATGGCCGAAGCGGGGCCGCGCCCTAGGTGACGCAATATCGCATGGGACTCCCAGACAGTGACCTGACCCTCCTGCCACACCGGGACACGGCGCAAAGGAGCCATAGCCGCAAAGTCGTGGTCATCTGTCCGGCCATATCTGCCGCCCGCATCAATTCGATCATAGGTCACCCCGCATTCAGCAAGGCACCACATGACCTTTTGGACGTTGACCGAACTCGCCCTGCCCCACAGCGTTGGCGTCACTTGATCGCTTGCGGGTTAATGGGCGACCCGGCGCCTCCAGGCAAATGCAGCGGCGGCGCGGTAAACATGAACTCATAGACGCCATCTTCAGCACAATCCGCCGCCAGCTCTTTCAAATAGAAGATCTCGCCCATCGATATCCCAATGGCGGGGATCACCACCCAATGCCATGGCTGGTTGGCCTCGTCCGTCTCATTCGGGCGGACCTCACACCCCCAGGTATCAGCACAGATCGCGGCAATGTCATTTTTTTTGATCCAGTGCGCCGTCTCAAATGCCAGCCCCGGCGCGTCACCGCCAGCATAGCCGGTCCAGTCGCCACTCGCGAGGCAGCGTTCCTGATGACCAGTCCGAACGATGACAAAGTCTCCCTTGCGGATCTCGACGCTTTGAGCCTCGGCACAGCCGTCGAGGTCAGCGTTGGTAATCCCGTAGCCGTCATCCAGGCTGTCAACGCCTTTCCATCGCGCAACGTCGAGGAGGACGCCCCGCCCGACCATCTTGTCCCTGACATGCTCGATCCCGAGATGCTTGGCTCCGTTCACGGTTACGTCCGTCGCTGGGTAGCCGTTGTACATCTTGTCATCCAGAAAGATGTGACAAAGCGCATCCCACTGCGTTGAGCCTTGGCAAGGCACGTTGATCGCGTCGTCGGCATAGCGGAGATAGGCTTTTCCGTCGCCATCCTGCTCTCCCGCGACCGCGTCCGTACCTGTGGCCAACATCTGGTGGATGAGGTTCCAACGCCCACCGAAAAGCCCCGATTGGATCTTCTGTTTGAGATCTAGTCCAAGGGCAAAAACCTTGCCCTTTTTCACCAGCCCCGCTGCGCCAACAATATCTTCGGGTGAGATGTTGTTTAGCGTTCCGAGTTGGTCGTCGTCTCCCCAGCGCCCCCAGTTCGAAAGCTCTTCGGCGGTCTTGTAAATGTCGGCGCGTGTGAGCTTGGCCATCTCGCCTCCTCCCTTTGTCTTGGAGGCCGGAATGCCCGCGACGCCTTGCTGTCGGGGTCCGGCGCATTAAATTATCATCCGATAACTTGCATTTCGAAAATTAGGTTGGCAATGCCGAAAAAACAGTTCGATGTAATCTTTGAAGGCGTCGGCCGGTCCTCTGGCAAGATGCGAAACGATATTTCCGTGTCCTGGCCCGCACAGGGGGAAAGCTTTGAGCTGGCTACCGACGAAGGTCCATTTCACGGTGGGGACGGCACCGCGCCACCGCCCTTGGCCCACTTCTGTGCTGCTCTGACAGGTTGCCTGATGACGCAGATCCGCGCCTTCTCAAAACGCCTCCGGATACCGATCCGAGGTGTCGAGGTGCATACGCGTCTCCATTGGCAAGGCGAGCAGGAGGGCAACAATCCCTACGTCACGGCGCCGGTATCGTTCGACATGGATGTCGATATCGACAGCGACGCGTCACCAGAAGACCTCGAACGACTGCTCAACGCAGCCAAGAAAGGCTGCTTTCTCGAACAGACCCTTCTTCAAGGCCTCGCTGTCGGCCATCGCATCAAAGTTGGAGACGATTGGCGAGACGCATGACCGAGCTCGGCTCCTCTCCCAAACGCAAGCGATTGTCTTATGACGACCGTCGCTCAGAGTTCGTGCAAAAGGCGATCGAGTTCTTTGCCGAGGAGGGTTTCGACAGCTCAACACGCGAGCTCGCGCGACGGCTTGGGGTCACTCAGCCGCTGCTCTATCGGTACTTCCCATCCAAGGATGATCTGATCGCCGAAGTCTACGAAACGGTCTACGTCCAACGCTGGCGTGCCGATTGGGACGACATGATATCGGACCGGTCCACGCCGCTGCGTGACCGGCTGATAGAATTCTACACGGTCTATACTGAGGTCGTCTTTCAGCGCGACTGGATGCGGATCTTCCTTTTTGCCGGATTGAAGGGCGGCGACATAAATCGACGCTACATAGACCGCGTCCGCAGGCGCATCCTTGAGCCGATTGTTCGGGAATGGCGGAATGAACAAGGGATCGACCCGGACGCGCTTTCAGACCAAGAGATCGAACTCGCCTGGTCGGTGCACGGCGGCATCTATTATTTTGGCGTCAGAACGGAGATCTATGGCCAGAAACCGGTCGCCGGTTTGCCATTCGTCATCGAGTCGTCCGTCGACAGCCTTCTGATCGGCCTGCAAAGACTGAACGGCTGAGGGCGGCGCCTCGGGCAAGCGCCGCGAATAACTCGTCAGGCCGCGCGGGTCCCGCGAGCAGGATATCCATTTCCAACCGCCACCACGCGGCCCAGAAGGATATCGAGATCGGGTCTCGCAAACGGCATAGATGAGATTTCGATCAGGTAAAGCGACCCATCCGGGAGAACCCAGAATGTTCCGGGCTCACAAAACACAGGTATCTCAACTTCTTTGATTGAATTGGTTATGTAGAGCCCCCAGGAACGCGCCTGCACTTCGGTCAGGCCATACGCCACTGGCACGTCATTGAGACCCCATTCGGTCTTGGCTTTCTCGGCGCGCTCTTCACCATCCATCGACACCAAAACAATTGGCATCCCCTGATCTGCGAAGGCGGGCGCCTTTTCAGCGACTTTGCCAAGATAGCCCTGGCATACCGGGCAATGATAACCGCGATAAAAGATCACCATCGTAGCGGCGTCCGGCGACTGCGCCTGAAGATCATAGGTGCCGCCACCGACAAGAGGCAGCGAAAGCGCCGGGGCAGCGGAGCCGGGCATGGGTTTGGTGGTCATAGGACGTCCTTTGTCTTTAGAGGGGCTTGATGGTCCAGTTTTCGATGATGGACACACCGGATCCACGAATGACTTTCGCAACAGGACAGTATTTCGAAAGGTCAGACTTGATCGCTTCAAGCTGATCAGGGGTGGCGTCAGTGGCAACTGCGATGTCCATCACAATGTCCGTGAACGGCGTTTCAACCTCTTCCTGAAGCATGGTGCCGCGCCGGTCGAAATTCGCGGTCAGATTGACGTCCATCTCGCCCATCTCGACGCCCATGCCATGCGCAATGCGCTTGGAGATCACGTTTGTGCAGCCGATGAGAGAAGCCATAAGCGTCTCAGTCGGCGTCAGACCGAGATTGGTGCCATCCCGTTCAAATGGCTCATCAATCACGCCTTCGACATCTCGGACCCGAATCTTGCTTCTGGCGTGGGTCTCGCCGGTCGCAATCAGTTTCATTTGCACGACGGTTTTCTGTCTGATCGCCATGGCTGGAGCTCCCCAGTTGCGACTTTCGGTAGTTTATAGGTCGATAAATAGTAACATCCAACTACATCTCACCTCACTGCGGTTGAAGGGGATAACGAGCTCGTGAAAGCGCCAGATTTCGACTACCAAAGCCCTGAAACACTGGAGGCTGCTCTTGCCCTTCTCGCCGACGCGGACGGCATGGCTGAGCCGCTCGCAGGTGGGCAGAGCCTCATGCCAATGATGAATTTCCGGCTCGCAGCGCCAGAGACCCTTGTCGATTTGAACGGCATACCAGGCCTTTCCGGAGTCGCCATAGAAGACAGTTGGGTCGCGATCGGCGCGACCACGCGGTATTGCGACCTTGAGGACGATAAGGAAGTCATCGAAGCCGTACCGTTGATTGCCAAGGTTCTCCCCCACATCGCACACGCAGCGATCCGCAACCGCGGCACAATCGGAGGCAGCATCGCGCTTGCCGATCCCGCAGCCGAAATGCCCGCCGTTCTTCTGGCTCTGGGAGGTGAGGTCGTATTGCAAAGCGCCTCCGCCAGACGGACGGTCAAAGCGGACGACTTTTTCCTCGGCATCTACGAGACGGTGCGCGAACCCGAGGAGTTGGTGGTCGCGGTTCGCTTACCCAAAGCCAAACCGCACGACAGGTTTGGATTCCACGAGATCGTCCGACGGCATGGCGACTATGCGATGGCCGGGTGCATAGTCGCCGCGGATGCCACACTAGCCGGCGTCCGAGTCGCCTTCTTTGGTGTTGGTGATCGTCCCCTCCGCGCTGAGAGAGCGGAAGATGCTCTTGCCGGTTCAGACGGTGGACCGGCGGCCCTTCATGCGGCGGTTGCGGCGCTTAGCGACCTTGAGTGCGACGGCGACGTAAGCACATCAGCGGACACCAAGCGACACCTTGCCGGCGTGGCTCTCAAACGCGCTTTCTCGGAGTTAACGGCATGAAACAGACCGCTCAAATCTCACTCACGGTCAATGGCGAGACCGTCGAGGCGGATGTGCCCGTGCGCCGCAACCTCGTTGACTTTCTCAGACAGGATCTCGGGCTGACCGGCAGCCATGTGGGCTGCGAGCATGGCGTCTGCGGGGCCTGCACGCTCGAGGTAGACGGACGCATGGTACGCGGCTGCCTAATGCTTGCTGTGCAGGCAAATGGCGCGAACGTCACAACGGTCGAAGGCCTTGCCGACAGCGGGCGTAGCGCTGCGCTCCGTCAGTCCTTCATGGCTCGGAATGCGCTTCAATGCGGGTTTTGCACGCCCGGCATGCTAGCAAGCGCTATCGAATACATCGAAGCGGGCGGCGCTTCCGACCGAAATGCTATTCGCGAGCATCTCTCCGGAAACTACTGTCGCTGCACCGGCTACCAGGCCATCGTCGATGCGGTTTGCGATGTGATTGACGGGAGGGTCTCGGCATGACCAACCCACTGACTCTATACGATCGCCCCAATTCCTATATTGGCCACTCGGTACCTCGCCCCGATGCACGTCGCCTGTCAGAGGGACGTGGCCGCTTCGTCGATGACAAAGTGCTGCCGCGGATGGTGCACGCCGCATTCGTCCGTTCCGACATGGCGCATGCCAGGATCACATCCATCGACATTTCGGACGCGAAGAACTCTCCGGGTGTGATCGCTGTCTGGACAGGTGCCGATTTGGCGCCGCATGTTGAGCCTTATGTCGGTGTCCTGAGCCACCTCGCCGGCCTCAGATCCGCGCCTCAGATGCCGCTCGCCGACGATGTGGCCCGCTGGCAAGGCGAACCCCTGGCCATGATCGTAGCCACGAGCCGCGCTCTCGCGGAAGATGCGGTAGCGCTCGTGACGGTCGAATACGAAGAGCTGCCCGCGGCCTGCGATATGGAGACCGCGCTCGATCCGGACGCGCCCGTTATCCACCAGGAATTCGGCTCAAACCTCGCCTGGGAACGAACCGTCGATGTCGGTGACACAAAGGCAGCATTTTCCCGAACGGATGTCACATTGGTCGAACGCGAACTTCGTTTCGGACGACACACCGGCGTGACCCTCGAAGCCCGCGCTGCGATCGCAGATTTCGACCCGTCCGAAGATCACCTGACCTTCCACTACTCGGGTCAGGCACCGCATATGATGCAGTTCATCTTTGCCAAGCATCTAGGCCTTGCGGAAGAGAACGTCCGCATCATTGCTGAAGATGTTGGTGGCTCGTTCGGGATCAAGATCCACACTTATGGCGATGAAATCGCTACAGCAATTGCCTCTCGCCTTCTGAAGCGGCCTGTCAAATTCGTCGCCGACCGGCACGAGAGCTTTTTAACCGACATTCATGCTCGCGACCACGTCGTCCATGGCAAAATGGCGGTCACGCAGGACGGCCAAATCGCTGCCCTCGCGTTTGACGATGTGACCGGGATCGGGCCCTTCTCGATGTATCCGCGCACCTCCGCTATTGAAGCCAACCAAGTCCTGAACCTCACCGGCGCGCCATACGATATCGAGAACTATCATGCCCGTGCGCGGGTCGTTTTTCAGAACAAGAACATGATGTGCCAGTACCGCGCTGTCGGCCATCCGATTGCTATGGCGATCTGCGACGGTCTGCTCGAGGACGCCGCCGCCGCCATTGGACTCGATCCGGTTGAAATCCGCCGACGCAACTTGATGCGCGACGACAGCTATCCCCGTGCAAGCGCCTCTGGCATGAAGCTCGACGATCTTTCACATCAAAAAGCTCTCGAACGTCTGGTGGACATGATGCGCTATGAAGCGCTGCGCGAGGACCAGGCCCGCCTCCGGAACGAAGGCGTTTTTCGTGGGATCGGCTTCTGTTCGATGGTTGAGGTTACCAACCCCTCGCCAATGTTTTATGGCATCGGCGGCGCGCCAATTGCCAGCCAGGACGGAGCGACAATCCGGCTGGATGCTGGTGGCGGGATCCAGGTCTCATCCTCCGTCACTGAACAGGGTCAGGGCACCAACACCATCCTAGCGCAGATCGCGGCAGATATCTTCGGTGTCGATCTCGACCGTGTCCGGATAAAAACCGGCGATACCGAGGTTACGCCCTACGGTGGAGGCACCTGGGCGTCTCGCGGCGCCGGAATTGGAGGTGAGGCTATGCTTCAGGCGGCGGTTGCGCTGAAGGAGCAAGTTCTCGACGTTGCCGCCGTCATTCTCCAGGCCAAGCCAGACGATTTGGACATCAAAGCAGGCAAGATAACAGATACCGACGGCACGGAGCGCATGGACCTCAGCGACCTTGCACGCACCGTTTACTATCGCGGCAACGAGCTGCCCTCCGACCTCAAACCGGAGCTCATCGCAACACGCCACTACCGGGTGACGGATTTTCCCTTCGTATTCACGAACGGCGCAATGGCGGCCCACGTAGAAGTCGACACCGATACGGGGATTATCCGCGTTCTGGACTTCTGGGCCGTCGAAGATTGCGGCCGTGTACTGAACCCTCTTTTGGTCGACGAGCAAATCCGGGGCGGCGTTGTTCAGGGTATTGGTGGAGCGCTTTATGAGGAGTGCCTGTACTCTGAAGATGGCCAGATGCTGAATACGACCATGGCGGACTATTTGGTGCCAATGTCGGCCGAGATGCCGGATATACACGTTGCCCACATCGAGACGCCAACAAAGACAAGCGTTCTCGGTGCCAAAGGCGCGGGAGAGGCTGGAACCGGCGGCGCGCCGGGCGCCATCCTGAACGCGGTCAACGACGCCTTGCGCCCGCTGAACTCGTCCCTATGGCAGATGCCGATGACGCCCGAGCGTGTGCTGAAGGCTCTTGGCAAAGTCTAAGCGAAAACGGGCCGTTTGGTCCTATGCGATCTGCTGGTTGTACCAGTCCCCAATCTCGGTTGCCGTCATCCACGCGACACCCTCGAAACTGCCGACATAGTCGAGCAGCTCTTCCAGATACCGAATCCGGTGCGGCGCGCCGGTGATATAGGGATGGATTGAAATCGCCATCACTCGGGCGTTGTCTTCGGCCTCCAGATAGAGGCGGTCAAACTGGTCTTTGCCGCGCTTCAGGAACACATCCGATTCATGCCCCTGAATGGCGAAAACAGTGATGTCGTTGGTTTCGACGGTATAAGGCACCGTCGTGACATGTCCGAAGGGTGTCTCAATCCGCTCGGGCAGATCGTCAATCACCCAATCTGCAACGTATTCAATCCCATATTGTCGAAGGAGGTCGAGCGTTTCTTCAGTCTCGGTCAGACCGGGGCTTTCCCAGCTTCGGGGCGGTTTGCCCCAAAACGCCTCAATCGCTGCGACGGCATCGCGGATCGCGCCTTCCTGGTCCTCCAGTCGGTGCATCGGTCCCTGGACGAAACCATGTCCCATGAACTCCCAACCTGCATCCCGCGCCGCCTCCGCCACGCGCCGATAGCTGGTGCAAACATTGCCATTCACCGCAAAGGTTGTGGGGATACTTCGCTCAGTCAGCGCCCTCCATTGCCGCCAGAAGCCTGATCTCATTCCATATTCATGCCAAGACCAGTTTGGCACATCCGGTAAGAGCGCCTTTCCCATCGGCGGCGGCAAGACGGTGCGGGGCATGGCTCTTTCGATCTGCCATTCCTCGGCGTTCAGAATAACCCATACTGCAAGACGCTTTCCGTCCGGCAAGCTCAGCTTTGGGCGATCGACGATGGCTTGGTAAGGGATGCGATCAGACAGTGCCATTGTACTCCCTCCCACACAAAAATAGGGGCAGCTCCAGATGGCCGCCCCTTTTTTTTTGTCGCGATGATTATTCGACCACGTAGTCGACAGGCATTTCATAGCCGGTGTCGGCCACCGCCTGGAGGTAAGAGGTGATCACCTCGGTTCCGGGCATGCCTCGCCCATTGGACTCGGTCGCCTGCTGCTGCGGGAACTCAGTCAAGCTCGCTGCCCATCCCGCACGCGCCTCCTCGGAAAGCTCCTTGATCTGAGCGCCCACCTCGGTCAGACCGGCCAATCCGGACGCCTGACGCGCGTTCAGCGAGGCTCCCGCCTGCGCCTCATACTCGCGCCCGACATCCATCAGGATCTGCTGCATGTCTTCAGGCAAGCTCTCGAAACGGCGCTGGTTCATGGTCAGCGCATTCACACCCATCGCGCCAAACCCGATCAGCGTGTAATGCGGCGCAGGCTCGTGGAACTTGAACCCAAGATAGGCCGACGGAAACATCAACCAGCCGTTGTAAACGCCTGTCTGCAAGGACAAATATCCGTCCGGCAAAGTCGATTGCACCGGCACCGCACCAGCGAATTCGAGCCAAGGCAAGTTCGGACCGGCACCGCCAATCTTCACGCCCTGCAAGTCCTCGACCGTGTCCCAGGGATCGGTCGTTCCGAGGTGGTAGTTGTCCCACCCATGGAGGCCCAAGAGAACCTGATCATACTCCGATTCAAACTGCTCGGTAAGCCACGGCACCGCATCATAGGTGGCGCGGACCGCGTCCATCGCCTGTTCGGAATCCTGCGGACCGAACGGCGTGTAGTATGGGAAATTGTGCAGGAATAGCTTCGCGGGCTCGAAGCAAATGCAGTAGGCGCCTATGTCGAGAATGCCGTTTTGAACGGATTCCAGCGTTTCCGCCACGCCGGCAATCGCACCGCCATAGCCTTCCACGAATTCAACCGTATGACCGGCTGCTTCGGCACGCTTCTTGACTTCAGGTACAAAGAAGTCGGCCACATCGGCCACATACACCGCAGGACCGTTCGGATGGCCCGAACCGATCCGGAAAGTGAACGAATCTGCAAACGCGGTTCCTGCGAAGGCGATGGCTGACGCTGTCGCAAGCGCTGTCTTGATCTTCATGCTAATCCTCCCAGAAGCATCAAAGGGTTTCGACCCTTGTTGTGAATTAGCGCGCTTCGATAATTTATCGACTGCTAATTACCGAAGCATATGCACATAGTAGATCACGAGGCGTCAAGCGCACCACAGGACCTAATTTATCACTTGCTAAATTTCGCCTTGACCGGCCAAGCACGTGAAATACCCTAGAAAGAGGATCGCAGAACGAACGGGGAGGTCGTAGTCGCGGTGATACGGTTAACCCGGGCAATCCACCTTTTCTCGGCCTTTTGGACGCTGGCGCTCGCCTTTCTCATTTTCGGCGACGTGGTGGGACGAGGCATGTTCAATAACCCCATCCCAGGCACCAAGGAGATCATCCAGAACTCGGTCGTCTCGATTACGTTCCTCCAACTGCCGCTGGCCATCTACTCCGGCTCTATGCTCCGAACATCGATATTTGCTGACGCCGTACCTCTTGTTCTGCGCAAACTTCTCCGCACGTTCGGCGCTCTTCTCGGGCTCATCTTTTTCCTTGGCCTGATCTGGAGCACATGGCCGTCGTTCTGGGACGCCTATCGGATCGGGGAATACGAGGGTGAAGGAGCTCTGCGCGTGCCAACATGGCCCGTGCGCGGGACTGTGCTGGTGATGTCGGTCTTTGGTGCATGGGCCTATATTACAATGATCGTCCTCGACTGGCGCGATCAGCTTGAGAACGAACTCCAAGCGCCGGGCGCCATGCCCGAGAACGCAGAATGAGGCGCGACGATGGGCGGTGATATCGCACTCTGGATGCTGCTGCTGCTGATCGTCCTGATCCTGACCGGAACCCACATCGGCATCGCTCTTGCGGTTTGTTCCGGTCTTGGTGTCTGGCTCATGCTCGGCAGCTTCGAGGCCGCCGTTTCGATCCTCGGAAACACGGCCTATGAGGCCGTGCGAAAGGACGTTTTCGCGGTGATCCCGCTATTTGTGCTCATGGGCGATTTCATATCTCGATCTGGTGCGGCGGCGGACCTCTATCGCATTTGCGATCGATACCTGCGGCGGGTGCCAGGCCGCCTCGCCATTGCTACAATCGCAGGCAATACAGTCTTCGCGGCCGTGACAGGCGTCTCCATCGCCGCCGCTGCAGCCTTCTCCCGCATCGCCTACCCAGAGATGATGCGCGTAGGCTACAAACAAACCTTTGCGCTCGGCGCAGTTGCCGGATCCGCCTGCCTCGGCATGCTCATTCCGCCATCGGTCCTACTGATCGTCTGGGCCATTCTGACTGAAATGAGTGTCGGCGCGCTTTTCATTGCGGGTGTCATTCCCGGCATCGTCCTGGCAGCGCTTTTCTCGGGGTACGTCATCTTTGCAGCAATCCGTAACCCTCAAATCGCCCCGGCCTTCGAAGAGCCACTCGTGCCGCTTACACGGGACGAGCTTCGATCAGAGTTGATCGGTGGGATCGGCATCTTGCTGCTCATCCTCCTCGTGATCGGCGGCATCTGGACAGGTATATTCACGCCCACCGAGGCCGCAGGATTCGGTGCGATCGGCGCCCTTGGCATTGGAATTGCCAAGGGAATGCGCGGCAAGGAAATCATCGAGGCGATCTTTCAGGCCGGGCGCACGACTGCGCCCATCATGTTCCTGCTTATTACAGCGCAGATGTACTCCCGCCTTCTTGCCCTTGGCGGTGCTGTGAACTTCATTCAGGGACTCTTCATAGGCGCGGGTTTCGAGCCCTGGATGCTCATAGCGCTCATGATGCTGATCTGGATCATTCTGGGCATGCTGATCGACTCGGTCTCCATTATCTTGCTAACGGTCCCGATCTTCGCGCCGATCGCCATGACGCTCGGTATGGACCCGCTTGCTTTCGCCATCTTCGGCATCCTTGTGATCGAAGCCGGCCTCTTGACGCCACCCTTCGGCCTCCTTGTCTACACGGTCCGGGGCGCGGTGACGGACAAGACAGCAACGCTTGGAAAGATCTTCGCGGGCTCAACGCCCTATTTCATCCTCATTCTCGTCGCCGCATTGATCGTGCTGTGGCTCCCGGGCCTCGCGACTTGGTTGCCGAACTACATGTTCTAGGCGCGCCTCAGACCGTCGCCAGCCTGCAAATCTCGTCACGCATCGCTTCAAAGAGCGCCGCCGCCTGAGGCGACAGCGGCTTTCGCGATGGCTCGATCATTACGAATTCACTATGAAGCGCCGGCTTCGCCAAAGGCGACACGCGGCGCACACGCCCATCGCTATCGCTCGTGCAGATGAGGCCCGGCAACACCGAGACCCACTCACCCATCGCAACAAGCTCAAGCGTGCCCATCATCGCATCCATCTCAAGAATTCGCGCGATCTGCACATTGTGCGTCTCGAAATATTCTTCGAGCCTCTTGCGTCGCACGTTGTTTCGCGTCGGCACAATCATACTGAGCGGCCCTAGGTCGGAGAGCGCGACAGGCAGGTTGTGCGGCACCCCCGCACTCGGACCTGACACGAGCATTTCGCGATCTCGTACCAAATGTGTCGTCTTCAATCCCACATCCGCTGAGCCCGCCGGCACAAGCGCGAAATCGAGCGTCTGCGCCTGAACCATGCTGGTCAGCGCCCCCGAATACCCCTCGACGATCCGCACATCGATATAAGGGTGTGCCTTGAGGAACTTGTCGAGAACGGGTGCCAGCGCCGCGCGTGTAAAGGCAGGCATGAGACCGGCGTGAACCGGACCACTAGCACCAATAGCCGCGGCTCGCGCCTCGCCTGCCGCAGACTCAAGCAACCCCAGCGCTTCTACCGCCTGCTCATAGTACCGCTTGCCAGAGGCGGTCGGTTGAATTCCGTTTGTATCCCGATCGAACAGTGTCACGCCGAGCGCCGCTTCGACCGCCGCCACATGCTGCGATACACCGGACTGCGTTGCATTCTCGCGTTCGGCTGCACGGGTAAACGAGCTCTCTTCGAAAACGGCAACCACCGACCGAATTTGTCGAAGCGTGACCATCACAGCCTCCATCAAAATTCATAATGCATTTCTTTATTAATTATTATTACGTGCCGACCATTAACAAGGCTAGTTTCCCTCTCAACGATCAGGAGACGTACCCATGGAACTCGGCTTTTTCACAATGCCCATTCACCCGCTGGACAAAGACTGGCGGCTTTGCCTGGAAGAAGATCGTGAGGTCTTTCTCTTGGCCGACGAACTCGGATTTACAGAGGGTTATGTGGGCGAGCACTCCACCGACAAGGCCGAAAACATCACGAACTGCATGATGTTCATCGCCTCGCTCGCGTCTTCGATCAAACAGATGCGCCTTGGCACAGGCACGGTGAACATGCCCAACACTCACCCAGCCAGGATCGCCGCTGATATAGCGATGCTAGACCATATGCTGGACGGGAAACTGAACTTTGGCATCTCTCCAGGTGGGCTGGCCTCTGACGCCGAGGTGTTCGGAAACCTCGATGCAGACCGTCCCGGCATGTTCCTCGAGTGCATCAACACCGTTCTCAAGATTTGGGAGACAGAAGCGCCCTACAATATCGAGGGCGACTTTTGGAATGTTTCGACCGATCGCACTCAAATGCTCGATATTGGACAGGGCATCCTGCCAAAGCCGCTACAACGGCCGCATCCGCCCATCGTCGTGACCGCTGTCGCGCCGTTCTCCCAAGGTGTCGCAGAAGCCGCCGCTCGCGGCTGGGACCCGATCAGCGCGAACTTTCTTATGCCGCAATGGGTTAAATCGCACTGGCCCAAGTATGTCGAAGGCTGCGAACGTGCCGGACGCCTCGCAGACCCGGCTAACTGGCGCGTCGCTAAATCGGTCTTTGTCGCAGATGACCTCGACACAGCGCGGCGTTACGCCACCGATCCCGACAGCCCGTATGTTTTCTACTACAAACAGCTTTATACCAAACTGAAGAAGCATGGGCGCATCAATCTCTTCAAAGAGTATCGTGATCAGCCGGACGAGGAAGTCACGCTGGAACACGTCTGCGACCGCCTGATCATCTGGGGGACAGCAGACAAGGTCACAGACGAACTCCTCGCTTTTCGCGAGGAGACTGGCGAGTTTGGCACGCTTCTTTACGCCGGCAAGGATTGGGCTGATCCGGCGCTCGCGCGACGATCGATGGTACTCTTGGCGGAAGACGTCAAACCGGCCATCAATGCTGCCGAGGCGGGCAAAGCGAAGGCGGCTGAGTAACGATCAAAGGTGTCGCGAAATGGTCGTTACGCCCTTGCACTTCATTGGGACGGGTTCATTTCGCGCAGCGCGATCGAGTTGACACCAACTGGCCCCGGGCGTCGGCCACTGTCCCATACATGGTCTGAGGCGCGGGCTTGGATTGGCGAAAGTCACAACGCCCCTAACAAGAAACAACGCCAAACACTTCGCCGCGGAGGCCAGATGTCAAACCCCAAGCTGTTCCACCTTGTGTTCTCGTTCGTGATGGCAGCGATGATGCTCTTCATAATGACGTTTGTCGTCACTTGGGCGAATATCGGGTTTCGGTCGGACTTCCTATTGGCTTGGGCAAAGTCTTACGCTGTGGCCTATTGCGTTGGCGTCCCGGCAATCTACTTCATTGCGCCATTAGCGCGCGGGATTTCTAGTCGGATCCTCGGAGAGAAAGCCCTTTGATTGGTACTGCCACAGGAATGATGCTCGGCCAGACCTTCCCGCCCTCTTCTTGAATTCGAGGCGGCAAGAATCTGTTCTGTAGGGGACTAAGCCCCTCAGATCGCCACTGAGAGTAATGAACAAGTCATGCTGACGCTAGCAGGCCGGTTTCTTCTGATAGAACCCTCTGGTCTTCAAGTAGCGGAAGGGAGAGACCTTGGTCATGCCCGAACGCCAGGCAGCTCTCCCTGCCCGGCTCAAGCGCGGTTTCCTTTGACATCACACGCCAAGGCGCTTTCGCCGGGCGGTGACAACTCACAAACGCCACTTGATCGTTGGTACGTTCTCGGGCGGCCCTGGGCTTCTCGTCATCATCTCGTGGTCCGTTTCCGGCGGCGTGTCTGGGGTCGTCTAACATGGCCAAACTCAGGGATCACAACACCCAACTCAAACCCCTTAATCGGTATGCGCTAGCGCCTTTTGGACGTTTGGCCGCTTTTGCATAGCCTCGTAATGCGCTGTGCAACCGCTGAAATCTGAAAGGTCGAAATCCTCACGCAGGGCACGGTCATAGACCCAGAAAAAATATGAGTCGCATGCGGTGTTATGATCGAAGAACCAAGTGCGGCCGTCGAGTTCCTGTTCGACTAGAGCCATCTGCTCGAAGAACATCGCTTTGGCTTTGGCTTTGATGTCTTCATGCGCGCTCTTGATGTCGCAGAATTTGGCTGTCCGGAAATGGCGGGTGATATGCGGGTGCATCCCCGAAGAAAACCAGTTCATGTATGAAATCGCGCGTGCCTGTTCAAACCTATCTTGTGGCAACAGATTGGCGTCGGGATAGGCGCTGGCGATCCAGGTTTGAATTGCAGTGTTCTCGCTCAAGCCCTTTCCATCGACGATCAAATACGGAACTTTTTGCTTCGGATTCAGCGCCTTATAGCTCTCGGAGTTTTGCTCCTTTTTAGCAAGGCTGATCATCACAACGTCGAATTCGGCGCCGGCCTCTAAGAGAGAAACATAGGCGGCGGTCGAGCATGCGCCCGGCGCATGATAAAGCGTGATACTCAATGTCTTTCCTTCTGAAGGGTCAAAGCTCGCGTGCCTGGTGCGCATCGACGATGGGGCTGTACTATAGCAGATACCCATGTCCGTCCAAGGTGCGTTGCTATGCCGAATGCCCAGCGTCCACCGCATGGCGCCCAATGATGAGGTATGATCCGCTGACCAATGAGTCAGCAAAGTTGTGCGCGACACTATGCAAGTGAGAGTGCTTTATGGCCTGAGGTTGATCGGAAAAGCGAGAGTCTCCTAGGTCGGCAAGGCAGTCATTCAGGCCTTGGGCGATGCCAAGCACCTGAGCGTCACAGCGGGTTGTCTCCTTTGAGCCCAAAGTGCACAAATCAAAACCGCAAAAAACGATACAGGGATCAGTTAAGTTCCGAGTTTCTTGAGTTGTAAGACGTCTGACGACGAGACGACCTCGACAGTCGTTCCAACTTTGAACTTCGCTATCTCATCGAGGAATGCATCAGCGATGCTGGCATTTTGTTCCGCAGAATGATGGCGAGTTCCTTCACATGCCTGCATCCTTTCTTGCAGGAACTCAGATGTAACTGTTTTTCCTGTGTAAACCACGCCAGCCGCGTCAGATATTTTGCCGGAACGTTCAGCTACAAGCTGGAAAGTCTCCATTTGGGCAGGCAATACAAACTCAAGTTTTGTTGTGAACTTGCCATCCTTCAAGGCGACTAAGGCTTTCTTGGTCATGTGTGGAAACTACCTTTCCATGATTGCTTTGAGCGAATGGCTAAAGCTGTTGTAGCGTTTGCTGCATCCATATCCAAAGAAGGTCTGCTTCGTCCGCATTGCAGTCATTCGCGGATCGCTATGCCGACAAGACGTCTACCATGCCGAACAAGGCATCCTAGACACCAACCACCCCGAAAATCTGACGCTGGGAGAACGTCAGAACGCCACCGGTCACCGCGGAGGTCGGACCAGAAAACCGTGTGCGCCTTGCCATCTGAGCCATCTGTGTACCACAATGAAGCTTCAAGCAGCTTCGTGGGGGGGGAGGGCCGCTTGGAGCCTATCAGTTTCACATATGAGATGGGCGTCGTCATCGCGTTGTTGGCGTTCACAGTTTTCTTGTTCGTATCCGAGATCATCCGCATCGATCTCGCAGCCTTGTTGGTGCTCGTACTTGTCGGAATTCTCTCCTACGCGCCGGGTCTGGAGCGTCTCGCCGACGTCACTCACCTATTCGACGGCTTCGCCTCGAATGCCGTCATTTCAATCATTGCCGTGATGATTGTCGGCGCGGGTTTGGACCGGACGGGAATAATGAACAAGGTCGCGGCCGCCATTCTCAAGCACGGCGGAACCACCGAGGCCCGGGTGCTGCCGATTGTGTCTGGCACGGTTGGGGCGATTTCCAGCTTCCTGCAGAACGTCGGCGCCGCCGCCCTCTTCCTGCCGGTCGTGAGCAAGATTTCGGTTCGGTCGGGCATCCCGATCAGCCGGCTTCTCATGCCCATGGGGTTTTGCGCCATTCTCGGCGGCACAATGACGATGGTCGGGTCATCGCCTCTCATTCTGCTGAATGATCTGATCCAAACTGCGAATACGAGCTTGCCTGATGATCAGAAAATGGAGCCCTTCGGGTTGTTCTCGGTGACGCCAATCGGCGCGGCTCTCGTCATCACTGGTATCCTCTACTTCCTTTTGCTTGGCCGCTGGGTCCTGCCCGGATCGGCAAGCCCCGTCGAAGTGGCTTCAGGAAAGGGGACCGCTGAGTATCTCGAGCGCGTCTACGGGCTTCACGCAAGCGTCTTCGAGGTCGACGTGCCCGAGGGCAGCCCGCTGGCCGGTCAGATTCTCGCCGACATAAACAACGAGAACAATCTCTACATCATTTCGACGTTCTATCGTGGCAAAGCCTCGATGATTCAGATCCTGACGGCGGAGATCGCCGTGCCATGCCGGTTGGCGATCATTGGCGAGCGGGCAGTCGTGGATAGATTCGCCGAGCGGTTTGGATTGATTGTCCGTTCTGATCTTGACGTTTTCGTCGAAGAGTTCGCGCAGACAAATGCTGGCGTTGCCGAGCTAGTCATTCCGCCCGACTCCAAGCTCATCGGCAAGAGCCCGCGTGATCTGCTTCTTCGCAAAACCTACGGATTGAGCCTGCTCGCGATACATCGGGGCGAGGATACTCTCAGCCATGTGAAGACCGACGAGCATGAACCGACTCAGATCGGAACCGTTCCCTTTCAGGCCGGCGACATGCTGGTCGCGCACACGCGCTGGGACAATCTGATGCGCCTGAAGCGAGACCGCGACTTCATCGTCGTCACCGCCGACTTTCCCAAGGACGAGTTGCGCCCTCATAAAGTCGGATGGGCGGTGTTCTTTTTTCTCCTATCGCTTTCCCTGATCCTATTCACAGATGTGCGGCTCTCGCTCTGCTTGTTAACAGGTGCGGTCGGGATGCTTCTCACAAGGGTGCTGAGCATCGATGAGGCGTACCGTTCCGTCGGATGGAACACCGTTTTTCTTCTCGCCAGCCTCATTCCGCTGGGTCAGGCGGTGCAGAACACCGGAACGGCGGAGTGGATCGCACAACAGATACTCGCGATACTCGACGGATGGCCCGTCTGGGCGCTGCAAGCCGGCGTGGCGATACTTGCGACGGCGTTTTCCCTTGTGATGTCTAACGTCGGAGCCACAGTGCTTCTTGTGCCGCTGGCGGTTTCCATTGCGCTTGCCGCCGGCGCAAACCCGGCGGTATTCGCGCTGACAGTTGCCATCTCCACGTCCAATTCATTCATCATTCCGACGCACCAGGTGAATGCGCTCATCATGGGGCCGGCGGGTTACAAGGTGATGGATTTCGTCAAATCCGGCGGGATAATGACGGTTCTGTTTCTTTGTGTTTCGCTGTTGATGCTGAACATCGTCTACTAAAACGGGGCAAGTTCGGTACGGCAATGAAACACGACGACCGTCCATTTGGGCTGTTGCCGCCGAAGTCGGTTTTGTCCCCAAAGCAGTCATTCAGCCCGCCGTCGAAAGATGGGCCCTCGGAAACAGGAAATGCGTGATTTGATGTATAGTTGGAACATGGCATTAGAAGGGAAACTAGCCCCGGCGCCCAGTTGCCGGATCAGCTAGACAATTGACTACGCTGCGGAACTGACTTGGACAAACGGCTCGAAGGAAATGCCAATTTTCGTACTCATACTGATAGTGGACTTGATTGTCGTCCGGTGAGTGTTCGTTCTTGCGCATGGATTGCTGTGCATCGCTCTCGCCGGATCCGTTATCTTGTTTGCTTCGGCGACCAGCGAGGGTTTGGTCGGCGTAGTCGCCTAATTTGCAGCTTGGGTATTCTGTTTCCGCCAAAGCTGGCCGACTCGCCGGTCGCGGGATACCTAACCGCCCGTGGGGAGAAGAAAACGGAGAGTAAAGTAAGGCGGAGCATAGATTTGGTGTTGGCGTCTTTAATCTAAACATCCACTCAAAACTCCCTTCACGTTGGAGATTGCCTCCCAAAGATGGCGACAACCGCCTGACATGGGCAAACAGGCTGCCACCATACGACAACGATCCAAACTGACGCGAATTGCTGCCCTTAACGTCGTCCGTTGAAACGTGGCCCCCGTTTGAATGGGAGATAGGTGTTTTTCAGTTTCACGGTGGGTGCAGTAACCTCTTTCCGCCAATCAAGGAAAAGGGGCATACCCATGGGAGCCCTGCACGCCTATGGTTTTTAAATAACTGATATTAATCAAATATTTCCAATTCGATGGTGCCCCCAGAGAGACTCGAACTCCCGACCCCCTGATTACAAATCAGATGCTCTACCAGCTGAGCTATAGGGGCACGGGACGCGATGTACGGGGAAAGGGGCGCTCGCGCAAGACAGGCGGGGCATTTCGGCGACATCCGCGGCGCGTCCGCAGGGCAGGCGCTTTTCCGGCGAACCTCTCACGGTTACGTTCTCGGGCACGCGGCGGGCGGTCCCAACCATGCAGATCCTCTTCCATCTCGGAGCGCATCACACCGACGACGGTCAGCTGATCCGGTCGATCCTGAAGAACCGCGAGATGCTGGGTCGCGAGGGCGTCGGCGCGCCCGGCCCCGGACGTTACCGCGATCTTCTGGAGGACGTGATGGAGAGCCTCGCCGGAGAGACCTCGGACGCGGAGACTGAGACGGCGCTTCTCGACGCGATCCGGGACGATGAGAGCGCAGAGCGGATCATCCTCTCGCACCCCGGATTTCTTGGCGCCGAGAGCGATGTCCTGGCTCCGGACAGGCTCTATCCACTAGCGTCGACCGCGGGCTGGCTGCCCCGCGCCTTTCCAAGCCACGCGTCCGAATTCGCGCTTTGCATCCGCAACCCGGCCACGTTCCTGCCCGCGGCCTTGGGCAAGGACGGCGCGGGCGCGCTCTCCGGCGCGGTGCTCGAGGACTTCGCCTGGTCCGATGTGATCGACCGCATAGCCGAAACCGCTCCCGAAACCCCGATCCTGGTCTGGCGGCACGAGGACGCGCCGCTTCTCTGGTCCGAGATACTGCGCGAGGTCGCCGGGCTGGACGCGCTGGCGGCGATGGAGGGTGGTCTCGACATGCTGGGACGCGCCTTGAGCGCGGAGACCCTGGCCCGGCTGACTGCGCTTCTGGGAAAGCATGAGGACATGTCGGAACCCAAGCGCCGGAAAACGATCGCCGCTTTCCTCGACGGCTATCGCATGTCCGGTCCGCCAGAGGGCGCGGGGCTTCTGGACGGCTGGACGCCCGAGGTAGTCGCCGAGCTGACCGCGCTTTACGAGGAAGACGCCCGCGAGATCGCGACGACGCCGGGCGTAACGTTCTTGGAGCCCTGAAGGGGCCTACATGCCGAGCGCCTGTTTGTAGAGATCGAGCACAGCCTCTTCCTCGGCCACATCCGCCGCGTCGCGCTTCCGGAGCGCGATTACCTTGCGCATGACGCGGGTGTCGTAGCCGCGGCCCTTGGCCTCGGCCATGACCTCTTTCTGCTGGTCGGCGATGTCGCGCTTCTCGGCTTCGAGCCGTTCGAAACGCTCGATGAACTGGCGCAGCTCGTCGGCGGTGACGCGGTAGCTTTCCTGTCCGGCCTCGTCGGTCATGGCAAATCCTTCCTGCCCGTGAGCGGGTTCGATACAGGGCGCAATCGGGGGCCGCAAGGGCTTGTCAGGCGGGCGGGTGCGGGGTAGGCCCCGGACCGGCCTCAACACGGAGGAGCGGCGATGGAAGCCTTGATCTGGATTGGAGCGGCGCTGACGCTGATCGGCGTGCTGGGGCTTGGCTGGTGCGTGTTGATCGCTGTTCGGGCCCGGCGGGAGGGGCTGGACGAGGATGCAATGCGGGAGCGTCTGCAGCGGGTGGTCGCAATCAACTTCGCGGCGCTCGGCATCTCCGCCATCGGGCTGATGACGGTCGTGCTGGGGTTGTTTTTGAGCTAGCCGTTCAGGTCGGCGAAGCCCTTTTTGGCACGGATCAGATCGGCGAAGACATCCGCCGGCGGCTGGATGCGGTCGTCCGCCCGGGCGAGTTTCTCAAGCGTGTCGCTGACCCTTTGAAGGCCGATCAGGTCGGCGGCGAACATCGGGCCGCCGGTGCGGCGCTGAAACCCGAGGCCGTGGATCGCGATCATGTCGATGTCGAGCGGCCGGGACGCGGTGCTGTCCATCAGCATGGCCGCGCCCGCCCCCGCCATTGCGGAGATGCAGGCGTGGCGGATTTCCGAGGCGGTCACGACGCGCGGGCTGATGCCCTCCTCGCGCTGCATCTCGGCTATGATGTTCAGGACGTCCGGGTCTTCGGTCGCCGGCTGCCCGCGTGTTTGGTAGACGTAGTAGCCCCGTCCGCCCGACCGGCCGGTTCTTCCGGCGGCGACCATTTGCGCGTCGACCGATGAGACGTAGTCGGCGCCCCGCTGAAGCCCGGCCACATCGCGCCAGGCGAAAGACCCCATGGGGAGGCCCCAGGCGCGGAGCGTGTCGTCTACCTCACCGATCCGCGCGCCTTCAATGACCAGGCGGTCGGCGGCGGCGTGGAGCGCGTCGGTCAACCGAGCACCGACGCCCGGCGAGGTCGGCCCGGTCTCGATGATCAGGCGTCCCAGGCGGCGGGCAAAGGCACGGGCGGTTTCCGTTGCGTTCGCTGCGGTTTCCGGGAGATGGCTGAGCTCTGCCGCGCGGTGTCGCGTCAAGCCGGGATAGAGCCGGAGGCTGACCACATCGCCCGGACGGCTCGTCGCGCCGGCGATCCGCGCGAGGTCGACCCGGTCGCTGGCGGTTGCCAGAAGCGCGCCGGCTTTAAGAACAGCGTCAAGCTCGCGCACCCGCGCTTTCGAGATCGCGGGGCCGGGATCGATCACGAGATCGACCGCCGAGAGAGTCCGGTACCCGCAGACTGCGTGCATCCGGTCGAGCGTCGCTTCGACCGCATCGTCGGTCATATTGCCCGCAGTGACGCGGGCGTCGTAGTGCTCAATGATCCGGGTGACCCCGTCTTCGAGCGCGGCGTCCGAGAGCTCGGCCACCGTGACCTCGAGCCCGGAATCGAGCGCGGCGACGACGACCTCGGTGCCCAGGCCGCGCGCGCCGAGGACGCCCACGTGCGACAAGGGGCGCGACATCACCCGGCCCGATGCCGCTGAGCGGGTTTGAACCATGCGTTCTGAGCCGAGGACGTGGCGCAGCGCCCGCGAGTGGTCCGAAACGACGAGATCATCGAAAGCGGCCTGCTCGAGCCCGCGACCGATGTCGTAGGGCAAGAGGAGAGCGGCCTCGACGCATTCGATCAGGCGGAGCGGCGCGTCGGAACCCTCGCTTCGCGCGATGGCCCGGTGCTGGGCGACGATTTCCAGAAACCCCTTACCCTGGCCGAGCTTGTCGCGGCGTTCCGAATTTCGGACGAGCGGCGCGCCCGAGGCCGCCATCGCCTCCGCACGCGCGGTCGCGGCTGACAGGACGTCCTCGCTCGCCAGCTCCTCGGCCAGTTCAAGTTTGACGGCCGTCTTGCCACCCACGGATCGTCCGCTGAGGAGAAGTTTCAGCGCCGCCAGCCCGCCAATCAGTTTCGGAAGGCGCTGGGTTCCGCCCCCGTTCGGGACCAGTCCGATGGACATCGCCGGAGCGCCGAGCCGCGCGTCAGGGCCGACCACGCGGGAGTGCGCCGCGATCGCGATTTCCAGCCCGTTGCCAAGCGCGGCGCCGGAGATGGCCGCGACGACAGGCTTCTCGCAGGCCTCGATTCGATCGCACAAGGCGGCGAGATCCGGCCCCGGTTCATCCTCGGATGCCGGTTCGAGGCTGGTCCCGGTCGCGAAAGTCGCGGTGTCGCCGGCTAACACGATCGACGTGACCGAGTTGTCCGCCTCCGCGGCATCGATTCGTTTGAATAGGTCGGCCCGGCCTTCCGGCGTCAGGGCCCGGACGCCAGGGGCAACGACACGGAGCACGGCTGTTCCGCCGCGCCGCTCGTCTGCCCATTTCGCCTCTGACGCGATTGCATCCGCCTTGCCCATAACATCTTCTACGTCATGGGAGGCGAAAAACAAGCACGCCGGTCAGGCGTGCGGGGCGTCAGACGGGGACATTGTCCCAAAGATCCTCGACGTCGTCCTGGGCGTCGATGTCCGGCTTGCTCACCGGTTTGGCATGCGCGACGGCAACGACTTCGGGCGCCGCCATCTTGTGCCGGAGCATGGTCTTGAGGTCCTCGGCGCGCTCGGGCTCGGCAAGGAGCGTGTCGATGATCACATCGACGTCGTCGCGCGCTTCAGGCTTCGTCACATGAATGGTCATATAAAACCTCCCGTCTGGCCCGTCTGCGCGGACTGTTTGATGACACACCATACCACAGCCGTGGCGCCGGGCGTGTTAACGCCCACCAATTCTCGGGGATAAACTTGTGGATTGACCGCCTTTTGGGCGTATGCCCGCTTATTGTGCGGCGCGCGCCGGGCCGCAGAATTGCTCGTACAGCACCTGAAGAACCGGAACGACCCTCGGATCGGCAAGACTGTAGCGGACGATTCGCCCGTCGCGCGCGGCTTTGACCAGGCCTTCGCTTCTCAGACGCGCCAATTGCTGGGATACATAGGCTTGGCCGAGGCCCAGCGCCTCCTCCAGTTCGCCCACGCTGCGTTCGCACTCAACCAACTGGCACAAAAGGAGCAGGCGAGACGGGTTCGACAGGGCGCGCAGATAACCCGCCGCCTCGTCGGCGGATTCGGCCATCGCCGCATGCATGTCCTTGAAAGAGTCTTCCATCTTGCTCACGATTTGCACGGTCATGGGATAAAATATATCAATATTGAAATATGTTCAAATGTCCGTATATCTGGACTGCGACTATTGGAGGTTAGAATGAAACCGTTCGTCAAGGCCTTCTTCGATGAAGCGACCAACACAATCTCGTACGTCGTGCGGGATCCCGAGGGGACGCATTGCGCAATCGTGGACAGCGTACTCGACTTCGACTACGCGGCCGGGCGCACCGACACCTCGTCCGCCGATGAGATCATCGCCTACGTTCGCGCCGAGGGGCTTGTTGTCGATTGGGTGCTCGAGACCCATGTCCACGCCGACCACCTTTCCGCCGCGCCCTATTTGCAGGAGCAGCTCGGCGGCAAGATCGGAATCGGCAGGAACATCACCGTCGTGCAGGACACCTTCGGCAAGATCTTCAACGAGGGCACCGAGTTCCAGCGCGACGGCAGCCAGTTCGACGCGCTTTTCGAGGACGGCGACAGTTTTCATGTCGGCCAGATCCGGGGCGACGTGCTGCACACGCCCGGCCACACGCCCGCCTGCATGACCTATGTCATCGGCGACGCGGCATTCGTGGGCGACACGCTTTTCATGCCGGATTTCGGCACGGCGCGCTGCGACTTCCCCGGAGGCTCGGCCGATATCATGTTCGACAGCGTGCAAGCGATCCTCGCCCTGCCGGACGAGACGCGCATCTTCGTCGGCCACGATTACAAGGCGCCGGGGCGCGACGTCTACGCCTGGGAATCGACCGTGGGAGAGCAGAAGGCCAAGAACGTCCACGTGGGCGGCGGCAAGAGCCGAGAGGAGTTCGTAGAGATGCGCGAGGCTCGGGACGCTACGCTGGACATGCCGAAGCTGATCGTGCCGTCGCTGCAGGTCAACATGCGGGCGGGCAACATGCCGGAGCCGGACGAGAAGGGCGATGTCTTTCTCAAGGTGCCCGTGAACAAGCTCTGAAGGAAGCCATATGGAAATGGACTGGGTCCTCGGCCTGATCGGCGGGGTCATTATCGGTGGCGCGGCGGCGCTTTACCTGCTCGTCAACGGCAGAGTGATGGGCGCCTCGGGCATCCTCGGAGCGCTTGTGGATGGAAGCGGGCGCGAGACCGCCAATGAACGGCTGGCGTTTCTCGCCGGACTTGTGGTCTTTCCCGGTGTCGCGGCGCTCGCCATGGGCGGGTCGGATACCCATCTGACAGGAAACCACGTCATCGTGGCGCTAGCCGGGCTTTGCGTTGGCGTGGGCACACGGCTGGCGAACGGCTGCACCTCGGGGCACGGCGTTTGCGGCATCTCGCGGCTCAGCTTGCGCGGGATCGTGGCGACGGTGTTTTACATCGGCGCGGGCGGCCTGACCGTGGTGCTGGCCCGCGCTCTTCTGGGAGGCGTGTGATGCGTGCGGTTTACGCGTTTCTGGCCGGCGGCGTCTTCGGCGTGGGGCTGTTGATCTCGGGCATGACCGACACGCGGAAGGTGATCGGGTGGCTTGACGTGTTCGGCGACTGGGACCCGACGCTCGCCTTCGTGATGGGCGGCGCGATCCTGCCAATGGCGATCGCCTGGCGCGTCGCGGCGGCGCGAGGAACGCCCCTTTTGGGCGGCGACTTCCCGGCGCGTCCGGAACCGACGATCGGCTGGAACCTGGTGATCGGATCGACGCTCTTCGGAGCCGGCTGGGGCTTGTCGGGCCTCTGCCCCGGCCCCGCAGTCGCGTCGCTGACCTGGGGCGGCGCTGGCGGTCTGGTGTTCCTCGCGGCGATGGCGGCCGGCATGTATGGCGCCCCGCCAATCCGGTCACGGATCGACGCGATGTCGACGGCATGAGGGCCGGATGATGGAGCGCGCCCTGGACGAGAAGACCTCCGTTTCGCCGCAGATCGCGCCCGATGATGTCGCGGGCCTTGCGGAAAGCGGCGTGACGACGATCATCTGCAACCGACCGGACATCGAAGTTCCGGAAGAGCTGGCGAGCGCGGCGATGGGCGAAGCGTGTCGGGCCGCCGGAGTCGCCTTTGTCGCCAATCCGCTGTCGCCCGGCATGCTGAGCGTAGATATCATCGAAGCGCAGCTGGCGGCGATCGCGGCGGATCAGGGCCGAACGCTCGCCTATTGCGCCAGCGGCACGCGGTCCTCGATCCTTTGGGCCTTCGCCATGGCGATGTCGGGCAAGATGACAAACGAGGCGATCCTGAAAGCGTTGGACCAAGCGGGCTATCCCGCGCCCGGCCTTGCGGGGCAACTCGATCAGGTGCGGCGCTAGGCCGGATCGCTCGCCGGAGTCGGGAGATCGGGAAGACTGGTTTGGTGATCTGACAGCTCCGGCAAGCCGTGAAGTCCTGGCCCATCAGGAAGGTCTGGTAGATCGGGCAACTCCGGCAGTTCAGGGAGCCCGGTGTGTTCGGTCGCGGTCTCGGGAAGGTCTGCTAAGGCGGCGACAGGAGGTGGCGACTTATCGGCAAAGACCGGCGAGATGGCTTCGGCTTGGGCCGCAGCGGCATGCGCCAGGCGGATCGCCCACTTGCCGTTCATCTGACCCAGTGTGGCGGGTAGCTCCGGCATCCCCTCTCCGCCTTCAAGCGCGACCTTGCTCGGCTCGTTGCCGGGCAGGTCGATCCTATCGTCCACTTTGAGAGTCGCGGCGCGGGCCAAGGGCATCTCGAACCGGGCCAGCACCACGGAAAGCTCCGCCTCCGCCGTGAAGACGGCAGCGCGTAGCCGATCTGTGTCAATCGGGCCCTGCCCCTTCGCGCGAGCTCCGAGCGCCGGGGCGACAATGGTCAGCACCCCGGTTTTGGCCCCCCAGAGAAGGACAGCGACAGCCGCGCGGCCCGGTAGGCGCGGGGGTCGAGCGTGATCGCCACCGAGCGGCGGTCAAGCACTCGGTTCTGGCGCACAATGCCCTGAGCAACGCTCACGTCCGCCGGCAAAACTCCGAGATCCACAAGCCAGCGGTCGATCATATCCGCCGCGACGACCCCGTCGGTTCGGGTCGGCGGACGCGCGGGCGGCTGGCCGGGAGTGACGCGACCCAAAGTTTGAACCTCGATCAGCGCCGAAAGAAGCCCCTGATCCGCCACCACAAGCTCCGCGCTCGTTCCATCATCGAAGCTTGCGAGATAAACCAGATCCTCCTCTGTCAGGCTCTCGACGACCCAGCGCTCATCCCCCTCGCTCAAACCGAACGCCTGAAGTTCGACCGAAAGTCCCAAAAGCTCGTCGCCCGAGCGCGATAGCTCGACCGACAGCGCCTTCTCCACGCCGCCAAGCCCGCCCGCCGACGCCGGCGGGGCGGTCACCATTCGGCGGAGCGCGTTTCGAGGATCTGTGTCGGACATGGCGGCAGGTTCGCGTGGCTGGATACCGCGTATCTGGCCGATTTTCCTTACGAAAGAGTTGCTCAGGCCGCCCGCGCCCTAGGGCCCGGCAGGGTCACCCTGAAGGCCGCGCCGCCCTGCCCCGGCAGGTAAGCGATCGCGCCGCCGAGGCGCAGCATGACCTCGCGGCAGATAGCAAGTCCGAGCCCCGCGCCGCCCGCCGCCTTATCATCTGAGAGGCGCGAGAACTTCTCGAAGATCGTCGATTGCGCCGCCTGCGGGATTCCGGAGCCGTTGTCGACGAAATCCACCACCGTCCTGCCGCCTATGTCCTTCACCGAAATCGCCAGTTCGGGCCGCTCCGCGTCGCAATACTTCTGCGCGTTGGCGATCAGGTTGATGAAGACCTGCGCCAGCCGATCGCTGTCGGTGTGAAGTGGCACGCCCTCGCTGCCGTTGTCGCGCCGGATCGCGATCTCCGGCTCGCCCTTGGGTCTCTCGGTCGCGGCGACCGCGCGGGTGATGATCCGATCCAGCGAGTCGTCGGCCAGATTGAGCGTCACCTGACCGTTCTCGAGAACGCTGAGATCGAGAAGGTCGTCCAGGAGACGCGTGAGCCGAATGGCCTCGTCATGGATGATCGAGCTGTATTTCTGCCGCTCTTCGGCGGTCATGCTCTCCCCACCCATCAGAATCTCGCTGAACGAGCGGATCGAGGTCATGGGCGTGCGCAGCTCGTGGCTAATCTGGCTAAGGAACCCGTCCTTTTGAACCGAAAGCGCCATTAGCTTCTCGTTGGCTTCCTGAAGCTGGCGCGCGGTGCGGCCAAGTTCAGTCGACTTCGCTTCGAGCTGGCTGGAATATTCAAGGATTTGCTGAGCTTCGTCGGCGACCTTCATCAAATCTTCGACACTGACCGAAACGCCGCCCGTGATTTGCGCGAGCATGGCATGCGCGGTCGCGGCGCCGACCGACCCCGCTAGCTCGCGCTCGAGCCGCTCTAGGAAATCGGGGGTTACGTCCGGCAGGTAGCCGACCTGGCCTTGGGCAGCCGCCTCCGCCTCGAAGAGGGCCTGCGCCTCAGTCGGGCCGATGATCCGCTGCGCCATCATCAGCAGGTCCTCCGCCTCGGCCGCGCCGCCGGTCCAGCCGCGGGCGCTCTCGGAATAGCGGAAGATGTTGATGAACAAGGCACCCTGCAACCGTTCGAGCGGAGAAGGAAAGCTGAGGAGCGAAAAGGTCACGAAGGCGGTGGTGTTTAGAAGCATCGACCAGAAGACGGAATGCACGAGCGGATCCAGCCCCTCGATGCCGAAAAGCGCCAGAGGGCGGAGCGCGCCTATGCCGAACGGGCCTTCGGCGTAGACCGACGGTGACATCAGCGCGGTCTCACCGAAGCTTGGCAGGAACGACGTCCAGATCCAGATGGCGAAGCCGATGATCAGCCCGGCCGCTGCCCCCGCGCGGGTGGCGCCGCGCCAGAACGCGCCACCGATCAGCGACGGCAGCACCTGGGCCAGACCAACGAAAGCGATCAGGCCGATAGCCGCAAGCGCCGCGCCGCCGCCCGAGAGGCGGTAGTAGAGATAGCCAAGGCCCAAGACTGCGGCGATCGACAGCCGCCTTGCGAGGATCACGGTGTCGCGGACATCGCCCGACACGGTCGCGCCGCCTTTCCTCGCGTTCAGCCAGATCGGCATCACGATGTGGTTCGATACCATGGTTGAAACCGCAATCGCGGCCACGATGACCATGGACGTCGCCGACGAGAAGCCACCCAGAAAAGCGAGCGTGGTCAGCGCGCTCTGGTCGAAGGCGATCGGGAGCGTGAGAACGAAGAGGTCGGGGTTGGAGCCCTCCGGCAGAACAGACAGCCCGACGACCGCGATTGGCACGACGAACAGGCTCATCAGAAAAAGATAGAGGGGGAAAGCCCAACTGGCCGTGGCCAGGTGCCGCTCGTCCGAATTCTCGACGACGATGACCTGGAACATGCGCGGCAGGCAGATGAAGGCCGCCGCCGAAAGGAAGATCAGGGTTACCCAGCGGTCCGGCTGGAGCTCCCAGGCGCTGATCGAAGAGCTTTCGATGCGGTCGAGGATATCCGTCGGCCCGTCCGCGACCGAGTAGACCACGAAGACACCGACGGCGATTAGAGCGACGAGTTTCACGACCGCCTCAACGGCGATAGCGGTCACGACGCCATGGTGCCGCTCATTCACGTTCAGGTTTCGGGTGCCGAAGATGATCGTGAATGCGGCGAGCCCGGCGGCCACCCAGAATGCGGTCGATATCAGGCTGACGGAGTCCGACGCGCTGCCTGGCGTGAACACGGCGAAACTGAGCGTCACCGATTGAAGCTGAAGCGCGATGTACGGGGTGATGCCCACGACGGCCAGAACCGTGACGAGAACGCCGAGCAGATTGGACTTGCCGTATCGCGAAGACACCATGTCGGCGATCGAGGTGATTCGCTGCGTCCGGCCGATGCGGACAAGGCGCCTGAGCAGCGCCCACCAGCCAATCATCACTAGGGTCGGGCCGAGGTAGATCGTAACGAATTCGAGCCCCGACCGGGCGGCGTAGCCGACGGCGCCATAGAACGTCCAGGCCGTGCAGTAGATCGAAAGCGAGAGGGTGTAGATCCAAGGGCTTCTGAGCCAGCCCACCTGCCCCCGTGCCGCCCTTTTGTCGGCCCAAAACGCTACCGCGAAGAGAAGCACGACGTAAAGAAGCGCGACGACGGCGAGCGAGTTGAAGCTGATCATTCGCTCGCTGCCGGTCCACCGGCACCTGCGTCTCCGGCGCCGTCCGTTTCGCCTAAGTCCGGCTCGTTCTGCTCAAGACGCGGCGAAATCAGCGCCACTGCCAGAATGAGAAGCCCCCAGAGAACGAACAGGTACACCAGGCCGCTGGCCGTTCGCGCCTCGTTCGCCCAAAGAACCGGAAGGCAGAGGAGCACGAAGCCCAAAAGCGGTAGGAGCCGCGCAGCGTCGCCCAGCCGCCGGCGGCGATAGGACTGGCGCGCGAGGAAAAGCGGCTCGTCGGGCTGGTTCACCGCGCCACGAGCTCCCGCACGGTCGAGAGGACCTCGCCGTTCGAGAAGGGTTTTGTCATGAACTTGCTGACGCCCAGCTTCTCGGCCAACTCGCGGTCCTTCTTCTGCCCGCGCGCGGTCAGCATGAGCACCGGCATGTCGCTGGTGCCGGGGTCTTTTCGGACGTCGTTCAAAATGTCATAGCCCGAGCGGTTGGGCAGCATGACGTCGAGGATGACCAGATCCGGCGCGCGGTCGCGGACAGCATCGACCGCCGTCCGCCCGTCCGAGTGGATATCAACCCGCCACCCGTCGCGCGACAGGATAAAGCGGATCGCTTCGATAATATTCGGTTCATCCTCGATCAGCAGGACATGTCCGCCCATCGCCGATCCCCTCCCTATGCGCCGTTTTCGGCCTTTGGGGAGACTATCGCGCGCCGGCGCGGCACTGTCAAAAAGGGGATGCTGTCAGTCCCGGGTGTATAGCGTGGCGATGTGAAAGACCGTGAGGTCGGAGGTGACGTCGGAATTGATCGCGTGAGCGAGTTCCTCGCGCCCCTTGACCAATTCCCGCGCCGCGCTTCTTTTGGCTGCTTTCCACGTCAGGATCGGCCCACCCTCGTCGAAACGAATACCGATGTACCGGCAGACCGACGCGAAAACGCCCCGCGGGGGAGCTTTCCGCGTCGGTGTAGCGACCCGCCTTCAGTGCCGCGACGGCATGCGTAACCACAAAATCAAGTTCGCTCAGACTCTGCGACACGCCGTCGATCTGATCGACCACCGTCTGCGTCAGCCGAAAGTTCAGCTCTCCAAGCTCGCACTAGAGCGCGCTCCTCGTGAAAGAAAGTCAGGATGCGAACCGGCCCGGAACGGTCGATCCTTTGAACGTTCCAGCCGAGATAGATCGTAGGGTCGAAACCTCCGGGCCGCTCCGGCTTGCTCATCCATTTGTCATAGGCCTTTTCGTATTCTCGGTGTTAGGCAACACGCGTTGCATCGCTTGCCCGAACCGACTTCAGAATTGCCTAAGCGCCTCGATGGCCTCAAGGTAGGCCTCCTGCGCCAGAACCTCTTCGGTGTCCGTCTCGCCCTCTCCGCATCCCGAGCACGACCGCTCGGTCGACATCGAGCCAACAGCGCCGGGGGGCATCCTGGAGGTGGCGCCGCGTGAGGCGCTGGCTCATGTCGCCTAACGAGTAGGAGGCCGTTGCTTCGAATGACCTGGGCTCGCCCCATTCGACCAAGCTCAAGCCGGAGCGGCGCATTCCTTCGTCGAGGTCGATCTGCCGGACCATTTCTCCGCCGAGGTGGACGCTCAGTTCATTGTGCCACCGGTGCCCGGTCTCCCAGTTCGAGCGGAAGCCAATGAATTCGACCTCGGGCAAGGTCATGGAGAGCGGCGTGAGGACGTTCTGGAGATGGCTAAACTCCACCAAGACGACTTCGGCGCCTGCGGGGCGCGAGACGAGCACGCCCCTGCGGTGTGAGATGTAGCCGCGAGACCGCGAGGCCGCGATGAACGGCGGCGGCGTCTCGCCGACCGTAACCGTCGCGCCGTTCTCGGACGCCCGCATGATGCCGCCGATTGCCGCGGTGACCTCGGCAACTGGCGTGCAGAGCAATGCGAAGCTCAGGCAGCAATCCTGAACTCGCATGCTCTTGTGAACCGTTTAGACCAAGGATGGGCCATAGGGTTCGCCCATCTGGCGCTCCCGTCTCGCATCGGATGGCAAGTGAAAGCGGCGGAAACTGGGCGCTTCACGCGGTCTGAGCGAGGCTGAGAATCGACGGCTCGCGCCGGGCCGCGCAGTCGGCGACAGCGCAAATCCGACACGAGGTGCCAATGGTCAGCACGTCGTCGGACGCGGCCGCCTCGCCCAGAACCGGAACGACCAACATGGTCGCCTCGACGACAGGCGGACGGTTGAATCCAGCCTCGTAGCGTGACGTGGCGATGGCGTGTACGGTGAAACGCCAGGTGTCGCGGCCTGGTAGAACGACATGGGCGCGGATCGGCTGGGATGGCCGCTGCAGCGCCTGGTAGAGCGGCCAGAGAGGACAGGCCGCGCCGAATCTAGGTGGCTCGAAGCCCGGAACCGCTTTGCGGAAGGTCAGCGTGCCGGACCCGTCGCAGAGGACCAGCCCGGGCGAGATGCCGTTCTCGAAGGCCTCCCCTGGCAGCGAGGCGAGCCGCCTCAGGATCATGTCGAACTCGACGCCGAAGTGCCCGGCAAGCGCGGCGGGATCCATGAAGCCTGCACTGAGAGCTTCGATCAACCGGTTTTGGGGAACCCGATCCGCATCCGCTCGGTAGCGGCGCAGGTATCTCTTCGCCAAGTCCTTCGCCGCCGGTGTGGTAAGGCGCGCCTCCTGCGCCGCAATATCATCCGCGTCCGCCGCGCCCCGCTCGAGCGCGTCGACCGTCCAGTCCTGATCGGCGAGCCATGCCTCGACCTCATCGTGAGGCAAAACGACGGTCCGGGCGGCATCGCCGCCGGCGTCCAGGAAGCTCACCAGCGCCTCGGCGGACCCGGCCAGACGCTGGCTGTCCTCGTAAAGGTTGCGGTGGAATCGGGCGCGCCATTGCGGCTCGATCTCGTCCTCGGCGGCGAGAATGCCGCTGGTGGACCGGATCGCTGTGACGGTAGTCAGGACGTCGTGCAGCGAAGCCGAAAGCTGGGGGTCGTGGGTCAGCCGGTCGGTCAGGACCTGCACGACCCGCTCAAGCCGTTCGATGCGACGCGACTGATCCTCGAGAAGCCGCGCCCAGCCCGGAAAGCGTCCAGCGAACTCTTCGGCTCGCTCCAAACTGTCGGACTGTTCGCCGGCATCCGCCGCAGCGGCCTCCAACGCCTCGACCAGCGCGCTCTCAGCCCCCTCGCTCAACGCGGCCGGGTCCATGTCGAGCACCCGGGCGATGCGGTTCAGCAGCGCGCCGCCGATTCTGCGACGGTTATGTTCGATCAGATTGAGGTAGCTCGGCGAGATATCGCAGCCCCGCGCCAGATCGGCCTGCCGGATGCCCCGGTCCAGCCGGTGGCGGCGGATGCGGGAGCCGGTTAGAGCGGGTCTCTGCATGGTGATTTCCTATGCTTTTTCAATGGGATTCTGCCGGCGCAAGAAAATTACTTTACAAAAATACTATACGCATTGTGTAAGTGTTTACAAAAAAGTTCAACAGCTACGCTACCTTGTTGATCGGTTTTCGGCGTTCGCGCCATAAAGCTGACACCTTGTAAAAGGTCCCGGCTGCTATGGAGGAACGCCGTAGCGTCCGCCACCCGCCGGGAGTCTCAATTGGGAGGACCATATGACTAAATCCAATCTCACCCGTCGCGGCGCGCTAAAGACCGGCGCGGCAGCAGGCGCGGCGCTTGCGACGCCGACGATCTTCACCGGCGCGGTCTGGGCCGGCGGGCACACAGGTTTCACGAACGCGCCTGAAGGCGACACAGTGACGCTTGGCTTCAACGTGCCTCAGACAGGCCCCTACGCCGATGAGGGCGCGGACGAGCTGCGTGCTTACGAGCTTGCGGTCGAGCATCTGAACGGCGGCGGCGACGGCGGGATGATCAATACATTCTCGTCCAAGACGCTCGACGGCACAGGCATCTTGGGCAAGAAGATCGAATATGTGACTGGCGACACGCAGACTAAATCAGATGCGGCCCGAGCTTCGGCCCGGTCGATGATCGAGAAAGACGGCGCTATCATGATCACCGGCGGTTCATCCTCCGGTGTGGCTGTTGCGGTGCAAGCGCTCTGCCAGGAGGCGGGCGTCATCTTCATGGCTGGCCTTACGCACTCGAACGACACCACGGGTAAGGACCGGAAGGCCAATGGCTTCCGCCACTTCTTCAACTCGTACATGTCTGGCGCGGCGCTGGCTCCCGTGCTTGCCAATGCCTATGGCGCCGACCGGAAGGCCTATCACCTGACGGCCGACTATAACTGGGGTTACACGACGGAAGAAGCTGTAACCCAAGCGACCGAAGCGATCGGCTGGGAAACTGTCAACGCGGTGAAAACCCCGCTGACGCAGACCGACTTCTCGTCCTACATCACGCCTGTCTTGCAGTCGGGTGCGGACGTGCTTGTTCTGAACCACTACGGCGGCAACATGGTGAACTCGCTGACCAGTGCCGTTCAGTTCGGTCTTCGCGAAGCCCAGGCCAACGGTAAGGACTTCCAGATCGTCGTTCCGCTCTACTCGCGTTTGATGGCACGTGGTGCCGGTGAAAACGTTAAGGGCATCTTTGGTTCGACGAACTGGCACTGGTCACTGCCCGACGAGGGATCGCAGGCGTTCACTCGCTCGTTCGGCACCAAGTACGGCTTCCCGCCGTCGCAGGCCGCGCACACGGTGTACTGTCAGACGCTTCTCTACGCAGACGCTGTGAACCGGGCTGGCTCGTTCAACCCGTGCGCAGTTGCCGAAGCACTCGAAGACTTCGAGTTCGACGGGCTGGGCAACGGCAAGACGCTGTATCGCGGCGCCGATCACCAGTGCTTCAAGGACGTGCTTGTCGTGAAGGGGAAAGAAAACCCCGATGGTCCCTACGACCTACTCGAGATCGTCGAAGTCACTCCGGTCGAGCAGGTCACCTACGCACCCGACCATCCGCAAATGGGCGGCGCGGAAGCGACCCTCGGAGCCTGCAATCCCGGAGCATGATCCGGATCAAAGCGAGGGCGATTTCCAAACGGTTATCACGCGCCTAACGCGCACCCCGCTCGAAAATCTAGCCACGCCTCGAGGGGCGTGGCTTACCCGAACCCCGCGGAGGAAGGGACATGGAAGCCATCATTCTGCAAGTTCTGAACGGCCTGGATAAGGGCTCGGCCTATGCGCTCATCGCGCTCGGTCTGACTCTGATCTTCGGTACGCTCGGCGTTGTGAACTTCGCCCACGGGGCACTGTTTATGATTGGCGCGTTTTGCGCCGTTACTCTCCAGCGTATTCTGAGCCTGAGCCACGAAGTTGTGGACGAGACGCGGACCGACTTTCTCGGGAACCCGATGAAGGTCGATGTTCCCTACGTCTACGAATGGTTCGGTGAGGCAGCGGGACAGGGCATCATCGACTGGTCTGTGCCGCTCGCCATTCTCTTCTCGATCCCGATCATGGTGCTTGTTGGATTTGCCATGGAGCGCGGATTGATCAAGCACTTCTACAAGCGCCCCCACGCGGATCAGATCCTCGTAACCTTCGGCCTTGCCATCGTGCTTCAGGAAATCATCAAGTACTTCTACGGGGCGAACCCGATCCCGACTCCGGCACCGGAAGCCTTCACCGGTTCGTTCGACTTCGGCGTTCTTCTGGGCTTCGATCCATTCACCATCATCTATCCCTACTGGCGTCTGATCTACTTCGCGTTCGCGATGATCGTGATCGCAGGTGTGTTTGCCTTCTTGCAATTCACCACCTTCGGCATGGTTGTCCGGGCCGGCATGGCGGACCGCGAGACCGTTGGCCTTTTGGGAATCAACATCGATAAGCGCTTCACCGTGATGTTCGCCATCGCCGCCTGTGTGGCGGGTCTTGCCGGGGTCATGTACACGCCGATCAACTCTCCCAATTATCACATGGGTATGGACTTCCTTGTCCTGAGCTTCGTCGTGGTTGTCGTGGGCGGCATGGGCTCGCTGCCCGGTGCCGTTCTTGCAGGGTTCCTACTTGGTGTGCTCGAGAGCTTTGCCTCCATGGGCGCTGTCATCGACATCATCCCCGGCATCAACCAGATCATCATCTACCTGGTCGCCATTGTCATCCTGCTCACACGGCCGCGCGGCCTGATGGGGCGCAAAGGCGTGATGGAGGAATAAGACATGCTTGGTCTCAAAAAGAACGATTCAACCCTTCTGATCGTCGTCGCGGTTCTTACCATTCTGGCGCCGTTCTTCCTGAACCCCTTTCCAGAAGGCAGCCAGCTGGCGCAGTTCAATGCCGGCTATCCGGACCTGATGCAGCGCTTTGTGATCTTCGGGATCTTTGCAATCGGTTTCAACATCCTCTTCGGCCTGACCGGCTACCTTTCATTCGGTCATGCGGCCTTCCTGGGTGTCGGATCCTATGCGGCGATCTGGATGATGAAGCTGGTTACACTGAACGTGATCCCGGCGATCATCATGTCGATCATCTTCGCTGGGCTCTTCGCGGTTGTCGTTGGCTTTATCTCGCTTCGCCGGTCGGGCATCTACTTCTCGATCCTGACGCTGGCTTTCGCGCAGATGTCCTATTCTCTCGCCTACTCGGTGCTAACGCCGATCACGGGAGGCGAGACGGGCTTGCAGATCAAGCCGACAGACCGTCCGCTTCTTTCCAACCTGGGAGATGGCGAGATCGGCCGCGCAAACCTCTTCGGCCTCGACATGAGGTCCAGCTTCGAGTTGAGCGCTGGCGACTGGCTTTGGACGTTCAACATGGGCTACTACATCGCCGCGATCGTGATGCTGATCTCGTTCTACGTGTCGATCCGCATCTTCCGCTCGCCTTTCGGCATGATGCTGCGCGCGGTTAAGTCAAACCAGCAGCGGATGAACTACACGGGCCTTAACTCCAAGCCTTATACCCTCGCCGCTTTCGTTATCTCGGGCATGTACGCCGGTCTTGCCGGTGGTCTGATGGTCGCGATGGACACCCAGGTTGGACCTGAGCGTATGTTCTGGACCGCGTCGGGCGAAGTCGTTCTGATGGCCATCCTCGGCGGCGTCGGCACGCTCATTGGACCGGTTTTGGGCGCGGGCATGATCAAGTACATGGAAAACATCCTGTCGAAGATTAACGACGGCATCCTGCACCAATGGTTCGCGTTTATGCCTGACGGAATCGAAGACTTCATTGTCTTCATCATCCATCCGTTCATCGGCAAGGGCTGGCACCTGACGCTCGGCATCGTGTTCATGGCGGTCGTCATATTCCTGCCCGGCGGCCTTGTGGAAGGCGGTCAGCGGATCGGACGGCTCTTCGGGCGTGGAAAGCGCGCCCAGGAGGCCGAAGACGCAGCTGCCAAGACGCCAGCGGAATAAGGAGAAGGACCCATGGGAATTCTTGAAGTCAAAGGCGTCAACAAGCGCTTCGGCGGTCTGCAGGCGCTCGGTGACGTGAACCTCTCGGTGGCGGAGAACACCGTCCACGCGATCATCGGGCCGAACGGCGCGGGCAAATCGACCCTGCTCAACTGCCTTGTCGGCAAGCTAATCCCGGACACGGGTTCGGTGATGTTCGGCGGGCAATCGGTTCTCGGCCGCAAGCCGCACGAGATCAACCAGATGGGGATATCCCGGGTGTTCCAGACACCTGAAATCTTCGGGGACCTCACCGTTCTCGAAAACATCCTGATCCCGTGTTTCGCCAAGCGCGACGGCTCTTTCCGAATGCACGCCTATGAGCAGTTCGCCAACGAGAAGGAGCTGATCGCAAAGGCCGACGCCATCCTTGAAGACGTCAACATGCTCGACAAGCGCGACATGCATTCGGCCTCGATGAGCCGGGGCGACAAGCGCCGCCTTGAAATGGCGATGTGTCTGGTGCAGGAGCCGCGGCTTCTCTTGTTGGACGAGCCCACCGCCGGCATGGCGCGGGCCGACACCAACAACACGATCGATCTTCTGAAAGAGATCAACGAAAAGCGCGACATCACCATGTGCATCATCGAGCACGACATGCACGTCGTTTTCAGCCTGGCTGAGCGGATCACCGTTCTGGCGCAGGGCACGCCGCTGGTGGAGGACACGCCAGACAACATCAAAGGCAACCCGAAGGTGCAGGAAGCGTACCTCGGCGAAGCGGCGCATTAAGGAGGGACGGAGATGCTTGACGAGAAACCGTTCAACAAAAACGCGAACAACGCGGCGACGGCCCCGGCCTACCTGAGCGTCTGGAACATTGAGAGCTTCTATGGCGAAAGCTACATCGTTCAGGATGTGAGCTTCAACGTGCACGAGGGCGAGATCCTCGCGCTTCTGGGCCGGAACGGCGCCGGAAAGACGACAACGCTACGCACCATCGCCCGGATGGACAGTCCGGAGCTTCGGCACGGCGAGGTCTGGCTGGACCATAAACCACTGCACATGATGTCTAGCTATGAGGCCGCGCAGGAGGGTATCGCGCTGGTCCCCGAAGACCGACGGATCATCGCGGGCCTGACGGTGGAGGAGAACTTGCAACTCGCGCAGATCGCGCCGCCGATCGGCTGGTCGCTGGAGCGGATCTACGAGCTGTTCCCCCGCCTCGGCGAGCGCCGAAAGCAGGACGGTGTAACGCTTTCGGGCGGCGAGCAGCAGATGCTGGCCATCGCGCGGGCGCTGGCCCGCGACATCAAGGTGCTGCTCCTGGACGAGCCCTACGAGGGGCTGGCGCCCGTGATCGTTCAGGAGATCGCCAAGACGCTCGAGATCATCCGCGATCAGGGGATCACGACGATCATCGTCGAACAGAACGCGGTTGCCGCGCTGAAACTGGCCGACCGGGCCGTCATTCTCGACACGGGACGAGTCGTGTATGATGACAGCGCGCAGAAGGTGCTGGAAGACGAAGCGCTCCGCGCTCAGTACCTCGCCATCTAACGGCTTGGCGCCGCGTCTCAGGCGGCGCCTGTCACCCAGACAAAATGACGACCAGGAGGGGACCCCATGCTGGATGAACGGGATGGAATGTATTGGCCGGACGAGGAGATGGCCAACAACGCACATGCCGACCGCGCCAAGTACGACGCCATGTACAAGCAGTCGGTCGAGGACCCGGAAGGGTTCTGGAGCGAACACGGCAAGCGGATCGACTGGATCAAACCCTTCACCAAGGTGAAGAACACCTCCTTCGCGCCGGGAAACATCGATATCCGCTGGTTCGAGGACGGCACGCTGAACGTGGCCGCGAACTGCATCGACCGGCATCTGACCACGCGCGGCGACCAGACAGCGATTATCTGGGAGCCGGACAATCCTGAGCATGACGCCAGGCACATCACCTACGCCGAGCTGCACCGCGAAGTCTCTCGCTTCGCCAATGTGCTCAAAGGCATGGGCGTGAAGAAGGGCGACCGCGTCGTTCTCTATCTGCCGATGATCCCGGAAGCCGCCTATGCCATGCTCGCCAGCGCGCGGATCGGCGCGATCCACTCGATCGTCTTCGCAGGCTTCTCGCCCGACGCTCTGGCCGCGCGGGTGAACCAGTGCCAGGGCTCAGTAGTAATCACCGCCGACGAAGCGCCGCGCGGCGGGCGGAACACACCGCTCAAGGTCAACGCGGACAAGGCCTTTGCCAAGGTTGAGGGCGACGCCAAGATGCTGGTCGTGCGCCGCACGGGCGGCGACGTGCCGATGACGGACGGTCGCGACTTCTGGCTGCATGATCTGGCCGCCGATGTCTCGGACGAGTGCCCGCCAGAAGAGATGAACGCGGAAGACCCGCTTTTCATCCTCTACACCTCGGGCTCAACCGGTCAGCCGAAGGGCGTGGTCCACACGTCGGGCGGCTATCTGGTCTTCGCCTCGATGACGCATGAGTACGTGTTCGACTACCACGACGGCGACATCTTCTGGTGCACGGCGGATGTTGGTTGGGTCACCGGCCACAGCTACATCGTCTACGGCCCGCTCGCGAACGGCGCGACGACGCTGATGTTCGAGGGCGTGCCGACCTACCCCGACGCGGGCCGTTTCTGGGACGTGTGCGACCGGCACCAGGTCAATCAGTTCTACACCGCCCCCACCGCCATCCGCGCCCTGATGGGCAAGGGCACAGAGTTCGTTGACCGGCATGACCTGTCGTCGCTGAAGGTTCTGGGAACCGTCGGCGAGCCGATCAATCCGGAGGCCTGGAACTGGTATAACGAGGTCGTCGGCCACGGCAACGTGCCGATCGTCGACACGTGGTGGCAGACCGAGACCGGCGGGCATCTGCTGACGCCGCTGCCGGGGGCGATCCCGACCAAGCCGGGCTCCGCGACCCTGCCCTTCTTCGGCGTCCAGCCCGTGATCCTCGAGCCGCAAACTGGCGAGGAGATCACCACGACCGAGGCCGAGGGCGTGCTCTGCATGAAAGATAGCTGGCCCGCCCAGATGCGCACCGTGTGGGGCGATCATGAGCGGTTCGAGAAGACTTATTTCTCAGACTACAAGGGCTACTACTTCTCGGGCGACGGCTGCCGCCGGGATGCCGATGGGTACTACTGGATCACCGGCCGCGTTGATGACGTGATCAACGTGTCCGGCCACCGGATGGGTACCGCCGAGGTCGAAAGCGCGCTCGTCGCGCATTCGAAAGTGGCCGAGGCCGCTGTCGTCGGTTACCCGCACGAGATCAAGGGCCAGGGCATCTACGCCTATGTCACCCTAATGGGGGGCGAGAGCCCGTCAGAGGAACTGCGCAAGGAGCTGGAGACCTGGGTGCGATCGGAAATCGGACCGATCGCAAAACCTGATCTGATTCAGTTCGCCCCGGGCCTGCCGAAGACGCGGTCGGGCAAGATCATGCGGCGGATCCTGAGAAAAATCGCCGAAAACGACTACGGAGCGCTGGGCGACACCTCGACCCTCGCCGAGCCGGAAGTGGTCGAGGACCTGATCGAGAACCGGATGAACCGCGCCTGATCAGAGCCGCAATGGGATTATTGCCCGAGCCCCGCCAGCGAAGCCGTTGGCGGGGTTTGGTGTTTCGGATGAAGGAGCGGACCTAGGAAAGCCGCGAGTTCCGCGCTTTCGCCGGTTTGCCGTCTTCCTCGCTGAAGACGTCTTCCGCCAGCGTGTTCTCCAGCATGCTGACAATTCCGCCCAGAGACGACCGACTCTGCGTCCGGCCCTCACGCGCCTTTGGCGCGACCGATTTCGCGCGACCGCCGTAGAGTGCGTTCAGCCGCTCGCGCCAGCCCCTGCGGCGCCCGCCGCCCGCGCCCATGTCAAACGGCGCGCCGCCACCACGCTTGCCAAAGCGTAAGCGCCCGACGGCGGTGGCCCGGCCCTTTCAGGACCATTTTCAGGATGTCTGCCATGTTTCGCTCTTTCTGCCTCTGGCCGGGGTTGGTCCCCAGCTCTGACGCCAACTTGCGAATGGAATATGAACGAGGCAAGCGAACGCGGCGACCCGATCGGCGAAAACCCACCCAAGTGCAGTGAATTCGCAACAAAAGGGCGCGGACCAGCGGCCCGCGCCTGGATTTTCAGCTCAACTCCGATTGGATGCGCGCCGCGGCGGGCTCCGCGCCCGCTCGGTCCATCAAACTCCCGTCGCCGGTATACCGGTCCGCTCAACCGGCCTCGGCGCGGTGAGCTCCTTCCAGGACGACAGCGCCTTATTGACCGCGCCGTAAGGCTCGCGGCGGACGAACTTGCCGTGGCCTTCCTGCGTCCGCACCTCGCCATCGTGAATTGCGACGTGGCCGCGCGTGAGCGTGAAACGGGGAAGGCCTTTGACCTCCTTGCCTTCGAAAACGTTGTAATCGATGGCCGACTGCTGGGTCGCGGCGGCGATGGTTTTGGATTTCTCCGGATCCCAGACCACAATATCGGCATCGGCGCCGACAAGGATCGCGCCCTTTTTCGGGTAGCAATTCAATATCTTGGCAATGTTGGTCGAGGTCACCGCGACGAACTCCTGCGGCGTCAGCCGCCCGGTGTTCACGCCATAGGTCCAGAGCATCGGCATCCGGTCCTCGAGCCCGCCGGTGCCGTTCGGGATCTTGGTGAAGTCACCGACGCCGTAACGCTTCTGCTCTGTGGTGAACGCGCAATGGTCGGTCGCCACGACCGAAAGCGAGCCGGAGGCCAGCCCGTTCCAAAGGCTGTCCTGATGCTGTTTGTTCCGGAAGGGCGGCGACATCACGCGACGCGCGGCGTGATCCCAGTCGGGATGGGCGTATTCGCTTTCGTCCAGCGTCAAGTGCTGGATCAGCGGCTCGCCCCAGACCCGCTTCCCGAGCTGGCGGGCGCGGCGGATGGCCTCGTGGGCCTCTTCGCAGGAGGTGTGGACCACATAGAGCGGCACGCCGGCCATGTCAGCGATCATGATCGCGCGGTTGGTCGCCTCGCCCTCCACCTGGCTGGGCCGCGAATAGGCATGCGCCTCGGGGCCGGTATTGCCCTCGGCCATGAGCTTGGCCTGCAATTCGGCCACCACGTCGCCGTTCTCGGCGTGAACGAGCGCGATGCCGCCAAGCTCGGCCAACCGCTTGAAAGAGGCGAACATCTCATCATCGTTCACCATCAGGGCGCCCTTGTAGGCCATGAAATGCTTGAAGGTGGTGATCCCTTCCTTCTCGATCACCGACTGCATCTCGTTGAAGACCTGCTCGCCCCACCAGGTAACGGCCATATGGTAGGAGTAGTCGCAATTCGCCTTGGTCGACTTGTTGTGCCACATCTGAAGCGCGTCATGGAGCCCCTGGCCCGGCGACGGCAGAGCGAAATCGACGACCATCGTGGTGCCGCCAGAAAGCGCGGCGCGGGTGCCGCTTTCGAAATCGTCGGTGGAATAGGTCCCCATGAACGGCATCTCGAGATGCGTGTGCGGGTCGATCCCGCCCGGCATGACATAGCAGCCCGTCGCGTCCAGCTCCTCGTCGCCGGACAGCCCCTGACCGATCTCGATAATCACGCCGTCCTCGACCAGCACGTCGGCCTTGTAGGACAGATCGGCCGTTACAACGGTGCCGTTCTTGATGATAGTGGACATGGTACGCTCCCCGTTCTGTCTTGTGTTCCGGGCACTTCCTCATGGGGGAATTACTCCGGGGTCCGGGGGCGGCGCCCCCAGGGTTTAGTCTTTGTAATCCGGCTCTTCCTTGTCGAGCACCCGTTTCATCTCGGCGAAATGGGCGAACTGGGAGTCGGTGTAATCCTCCCACTCGGCTGCGGTGATCTCGGCCAGCGCGTCCGGCATGATCTCGAGCGGCTGGCCGGTGGAATAGGCCAGTACCATCGTCCGCGCGGCCCGCTCGAGGTGGTACATGGCGTCGAAGGCCTCGGCCACGGTCGCGCCCAGCGTTGTTACTCCATGGTTTTGCATCATCACGCTCGTGTGGTTGCCGATGGACGCCGCGATGCGCTCGCCCTCGGCGCCCTCGGTGGCGATACCGCCGAAGCTCAGATCATAGGCCAGGCGCTTGAAAAAGCGGGCCGTGACTTGATCGATCGGGTGAATCGTCGGATCTTTCAGCGTCGCAAGCGCGGTTGCGTAGGGCGGATGGATATGAAGCGCCACGCGGGCCTGGGGGAGGTTCCGGTGCAATGCCGAATGGATCGACCAGGCCGAGGGGTCTGGCGCATCGGGCCGCTTCATCGTGCTCGGATCGTCGGCGTCGCAGAGGACGAGGTCCGAGGCCCGCACCCGGCTCCAATGCACCCAGCGCGGATTGACCAGGAATTTGCGGCCGTCTGCGGAAACAGCGGCGGAGAAATGGTTGGCGACCCCTTCGTGCCAATCCGCGCGGCAGGCGAGCCGGATCGCGGCAGCCAGGTCGATACGGATTTGGGTTTCGTCGGTCGTGGCGCTTTGGACGTTCATTTCATACTCCTTTCAAGGTCCTTCGAAAGACCTCGAAAAATGCTTCGAAGCGTTTTGGTCACTCCACGATCTCCGCCGTTTCGACGACCGCGTGCATCAGCACATCCGCACCCGCCGCCGCCCATTCCTTGGAAATCTCCTCGGCCTCGTTATGGCTCAGGCCGTCGACGCAGGGGCACATCACCATCGCTGTCGGCGCGACATCGTTGATCCAGCAGGCGTCGTGTCCGGCGCCCGAGACGATGTCCATATGGCTGTAGCCGAGCCGCTCGGCAGCGCTCCGAACCGCGCCAACGCAACCTACGTCAAAGGCGGGCGGGTCGAACTGGCCGACGATCTCGCATTCGAAGGAAACGCCGATCTCCTCGCAGAGCTTCGGCGCCCGCTCCATGAACTCGGCGACCATGCCGTTCAGCTTGTCCAAAAGGTGCGTGCGCATATCGACGGTGAATACCACCTTGCCGGGGATGATGTTCCGGCTGTTGGGATAAACGTCGATATGGCCGATGGCGCCCACCGCGTTCGGCTGCTTCTTCATCGCGATCTCGTGGACAAGCTCGGTCACTAGCGCCAACCCGCGCCCCGCGTTCTTGCGCATATGCATTGGCGTCGAGCCCGTGTGGCTTTCCTTGCCTATCACCGTGCACTCGATCCAGCGGAGGCCCTGGCCATGTGTGACGACACCGATGTCTTTGCCTTCGGCCTCGAGGATGGGCCCTTGCTCAATATGCAGCTCGAAGAAGGCATGCATGTCGCGCTTGCCGACCTCCTCGTCGCCGCGCCAGCCGATCCGCTCCAGCTCATTGCCAAATGTTTTGCCATTCGCGTCAACCCGATCGTAGGCCCATTGCAGCTCGTGCCGCCCGGCGAAGACGCCCGAAGCAAGCATGGCCGGAGCGAACCGCGTTCCCTCCTCATTCGTCCAGTTCACCACCACGATCGGATGTTTGGTCTTGATGTCGAGGTCGTTGAGCGTCCGCACGATCTCCAAGCCGCCGAGCACGCCCAGAACGCCGTCGTATTTTCCACCGGTCGGCTGGGTGTCGAGGTGCGAGCCGACGTAGACCGGGAGCGCGTCGGGATCCGTCCCCTCGCGGCGCATGAACATCGTGCCCATCTGGTCGACGCCCATGGTCATGCCCGCGTCCTCGCACCATTTCTGGAACAGCGCGCGGCCCTCGCCGTCCTCATCCGTCACCGTCTGGCGGTTGTTGCCGCCCGCGACGCCCGGGCCTATTTTGGCCATCTCCATGAGGCTGTCCCAGAGACGGTCCCCATCAATCTTCATGTTCGCGGCTGGTGCGGCCATGCCCCGATCCCCCTGTCTTCTTCGCTTACTGCAGCCGCTTCAAAACGCCTGAGAGCGTCTCAACCAACTGATCGATATGGGCTTTCTCAATGATGAGCGGCGGGGACATGGCGATGATGTCGCCCGTCGTCCGGATCAGGATGCCCTGCTCATAGGCATCGAGGAATGCGGAAAACGCCCGTTTCGTGGGCTCTCCCGCGATGGGCTCAAGCTCGATCGCGCCGATCAGCCCGAGGTTCCGCACGTCGATCACATGGGGATGATGCGCCAGTGAATGGACCGCGTCCTCCCAGTAGCCCTCAAGCTCCCGAGCGCGCTCAAAGAGACTCTCCTCCTTGTAGACCTCCAAGGTCGCCAGCCCGGCGGCGGACGCGATGGGGGAGCCGGAATAGGTGTAGCCGTGGAAGAATTCGATCACATGCTCGGGCCCGTGCATGAAGGCGTCATGGATGTCATTCGAGGCAAGCACGGCGCCCATTGGAATGACTCCCGAGGTAAGGCCCTTAGCGCAGGTGATCAGATCGGGGATCACGCCGAAACGATCGGCGGCGAACGCGGCGCCCAGGCGCCCAAAACCCGTGATCACCTCGTCAAAGATCAACAGGATGCCGTGGCGGTCGCAGATCTCGCGGATCCGCTCAAGATACCCCTTCGGCGGCAGGATGACCCCGGCGGATCCGGCGACGGGCTCTACGATGCAGGCCGCGATGGTCTCTCCGCCGTAGATCGCCGCCTGCCGCTCCAACTCGTCGGCGAGGTCCGCGCCATGCTCCGGCTGGCCCCGACTGAAGAAGTTCTCTTTCAGGTGGGTTGCGGGCAGATGCGTGACGTTCGGGAGCGAGGGGAACATCCGCTTGTTGTTGGTGATCCCGCCAACCGAGATGCCACCGAAGTTCACCCCATGGTATCCCTTTTCGCGACCCACCAGACGCGTGCGGTGCCCTTCTCCCTTCGCCCGATGATAGGCCAGCGCGATTTTCAGCGCCGTCTCAACGCTTTCTGAGCCGGAGTTCGTAAAGAACACATGCTCCATGCCTTCAGGCGCGATGTCGCGCACTGCGGAGGCGAGCTCGAAGGCGCGCGGGTGGCCCATCTGGAAAGCGGGCGCGTAGTCCAACTCGGCCGCCTGCTTTTGAATGGCTTCCACTATCCTCGGCCGGCAATGGCCCGCGTTGCAGCACCAAAGCCCCGCTGTGCCGTCCAGAACGTCCCGGCCATCGGTGGTCTTGTAGTGCATGTCTTTGGCAGAGGCGAACATGCGCGGCGCGTTCTTGAACTGCCGGTTGGCCGTGAACGGCATCCAAAACGCCGAGAGGTCATTCGGAACGGTCGGACGGTCAAGCGCCATGGCACACCTCCTAGGCAAGGGCTGCAAAATGTTTGACCATTTGGTCAGGATGACGCTAGCAGAGCGCTATTCGCAGTCAAGCGCGGCCAAGGCCAAAGCCCAACCAGACATGGTTCGCAAAAGGATGAGCGAAAAACCCGCGCGGCGCAAAATGAAAGATGCATAAGACTTGAAAAACGAACGCCCAAAAACCCGCATTCAGCGTAAGAACCGCGAGGCGATTCTGGAAGCGGCGCTGGACGTCTTTTCGTCCGAAGGGTTTCGCGGCGCGACGCTTGATCAGATCGCGGGAGCCGCCGGGCTGTCAAAGCCGAACGTGCTCTACTACTTCCCGTCGAAGGAGGCGATTTACACCGAGCTTCTGTCCGGTCTGCTCGACACATGGCTCGACCCCATGCGCGGGATTGATCCGGACGGCGACCCGGTCGGCGAGATCGTGAGCTATGTCCTGCGGAAGCTGGATATGAGCCGGGAATTCCCGCGCGAAAGCAGACTCTTCGCGAATGAAATCGTGCAGGGTGCGCCCAGGATTCTGGAATCCATCGATGGACCGCTGAAGTCGCTTGTCGATGAGGTCGCGGGTGTTTTGCAGAGCTGGATCGACGAAGGCCGTCTCGCGCCCGTCGACCCGCATCATCTGATCTTTTCGATCTGGGCGACAACGCAGCATTACGCGGATTTCGACGTGCAGGTCAGGGGCATCCTAAGACCCGAGGCGTCGGAGCACTTCGATCAGGCTGCCGCGTTTCTGTCCGCGCTCTACCGGAGAGCGCTTGCCCCCGCACCAAAATGACCCGGCGTTAACGGTTTCTTCATAACCAGCCTGTAGCGTCACGCTCAGGTGGGGATTCTCGTTGAGGATCGAGGGCCATGATATCCGCCGTCTCCACCTCCGTCACACCGATCAAGCCCGCTGAAACCGGGCAGCCGCCGGCGTCGTCCAAGTCCGCGCAGCCACCCCAGCCGGGCGCGGCCCGCGCCTCCGCCGGCGAGGCGCCGCGGGCTTCGCTCCGGGCCGAGACCGCGCGCGCAATTGACCCGCCGGAGCAGCTTCCGGCGGCGCAGCGCCTTCGCGACAGGGAAACCGACGAGACGAGCGGCCGTCCGCCACTGGGCGACGGGCCCACCGGGCCGCCGCCGGCCTTTCAGGAAAGCCCGCTGGAACGGCAGGTCAGGGTCGCCCTCGATCCGCCGGACCTGCCGCCTGAGCTTGAACCGGCCGCGCCCAGTGCCGAAGAGACGGAGGTCTTTGAGCCAGCCGGCGCGCCCGGCAAGCGGCAAGAGGAAACGACGGAGCCGGTCCGAGGCGAGACTGCGCCCGCGCGATTCACCCGGGCCGAGACCGGTTTTGCTGAAACGCGGTCGATAGCCGAAGACCCTGCGGCCTCAAGCCTGAACCTCTCGCGCTAGGCAGGGCTCTGGCGGGAGCTTTGGACGCCGGGTTGTCAGGATGCCTCGTCCGGTTGGCGCATTAGGCTACCACCACCGTTTTTGACCGCCCATCAAACCGTCCGGGCTGCATCTTCCCCAATGTTACGCGGTTCTCGACGCCGGAGCGGGGCGGAACGGATCGGGGGATCTGATGCCCGTTCGATCCGCCGGCCAGTCGGCCATGAGCCGCTCCCGCGCGGCTAGGTATCCGTCAGTACGTCGAAACCCGCGAAAATCATCGTTTGGCCATTGATCGGCACTTCGCCCATCTCGCCCATCTCGGGATCCTGCATGGCTTCCTGAAACTTGGCCTCCTGCGTCGCCCGGTCGGGCCATTCCTGCCAGCCGAACACGACCGTGTCATCGGGGCCGGCTTTCACCGCCATCGGAAATGAAGTGATATTGCCTGGCGGCACCGCCTCTCCCCAGGTCTCGACGACGCGGGTGGCGCCGTGCTTTCGGAAGATGTCGGCCATGCGGGCCGCATGCGCCTGATATTCCGCCTTTTTCGCCGTCGGCACCGCGCCGGCATACGCCATGATCCAAGCCATATCGCTCCTCCCGGTCAGATGTGAGGCGTCCAGCATAGCATGGATGTAGTTTGCAGTGTCGCCGTCCTTTGCCTAAGCCCGTTGCGATGCCGGCGCATGGCGAGTTCGCTGTTTCCGCCCTCATCGCAATCATGCGATCAACCCGTCTCCCCAACAAGAGTAAAACCATGTGGATTTCGAGCCATTGGAGAACGGGACCAAGGACGCTTTTCCTTCCAGAGCCTCTCCCCTATAACCCTGCGGCAAGAAAGCGGGCGTTGATCGGCCGATGAGGCGGGAGGGACAAGCATGACAAACAAGACCCACGCGGATGACGTCGATTTCATCCGGGCTCTGGCCGAGCTGCTGCAGGAAAACGATCTGAGCGAATTGCAGGTCAAGCGGAATTACGCGGATGACGGCAACCTGAATGTGCGCGTGAGCCGCGTGTCTGCAAGCGCGATCCAGGTGGCTGTTCCCGCCGCGCCCGTCGCGCCCGCAGCCCCAGCTGCTCCGGCTCCCGTTGCCGCGCCTGCCGAAGCCGCGCCTGCGAGCGACGACCCGGCCGCGCTTCCCGGCGCGATCACCTCGCCGATGGTCGGCACCGCCTATCTGGCGCCGGAACCCGGCGCGGAAGTCTTCGTCAAGATCGGCGACAAGGTCACCGAGGGTCAGACGCTTCTCATCGTCGAGGCGATGAAGACAATGAACCAGATCCCGGCCCCCAAGGCTGGAACGGTCAAGCGCATCCTCGTCGAGGACGGCGCGCCGGTGGAATTCGGCGCGCCCTTGATGGTCGTCGAGTGAGGCGCGGCGCATGTTCGACAAGATCCTGATCGCCAACCGGGGCGAGATCGCCCTTCGCGTGATCCGTGCCTGCCGCGAGATGGGAATCAAGTCAGTGGCTGTGCATTCGACCGCGGACGCTGACGCGATGCACGTCAGGATGGCCGACGAGTCGGTCTGCATCGGTCCGCCCTCCGGAACGCAGAGTTACTTGTCGATCCCCGCGATCATCTCGGCCTGTGAGATCACTGGGGCGCAAGCGATCCATCCGGGGTATGGGTTCCTTTCGGAGAACGCGACCTTCGTTCAGGTGGTCGAAGATCATCAGATCACATTCATCGGTCCTTCGGCCGAGCATATCCGGGTGATGGGCGACAAGATCACTGCCAAGGAGACGGCGCGGAACCTCGGCATCCCGGTTGTCCCCGGCTCGGATGGCGGCGTGCCTGATCTGGCGTCAGCGAAGGCGATCGGGGAGGAGTTCGGCTACCCGGTCATCGTCAAGGCCACGGCAGGCGGCGGCGGGCGCGGCATGAAGCTCGCGCGGAGCGCCGAAGAGATGGAGACAGCCTTCCCCTCCGCGCGATCTGAGGCGAAGGCCGCCTTCGGTAACGATGAGGTCTATATCGAGAAATATCTGGGCAAGCCGCGCCACATCGAGATTCAGGTGTTCGGCGACGGGCGCGGGCACGCCGTGCACCTTGGCGAGCGGGATTGCTCGCTTCAGCGCCGGCACCAGAAGGTCTTCGAAGAGGCGCCCGGGCCGTCCATCACGGCCGAAGAGCGGGCGCGGATCGGCAAGATTTGCGCGGAAGCCGTCGCCCGGATCAACTACATCGGCGCCGGCACCGTCGAGTTCCTTTATGAGGATGGGGAGTTCTACTTCATCGAGATGAACACCCGACTGCAGGTCGAGCATCCTGTTACCGAGGCGATCTTCGGCGTGGATCTGGTCCGCGAGCAAATCCGCGCCGCCGCTGGCGAGACAATGTCCTTCGCACAGGAGGATCTTTCGATCAACGGCCACGCTATCGAAATCCGGATCAACGCCGAGAAGCTGCCGAGCTTCTCGCCCTCGCCCGGCACGATCTCGCAGTATCACGCGCCCGGGGGGCTGGGCGTGCGGATGGATTCGGCGCTTTATGACGGTTACAGCATCCCGCCCTATTACGACTCGCTCATCGGCAAGCTGATTGTCCATGGCCGCGACCGACCCGAAGCGCTGGCGCGGTTGGGCCGGGCGCTTTCCGAGATCATCGTGGATGGCATCGACACCACAATTCCGCTCTTCAACGCGCTACTGGCGGAAGAGGATGTGCTGACGGGCAACTACGACATTCACTGGCTGGAACACTGGCTCGACGAGAACCTGGCGTGACTGCGCCCGCCGAAACTGGGTTACACTAAAGGCATGAGCAGCCGCCGCCTGACCCCTGACCTGCTGATCGGCGCCTATGCCTCCGGCATCTTTCCAATGGCGGACAATCGGGAGGACCCGACTGTTTTCTGGGTCGATCCCAAGCTGCGGGGCGTGCTGCCGCTTGACGGGTTTCGCGTTTCGCGCTCGCTTGCCCGGCGATTGCGCAAGGCGGACTACGAGGTCCGGCTCGACACGGCGTTCGAAGATGTGCTCGAAGCCTGCGCCGACCGATCCGAGACCTGGATCAACGAGACGATCCGCTCGCTCATGATCGCCCTGCACAAGCGCAGCGAGGCGCATTCGTTCGAGGTGTTTCAGGATGGCAAGCTCATCGGCGGGATGTACGGCCTTGCCATCGCGAGCGTTTTCTTCGGCGAGAGCATGTTCTCACGCGAGCGGGACGGCTCGAAGATCGCCCTTGCCTGGGCCGTCGATCACCTGCGGCGGACAGGCTTCACGCTTTTCGACACCCAGTTCACCACACCGCATTTGGTAAGCCTGGGCGCGGTCGAAATCCCGCGTGAGGCGTATCACCGGATGCTTCAGCGCGCGCTTGAAGTGGATGCGGATATCACGCGCCTGCCCTTGGAAACGGATCCTCAGGCCGTGCTGCAGCGGATCACCCAGACGTCGTAGCGGGCGTGATCAAGCGCGTTCAGCGCCGGGCTGGAAGCGATCATCCAGCCTGAGAAGACGGTCGCCTCTCGAGCCATGTCCCGAATGTCCAGCCAGGCATAGGCCTCGCCGGACGGGTTGTCCTCCGGGTAGCGGCACTCGCCCAACGTCACCGCGATACGGCCGACCTCTGCCGTCTCGCCGACGCCCAGCGCAAGATCGACGACCTCGCCCGAGACCTTGTCGAGGCCGCGCAGCATCGCGCCCGGCGCGGTCAATGCGCGGACGCTTTCCGCCGCGATGTCCGGCGCCGGCAGGATCACGGTCGAGCCGTCGATTGGCGACGCGATGACGGCGTCCTGCGCGCTTGCAGGCAGCGCGAAAAGCAGGAGCGTCAGAACGGAAAAGCGCGGGCTCATTCGTCGCTCGTCACGAACCGCAACAAAAGCTGAACAATGGAGACCGCCCCTTGCGTGTCTTCGATCTCGCTTCCCGGCTCCAGATTGAAGGCCGAGCCGCCCGGCAAGATCTCAACGAAGCTCCCTCCGAGCAGGCCCTCGGATGAGATGACTGCCGCCGTATCCTCGGGCAAGACAACCTCGTCGTCGATCGTGAAGCTCGCGTCGGCGCGGAAGGTGGCCGGATCAAGGTCGAGCGACAGCACCGTACCGACCTTCACGCCTGCGAGCCGCACATCCGTGCCGACGCCAACGCCTTCAGCCGAACGGAAGGAGGCGGAGTAAACGGCGTCACCGCCGGCGCCGCCGAAGCCGCCGAACTGGGAGGCGTAGATCAGAAATCCCGCCGCCACGGCGACGACGATCCCGCCCGTGACGATTTCAGTCGTGTTTTCGGACATGCTCTACTCCGGCTGCCAGGCCTCGTAATCCGACTTCTCCTCGGGATGCGGGCGTCGGATCGACCCCGGCGGCGCGTAGGCCGCCGACGTGCCGGTCAGGTTCTCCTGATGCGGCTTCTCCCAGTCCTTGTGGCGCATGGGCGTGGTCGTAGGCGGGTCATTCCAGGTGTGGTGCAGCCAGCCATGCCACTCCGGGCTGACCCGGCTCGCCTCGGCCTCGCCGTTATAGATCACCCAGCGGCGCTTGCCGTCTGCGGTCTGATAGAAGACGTTGCCCTGATCGTCCTCTCCCACCTTCTGCCCCTTGCGCCAGGTGAATAGCTGCGTGCCGAGGGTCTGGCTGTTCCACCAGGTCACGGCGCGGAGAAGCGTGGTTCCAATACCCATGCGAGGTTCCCTTGGATGCGTTGGCTCCGGTATGCCGCAAGGCTGGATCAAGGTCCAGCGGAACGCTGTCAAGCGGGTGCCGCCAAGCCGGCATCTGGCAGACGCGCGGTGACTTCGATTTCGATCTTCATCTCGGGTTCCTGAAGCCCCGCGACCAGCATGGTCGAGGCCGGTCGGGCCTTCGCGAACACGCTTGAGGTGACGGGCCAGCACTCCGGCCAATCCTCCGGATTGGGGAGAATGTAGCGGGCGCGCACCACGTCATCGAGGCTGGCGCCCGCCTCGCCCAGCGCATCCGCGATAGTTGCGAAGGCGTTCCGGCATTGTTCGGCGACGCTTTCGGGCATGACCATGGTCGCGTAATCGTAGCCGGTGGTTCCCGCCACGAAGACCCAGCCGTCGCACACGACCGCGCGCGAGTAGCCGATGTTGGCCTCGAAAGGCGATCCGGTGGAGATCAGTCGGCGCATCAGCCCGCGCTGGCCGGTTCCTTCTCGGAATCCGCGTGGATCATCAGCGGTTTGACATCCGACGACACCGATTCCTCGTTCACCACGACTTCATCGACACTGTCCATTCCGGGCAGATCGAACATGGTGTCGAGAAGGATGTCCTCCATGATCGACCTGAGGCCGCGAGCGCCGGTCTTGCGGTCGATCGCCCGCTTGGCGATGGCCTTGAGCGCGTCCGGCGTGAAGGTGAGCTTGGCGTCCTCGAGTTCGAACAACCGCTGGTACTGCTTGACCAGCGCGTTCTTGGGTTCGGTCAGGATTGTGACCAAAGCGTCTTCGTCCAGATCCTCGAGCGTCGCGATGACCGGAAGGCGGCCAACGAATTCCGGGATCAAGCCGAATTTCAGGAGATCCTCCGGCTCAAGCTCCTTGAAGTGTTCTCCGATGGACTTCTCGTCGGAGGATTTCACGTCCGCCCCGAAACCCATTGCCGAGCCTTTGCCGCGCTGTGCGATGATCTTGTCGAGGCCGGCAAAGGCCCCGCCACAGATGAAGAGGATGTTGGTCGTGTCGACCTGCAGGAACTCCTGCTGCGGGTGCTTCCGGCCGCCCTGCGGAGGAACGCTAGCCACGGTGCCTTCCATGATCTTCAAGAGCGCTTGCTGCACGCCCTCGCCCGACACGTCCCGCGTGATCGACGGGTTGTCGGACTTGCGGGTGATCTTGTCGACCTCGTCGATATAGACGATGCCGCGCTGCGCCCGCTCAACGTTGTACTCGCTGGCCTGCAAGAGCTTCAGAATGATGTTCTCGACATCCTCGCCGACGTAGCCCGCCTCGGTCAGCGTCGTCGCGTCGGCCATCGTGAACGGCACGTCGAGGATGCGCGCCAGCGTTTGCGCCAGAAGCGTCTTGCCGCAGCCGGTCGGGCCGATCAGCAAGATGTTCGACTTCGCAAGTTCGATGTCAGATTTCCCGGCGTGGTTCAGGCGTTTGTAATGATTGTGCACTGCGACCGAGAGCACGCGTTTCGCATGGCCCTGGCCGATCACATAATCGTCGAGAACGTCACAAATCTCTTTCGGGCTGGGCACGCCGTCCGACGACTTCAGGCCGGAAGATTTCGTCTCCTCCCGGATGATGTCCATGCACAGTTCGACGCATTCATCGCAGATGAAGACCGTCGGACCCGCGATCAGCTTGCGAACCTCATGCTGGCTCTTTCCGCAAAACGAGCAGTAAAGGGTGTTCTTGCTGTCGCCCGAATTATTCGCCATCACATACCCTTTTTCGGCTGATCGCCCGCACGGCGCCCGGTTCCGGCCGGGACTTCGAATTCTACCCGCTCAACCGCCATGACGAAAAGCCTAGGGCACCGGTCAGGCAGGCACAACGCCAAATTCACAGACAATTGTCCGCTGTCACGGCGGCGTGTTGCGCCGCCATCAACTATCCTCGTCCTCGGGACGCGCCCGGTTCTCCACGATCTCGTCGATGAGGCCCCAGTCCTTCGCTTCTTCCGGGGTCATGAAGTTGTCGCGCTCGAGCGCGTCTTCAACTTTTTCAAGGCCCTGCCCTGTGTGGCTGACGTAAATCTCGTTCAGCCGCTGCTTCAGTCGCTCGACGTGACGGGCGTGGATCATGATGTCGCTCGCCTGACCCTGAAACCCGCCAGACGGCTGATGAACCATGATCGAGGAGTTGGGAAGCGAAAGGCGCATGCCCTTGTCGCCGGCCGCCAAGAGGAGCGAGCCCATCGAGGCCGCCTGTCCAACGACAAGCGTGGCTATCTTGGGCCGGATGTACTGCATCGTATCATAGATCGAGAGGCCGGCCGTCACCACGCCGCCTGGGCTATTTATGTACATCGAGATCTCTTTCGACGGATTCTCCGCTTCGAGATGCAGGAGCTGCGCGACGATCAGCTGGCTCATCCCGTCATGGATTGGGCCGTTCACGAAAACGATCCGCTCCTTCAGGAGGCGCGAGAAAATGTCGTAGGCCCGCTCCCCCCGGCTGGTCTGCTCGACCACCATGGGGACAAGGTTCATGTAAGTCTCGTGGGGATCGCGCATGCTCGCCTGCCTTCAAATCACTCGGGTTCTACCCGCTGGGAATTGCCAGAGTCTTAGTAGCGCCCCCCGGCGGCTGCAAGGGACGGCAGGGCGAATTGACGTCATGAGAAGGAACGCCCCGGCCAGCTGCGGAGAGATCCGAAGAGGTCGGTATTAGGTGCGGCGAGCGTCCTCGGCGTCGAGATCGGACCAGTTCTGAAACAGATCCTCTGCCAGAGCGTCGGTCGCTTCGAGCGATTGCGTGCGGATGTGGCGCCTGCGGCGCAGGATTGGATCGACGATCACCGGCCAAAGAAACCACATACCAATCGTGCTCAACAACGCGGCCGGGACGAGGTGCAGCATGTCCATTCGGACCTCCCGTTCCCATGCGCCGCCCCCAGACGGCTGAGAACGACCCTTAGAGAGAAAAGTGGCAAAACATTGACAATCCGCGAATAATCGAGTCAACGCCCAAATCCGTTGCCGGGATCAACCGGCATCATCTGTCAAAGCGGATTGGCGAGGATGGCAGAACGCGCGGCAACCGGGCTGGGCTTCATGGCGGTGCTTCTTTGGGCGTTGCTCGCCCTATTCACGGACGCGACCGGCGCGGTGCCGCCCTTTCAGCTCGCAGCCATGACCTTTGCGATCGGCGGCATGGCAGGTCTCGCGGTGCTCGCGGTTTCGGGCCAGGGCGCCAGCGCGCTGCCCCGATCGCCCAGTGTCTGGGCGCTCGGGATCGGCGGGCTTTTCGGCTATCACTTCCTCTACTTCTCGGCGCTTCGCGCGGCGCCCGCTGCCGAAGCGAGCCTGATCGCCTATCTCTGGCCGCTCCTTATCGTGCTCGGATCGACCCTTGTAACCGGTGGAAAGCTCCGGCCGCACCACATCACGGGCGCCCTTCTCGGGTTCCTCGGCGCGATCATTCTTGTGTCCTGCGGCTCAAGGTTCTCCACGGATCCCGCCTATCGCGCGGGCTACGCGCTCGCCCTCGCGGCCGCCTTCGTCTGGGCGTCCTATTCAGTTCTCTCCCGCCGGATCGCGCACGTGCCGACGGGATCGGTAACCGGGTTCTGCCTTGCAACCGCAGTCCTCGCTGTCATTTGTCACCTTGCGTTCGAAGACACCGTCTGGCCGGACGGCGCAATCGCCTGGGCGGCTGTCGCCGGGTTAGGTCTTGGCCCCGTCGGGCTCGCCTTCTTTCTTTGGGACATCGGCATGAAAAAGGGCGACATCGCCATTCTCGGCGCCGCGAGCTATGCCGCGCCCCTTTTGTCGACCGTCACTTTGGTGGCGTTCGGCCGCGCGGAAGCCACGGCCGCGCTCTGGATCGCCTGCGTTTTGATCACGCTCGGCGCGGCTGTCGCGGCGAAGTCCATGTTCCGTCGCGGCGAGACTTAAGCGCCAGCCGAGACCACGCCGCTGCCCCCGCCTTTCGCCAGATCGCGAGCCCCCGGCCCGGCGACGTCCGCATGGTCCAGTCCGTTCGGGCGGAAGGTCACCTCCAGATGATGCAAACCGTCCTCCCGCCGCGTGATCGCCTCAGCGCCTAACTGACGCGCGAAGGCGTTGATCAATTGAGCGCCCAGGCCTTGGCCGGGGAATTCGATCAGCCCCTCTTCGGACGCGTCTTCCGCCGCCACGGTATTGGACACGCGTAGGCGAGCTTCTTCTTCGCCCGCAGGCTCTAGCTTCACCGCCAGCTTAGGCCGACCGCCGTCGGTCGCCCCCAGATGATGCAGTGCGTTTGCGGCGGCTTCGGCGGAAAGAAGAGCCAGAGGAATGGCCTGATCAAGCACAAGATTGAGGGGCATCAAGTCCCGTTCAAGATGGACCTCAACCCCAGGATCCAGCCGGAGGGTCTGATCGAGAACAGCCTCAACTAGCGCGTCAGCGGGAACACGGTCGAGCGACTGCGATTGGTACATCTGCCGGTGGATGGCGGCGAGGCCGAGCACCCTATCCTGAAGGCGCTTGACCACCTCGCCGGTTTCCGAGTCTCGATTCTTCCTGATCTGCATATTCATAATGGATGCAATGAGTTGTAGATTGTTCTTAACCCTATGATGCACTTCGCGCACTAAGAGGGTTTTGTCGTGAATCACCTGCTCGAGTTCCGCTTCGTCCTTCAGAATCGCCTCGGCCATCGCCAGGAAATTCCGGTTCATCTCCGTGAACTCCGAAGGCGTCAGCGGATCGGTCTCGGCAAGCGGCATGGTCCTGTTTCGCGCAAAGCGGCGCATTCTTTGCCCCAGCAACTCGACATGTCGCACAACGAAGCGGCTTACGGCGATGTAGAGAATGGCGAGCGTCGCGAGCCAGGTAAGGATCGGGAAGAACCAAGGCGGCATCCGAGTTCCCGCCCCCGGAATCGCCGTGTTCTCGGGCGTCCAGCTCCCCAGCGCGAAAATTAGGTCACCGTGAATCGGAACTACGGAATAGATTCGCGCCTTTCCCGCCTGCGTTTCGCCCTGGAGCGTATAGCCCCGGGGGCTGGTGAGCTCCGAGATGTCGCGACCGGCCGGCAATTCGGCCGCAGCGAGTTCCGCGGGCGCGTTCGCGTTCAGGATCGCGCCGCTTTGGGAGAAGGTTATCAGGGCTTCGGCGCGGGCGGCGTCGCTTCGCGCGGCAGTTTCCAAGAACCGGTTCTGACGCGCGCCGATCAGGACGTAATGCGTGACTCCGTCCGGGCCTGCGACGGGTTGGGCGATGACGGTCTCGACGTCCCCAGTTTCGTTCACCGCTTGGCTGTATTCGAACGGCGCGTCGTTCTCGAACGTCATAGCGGCCGTGACCATCTCGCTGTGCGAGAGGGAAATCTCATCCGGCACGCAGAGCGCGCCGTCGCGTGTCAGGACGCCGGCGAAGTGGAAGCTGGCCTCTGCGTTCGAGACGCGCGAGAAGGCCAAAACGCAGGCTTCGTGACGGTTCCAGATGTCGACGGTCAAGAGCGACATGGCCGTCGCCGCGCCGATCACGCGCTCGAGCGCCGCGATTTCCGGCGTGACCGCGTCCACAGTCGCGGAGAGGAGTGACGCCGCCGCGCGCTCTTCCGTCCGGGCCGTAAGCTCGGAGGTCTGATAGATCGACATCCCGCCGATTGGCGCCATGGCCAGCGTCATAAGCCCGAGCACGCGGAAGGTCAGCGAGGACCAGACGTTGCGGGAGATGTCGGAGCCGCGAAGCATCGGGGCCTCACACCGGCGAATTGCCGCTCGCGCTGAGCACTGCGAGCGTGGCGCGGTCGGTGAGCTCCAGATCGTCGTCCGGCCCGAGGTCCATAAGCTCGGCGAGCGCCCGGCGGCCGCGATTGGCGCGGCTCTTGATCGTGCCGATGGCAACGCCGCACATTTCCGCCGCCTGCTCGTAGCTGAATCCGGACGCGCCCACGAGGAGCAGCGCCTCGCGCTGTTCGACCGGGATCTGGCCGAAAGCGGTCATGAAGTCCTTGAGCTGAAGGCGCCCGTCATGCTCGGGCTTTTCCGCCAAGCCGGCTGAGAAAGCGCCGTCGACATCGGCGACCTCGCGCTTCGATTTCCGGCGGTGCGAGTAGAAGGTATTGCGCAGGATGGTGAACAGCCAGGCGCGGAGGTTCGAGCCGGCCTGGAACTTGTCGAAGTTGGTCCACGCCTTGATAACGGTGTCCTGGACAAGATCGTCGGCCTGGGCCCCGTTCCGCGTCAGCGAAAGCGCGAAGGCGCGCATGGCCGGCAGGTGCTCGACCAGCTCCTCCCGCGGGTCCGGGGCGTTCATCCCTCGGCCTCCCCCTCGTCGGGGGGCGGGTCGCCTTTCCGGAGGCGGTCCAGAAGGTCGGTGAAGCGATCCGGCACCTGCTCGCTCGACAGCTCCTCAAAGACACGGCGAAGATTCTCGTCGATCTCCGCGTAATCGCGTTTTGAAGGCGGATTTTTCGCCATACCGGATGGTTCCCTTCGAAAGATAGTGTATCCCCTTAACAGACCGAACGGCCGACAGCCCGGTTTGGTTCCGATGAACGAGGGATTTATTGCGATATGTCTGAGGCGACGCGGCAGAACGATTTGACGGACGTGATCGGGCGGGAGCTCCCGTATCTGCGGCGCTACGCCCGCGCGTTGACGGGCAACCAGGCGTCGGGCGACGCTTATGCGGTCGCGACGCTCGAGGCGATTCTGCAGGACGCGTCCGTCTTCTCAGCCGACACGGCGCCCAGAACCGCGCTTTTCAAGGTTTTTCACGGCATCTGGGCGTCGTCCGGCGCGACCATCGAACCCGGCGGCGCCGGACTGGAGGGCCGGGCTCAGGAGCATCTGTCGCGTCTGACGAGCGGCACGCGCGAGGTTCTCCTGCTCCATTCGATCGAGCGGTTCGATTTCGAAGCGATCGCCGAGGTCATCGGCATCTCGACGGTGGAGGCGGAACGACTTCTGGAGATCGCGCATGCCGAGATGCGGGACGCAATATCGGGGCGCGTGCTGGTGATCGAGGACGAGGCGATCATCGCGATGGATTTGGAGAGCATTGTCATGGAGATGGGGCATTCCGTCGTGGGAAACGCCCGCACCCGGAACGACGCTGTGCGCATGGTCAGCGAGGAGCGGCCGGACCTGATCCTTGCCGATATCCAGCTGGCGGACAACAGCTCGGGCATCGACGCCGTCAACGACATCCTGGCGTCGCACGAGACCTTGCCAGTGATCTTCATCACGGCCTTTCCGGAAAGGCTTTTGACAGGCGAGCGTCCAGAGCCCGCGTTTCTAATCCCCAAGCCCTATGCCGAGGATCAGGTGCGCTCCGCCGTCAGCCAGGCGATGTTTTTCGCTTCGACCGAAACCCTTCAGGGCAAGAGATAGGCCTCCGGAATAGGCGGAAGCGAACTCCGCCAACCGGAAGGCAATGTCAGTTCAGCCTCCGCGGCTTCTTGGCGAATTCGGAGACAAAGGCCTGGTATTCCTCAAGAAACTCCCAGAGGCGCGCGCAGCTCGCGTCGAGCGCCGACAGATCGCCAACGTCT
>JASJAU010000036.1 GCA_030066855.1 Paracoccaceae bacterium | reverse complement strand
AGTCCTTGTAACTATGGGAGCCATCAGCATCGAAAATGCCCGAGAGGTCGACCCCGCGCTCCGCTGCGAGCCCCCGGATGAAGCCGGGCGGAGCGGCGCCTTCCAGATGAAGGTGCAGCTCGACCTTGGGCATGTCCCTCAGGCTCACAAGAAGCTTCTCCCAGGCCCTTCAGACGGAACGCCGAGATGCGCGGCGACGCTCGCACCGACATCGGCGAAGGCGACGTTGCCGATCGCCTTCTCGCCCGCGCCCCAGCCCAGCACTGGCACGCGCTCGCGGGTGTGATCCGTCCCGACCCAGGTCGGGTCGTTGCCGTGATCGGCGGTGAAGAGGAAGAGATCACCCTCGCTCGCCGCGTTGAAGAGCCTTGGCACGCAGGCGTCGAACCACTCGAGCGCACTGGCATATCCGGATACGTCGCGGCGGTGGCCGTACTTGCTGTCGAACTCGACGAAGTTGGCGAAGGTCAGGCTTCCATGCTCGGCCCGGTCCACCAGCCCGACCAGATGATCCATCAGTTCCGCATCCGCGCCTTTCACCACGTCATCTATCCCCTGCATCGAGAAGATGTCGCCGATCTTGCCGACCGCGTGGACCTTCTGCCCGGCGGCCTGCACCCAATCGCAAAGCGTCGGCGCGGGCGGGCGGATTGCGAAATCTCGCCGATGGGCCGTGCGGGTGTAGCCGCCTGACTCTCCGACGAAGGGCCGGGCGATGACGCGCCCGACCTTCATCTCGTGCAGAACCGGCGCCAGCGCCTTGCAGAGATCAAGGAGCCTCTCGAGCCCGAAGTGCTCCTCATGCGCGGCGATCTGAAAGACGCTGTCGGCGGAGGTGTAGCAGATCGGCCAGCCGGTGCGGACATGCTCGTCGCCGAGCCGTGCGATAATCTCCGTCCCGGAGGCGTGGCAATTGGCCAGCGTTCCATCGGTCCCGGCCAGACGCGCGGCCTCCTCCATCAGGGATGTCGGGAAGGCGGGTTTTTCGTCCGGGAAGTAATGCCAGTCCCAGGGCACCGGCACGCCGGCCAGCTCCCAATGCCCCGACGGCGTGTCCTTGCCGCGCGAGACCTCGGTGGCGGCGCCCCAGAGCCCCTCCGACGTCCCCGGAAGTCCGGGCGCCTCCGCGCCGCTTGCCAATTCGACAGCGGAGGCCAGACCCAGCCGTCCGAGGTTGGGCATCTTGAGGGGGCCGGAACGTCCCTTCTCCGCCCGGCCCGCCGCCGCCTCGCGCGCGATGTGCGCGAGCGTGTTGGCGCCCGTGTCCGGTGTGTCGCCGTTGAAAAAGCTCTCCGCGTCCGGCGCCCCGCCGATGCCTACGCTGTCGAGAACGATCAGGAAGGCGCGTGTCATCCGCCGATCCTTTCCTTTATCAGGTCGGGCGTCTCGCCCGCCTGGCCGATCGTGACGGCGCCCGCCATCGCCTCCTCCGCCGCCTTGGCCGCGCGCTCGCTTGCGGCGTGGAGCCTTGCAATGGGCTGGCCCTTCGCCACCGTGTCGCCGATGGAGACGATCTGATCGAAGCCTACCGAAGGATCGATGCGGTCGCCGCCCCTGAGCCGGCCGCCACCCATCCGGACGACCGCCATGCCAATGGCGTGTCCGTCTATCGCCGCGACCGTACCGGACGCGGGCGCGGCGACGTCACGGATGACGTTCGCCTCAGGCAGCTTCTGTTTCCAACTCGCGCTGAACTCCTTCGGCCCGCCCAAGGCCGCCACCATCCGGTCGAACCGCTCGACCGCCGCACCGGATTTGAGCGCGTCGAGAAGCTTGCCCGCCGCCGCCTCAACCGAGGTCTCCAACCCGGCCAGCACCATCAACTCGGCTCCCAGCGCCACGGAGACATCCGTCATTCGGTCGTTCCTGGGCGCTATCAGCGCCTCCATGATCACCGCGACCTCAAGAGCGTTTCCGGCGGCGGGCGCGAGCGGCTGGTTCATATCGGTGATCAGAGCTGCTGTCGGGCAGCCGGCGCCGTTGGAGGTTCGGACGAGCGAGCGCGCCAGAGCGCGGGCGTCGTCCGCTGTCTCCATGAAAGCGCCGCTGCCGACTTTCACATCGAGGATCAGCGCGTCCAGCCCCGCCGCGAGTTTCTTTGACAGGATCGAGGCGGTGATCAGATCGATGCTCTCCACGGTCGAGGTCACATCGCGCACCGCGTAGAGCCGCCGGTCGGCGGGCGCCATGTCGGCGGTTGCCGAGACGATGGCGCAGCCGATCTCGCCTGTCATCTGGCGAAAGACCTGCTCGGTCACGTCCGTCTTCAGACCCGGAATGGCCTCCAGCTTGTCGAGCGTGCCGCCGGTGTGGCCGAGGCCGCGGCCTGAGATCATCGGCACGTATAGTCCGACGGCGGCGAGCATCGGCGCCAGGAGCAGCGACACGCAGTCCCCGATCCCGCCGGTCGAGTGCTTGTCGATCGCGGGTCCGCCCAGGTCCCACTTCAAGACGTCGCCCGAATCCCGCATGGCCAGCGTCAGGGCGACCCGCGCCTCTTCCGACAGGCCCTTGAGCAAGACCGCCATGGCGAAGGCGCCGGCCTGCGCGTCGGTCACGCCGCCCGAGGCCAGCCCGCCGGCGAACCAGCTCAGATCCGCTTGCGTCGGCTCGATGCCGTCTCGGACCTTCTCGATGATCGATCGCGCGTCCATCTATTCCATGTGTCCTTTCCCGAACGCTCCCGGCAGCAGGTCGGCAACCGCCATTTCCGTGGTCGCGCCGTCCGTGGTCGCCATGGTAATCCTGGCGCCTTCGGCAGCGAACTCCGCAAGTTTCTGACGGCATCCCCCGCACGGCGGCACCGGGTCCGGGCTGTCGGCGATCACCGCGATCTCGGTGAACGCCGTCTCGCCGGATGCGACCATGGCGGCGATGGCCCCCGCTTCGGCGCAGGTGCCCTCGGGATAGGCCACATTCTCGACATTGCATCCTGCAAAGACCGCGCCCGTCGCCGTAGTCAGCGCCGCGCCGACTTTGAACTGCGAATAGGGCGCGTAGGCGTTCTCCCGCACGCGAGCGGCCTCATCGACGAGAGACATTGGCGGTTTCCTCCCCGGACTTTCTGGCGAGGGTGACCCGTGGCGCGGGCAAGCGCAAGAGTCGAAGCAACCGGTCTTGCGCAGCACCGCTCAAAGGGCGGATAATCAAACCAAGCCGCATTGACGCGGCGATGCGGGCGGAGTAGCTGCCCGAACGAGAATTGTTTAACGCTAAACAAAATGCGAGGGGGTCCCGATGGCCAGCGATCAAAGGCAGGAAGCGCTCCGTCAGGCGGCACTGGAGTACCATGCCAATCCGAGACCGGGAAAGCTCGAGATCCGCGCGACCAAGCCGCTTGCCAACGGACGGGACCTGGCTCGTGCCTATTCGCCCGGCGTCGCCGAGGCGTGTATGGAGATCAAGTCCAACCCCATGGCCGCCAGCCAGTACACTGCGCGCGGCAATCTTGTCGCCGTAGTCACCAACGGAACCGCAGTGCTCGGCCTCGGCAACATCGGGGGGCTCGCCTCCAAGCCGGTGATGGAGGGCAAGGCGGTCCTGTTCAAGAAGTTCGCCAATATCGACTGCTTCGACATCGAGCTGAACGAATCCGATCCCGAGCGCCTGGCCGATATCGTGTGCGCGCTGGAGCCCACCTTCGGCGCGATCAATCTTGAAGACATCAAAGCGCCCGACTGTTTCATCGTCGAACAGCTCTGCCGCAAGCGCATGAACATCCCCGTCTTCCACGACGATCAGCACGGCACCGCCATCGTCGTCGGCGCGGCGGCGACCAACGCGCTGCGCGTGGCGGGGAAGTCATTCGAGGAGATCAAAGTCGTCTCGACCGGGGGCGGCGCCGCTGGCATCGCCTGTCTCAACATGCTCCTCAAGCTCGGCCTGAAACGCGAGAACGTGTTTCTCGTCGATCTCGAGGGGCTGGTTCATGAGGGCCGCGAGAACGACATGACACCGCAAAAGGCGGAATACGCACAGACTGGCGGCCCGAGAACGTTGGAAGACGTGATCGAGGGCGCGGACATGTTCCTCGGGCTCTCGGGTCCTGGCGTTCTGACGGCCGATATGGCGAGCAAAATGGCCGACCGCCCGATTATCTTCGCGCTCGCCAATCCCACGCCGGAGATCATGCCAGACGAGGCGCGGAAGGTAGCGCCGGACGCGATTATCGCCACCGGCCGGTCGGATTTTCCGAACCAGGTCAACAACGTGCTCTGCTTTCCGTTCATCTTTCGGGGCGCGCTGGACGTCGGCGCCACAACCATAAACGACGAGATGAAGATCGCCTGTATCGAGGGCATCGCCGCGCTCGCCCGCGCGACTACAAGCGCCGAGGCCGCCGCCGCTTACAAGGGCGAGCAGCTCACCTTTGGCGCTGACTACCTAATCCCGAAGCCATTTGACCCGCGTTTGATGGGTGTCGTCGCCTCCGCCGTGGCCAAGGCGGCGATCGACACCGGCGTCGCGACCCGGCCGCTGGATGACTTGACCGCCTACAAGCAGCGTCTCGACGGGTCTGTTTTCAAATCCGCGCTGATCATGCGGCCGGTCTTCGAGGCCGCGGCGACCGCCGAGCGCCGCATCGTCTTCACCGAAGGCGAGGACGAGCGCGTGCTTCGCGCGGCCAACGCGATGCTGGAGGAGACCACGGACGCGCCGATCCTCATCGGCCGCCCGGACGTGATCGAAACCCGCGCCGACCGCATCGGCCTCCCGATCAAACCCGGCGTCGATTTCCAGATCGTGAACCCGGAGAACGATCCGCGCTATCGCGAGTACTGGACGACCTATCACGCGCTGATGCAGCGCAAGGGCGTGACGCCCGACCTGGCCCGCGCCGTGATGCGGACGAACACGACCGCGATAGGGGCGGTGATGGTGCACCGGGGCGAGGCCGATAGCATGATCTGCGGCACCTTCGGTCAGTACCTCTGGCATCTCAATTACATCTGTCAGGTGCTCGCGACCGACCCTCTGCACCCGATCGGCGCGCTCAGTCTGATGATACTCGAGGACGGGCCGCTCTTTGTTGCCGACACACATGTGCATCCCGAACCGACCCCAAACCAGATCGCCGAGACCTGCATCGCCGCCGCGCGGCACACCAAACGCTTCGGTCTGGCGCCTAAGATCGCGCTTTGCTCGCACAGCCAGTTCGGCAACCTCGACTGCGAGACGGGGCGGCGGATGCGGGGGGCGATGGCTATCCTCGACGAGAAACCGCGCGAGTTCGAATATGAGGGCGAGATGCATGCGGACGCCGCCCTCGACGTGGCGCTACGGTCCCGGATCATGCCGAACTCCCGCTTCGAGGGCCCCGCGAACGTTCTGGTCTTCGCCAATACCGACGCCGCGTCGGGCGTGAGGAACATCCTCAAAATGAAGGCGGGCGGCCTGGAGGTCGGGCCGATCCTGATGGGCATGGGAAACCGGGCGCATATCGCGACGCCGTCGATTACGGCGCGAGGGCTTCTGAATATGTCCGCGCTTGCCGGGACGCCGGTCGCGCATTACGGCTGAGGCTGACTTCGCAAATTTGATTACAGAGTTTGCAAACTCTAGGTGAGTGGACTTGCATTGCGCAAATACCAAGGGGCTTTGCATTACTTTGCAGCCCTGAGGGCGGGGAAATCTGCAAATCTCCTGCGGCATCTCGGCCTGATTGCCGTTAACGGGCTTGCCGCACCCGGCCCGGCTTTCGTATTCGGTCGGGAATTCGGTGAGGAGGGACGCCCGATGGGATATGCTGAGGTTTACGCTGGCTGGAAGGCCGATCCGGAAGGCTTCTGGCTGGAAGCGGCCAAAGGGATCGATTGGGTCGAGCCGCCGACAAAGGCTCTGAACGACAGCAACGCGCCCCTCTACGAGTGGTTCACCGATACCAAGGTCAACACGTGCTGGAATGCAGTTGACCGGCACGTCGAGTCCGGGAACGGCAGCCGCGCGGCGATCATCTATGACAGCCCGGTCACCAACCAGAAGCGGACGATCACCTATGCCGAGCTTCAGGAAAAGGTCGCTTCACTGGCCGGCGGCCTCGCCGCGAAGGGCGTGACCAAGGGCGACCGCGTCGTCATCTACATGTCGATGGTGCCCGAGGCGCTCATCTCCATGCTCGCCTGCGCCCGGCTCGGCGCCATTCACTCGGTCGTCTTCGGCGGCTTCGCCTCGAACGAGCTTGCCGTCCGGATCGACGACGCCGCGCCCAAGGCGATCATCGCCACCTCCTGCGGGATCGAGCCGGGGCGGATCGTCGAATACAAGCCGCTCCTGGACGAGGCGATCAACCTTTCGACCCGGAAGCCCGAGTTCTGCGTCATCCTCCAGCGCGAGCAGGCGCCCGCAGACCTGATCGAAGGCCGCGATTGTGAGTGGAACGCCTTTCAGGAGGGCATCGCGCCCGCCGAGTGCGTGCCTGTTGAGGGCAGCCACCCCGCTTACATTCTCTATACCTCCGGCACCACCGGCCAGCCGAAGGGCGTCGTCCGCCCGACCGCTGGTCATCTCGTCGTTCTCAACTGGACGATGAAGAGCATCTATGGCGTCGAGCCGGGCGATGTGTATTGGGCCGCCTCGGATGTCGGCTGGGTCGTCGGCCACAGCTACATTTGCTACGCGCCGCTGATCCACGGAAACACCACCATCGTCTTCGAGGGCAAACCGGTTGGCACGCCGGACGCCGGAACCTTCTGGCGGGTGATCGACGAACACAAGGTGAAGGTCCTGTTCACCGCGCCGACCGCCTTCCGTGCGATCAAGCGCCAGGACCCGCAGGCGGAGTTCGTGGGCAAGTACGACATATCAACGCTCCAGACGCTGTTCCTGGCGGGCGAACGCGCCGACCCGGACACGATCGAGTGGGCCGAACGTGTTCTGGGCGTGCCGGTCATCGACCATTGGTGGCAGACCGAAACCGGCTGGTCGATCGCGGCCAACCCGGTCGGTATCGAACAGCTTCCAGTCAAGATCGGATCGCCGTCGGTCGCTATGCCGGGGTGGAACATGCAGATCCTCGATGAGGGCGGCCATCCACTTCCTGCCGGAGAGCTTGGTGCAATCGTCGCCAAGCTGCCGCTGCCGCCGGGCACGCTGCCGACGCTCTGGAACGCCGAAGACCGCTTCAAAAAGAGCTACTTGTCGCAATTTCCTGGTTACTACGAGACGGGGGATGCGGGGTATATGGACGAGGACGGGTACCTCTACATCATGGCCCGCACCGACGATGTTATTAACGTCGCCGGTCACCGCCTCTCGACTGGCGGCATGGAGGAGGTCCTCGCCGCCCATCCCGATGTGGCAGAATGCGCCGTTATCGGCGTGACGGATGAGCTCAAGGGCCAGCTTCCGCTCGGCTTCCTCTGCACGAATGCGGGAACCACCAAGTCGAGCGAGGATATCGTCAAGGAATGCGTCCAATTGGTGCGCGACAAGATCGGTCCCGTCGCCGCGTTCAAACTCGCCGTCGTCGTCGACCGCCTGCCGAAGACGCGGTCCGGCAAGATCCTGAGGGGCACGATGGTGAAGATTGCGGACGGCGAGGCCTACAAGATGCCGGCGACCATCGACGACCCAGCGATTCTCGATGAGATCTCGGAAGCGCTGCAATCGCTCGGATATGCGGGAAGCGCCTGACCCGGCGTCGCGTCTTGAAATGTTGACAGAGACCCGTCAGAGTTGATTCACACTATCCGGCTCTCCTCCTGAAAAGGTCTTTGAATGGCCGCCCCCGCCCAACCTAAAGCTGTCGCCGATCTGATCGCAGAGAGCCTGTCCGCCGAGAAGCCAGACACGGTGCGAAGCCTCTTCAACGCCGAGGGCGCGAGAGAGCCGGAGATCCATTGGTCGCCCCGCGATCCCGAGCTGCGCAATCCCCTGCTGCGCCAGTTCGCGGAAGTTTGCCACAGGTACGAGAAGAACGGAAAGATCGCGGCGGATGCGATCCGGCTGGAGGATTTCGGCGGTCTTACGGAATGGCTCATGCTGCTCGAACCGGTCGAGGAAGGCGCCGACTTCCAGTATCTCTCTTATGGCTCGTCCATCGCCGAAAGCTACGGGACCGACATGACGGGTCGCCGGACGAGCGAGTTCGGCGGGCATATCTCGATGTTCTTTCTCGGGCTGTACCGCGCCGTCTTGAAGCGCGACGAAGCCGTTTATTCCGAGCACGAGCCGCCGGCCCGCGTCTTCGTCCGGGCCTGGCACCGGCTGATCATCCCGCTCCATGACGACGCGGGCGCAGTCGTCCGGTTGATCGTGCTGAACGTGCCCGACAATGAATTGCGAGCCGGTCTTGAGCTGATCGTCGATCCGGTTTTCGTGCTAAGGGCCGATAAAACCGTCGCTTACGCCAACCGCGCCGCGCAGCATCTCTTCAAGCTCTCTGCAAACAACCACTACGATTCAAGTTTTGAGACCGTGACCGGTATGACCATCGACACGCCGCTGACACCCGACCAGATGTTGAGCCAGCACAAGGTCGAGGACAGTGTGCAGCTCACGATCCGCGAGGCGATTGTCGAGCGGCTGGTGATGACGGTCAGCGCCGCGCAGCACCGCGGCGACGCGTTCTATGTCGTTGTCATGCGTCTGATCGGCACCTGAAGACGTCGTTGCAGGCGTCCGTCCCTGCGCATAAGTTCGCGCCGGACGCATTCAGGGAGAAATTCGATGTCTGACAGGAAGCAGGGGTTCGACACCCTTCAGATCCACGCGGGCGCGGCGCCGGACGCCTCGACCGGCGCGCGGCAGGTGCCGATCTACCAATCCACCGCTTTCGTCTTCAAGGACGCCGACCACGCGGCGCGGCTTTTCAACCTTCAGGAAGTGGGCTTCATCTACTCCCGCCTGACCAATCCGACGGTGATGGCGCTGGCCGAGCGGATCACGCATCTGGAAGGCGGCGTTGGCGGCATCTGCTGCTCGTCGGGCCATGCGGCGCAGATCATGGCGCTCTTCCCGCTGATGATGCCTGGTAACAATATCATCGCCTCGACCCGCCTTTATGGCGGCACCTACACGCAGTTCACACACACGATCAAACGCTTCGGCTGGTCTTGCAAGTTCGTGGACTTCGACGATCTCGATGCTGTTCGCGCCGCCGTCGATGACGACACCCGCGCGATATTCTGCGAATCCATCGCCAACCCGGGCGGCTACATCACCGATCTCGACGCCATCGGCGCGATCGCCAATGACGTGGGTCTGCCGCTCATCGTCGACAACACCTCGGCCACGCCCTACCTCTGCCGCCCGATCGAGCACGGCGCGACGCTGATCGTCCACTCGACAACCAAGTACCTGACAGGCAACGGCACGGTGACGGGCGGCGCCATCGTGGACAGCGGCCAGTTTGACTGGTCGGCCAGCGGCAAGTTTCCGTCGCTCTCCGAGCCCGAGCCCGCCTATCACGGCCTCAACTTCCACGAAGCGCTTGGCGGCATGGCTTTCACCTTCCACTCAATCGCTGTGGGACTCCGCGATCTTGGCATGACGATGAACCCGCAGGGCGCGCATTACACGCTTATGGGCATCGAAACCCTGTCATTGCGCATGAAGAAGCACGTGGAGAATGCGGAAAAGGTTGCCAAATGGCTGGAGGGCGACAACCGGATTGAAAGCGTGACCTATGCTGGCCTGCCGTCTTCTCCCTACTATGATCGCAAGGACCGCATCTGCCCGAACGGTGCCGGCGCGCTCTTCACGGTCGCGGTCAAGGGCGGCTACGACGCCTGCGTCAAGCTGGTCGACAGCCTGGAGATGTTCAGCCATGTGGCCAACCTCGGCGACGCGCGCTCGCTGATCATCCACTCGGCCTCGACCACGCACCGCCAGCTCACCGACGAACAGCGCGAAGCGGCGGGGGCCCTGCCGAACGTGGTGCGTCTGTCTATTGGCATCGAGGACGCCGACGACATCATCGCCGATCTCGATCAGGCGCTGACCAAGGCCACGGCCTGATCCGGCCTCGGGGGCGGTCCGCCGCCTCCGCCCATGAGGGGGAGACGCCCGATGGTCGACATCGCCACACGGGTCTGGAACCAGAAATGGAAGATAGACCCGATTGTCCGGTCGCTCATCGACACGGATTTCTACAAGCTATTGATGTGCCAGTCGATTTTCCGGAACAACCCGGAGACGCAGGTCACCTTCTCTCTCATTAACCGTACCAAGTCCGTCCGCCTCGCCGAGTTGATCGACGAGGGTGAATTACGCGAGCAGCTTGACCACATTCGCTCGCTGTCGCTCACGCGCGGGGAGAGCACCTGGCTCCGCGGCAACACCTTCTACGGCAAGCGCCAGATGTTCCGCCCGGACTTCATGGAGTGGTTCGAGTCTCTCAGGCTACCGCCGTACCACCTTGAGAAGCGCCACGGGCAGTACGAGCTGACCTTCGAAGGCGCCTGGCCCGAGGTGATGATGTGGGAGATCCCGGCGCTTGCCGTCCTGATGGAGCTGCGCGGACGCGCTGTTCTGGGCGAGATGCGCCGGTTCGAGCTTCAGGTGCTCTACGCCCGCGCCATGACGCGGGTCTGGGAGAAGGTCGAGCGGCTCCGCGAGATCGAGGGCCTGGTGCTCGCCGATTTCGGCACCCGCCGCCGGCATTCGTTTCTCTGGCAGGATTGGTGCGTTCAGGCGCTTCAGGAAGGGCTGGGCGAGGCCTTTATCGGCACCTCCAACTGCCTGATCGCCAAGAACCGGGATGTGGAGGCAATCGGCACCAACGCCCATGAGCTGCCCATGGTCTATGCCGCTTTGACCGACACCGACGAAGAGCTGGCCGAGGCGCCCTACCGGGTGCTGGCTGACTGGCACGAAGAGCATGAGGGCAATCTGCGCATTATCCTGCCGGACACCTACGGCACCGAGCAATTCCTTGAAAACGCGCCGGATTGGTTGGCGGGCTGGACCGGCGTTCGCGTCGATTCCGGCGACCCGGCCAAGGGCGCCGAGATCGCCATCCGGTGGTGGGAGTCAAAGGGCGAAGACCCGAGCGAGAAACTGGTGATCTTCTCCGACGGTCTCGATGTTGAGAAAATCGAGGAGCTCCACCACCAGTTCGCTGGCCGCGTACGGGTGAGCTTTGGTTGGGGCACTATGCTGACGAATGACTTCCGGGGCCTCGTTCCCGGCGACCGGCTTGCGCCGTTCAGTCTTGTTTGCAAGGCGGTCTCGGCGGAAGGACGGCCGACGGTCAAGCTCTCGGACAACCCGAACAAGGCGATGGGACCGGAGGACGAGATCGCTCGCTACAAGCGGGTCTTCGGGGTCGGTCAGCAGGAAGCGGTGGAGGTCTTCGTCTAGCGGACGACCGATACCGTGCCATGGATCGGCAGATGGTCTGACGCGACCCGCGTTGTCGGGGTCTCGACGACGCCGGCATCCCGCAAATCAACATCGGCCCCGATCGCGATCCTGTCTAGCGCCGCGATCGGACGCGCTGCGTGATAGGTGCGACCGGGCGCGTGGACCTCGAACCCTTCCAAAGGCTCGAACCCCCGCTCCGGCGACCATTCGTTGAAATCTCCAAGGATGACGGTCGGTCTATGGTCGCGGCCATGGAGCGCCTGGCGGATCGCGGCCATCTGGGCGCGCCGCGACTGCCGGAGCAGGCCCAGATGCACCGCCACCACCCGCCAGTCCTGCCCGCCGCGCGTGAAGTCCAGAACCAGGGCGCCGCGCGGCTCCACGCCGGGAAGCGTCAGGGGATGCACGTCGAACGCCTCGACCGACGGCGCGACCAGGATGGCGTTGCCATGCCAGCCAATGCTCATCTCGTGACCGCCGGCATCCACCGGCAGATACGGCGTTTCATCGACCAGCAGATGATGCGGAAGGGCCGCCGGGCGCCGCCCGAGGCGCTTATCGGCCTCCTGGAGCACCACGACATCGGCGTCGAGATCGGCCAGAACGCCCGCGACGCGGCGGGGATCGCGGCGCCGGTCCAGCCCCACGCATTTGCGGATATTCCAGCTTGCCAGTTTGAGCTCGTCCATGCTTAACACATGCGTAGTATGGAATGTTTGTGCAAGTGATCCTTTAACCCCATATTAGACGCATGAAGCGACAGGACATCCCATATCTCACTTGGGCGGTCTGGCTGATCCTCGGGGCGGCGGGCGTTTTTGCGCTGGCGACGGGCCATTGGTCGAACGTCTTCATGATCGTCACCGCGATCTTTCTCACACTGCTCCCGGCGATGTTCTCCGCCCGCTTCCAAATCCGGCTCCCGCTCAGCTTTCTGACCGCCATCTCGCTCTTTGTTTTCGGCACGCTCTTTCTGGGCGAGGTCTACGATTTCTACAACCGCTTCTGGTGGTGGGATCTGATCCTGCACGGCATGTCCGCCATGGGCTTCGGCATCATCGGGTTTCTCTTCGTCTTCTACCTTTTCGAGGGCGACAAATACGCTGCGCCACCTTGGGCGCTCGGCCTGGTTTCCTTCGCGCTCGCCATCTCAATCGGCACGCTTTGGGAGATATTCGAGTTCGCGATGGATCAGCTCTTCGGTCTCAACATGCAGAAAAGCGGTCTCGTCGACACCATGACCGATCTGATCGTGGACTCCCTCGGCGCCTTCGTCGGCGCCATCTCGGGGTTCTTCTGGCTAAAAGGGAGGCAACTGGGGCTGACAGGCATGATTGACGAGTTCGTCGAACTAAACCGATCCGGGTTTCAGAAGGTAAAAGAGAAAAGGCCGCTCCGCCGCCGCGACCAAGGGGAAACCTGATGCCCGACCTGATCCGTCTCTATATTCGCCAGTGCCTCCTGGGCTTCGCGCTAGGCATCATCTTGTCGATGGCTTTGGTGATCCTGAACGTCGCCAACATCGGCTACCTGATCGACAACGTGGAAGGCGGATGGCTCGCATTCGGGCTTCTGTCGCTTTTTAACGGACTGGTCTTTGCCGGCGTCCATTTCGGCATCACTATCATGCGCATGGGCGACGAAGAGAAGTGACGGGACCGCCGCGACCGTGGGGGCGTTAAAATTCCCGAGGACCTGCTTGCACAGGTGGGCGCCAGGTAACCGAACCACGGTCCGGCCAGAGCCAGCTCCCTCGGAAGTATTTAAGGCCACCGGAATTTGACCCCGGCACGGGAAGGGCAGAGCCCGTCACCGGCATGAGATAAGACGCGGGCCCGCCACCGGCAAGGCCCTTCAAGAAAATGCGACAAGCGACTGTTGCCGCAGCGGACTTGCTAAATGTTCGCAATTTGTTCACAGTCCGGGGATGCCGGACGACATCGCCCAGCCCATCCCCAAACCCGGCCAGCTTCTTGCGCGGGGCGTGTGCCGCCATCTCGTCGGCCATGACTTCGTGACGGTCGAAGAGCTGATCCCGACGCCTGGTTTGCGGGTCGACGTTATGGCGCTTGGCCCGAAGGGCGAGGTCTGGATTGTGGAGTGCAAATCAAGCCGCGCCGACTTCCAGTCCGACCACAAGTGGCAGGGCTATCTGGAGTGGTGCGATCGGTATTTCTGGGCGGTGGACGAGGACTTTCCGACCGAGCTTCTCCCCGAAGAGACCGGCCTGATCATTGCCGACGCCTATGACGCCGAGATCCTGCGCATGGGACCTGAAGCCAAGCTCGCGCCGGCCCGCCGCAAGGTGATGGTCCAGAAGTTCGCCCGCCACGCCGCCTTGCGCTGGCATGCCTCCCGCGATCCGGGCTTCACCCCTTCCTGGGGCCTTTAAGGCGCTTGTTTCCCATGTTCCGAGCCCGCTGGGCGGCGGCGCGGATCTCCTCGGCGATCTCTTCGGCTTCTTCGGGATCGAAATCCATGGGGATCTCGATCCCCTCGCCCTCAATATAGATCCGCACCATGCCAAGCGTCGTCGGCCCGATCTGAAGATTCGCCTCGATGTCGCTTTGTTTGTCGATGCCCATTGCGGGTCCTCCTGATCGCGGGTCGATAGCTTTCGCATCGATCGGACGCAAGCGGGTCAATACTTGACAAAAGCAAGCAATTCCAAGAATGCTTGATTCTGTCAAGTAAAGGCGCCCGTGTAATGAGCTTTGAAGACATCGACCGCATCCGCCACTTCAACCGCTTCTACACGCGGCGCATGGGCCTTCTCTCGCGCGATTACGTGGGCGAGGGGCTGGGCGTGACCGAGCTTCGGGTCTTCTACGAAGTGGCGACCGACCCAGAGGGCGCCGCCCGCGAGATCGCCCGGCGGCTTGAGCTCGACGAAGGCTACCTCAGCCGGATCCTCAAGCGTTTCGTGGATGGCGGCTGGATGACGAGAAAACGTCTTCACGACGACGGCCGGAAGAAGCGCCTGGCGCTGACCGAAAGTGGCGAGGCGTTGTTCGAGGAGCTTGTGCGCCGGACGCGCAAGAAGACTGAGGAGCGGCTGAACGGCGCCAACCCCGAAATGGTGGCCGAGGCGATGGAGCGGCTGGAGCGCATGTTCTCCCCCGCATCCCCCGATGAGGTCTCCGTGCGGGACCTGTCCCATGGCGACGCGGGCTGGGTAATCCAGCGCCACGCCGAAACCTATGGGCAATCGCACGGCTTCAACGCCGAGTTCGAGCTCTTGGTCTCAGAAATTTTGACCGGTTTCCAACGCCACCGGGACCCCGACCGGGAACGCGCCTTCATCGCTCACAGGCAGGGCGAACGCCTCGGCAGCATCTTCTGCATGACCTCCGACGATCCGACCCTCGCCAAGCTTCGGCTCTTCTTTGTCGAGCCCTCGGCGCGCGGCCTCGGCCTCGGGCGTCAGTTGATGGACGACTGCCTGGGCTTTGCGCGAGAGGCGGGTTTTCAGCGCATGACGCTGATGACTCACCAGTCGCTCGACGCCGCCCGCCACCTCTACTCCAGCTACGGGTTTTCCTGCAGCGACGCGGTTGAAGTCCGCCACTACGGCCAGCAAGCGGTCGAGGAAACCTGGGAGGTCGCCTTCTGACCTCCCTCTTGCAATCGTGAGCGCCCAGCGCTAATCCGGCCTCCGTGCCGCCTTAGCTCAGTTGGTTAGAGCGCTGGATTGTGGATCCAGAGGTCCCCCGTTCGAGCCGGGGAGGCGGTACCATCCTCGCAGCAATCGGCGCTTTACCCCGCCCCGGGCGCAAGGCAGTCTCGAGCGCATGAAGATCGCCGTCATCTCTGACATCCACAGCAATATCGACGCGCTGGACGCTGTTCTTTCCGACATCGCGCGGCAGGACGTCGATCAGGTCGTCAATCTCGGCGATTGCCTCTCCGGGCCCTTCGACGCCGCCGCGACCGCCGGGCGGCTGATGGCTCTCGACATGCCCACGGTCAGCGGCAACCATGATCGCGCGCTGTGGGACGGACCGAAAGAAGATATGGGCCTATGGGAAAGCTGGGTGATCGACGATCTCTCACCAGTGCATCTCGACTGGCTCAAATCCCTGCCGGACACGCTGAGTCTTGGCGAGGTCTTCCTCTGCCACGCCACACCCGACAGCGATCAGGAAAACTGGCTCGACTATCGCGGCCCGCAGGATCGGCTGATCGCCCGCGACCGGGCCGAGGTGGAAGCGCGGGACGGCCTGGCCAAGGCGCCCGTCCTCCTCTGCGGCCATACCCACAGCCCCCGGATCGTTCGCCTCTCGGGCAACCGCCTTGTCGTCAACCCCGGCGCGGTCGGCTGCCCTGCCTATCTCGACACTCGAATGGAGCCGCCCTTCATTCACGAGACCGGGGCCCCCGACGCGCGCTATGCCATCGTCGAGCGACGCGGGGCGGACTGGCAGGCGAGCTTGTATGCGGTCCCATATGACGCTTCGCGCATGGCGGCGCTCGCCCGATCGAAGGATTCCGAAAGCTGGGCGCAGGCGATCGAGACCGGCTGGATCACTCCGGCAGAGTGATCTCGACCGAGTCGGCGAGCGCACCGCTCTCTGAATCATAGATCAGAAAACGGCTGTCCGAGGTCACAATGCCGACCCAGCCTGGGCCGAAGGTCAGCGAACGCGCCTCGACGCCACCAGGCAGAACGACCGCCGACGGCAGGTCCGGCAAAGGCAACACCGCGCCCAATCCGTTCAACCGGATGACAAGCAGCACCACGATCGTTAGAACGCCGAGGATCATCGTGGCGGTCAGAACAGTCACCAGCCGCCGCAGGAACCGCAAATTACGATCCTCGCCGACCAGCGCCTCGTCCTCGTCCATGTCCGCCAAAACCGTCACCATCGTCATCGGCGCCGACCCGCCGCCGCGCCTTGATAAGGCGCTGGCCCGCGATGCGCCAGAGGAGGCGCATCTTTCGCGGTCCCGCCTCGCGCGGCTCCTGGCCGAGGGTGCGGTTGCCAAGGGCGGCGCAGTCATCACCGATGCCAAAGCCCGCGTGGCTGAAGGCGAGACCTATGAGGTCACTGTCGAGGAGGCGATCGAGTCTGAGCTCCGCCCCGAGGCGATCCCGCTTGATATCGTTCACGAGGACGACGACCTGATCGTCATCAACAAACCGGCTGGCATGGTCGTCCACCCGGCCCCCGGCACGCCGGGCGGGACGTTGGTGAACGCCCTTCTCCACCACTTCGGCGGCAACCTTTCCGGGGTTGGGGGCGAGAAGCGTCCGGGAATCGTCCACCGGATCGACAAGGACACCACCGGCCTTCTCGTCGCCGCCAAATCCGACGCGGCGCATCATGGTCTTGCCGATCAGTTCGCCGCCCACAGCGTCGAGCGCCGCTATGACGCGATCTGCCACGGCGCGCCCTCGACAGCAGACCCGCGCCTGAGGGGCGTCCGCGGCGTAAGTTTCGAGCCCGGTGGCGTGATTTGCGTCACGACCCAGCTCGCACGCCACAAAACCGACCGTCAGAGACAGGCGGTTTTGTTTCAAGGCGGCCGCCATGCCGTCACCCGCCTGCAGGTGGTTGAAACATTCGGCGGCCACGCGGCCCGCGTTCATTGCAGACTTGAGACAGGCCGCACGCACCAGATCCGGGTCCATATGGCCCATATCGGGCATGCTCTGATCGGAGACCCGAACTACGGCGGCCGCCGCCGCCTGCCCGCCGGCGCCCCGGGGGCCGAAGCGGCGAAAACCTTTTCAAGACAGGCGCTTCACGCCGCGACTTTAGGTTTCAAACATCCGGTTTCCGGAGCGGTTATGCGGTTTGAGGCCCCTCTCCCGGAGGACTTGGCCGGCCTTCTCGCAGCGCTCAAGGACATGTGAATTCCTGCACATCTTGCCCGCAGAAACTCGCGAACTCTGCACATAGATGTGAGGTCACCGGCGTGTGACTGGAAGGTGTTCCGCAGCCATTCCAAATTACGACTGACGCCGGGACACAAAAAATGCACTCCGGCCCTTGAACTGAACCGACTGGTTCACCAGATATGTTAACAAGCGAAACATTAGCGCTAACAGGGAAACGAAAAGATGGCCAACTACGCGAACCTCCCCGCGCCGTCACCCGAAGGCGGCCTTAACCGGTATCTCCAGGAGATCCGGAAGTTCCCCATGCTCGAGCAAGAGCAGGAGTACATGCTCGCCAAACGGTGGGTCGAAGACCAGGACACCGAGGCGGCGCATACGCTCGTGACCTCGCACCTCCGTCTCGCCGCCAAGATCGCGATGGGCTATCGCGGTTATGGCCTGCCCCAGGCGGAAGTGATCTCCGAAGCGAACGTCGGCCTCATGCAAGCGGTGAAGCGTTTTGACCCCGAAAAGGGCTTCCGCCTTGCGACCTATGCCATGTGGTGGATCCGCGCCTCGATTCAGGAGTACATCCTGCGTTCCTGGAGCCTTGTGAAACTCGGCACGACCTCGGCGCAGAAGAAACTTTTCTTCAACCTCCGTAAAGCCAAGGCCCGGATCGGCGCGCTTGAAGACGGCGACCTCCGCCCCGAGCACGTGGCCAAGATCGCCAACGATCTGAACGTGACCGAGGACGAGGTGATCTCGATGAACCGGCGCCTGTCCGGCGGCGACGCCTCGCTCAACGCCACGGTTTCTGCCGACGGCGAAGGCGCGGCCGAGTGGATGGACTGGCTCGAGGATGAGGACGCCGACCAGGCGACCGATTACGAGGCCCGCGATGAGCTGGAAGTCCGCCGCGAGCTGCTTGCCGCCGCGATGGACGTGCTAAATGAGCGTGAGCAGGACATCCTGACGCAGCGGCGCCTGATGGATAATCCGGTGACGCTGGAGGAGCTCTCGGGACAGTACGACGTTAGCCGCGAGCGTATCCGCCAGATCGAAGTGCGCGCGTTTGAGAAGCTGCAAAAGCGGATGCAGGAACTCGCGCAGGACAAAGGACTCCTGGAACCGGCGTAGACCCTCCCCAGACCGCCGGTCGTTTCCCGAAAGACCCCGCGACGAGTTCGCGGGGTCTTTTCGTTTAACGGACGCTACTCAGCTCCCGCGACCGCCCGGCGGCGGCGGCGGCGGCGGCGGCGGCGGCGGCGGCGGAATAATCGTCCGTCGATCAGGAGGAGTCCCAGAAAGATCGCCCCCATACCTGCGAAATGCAGCGGGCTCAGCGCCTCTTGCAGGAAGAGGTAACCAATCAGCAATGCCGAGATAGGCGCGATGAAAGTCACGCTGGACGTCTTGGTCGCGCCCGCCCGCACCATGACGCGAAATGCGGTGAGGAACGACGCGCCAGTCAGCACGCAACCAAGAAACGCGATCGACGCCCAGGTTTCGGCCAAACGGACCGAAGGCGCCCCCTCGACCACGAGTATGAGCGGAAGGAGCAGCATCGCGGCGAAAGTGAAGGACCAGCTCAGCATGACGGAGCTGTCGAGTGCGTGGAACCGCCGGACGTAGTTTAGGGCCACTGCATAGCTGATCGGCGCCAGGGTGAGGATCAGCGTCCCGAAAAGCTGCGAGGATTGGTCGGACGCCATCGCCGGAATGGTCAGGAGCACCATGCCCGCGAACCCCGCCAGGACGCCGAAGGACTTCAGGAGCGTGGCCCGCTCCCCGCCGGGCCAGAAATTCGAGACGATCACGACTGCCAAGGGGGTGAGCGCGTTCACGATGCCCGCCACCCCGCTGGCGACGTATTGCTGTCCGAGGGGATAGATTGCGAAAGGCAGCGCGAACATCGCGACGCCCATGAACGCGAGCTGCGGCAGGGCGGGCCATCCCGGCCAGGCGCCCCGGCCCGTCGCCATCACCCAGGCCCAACAGAAAAGCGCCGCCGTCGCCACGCGGAAGAACGACACCGCCAGCGGCCCCATCTCGCGCAAGAGCACCTCATTGAAGAAGAACGTCGCCCCCCAGCCGATGCCGAGAACGATGATGATGGTCCAGTCCCTGTCGATCACGAGCGCCCTCCCCCGGCCCGCAGAGCCAACCCAATTCGCGGTGCGGGCGCAAGTCCGGCGTGCCTCATGCCAAGCGTCAGCCGCCACAACTTCCCCTAGCGTCACACCCCTTCTTTCGCTACACTTATCCACAACGACCCGGGAAACCCGGGCGCGACGAGGCAGACGAGCAGGTCTATGACAGAGATGGTGTACGGCTCGGTCCCCATGCGGGATGGCGAGCCGATCCTTCCCAGATGGTGGCGCACCATCGACAAGTGGTCGATGAGCTGCGTTCTCGTGCTCTTCGGAATCGGCCTTCTTCTGGGTCTCGCCGCCTCGCCGCCGCTGGCCGACCGGAACGGGTTCTCCGCCTTCCATTATGTCGAGCGGCAAGCGGCGTTCGGCACGCTGGCGATCCTGACCATGTTCGCCTTCAGCCTGATGTCGCCAAAGACCATCCGCCGCCTTGGCGTGATTGGGTTCGTCTGCGCGTTTGTCGCGATCCTCCTCCTCCCAATCTTCGGGACCGACTACGGCAAAGGCGCGACGCGCTGGTTCTCGCTCGGCTTCGGCTCGATCCAGCCCTCGGAATTCCTTAAACCCGGCTTCATCATCGTCGCGGGCTGGATGATCGCCGCCTCGAATGAGGTCGCGGGCCCTCCCGGCAAGACCTACTCTTTCGCCATCGCGCTTTTCATTGCGCTTCTCCTCGCGCTCCAGCCCGACTTCGGGCAGGCCTGCCTGGTCCTGTTCTCCTGGGGCGTGATGTATTTTGTGGGCGGCGCGCCCTTTCTCGTTCTGGCCGCGATCGCGGGGCTTGCTTTGGCGGGCGGCGCGCTCGCCTATCAGCATTCCGAACACTTCGCGCGGCGGATCGACGGCTTCCTCTCGGCGGATGTCGACCCGACAACGCAGCTCGGCTATGCCGCGAACGCGATCCGCGAGGGCGGATTCCTGGGCGTCGGCGTTGGCGAGGGCACCGTGAAGTGGTCGCTCCCCGATGCGCATACGGACTTCATCATCGCGGTTGCGGCCGAAGAGTACGGATTGATCCTCGTCCTGGTCATTATCGGGCTTTACATGACCATCGCGCTGCGCTCGCTCTTTCGGCTGATGCGCGAGCGCGATCCCTTCATCCGGCTTGCGGGCACCGGACTGGCCTGCACCTTCGCGGTCCAGGCGATGATAAACATGAGCGTTGCCGTCCGCCTCCTCCCGGCGAAAGGAATGACCCTGCCTTTCGTGAGCTACGGAGGCTCGAGCCTCATCGCGGGTGGCATTCTGATCGGCATGCTTTTGGCCCTCACCCGCACCCGCCCGCAGGGCGAGATCCGCGACTACCTGATCCGGAGCGGTCGAGCATGAGCGCCGCGCCCCATCTGGTGATCGCCGCAGGCGGCACCGGCGGGCACATGTTCCCCGCGCAGGCGCTGGCCGAAGCGATGCTGGCGAGGGGCTGGCGCGTGACGCTGTCAACGGACGCGCGAGGCGCACGCTACTCCGGCAATTTCCCCGCGCAAGTGGCCATCCGGCAGGTCGCCAGCGCCACCTTCGCGCGGGGCGGATTGCTTGCCAAACTCATCGCGCCATTCCGCATCATCGCGGGCATCGGCGCGGCAAAGATAAACTTTTTCAGAGACAGGCCCACGGTGGTGGCGGGCTTTGGCGGATATCCCTCGATCCCCGCGCTCGCCGCCGCCTGGGCCTTGAGAGTGCCAAGGCTCATCCATGAGCAAAACGGCGTTCTTGGGCGGGTGAACCAGCTTTTCGCCCGCCACGTCCATGCGGTGGCCTGCGGCACATGGCCGACCGAGCTTCCGAGCGGCGTCACTGGCGAGCCCACCGGCAACCCGGTCCGCGCCGCAGTTCTGGAGAAGGCAGGCGCCCCGTTTCCCGGCGAGGGCAACGCGCCGCACATCCTCGTCATGGGGGGCAGCCAGGGCGCTCGCGTTCTGTCGGATGTGGTGCCGGAGGCCATCGGACGCCTCGCCGGGCCGATTCGCGAGGGGCTCCGTGTCAGTCATCAGGCCCGCCCGGAAGATCACGACCGGGTGGTGGCCGCTTATGCCACGGCCGGTATCGAAGCCGACGTGCAGTCCTTTTTCGAAGATGTCCCCGACCGCATCGCCGCCTCCCAGCTTGTTATCAGCCGAGCCGGCGCGTCCTCGGTCGCCGACATCAGCGTGATCGGCCGCCCTTCAATCCTGATCCCTCTCGCCATCGCCGTCCGGGACGAGCAGACGGCCAATGCCAAGGCCCTTGTCGACGCGGACGCTGCCATCCTGATCCCGGAATCCGCCCTTGACCCCGCCTCGCTCTCCGAGCAGATCATGACTGTCCTCACGACCCCCGGCGCGGCGTTCAAGATGCACCAGAACGCTCTCCAGACCGCGATCCCGGACGCCACGGAACGTTTGACCGCGCTTGTCGAGGACCTGAAGGAAAGAGCAGAAAAATGAACGCAGCAGCGGCCACGAAACTCCCCACCGATATGGGCCCGATTCACTTTGTCGGGATCGGCGGCATCGGGATGTCCGGCATCGCCGAGGTCCTTCTGACGGCGGGATATACCGTGCAGGGGTCCGACCTGAAGCGCACGCAACTCACCAACCGGCTTGAGCGTCTGGGCGCGAAGGTATTTGAAGGCCAGTCCGCCGAGAACCTCGAGGGCGCCGAAGTCGTCGTGATCTCCTCGGCGATCAAGAGGGGGAACCCGGAGCTGGACGAGGCCCGCCGCCTCGGCCTCCCTGTCGTCCGCCGCGCCGAGATGCTGGCGGAGCTCATGCGTCTCCGCTCGAACGTCGCGGTTGCCGGGACCCACGGAAAAACGACGACCACCACGATGGTCGCGGCTCTTCTCGACGCCGGCGGCATCGACCCCACTGTCATCAACGGCGGCATCATCCACGCCTACGACTCGAACGCACGTGTCGGCAGCGGTGAATGGATGGTGGTTGAGGCGGATGAATCCGACGGCACATTCAACCGCCTCCCCGCCACAATCGCCATCGTCACCAATATCGACCCCGAGCATATGGAGCATTGGGGCACGGTCGACGCGCTCCACAAGGGCTTCGACGATTTCGTTTCGAACATCCCGTTCTACGGCCTTGCCGTTCTCTGCACCGACCATCCCGAAGTGCAGGCCCTGGTCGGGCGGATCACCGACCGCCGTGTCGTCACCTATGGGTTTAACACGCAGGCCGACGTTCGCGCCGTGAACCTGCGGTATGAGAAAGGCATCGCCCATTTCGATATCGCGCTTGCCCTCGATGAGATCCTGATCGAAGGCTGCACCCTGCCAATGCCAGGCGACCACAACGTCTCGAACGCGCTCGCCGCCGTTGCCGTGGCCCGGCACCTTGGCATGAAAGGCGGCGAGATCAGGGACGCGCTCGCGGGCTTCAAAGGCGTCAACCGCCGCTTCACCAAGGTGGGCGAGGTCGATGGCGTCACGATCATCGACGATTACGGTCACCACCCGGTCGAAATCGCCGCTGTTCTGAAAGCGGCGCGTCAGGCCACTGAGGGACGCGTCATCGCCGTTCACCAGCCGCACCGCTACTCGCGACTCTCGGACCTGTTCGAGGACTTTTGCACCTGCTTCAACGACGCCGATGTCGTCGGCATCGCCGAGGTGTTTGCCGCCGGAGAGGCGCCCATCCCGGGCGCAAATCGCGACGATCTGGTCGCAGGCCTGATCCGCCACGGCCACCGCCACGCGCGGGCGATTCACGATGAGGCCGACCTCGAAAGGCTGGTTCTGGAGCAGGCGCGACCCGGCGATATGGTCGTTTGCCTGGGCGCCGGCACAATCAGCGCCTGGGCCAACAACCTGCCCGGACGCCTTATGAAACAGGCCGGATAGGACTTTTTCCTTACCAGGAAACAGTTTGTCTCCGCGAAATGTGGCCAAATTGGTCGCAATTTGCGGCGGAATTTGTTAGAAATGTGACCAGGCGCCGTGTGTTGGTGTCTGAGTGTACGAGTAACCCAGTGTAAAGGAGCGCAAGGCGCCGGAACCCGATCCTGACCAAGACGATTGTCGTCCCGTCAGTATTCCACCCCTCCAGGATGATATCTCTCACCGGGTCTCCGACCTCGCCTTGAGCGCCCCTTTCGAGTAACGAGTGTAGGTTCAAAATGTCGCCGATCGAACGCGTCCAGGAACTCTCCGAAGCTCAATCCATCCTTGGCGTGAGCGCTTCCGCCAGCAAGATGGAGATCCGGAACGCCTGGAAGAAGCTTGCTTTCGAGAACCATCCGGACCGCACGGGCGGCTCGGACAAGGTCCTGGCCGACATCAACGCCGCCTATAATCTCCTTTCGCAGACCGCCGATCAGGTGGGCGAGCCCGCCAATTCGAACAATGTCACACCGATCCGCCCCGCCACCGTGCGGCCGCGGCCCGGCCTGCGCACCCGCGAGGTCATCATCGACGACGTGACATACGACGTCTGCGCTCGGTTTCTGGAGAACAACGATCCCAAGCCCGACAGCGACGGCGCCATGCCGACCGACCATGTCGCCGTCAAGGTGCAGATGATCGGCCGCAAGCTGTGTTTCTTCGTCGCGACGCCGCTCTGTTCGGGTCGCAACCGCGTTTCGCTTCCCGCTGATATGCTGACCGGCGTCAGAACCACGACGCCCAAGATCGTCACCTTCCGCACGCGCGAGCAGGGCAAAGGCCCGATCCGCATCCCGGCCGACCTGCGCAAAAAGGTCTTCCCCGGCGCTTCGGAGGTTGAGATCCATTTCGCCCACACTGTCTGAAGATAGTCGCTACGCTGTCATAAGACCCTGAAGGCGCCGTCTCCGGACGGCGTTTTCTTTTCGGGAATGACTGCTTTGCGGACAAAGCCGACTTTCACTCAGTCTCAGTTTCCAACCACTTCTTCTGCCAAAAAGAAATCTGATACTCGACCAAGTCATCAGGGTCACCGGGAATGAAAAATTCGACCTCGCAGGGCCGGTTTGGAAACTGCCAAGCCAACTTTGCTTCGTAAATTTCTTTCAAAACGGTGCCCAATCTCAAGAGGTGCTCAACGGTTGGCTCAACATCGTCGTCGACGTGGATGTCGATCATATGGACGTGGTTTAGAACCCATTCCACACCTTGAGGAGTTGAGTTTGGTTGTTTTTCAAAGCCTTCTACCGTCTCGGGCGTCCATCCCTCGGTGAGAATGTAATCTTTGTAAGTCTGGAAGACTGGCCAGAAGACGGTGCTATAGCCAACAGCCAAGTCCACATTGCCAACACAACGTATCCATTCTTCAACCGATATGCCTCCTCCGCTATTCCATCTTTGCAGTTCGGGCTTCATGACGTCCGGCACTTTGACAGGCACTTAAATCTCCCGCGTTCCTTTCACAAAAAACTAATAGCAAAACTCGCTAACTACTCTAGTGAGTTTGGGCTCAAAGCGGCCATCTGGAGACACCAATCTACGCTTGCGCAGAATGAGAGCGGGCTTTCGAACCCGCGCTAATCCACGACCCGGAATACCTCCCAGAACGTAGAACCTGAGACAATTACCTCCCCGAAGTTCTTACCCCACTCAGCGTGCATCTCAATCGACGCGATCTTCTCAAAGAAGGCGTCCAACTCTGCCAAGTTCCCGATTTCGATTTCATTCTGGATGACGGCTTCTTTGGCGCCAACCGAACCCGTCAACGTCCGGGACCGGGCCATGTCGATATCCGTCTGAGCTCCAATCTGCCTGTTCCATTCATCGAGCAAGTCCAGCGCCTCACTCTTGTGGCCGAACTTCGCCTCGCACGTCCATCTTGCGATCATCATTCTCAAGTCCCCCCTGGCTGAAGCGCCTTCTCGTCGACGCCTGACGTCGGCGTAACGTCAAGCCACCATAGCACATCACTACGGATTTTGGCTTATTGAGGTGGAACCCTGGTAGTCAGCTTTGTTCGCAAGAGAGAATCTCGCTTATGCCCGAGGGGATCAGGAACAGAGCGAAGTATGGCTATCCGTCCGACGTCTCATCCAGGATCTGAACGATAAGGACTACGAAAAACGCGTCGACGAGACAGGTACATGCGGCCGCTTTGGGCTCAGAGCAGTCATTTCGCCATCAATCGCAAGTCAAACGCATCGGGCCCTCACCCCGGCCCGCCGGCCGAAGCAAAAGCCATATCGATCATCCGCTGCGTCCCCCGGCTGAGCTCCAGCGGGCAGGGATACTCCGCTCCCTCGCGGATCGAGCGGCCGAACGCCTCAACCTGGTTCACGTATTGCCGCGCCTCTTGAAAGCGGAAGCGCCGCTCGCCGTCCGCCGTGACGAGCCTCAGCGCCGCCTCCCCGTAGCCGCCCGCGTTGAACGGGGCCTCGACCGCCAGCCATCCGCTATCGCCGTGAAACACCATTTCCTGCCTGAGATGCATCCGCATGGAGATGAGCGCGGCCATCGTCACCTCGCCAAACGCGGCGTGGACATGCGCGATCGTGTCCACCCCGTTCTCCCAGGTGATGTCGGCCCGGACGCTCTCCGGCTCGGCCCCCAAAACGAAGCGCGTCGCGCCGAACGGATAAACCCCGATGTCGCGAATGCCGCCGCCCGCCGTTTCCGGCCGGTTGCGGATGTTGCCGGGGCTCGCCGCGTTGTTGTAGGTGAAAACCCCCGCGACGTGCCGGAGCGTTCCCACGGCGCCGTCCGACACCAGCTCCCGCACTTTCGCCCATTGCGGATGATGCACGATCATATAGGCCTCGGCGGCGAGCAGCCCGGCGCGGTCGCGCGCCGCGATCAGCTCGTCGAACTCCGCCTCGGTCAGCGCGATCGGCTTCTCGGTCAGGACGGGCTTGCCGGCGGCCAGCGCCTTGAGCGTCCATTCCACATGCAGATGGTTGGGCAAGGGAAGATAGACCGCATCGATCTCGGGATCGGCCAAAAGCTTGTCGTAATCGGTCAGCACCCTCAGACCCGGCGCCAGAGTCTCAAACGGGGCCGCTTTGGCGGGGTCGGAGGTGGCGATCGCCGCGAGCACGGCGCCCTCGGCATCGTGAATGGCCGGCGCCATTTGCTCGCGCGCGAATTTCGAGGCGCCGAGAACGCCCCAGCGGATTGGGGGATGTGCGGATGAGGTCATGCGCCGAGGTGTAGCGCCCAAGACCCGCTCAGGCCAAGCCCTCAGGCCAGAATCTCGCGCGCGACCCGGACGAAATCGTCACCGCGCGCTTCGAAATCATCGTACTGATCGAAACTCGCGGCCGCCGGGGCCAGAAGAACTGTCTCTCCCGGTTGCGCCTCCGCCGCCGCGGCGCGCACCGCCTTCTCCATCGTCTCGCAGACTGCGTGGTCGAGATCGCCAAGCTCCAGCGCGATCTCCCGCGCGCGCCGTCCGATCACATAGGCCTTAACCACCGAGCCGAGCGCGCCATGCAGCGCTCCCAGCCCGCCGTCCTTTACCTGACCGCCGACGATCCAGCGGACCTTAGGGAAGGCTGCGAGCGCCTTCGCAGCGCTGTCCACATTCGTCGCCTTGGAGTCGTTGACGAAGCGCACGCCGTCTCGCGCGCCGACCAGCTGGCTCCGGTGCGGCAGCCCCTCGAAGGTCTGGAATCCCGCCTCAATCACCCGGGGCGCCAGCCCAACGGCCCGGAGCGCCGCGTAAGCCGCCGCCGCGTTCTGGTGGTTGTGCGCCCCCGGCAGACCAGCAATTTCGCGGAGATCGATCGACCCGGCCTGCCGGCCCTTGCGCGTCTCGGAAAGGAAACCCTTCCGCGCGAAGACGTTCCACCCCGGCCCTTCCAGCTTGCTGCCCGACGAGACGCGGATCACCCGGTCGTCCGCCGCGCCCTCGGTGAGCTGCCCAGCGAGAAACCGGCCCTCGGCCTCGTCAACGCCGATCACCGCCCGATCCGGGCCACCCTCGGAGAAGAGCCGCCGCTTGGCCGCGAAATACCCGCCCATGCCAGCGTGCCGGTCCAAGTGATCCGGCGTCAAGTTGGTGAAGACGGCCACGTCGGGCGTCAGCGACCGGGCAAGTTCGGTGTGGTAGGACGAGAGCTCCAGCACCACGAACCCGCCGTCCCCCGGCGGGTCGATATCCAGAACCCCGCGCCCGATGTTCCCTGCCAGCTGGCTTTCCCTTCCTGCCTCTTCAAGGCAGTGTTGGATCAGAGCCGAGGTCGTCGATTTGCCGTTCGATCCTGTCACCGCAATCACGCGGGGCGCCACGTCGAAACGATCCCAGGCCGATTGACCGAGGGAGCGGAAGAAGAGCCCTATGTCATTGTCCACTGGCACGCCGCGAGACAGCGCCTCAGCCACCCAGCGGTTGGGCTCAGGGTAAAGATGCGGAATGCCGGGCGAGACGATCAGGGCCGTCACGCCCTCCCAGGCTTCGCGACGCGAGAGATCGTGGAGCGTCAGCCCCTCCGCCTTCGCGCCTGCGCGCGCCTCCGGGCTGTCATCCCAACAAAGCGCCGTGGCGCCGCCCGCCTCAAGCGCCCTTGCCGCCGCCAGACCGGTCCGGCCGAGCCCGAGCACGACGACCCGGGCGCCCTCCATGCCCAGAACGGGAATCATGCGTCGCTTTCGTCGTCGACTTCAAGCTGCCCGGACATGCGCCGCCAGAGAATGCCCCAGTACATGCCGACCGCGAGCACGACCGAGAGCATCACCAGCGCGATCCAGGTGTTGGCCGAGGGGTTCTCAAGGCTGAGCCAGCCGAAATCGTAAAGCACCCAGACCAGCGCGGCGAGCACCGCTGTGATCAGGAAAACTCCGAACGTCCCGATCCCGCGCAAAACGGCGGTCAGAAACAGCACGAAGGCGATTAGCAGGACCAGCCCGAAGAGAACCGCCAGAGGCGTCTCCTCCTGCCAATTCCGCACCGCCCAGCGAACATAAGACCACTCTGTCGGGTTGTAGGTCACCGCCAGCAACACGAAGGCCGCCAGCCAGCGCATCAGAAATCCCATTTGGTCGCGCTCCCTCTACCAGGCGATTTCGGCTCGCCGCCGGAAGAATTTGCCCGACGGCCCGTCCTCCGGCAAGGTCGCGAGCCAGATCGCGGTGTCGGCGCCCTCCTCGGGCGAAAGATTGGCGCCGGCACTGCCCATCCGGGTCCGCACCCAGCCGGGGCACATGGCGTTGATCTTGACGCCCCGCGCCACGTCCCGCGCCATGGCTTTGGTCAGCGCGTTGAGCGAGGCCTTGGCGACGCCATAGGCGCCCGGGCCGCCCAAACCCTCGGAAAAGGCGCCCCATCCAGAGGACATGTTGACGATCCGCCCGTAGCCCTCGGCCGCCATATGCGTATGGACCGCCCGGATCAGCGCGTAGGGCGCGTGAACCATGACCTGCATCGCCGCGTCGAAATCGCTGTCGGGTCCGAGCAGCGAGACCGAGTTCAGTATCCCCGCGTTGTTCACCAGCACATCCACCGGCCCCGCCGCCTCCAAAGCGGCGGCGAACCCCTCCGTCGCCATCAGGTCCAATCCGACCGCGCGCGCACCGATCTCCGCCGCGACAGCCTCGCCCGCGGCCTTGTCGCGCGCGCCGATGACGACCTCCAGCCCCTTCGCGACCAGGCCCTCTGCGATCGCCCTTCCGATTCCGCGATTCCCGCCTGTCACCAATGCCCGCGCCATGGCTTTCCTCTTGGTGCAAAAACTCTTCGACGATCCAGAGGCGGATAGCCCCCGGCCTCACCTGATCTTCAGCGTCGCCAGCCCGATCAGGGCGAGGATCAGCGAAATGATCCAGAACCGGATGACGATCTGGCTCTCCGCCCAGCCGCGCTTCTCGAAATGATGGTGAATTGGCGCCATCAGGAACACCCGCTTGCCCGTCGACTTGAAGTAAGCGACCTGGATGATGACCGACAGCGCCTCGACGACAAAAAGCCCGCCGATGATCGCCAGCACGATCTCGTGCTTGGTCGCCACCGCAACGGCGCCGAGCGCGCCGCCGAGAGCGAGCGATCCGGTGTCGCCCATGAACACCGCCGCCGGCGGTGCATTGTACCAGAGGAACCCGAGGCCTCCGCCAATCAACCCGGCGGAGAAGACCAGGATCTCTCCTGTCCCCGGCACGTAATTGATCCCGAGATACTCGGTGAAGTCCGTCCGCCCTACCGCATAGGCGATCACGCCCAGCGAACCGGCGGCGATCATCACCGGCATTATCGCGAGGCCGTCGAGCCCGTCGGTAAGGTTCACCGCATTCGCCGCGCCCACGATCACGATCATTGCGAAGGGGATAAACAAGAGCCCGAGGTTCAGGAGCAGATCTTTGAACACCGGCAGGGCCAGCTGGTTCTGCAGATCAACGGGATGCAGCTGCGTCGCCCAAAGCCCGGCGATGGCCGCGATGCCGAACCCGATCAGGAGCCGCACGCGCCCGGAGATGCCCGCGTGACTGTTCCGCGTGACCTTCTGGTAGTCGTCGATGAACCCGATAATCCCGAAGGCCACGGTGACGAAGAGGATCATCCAGACATAGCCAATGTCGAGCCTGGCCCAGAGCAGAGACGACGTCACCAGCGCGCCTAGGATCAGCACGCCGCCCATTGTCGGCGTCCCCGCCTTGGTCAGCAGATGCCCTTCCGGGCCGTCGTCCCGGATGGGCTGGCCGTGGCGCTGGCGCCTTCTCAGGAGATTGATCAACGGACGGCCGAACAGGAAACCGAAAACCAGCGCGGTAAAGAATGCCCCACCAGCACGGAAAGTTATATATCTGAAAAGATTGAATACATCACCGCCGTCAGAAAAAATCGTCAACCAGTAAAGCATGTCACGACCTCTCCTTCTCGCGGCCTCGCGCGCGGGCCGTCGCGATGCGCCTCAGCGCCTCGACCACCAGACTGACGCGGCTGCCTTTAGAGCCCTTGACCAGCACCACATCGCCCGCGTCTACCAGCTGATGCGCCACCGCCGCCATGTCTTCGGCCGTTTCGGTCCAGCGCCCCCGCCGTCTTTCTGGCAAGGCGTCGTAGAGCGCCCGCATCCGCGGCCCGACGCAATCCACGCGGTCGATGGACCGCATTGCGGGATGGTCGGCCAGGTTCGCGTGCAACTCGTTTTCGGTCGGCCCCAGCTCGAGCATATCGCCCAGAATGGCGATGCGCCGCCCCTTGGCGATGCGACCCACCCCGTCCTTGGTCGGGATCGCCTTCAGAACCCAGAACGCAGCACCCATCGATGCCGGGTTGGCGTTGAAGGCGTCGTCCATCAATTCGATCGTCCACTCTTCGACCGGGTCGAGCGCCAGCATCTCGCGGCTGCCCCGGCCGGCGGGCGGATGCCATTGGCCAAGATCCACCGCCGCCAGTCCCATGTCCGCCCCGGCTAGGATAGCGGCACCCCAGACGGCGAGCGCGTTCATCGCGAAATGCCGACCCGGCGCGCCGATCTTGAACAGGAAGGGTTGTCCCCGGAACGAACCTTTGACGACGCTCGCCGTTTCCTGAAGCGAGATGCTCGCGGCATGGAGCTGCGCCCCCGGCAATGCGCCGAAGCCGATCCTGTCGCTCGCATATCGCTGAGCGGTATCAGCGAGGACGCCCGCCGTCTCGATATCGGCATTGAAGAGCGCCGCGCCCTCCGGCTCCAGCCCTTCGAAAATTGATGCCTTCTCCGCCGCGATGCCCTCGATGTTCTCGAAGGCCTCCAAATGGGCGGCGGCTACGGTTGTGACGATTGCGATATGCGGGCGTGCGAGGGACGAGAGCGGCGCGATCTCGCCCGGCCTGTTCATGCCGATCTCGACGACCGCATAATCGGTATCCTCCGGCATCCGCGCCAGCGTCAGCGGCACGCCCCAGTGGTTGTTGTAGCTCGCCTCGGCGGCATGGGTTTTCCCTTGACGCTCAAGCACATGGCGCAGCATTTCCTTGGTCGAGGTTTTGCCTGCGGACCCGGTGATTCCGATCACCTTGGCCTTCGTTCGCGCCCGTCCCGCGCGGCCCAAAGCCTCAAGTCCCTCCAACACATCAGGCATGACGAGGAGCGGCGCGTCGTCCGGCACGCCCTCGGGAACGCGCGAGACCAGCGCCGCCGCCGCGCCCTTGACCAGCGCGTCGGCAACGAAGTCGTGGCCGTCCCGCTGATCCGTCAACGCGACAAAAAGATCGCCAGGCGTGAGCGTCCGGGTATCGATTGATACGCCCTGCGCTGCCCATGCTGGGCCCTGAAGCGTCCCGCCCGTGGCCTCCGCCGCCGCGTCGGATGTCCAAAGCGCGGTCATGCGCCCCGCCCGTCCAAAGCGGCGACGGCGACGCTCGCCTGCTCGACATCGTCGAACGGCAGAACCGCGTCGCCAACGATCTGCCCGGTTTCGTGACCTTTGCCGGCGATCAACAGCGTGTCGCCCGGGCCAAGCGCGTCGACACCGCGCAGGATGGCCTCCGCCCGATCTCCCACCTCGCTCACCTCGCCGGAGCCCGCCAGCGCGCCTTCCAGAACCGCCGCGCGGATCGCCGCCGGGTCCTCGTTCCTCGGATTGTCGTCGGTCACGATGGCGATGTCGGCGAAATCCGCCGCCGCGCGCCCCATCAAGGGCCGCTTCCCCGCATCCCGGTCGCCGCCCGCGCCGAACACGACAATCAGTCGCCCCATTACATGCGGGCGCATCGCCTTCAACGCGGTCTCAAGCGCGTCGGGCGTGTGGGCGTAGTCCACGAAAACCGCCGATCCATTGTCGCGCCGGGCCGCGTATTGCATGCGGCCGCGCACCGTTTCGAGCATATGAAGCGAATCGAAGGTCTCGTCCGGGTCCGAGCCGGTGGCGATGCAAAGCGCGGCGGCGGCAAGAGCGTTCTCGGCCTGAAATCCACCGATTAAGCCCAACCGCACCTGATGCGGCTTGCCCGCCCACTCAAACCGCAGCTCCTGACCTGTCGGCTCAAACCTCTGACCGAGGATCTGGATCGCCGCGCCCTCGTCGCGACCGATCGTCAGAAGGTCCTGACCCCGCGCCTCGGCGATCTCGGCCATCTTCGGACCCCAATCATCCTCCATGTTGATAATTGCAATGCCGTCTTCCGGCAGAACGCGATCGAAAAGCCCGGCCTTGGCGTCAAAATATTCTTCAAAAGTATCGTGATAGTCTAAATGGTCCTGGCTCAGGTTGGTAAACGCCGCAGCCGCCAAATGAACCCCGTCAAGTCGCTTTTGTGCAAGTCCGTGGGACGACGCCTCCATCGCCGCATGTGTGATTCCGACGTCCGCGAGCCGCGCCAAAGTGCGGTGCAGCGTGATCGGCTCGGGCGTGGTGTGCTGCAAGGGCGCGGTATAGGCGCCCTCAACACCGGTCGTCCCGATATTGACCGCCACGGACCCCATCTCGGACCAGAGCTGACGGGTGAACGTCGCGACGGACGTCTTGCCGTTCGTCCCAGTGACGCCGACCATGACCTCTGGCTGCGCCTCGAACCAAAGCGCCGCAGAGAAGGCCAACGCCTCTCGCGGGTCCTCGGCCATCACCACGGGCACGCCGCTTTCGTCCAGCACGTCCGATGCGATCTCGGCCCCTGCCCGGTCGGTCAGAACCGCGCCCGCCTTCATCCGGACCGCGTATTGAATGAACTCGGCGCCATGAACCTGCGTGCCGGGGAGGGCGGCGAACAAATGCCCCTCCTTTACATCCCGGCTGTCGACGGAAAGCCCGGTGATCCGGACCTCGGACGCGCCCCGCGCCGTCAGCCCGAGCTCGGCCAGCGTCTTCGTCTTCGCCCGGGTCTGCATTGCGCCGCCTCCGCTCTTATTCGTTGCGCGCCAGTGTTACACCTGCGCGGGGAGAAGGTTCAACGCCGGGCGCCAGCCCCAGAAGCGGCGCGACCCGGCGGATCACCTCTGCCGCCACTGGCACCGCCGTCCATCCCGCGGTTCTTCGAGGTTCCTTGCCGCTCGTCTCGACCGGCTCGTCCAAAGTGACAACGAGAACGTATTCTGGAGCGTCTGCGGGAAAGACCGTCGCGAAGCTCGCGATCACCTTATCCTCGTAATACCCGCCGCCCCGGGTCTTCGCCTTGTCCGCCGTCCCGGTCTTGCCGCCCACGCGATACCCGGGCACATCGCCCAGGCTCGCCGTCCCTCGCGACACGACCGCCCGCAGCATCTCCCGCGCCTGCCGGCTCGTGTCCTCGCTCACCACGCGCGGGCCTTTGACCGGATCGTCCTGCCTGAGGATCGTGGGCTTGACCTGATATCCGCCGTTCAAGACCGACGAATAGGCCGCCGCCAGGTGCAGCGGGCTTGCGGAAATGCCGTGGCCGAAACTAATCGTCATCGTCGAGATCTCCGACCAGCGGGGCGGCAGCAAGGGCCGCGCGCCTCCCGCTTCGATCAGCTCGATCGGCGTCGCCGACAAGAGCCCGAGTTCGCCAAGGAAGTCCTGCTGCCGCTCCACCCCGATCTTCTGCGCGATCCGCGCCGTCCCGATGTTCGAGGATTTTACGATCACGTCCTCAACCGACAACGCCTTGCCAAAATTACGAAAATCCCGGATCTTGTGCGGCCCCCAACGCAAGGGCCCGGTGATGTCCATCATCGTCGACCGGCTGACCAGACCCTCATCTATGCCCTGCGCCGCCGCGAAGATCTTGAAAGTCGAGCCCAGCTCGTAAACGCCCTGAACCGCGCGATTGAACAAAGGCGAATCCCCCGGATCGCCTTCGGTCAGCGGCCTCGGCCTGTCGTTTGGATCGAAGTCCGGCAGGCTCGCCAGCGCCCGGACCTCGCCCGTGTGGATGTCCATCAGGACCGCCGCCGCGCCCTTCGCGTTCATCAGCGTCATGCCACCGTCGAGCACGCGCTCGACTGCCGCCTGCACCGTCAGATCCAACGAGAGTGCAAGCGGCACGTCGCCCCGGCCAGGATCGCGCAACTCGGCATCCAGCGCCTTCTCAACGCCCGCCACGCCAATGACCTCTGCCGAGCTCACACCCTCGCGCCCGAACCCGGCGCCACCCAGCACATGCGCCGCCAGTCGACCGTTCGGATAAAGCCGCATCTCGCGCGGTCCGAACAACAGCCCAGGATCGCCGATGTCGAAGACCGCCTGCTGCTGTTCCGGGCTGATCCGCCGCTTGATCCAGATGAACTTTCGCTCGCCTGTGAACTGCCGGACCAGTCGCTCCTCATCCAGATCGGGGAATATCTTCGCCAGCTCCCGCGCCGCCCGCTCGCGGTCGATCATCAGGGGCGGTTGGGCGTAGAGCGAATGCGTCGAGAGATTGGTCGCCAGGATACGCCCGTTCCGGTCAGTGATGTCCGCCCGCGCCGCCACAATCTGCGCGCCTGAGGCCGCCGCCCGCGGCTCCGCCGGGTCGGACGCCGCCAGAAGCGTCATCTTCAACCCGACCATGAAAAAGGCGCAGAGGAAGATCACGCCCAGCACCAGAAGCCGTCCCTCGGCCCGCTCCCTTGCGCCGTCCCGCGCCTCCTCATGCCGCTGGCGGAGGTTCTCGCGCTCGATGGCGTCCGGGTTCTCACCCTGACGTCGCGCCTCGAGAATGCGCGCGAGCGGTCGAAGCGGCGTCCGGGTCATTCGCCTGCCTCCAGCCGTAGCATGACCTCGATCGGAACTGAGATCGGCGCGACCGGCTCCACCGGATACGTAATCTGGTCGATGTATCCGAAATGGCTGGGCCGAAGAGGTAAGAGCCCGAGCCGGTCGAAGTTCATGTCGGCCAGGTCCGCCAGCCGCTCCGGCCGATTCAGATAGGCCCATTCGGCGCGGAGCACGCTCGCCCGCTCGCGCAGATCCGCGATTTCATCGCGCAGCTCCCGCACCTCACGCAGCTCCGCCTGCGTCTCGTAATTCTGCCGGTAGGCCCAGATGGCCAGCACCATGACGAAGACCGCAGTAAGCACGAGAAACGCCGACCTCATGACACCGCTCCAATTGAAAGTTTGGGCAGTCCGAGTGCCTTGCGGTCCACCGGCCCTGCTGGCGCGTCGGTACGCCGCCCGACACGGAGAGTCGCCGACCGCGCTCTCGGGTTCCGCGCCAGCTCTTCCGGCCCCGCCGTGACGCCTTTGTTCCGGGCCGCGAACCGCGGCGCCTCCGCAATCCGTTCCGGGGCGTAGCGGCTGCCCCCGCCGGCCTTACCGGAGCGCGCTTGAAAGAACCGCTTTACCACCCGATCCTCGAGCGAGTGAAAGCTCACCACCGCCAGCCAGCCGCCGGGCTTCAACACCCGCTCAGCTGCTTCAAGCCCCTGAACAAGCTCGCCAAATTCATCGTTCACCGCGATCCTCAGCGCCTGAAAGGTCCGTGTCGCCGGGTGGCTCTGCCCCGGCTTGGGACGCGGCAGGACACGCTCGACTATCTCGACAAGCGCCCGCGTCGTCGCGATCGGAGCCTCGCCCCGCGCGCGAACAATCGCCCGCGCGATCCGCCGCGAGGCCCGCTCCTCGCCGTAGTGAAACAGAATGTCGGCCAGCACCGTCTCATCGGCGTCCGCCACCAGGTCCGCCGCCGAGGCGCCCGCCTGGCTCATCCGCATGTCCAAGGGCCCGTCCGCCATGAACGAGAACCCGCGCTCCGCCTGATCGAGCTGCATCGAGGACACGCCAAGATCCAAGACAACACCGTCAACGGGCCCCTCCGCGTACGTGTCCAGTTCTGAGAAAGTCCCCTCAACAAGCCGCAGCCGGTCGCCCCAGTCACCGGCCCAGTCCTCTGCTATCTCAAAGACCATCGGATCGCGGTCGATCCCGATCACCCGATCCGCACCAGCGCCCAAAAGCGCCCGCGCGTAGCCGCCCGCACCGAATGTGCCGTCCACCCAAACGCCTTCGATCGGCGCACAGGCCGACAGGATTTCATCAATCAAAACAGGAATATGCGAGGGACGATTATCGGCCGGGGCAGCGGCAGCCATCGTCAATCCTCCTCGTCCTCGTCCAGAAGCTCCCAGATGTCGAACCCGTCGGGCTGATCGTCAAGGAAGGCGTCCACATCGCCCTCGCCCGTCTCGAAGGTCTCCGGCTTCCAGATCTGGAAGGTGTCGCCCATGGCGATGAAATAGGCTTCGCCGCCGATCCCGATCTTCTGGCGCAGCCTGGCAGGCAGGACGATCCGGCCGGTCTCATCCACGCTCATCGGCATCGACTGACCGTTGAAGAGTTTTTCCAGAGCGCGGCGCTTTTTCGAGCCGCGCGGCAGCCGGTCGATCCTCGCGTCTACGTCGTTCGCGCTGTCGATGGTGAAACACTCAAGATAATCCCGGCGATGGTCACCATAGACCACAACGAACTCGGGCGCCTTGCCGTCGCTCCACGCAGGGTCGCCGTCTTCGAGGACACGGCGGAAATGGGCCGGGATAGACACCCTGCCCTTCGCGTCCACCTTTTGGACGCCTTCGCCTCTGAACCTCCGAACCACTGTCCCGCGGCCCCTTTGTTTCGGCCCCCTGATGCGAAAACGGCGGATCGGACTGCTGCCAGTGTCCGATCCGCCGCCCTCGTCCCGTTTCCGGGTGTCTCCAGCTGCGCGCGCCACCTGGGGGGATGTCTGCTCGCCCGCGCGCCGGATCTCTCAAATCGGAAAAGCGGTGCCTGTATGAAACCTGCTCTTATTTGGTTGCCGTGGGGTCTTTGGCGCCCCGTGACTGTCCCGTTCTTCCGATGAAAGGAAGGTGCCATGGGAATTCATGGGATGCAATAGAAATTTTTGGGAAAAGTTGATGATCTTCCTGCTCTTAATGTCAGACGGCCCTAGTTCGTCACAATATGTTGTGCCGAATAGTCTCATTTTTCAAAGTTTCATGGCAAATATGGATAACGGAGACTCCGCCAAAGCCATCCCATATTTTCCCAGATCAATGTCAGACAACAGCGAATTCGCGCCGTTTGGATCGTAGGCCACCCCGAATCGAGACCGAATCCCGGCCCCGGGCCATCCAATCCCATTCCCATTTTTGCTCTACCAAGTGCTTCAGGGCGCGGGGCCCATCAGGGCCGAAGGGGCGAAGCCCTCTACCTGCGCGCCGGCGCCTCCCGCCGCTGGCCCTCAGGCCATGCCGCCGCCAACCAGCCGGCGCGCGAGATGGCCATAGGCCTCGGCAGCCGCACCCTCCCCGGCAGCAATCGGCGTGCCGCTGTCTCCAGCGACGCGAACGTCCAGCGCCAGCGGGATCTCGCCCAGAAACGGCACGCCCATGGTTTCGGCCTCGGCCCGGACGCCGCCATGTCCGAAGAGGTGCTCTTCATGCCCGCACTTCGGGCAGACATAGGTCGACATGTTTTCGATGAGCCCCAGAACCGGCGTCTTGAGCGTGCGGAACATGTCGATGGCCTTTCGCGCGTCCAGAAGCGCAACGTCCTGCGGGGTCGAGACGATGATCGCGCCGGTTACCGCCGCCTTCTGGCAGAGCGTCAGCTGCACGTCGCCGGTCCCCGGCGGCAGATCGACGATCAACACGTCCAGCTCGCCCCACTGGACCTGCCCCAGCATCTGTTGAAGCGCACCCATCAGCATCGGCCCGCGCCAGACCACCGCTTTCGCCGGGTCCATCATGAAACCGATCGACATCAGCGTGACGCCATACGCGTGCAGCGGAATGATCGTCTTGCCATCCGGCGAGGCAGGACGCTTGCTCACGCCCATCATCTTAGGCTGTGACGGCCCGTAGATATCGGCGTCCAGAAGCCCGACGTGACGCCCCTCTTTGGCGAGCGCGACCGCGAGGTTGGAGGAGACCGTCGACTTCCCGACCCCGCCCTTGCCCGAGCCGATTGCGAGGATCCGGTCGACGCCAGAGACCTTCTGCGGTCCGGCGGGTTGCGGTTTCGGATGACCGCCGATCTTCAGAGACGGCGGCTCCTTCTTGGGCGCGGCCGGTCCATGCGCGGTCAGGAGCGCCGAGACCCGCGCAACGCCGTCGATAGCCCGGACGGCGCTCTCAGCCGCCTGGCGCGCGCCCTCGAGCATCCGCGCCTTGTCCGGGTTTTCCGCTTCGATCACGAAAGAAACAGCGCCGCCGTCCACCTGGACCGCGCGAACGAGGTCCCGGCTGATCAGATCGCCGCCATCCGGCGTCTCGATTTGTTTCAGCGCGTCAAGGATTCTTTCCCGCGTGATCGCCATTGCAGCCGCCTTCTAACAATATTGTTGCTCTACCTGTGCGGTTGCTGAGCCTTTGGCAAGAGGCCTGCGGCGCTTCGCCGGTTTGAGAGGCGCTTTGCCCGTTTTCGCCTCAATCACCCATGCAAATGCTGCATGGCAGCATTGAATTCCTGCCCATTGTGCAATCGCAGCATTTGCCTATTTTCGGCTGGTAAGAAACGCAGCGTGTTACCGATAACGCGCTTTGAAGGAAAACGAGCGATGTCTGCTATCGAAACATTCACCCGGCCTTCGGCCTCGCGCGAGAACCGCGTCGCCGGACTGATCGGAAGCCTGAACCAGCGCGTCCAGCGCTACAGAACCTACCGCAAAACGCTTGAGGAGCTTGAAACGCTCAGCGACCGCGAGCTTTTCGATCTCGGCCTTTCGCGCGCCCAATTCCGCGCGATCGCCTACAGCGCCGCCTACGGCGGTTGATGACCACAGGTTCAGCGGGTCCTTCCTCCTCCCTGGGCCCCTGACGACCGCGGCGGCACCCACCTCCTCCCTGGTGCCGCCGCACGGAATACCGAGACCAGGTCGCCCTCTCCTCCTCCCTGGGCGGTCTGCAACATGCGGCGGCATCCACCTCCTCCCGGATGCCGCCGTTTTTTTATTGCCGCGCCGCCCGGAGAAGGACCGCCCCGCAGATCGTCAGCATCGTGGAAGCTACTTTTAGCAAATTCAGCGGCTCTTTCAGGAACACGACCCCGATCAGCAGCGCGAAGATGATGCTCGTTTCGCGGAGCGCCGCGACAAGCGCGATCGGCGCCTGGGTGAAGCCCCAGGTGACAATCGCGAAGGCGATGAAGCTTGCGCCGCCGCCAACGATGAACAGGCCCCGCCCGGCTTTGGGCACCGCCCTGAGCGTCTCGGGCGATCGCAGCGCGAGAAAGATCGCCATCAAACCTCCGTTGAACACCGCCAGCCAAGCGAAGAACCCCAGCGACGTGCCCGCCGCCCGCGCCCCCAATCCGTCGACAAGCGAGTATCCGGCGATGAAACAGCCGGTCGTGAGCGCCAGCGCTGCCGCCCGTCCGTTTCGCTGCCCGTCCGCCTTTCGCACCAGCGCGAGGCTGAGAATGCCGCAAGCGATCAGAAGGACCGCGACCACCTCCCCAATGCTCAGGGCCACGCCCAGAAACCCGACAGACACGACTGCGACAATCAAGGGCGCGGACCCGCGCGCGATTGGATAGACCTGTGTCAGATCCCCCAAAGCGTATGATTTCACGAGGAAAAGCTGATAGCCCAAGTGCAAGGCGACGCCCGCCGCCAGATAAGGATAGGACGCCGGCTCAGGCGCGGGCGCGATCAAAAGCGAGGCCAGCGCGAAGGGCACATGCCCCAGGATCACAGACGACATCGCCAGAAGCTTGTCCGGTCCGCCCTTAACCGCCGCGTTCCAAGAGGCGTGCAACAAAGCCGCCAGCAGGACCGCGAAGAAGACCGTCAGGCTCAAAACGGCGCCTCGACATCCCCCATGCCGACATAGACCGCCTTGAGTTCGGAATAGTGATTGATCGCCAGCTTCGAATTCTCGCGCCCTACACCCGAGAGCTTCGATCCGCCAAACGGCATTTCGACCGGCGCGCCGTTGTAATGATTGATGTAGCAGGTCCCCGCCTCAAACCCGCGAACCACCCTGTGCGCCCTTTGCAGGTCCGAGGTGAAGACACCCGCCGCAAGCCCGAACGGCGTGGCGTTCGCCCGCGCCATCACCTCGTCCTCGTTCTCGAAATCAAGGACGGACAGGACAGGTCCGAAGATCTCCTCCTGCGCGATCGTCATGTCGTCGGTCACGTCGGTGAACACGGTCGGCTCGATGAAAAACCCCGGCCGGTTCGACCGCCGCCCGCCTGCCGCGAGCGTCCCGCCCTCGGCCACGCCCTTTTCGATGTAGCCGAGTACGATCTCCATCTGCTCTTGGCTCACCATCGGGCCGAAGTTCACCGCCTCATCCAACGGGTCGCCCATGACCACGCCCCGCAGGCGCTCCACCAACCTGTCGACAAAGGCCGCCCGCGTCCCTTTCTCGACGAAGACACGCGTCCCATTCGAGCAGACCTGCCCGGAGGAATAGAAATTCCCCAAAATCGCCCCCGATACCGCCTTGTCGAGATCGGCGTCGCCAAAGACAATCAGCGGCGACTTGCCGCCCAGCTCCATCGTCACGTGCCGCATGCCTTCTGCGGCAGTCGCGTACACCTTCTTCCCGGTCGGCACCGACCCGGTCAGCGACACTTTCGCCACGCGGTCATCCGTGATCAGCTTCGCGCCCACGCCGCCCCGACCCTGAACGACGTTGTAGACTCCGTCAGGCAATCCCGCTTCCTTCAGGATTTCCGCCACGCGCAGCGCCGACAAAGGAGTCGTTTCCGACGGCTTGAAGACCATCGTGTTGCCGCAAGCGAGCGCGGGCGCCCCCTTCCAGCAAGCGATCTGGGTTGGGTAGTTCCAGGCGCCGATCCCCACGCAGACGCCAAGGGGCTCGCGGATCGTATAGGCCCAGTCGCCGCCCGGAAGCTGCATGGTCTCGCCCGTCAGGCTGCCGGCCAGCCCGCCGAAATACTCGAGCGCGTCCGCGCCGCTCGTCGCGTCCGCGACCAGCGTTTCCTGCAGGGGTTTGCCGGTGTCGAGCGTTTCGATCTCGGACAGCGCCCGGTTCTCCGCGCGCATCATGTCGGCGGCGCGGCGGAGTATTCGCCCACGCTCCGTCCCGGTCATGGCGGCCCATTCCGGGCCTGCGGCTCTGGCGGCGGCAAGCGCTTCTTCGACCACGGCGTCGGTCGCCTCATGGACCCGCGCGACGACCTCGCCTGTCGCGGCGTAGACGCAGTCGATCTGCCCGCCTGCCCTGTCCTCCACGTAGCGGCCGTTTACGAAATGGCTGGCTTTCGGCTGCGCGCGCATCGGCGTCCCTCCTCTTTCAGCCCGGTCTAGCTCTGTTGCTTGAGGAGGGGAAGGAGCGGAGGCTTGGGTTCTGGGTTGACCCCGCTCGGTGGGCGCAGCGCAAGGCATGTCCGGATGGGTCGGGCGCTGCCCGGCGTTTGCGCCCGGGCGACTCCTAGTTTCCTATTCCCAACACGGCCCGCGCCTCCCGCGCGATCTCGCCTTCCTCATCCGCCGGCACGATCCAAACGTTCCGCACCCCCGTCCAGGCCAGCCCGTGAACAACCCGTTCCCGAACGGTCTCCGAGTTCTCCCCGATCCCCCCAGTGAACGCGACCGCATCGATCCCGCCCATGGCGGCGATCATCGCGCCGGCCGCCATCACCACCCGATCGCAGAAAAGTTCAATCACGTCCCTCCGCCCCGCCGCCTCCAAGGCCCGCATGTCCGACAGGCCCGAGAGGCCTAAAAGCCCGCTCTCGTGGTTGAGGAGCCGCCGCGCCGCGTCGATCCCGTCCTCCTCGGCCAGCCGCAACACCGCGTTCGCGTCTATGTCTCCCACCCGCGTTCCCATCGCGAGGCCTTCGACCGGCGAGTACCCCATCGTCGTCGCCACGGACTGCCCCTCGCGGATCGCGCAAAGGCTCGCGCCGTTCCCCAGATGGCAGGCGAGCAGCCGCGCCGGCAAAGGAGCACCGCTGATCTCCGGCAGCCGCCGGACCAGCCCAGCGTAACTCAGCCCGTGAAACCCGTAGCGGCGTATCCCCCGCGCGGCGATGTGATCGGGCACCGCATAGCGCCGCCGCATCTCCGGGATCGTGGCGTGAAAGGCGGTGTCGAAACTCGCCGCCTGAGGAAGCTCCGGCAGCGCTGCCGCGAGCGCTCGTATGCCTGCCAGGTTCGCGGGGTTGTGCAAAGGCGCCAGCGGCACCGCCGCCTCGATCGCGCCCAGAGACTCCGGCCCGATCGCCATCGGCGCAGTCAGGTCGCCGCCATGCACCACCCGGTGGCCGGCATAGGCGACGCGCCCCAGATCGCCCCCGAGCGCCTCGAGGCAAAGCCCGACCGCCCGCCCATGATCGGTCGCCGCCACCTCTTGTGCGTCGTCCGGCCCCGACAAGACCGACCGCCCGCCGATCTCGCTGACAGAGACGCTCGCCACCCGCGCCAGATCGTCCCCAAGGACCGCCATCTTCACCGATGACGAGCCCGCGTTGACGATCAAGCCGAGGTTCATGCGCGCATGTCTGCCGGATCGATCCCGGCCACCGCCACCGGCGCGGTCATCGCGTCGCGGCGGAACGGCTCGCCCAGCTCCTGATTGATCATCGCCTCGATGAAGGTGGTCTTGCCGTCATGCATCTGGCGCTTCACCGCGGTGTTGAGCGCGTCTGTCAGCTCGTCCATCGTCCGCGCCGCCACGCCCTCGAGCCCGCAAGCCTTGGCGATGCCGGCGTATGACACGCCCTCATTCAGCTCGGTGCCGACGAAGTTGTCGTCATACCAGAGCGTCGTGTTCCGCTTTTCGGCGCCCCACTGATAGTTGCGGAAGATAATCATGGTGATCGGCGGCCATTCGCCCCGGCCCACTGCGGTCATCTCGGCCATCGAGATGCCAAAGGCGCCGTCGCCCGCAAACCCGACGACCGGCACGTCCGGGCAGCCGATCTTGGCGCCCACAATCGCAGGGAACCCGTAGCCGCAAGGGCCGAAGAGCCCCGGCGCCAGATACTTCCGTCCGGCCTCGAACGTCGGATAGGCGTTGCCGATGGCGCAGTTGTTACCGATGTCGGACGAGATGATCGCCTCCTTCGGCAGCGCCGCCTGAATCGCCCGCCACGCCATCCGGGGGCTCATCCAGTCCGGTTTGGCGTTTCGCGCGCGCTCGTTCCAGGTCGTGCCGGGGTCGTCATCCTCGTGATCCATCGAAGAAAGCTGTTGGGCCCAGGTCGACTTGGTGGTGGCGATCGTTGCCTTCCGCTTGGCGCGGTCCGCGTCGCCCGCCGTGGCCGATAGCTTCTCCAACAGGCTCTCCGCCACCTGCCGAGCGTCTCCTACGATGCCCACCGTCACCGGCTTGGTCAGACCAATCCGGTCGGGGTTGATGTCGACCTGAACGATCTTTGCGCCCTTGGGCCAGTAGTCGATCCCATAGCCCGGTAGGGTCGAGAAAGGATTGAGCCGGGTGCCCAGTGCGAGCACGACATCCGCCTTCGCAATCAGCTCCATCCCGGCCTTCGAACCGTTGTATCCCAATGGGCCCGCGAAGAGCGGGTGGGATCCCGGAAAGGCGTCGTTGTGCTGGTAGCCTACGCACACGGCTGCGTCCAAGCGCTCGGCCAGCGCCATCGACGCCGGGATCGCGCCGCTCAGAACCACGCCCGCGCCGTTCAGGATCACCGGGAACCGAGCCTCTGACAGCATCTCCGCTGCCGCGGAAATCGCCGCCTCACCGCCCGAGGGTCTTTCAAACTCGACGACGGCGGGCAGGTCGATGTCGATTACCTTAGTCCACATGTCGCGCGGCACGTTGATCTGCGCGGGTGCCGAGGCGCGATGCGCTTTCAGGATCACGCGGTTCAGCACCTCGGCGATCCGCGCCGGATCGCGCACCTCTTCCTGATACGCCACCATGTCTTCGAACAGCTTCATCTGCTCTACTTCCTGAAAGCCTCCCTGTCCGATCGTTTTGTTGGCCGCTTGTGGAGTGACCAGCAACAAGGGTGTGTGATTCCAGTACGCAGTCTTCACGGCGGTCACCAAGTTTGTGATCCCTGGCCCGTTCTGCGCGATCATCATCGACATCCGACCCGACGCCCGCGTGTAGCCGTCGGCCATCATCCCTCCTGAGCACTCATGGGCGCAGTCCCAGAAGGTGATCCCGGCATCCGGGAAGAGGTCCGAAATCGGCATGAAGGCCGACCCGATGATCCCGAAAGCATGGTTGATCCCGTGGCGCTGCAGCACCTTCACGAAGGCTTCTTCCGTGGTCATTTCCATCGCGTGTGTCTCCCGAAGTCAGCGCGTTTTTACGGGAGCGTTCGGGGGGTCCGTAGGGCCAGATGAGCGGGCGGAATAAGGCCAGTCCGGACCAGATGCCGTACCTTCCGCGCCATGGCCCGCGCCCGCGCCGGTTCCTCGGACCAGCAGGCGGCGGTTTCGGCCGCAGCGTGTGCGAGATCGCGCGGCGCCCCGGGCGTTGAAAACGCAATCTCGTCCACAGCCGGGCTGTCCGTCCGCGCCTCATCCCAGTCGATCAGCGCGAGACGTCCATCCGCGCAGCGGAGGACATTACCCGCATGGATGTCGCCATGCACCGCCGTCCGCAGGCAAGCGGAAAACATCTTGCGTGTCGCAACCAGGAGATTTGACGGAATGTACGCCCCCGCGGCTCCGGACCTGTCAGGGCGGCGCCTCCAGCCCCGCGTCAGGCGGTGAAAACGCCGGATGGACGGCGCAAGCGCCGCCACGTCGCCGGCATTTCCCGAGACACCGTCCAACCAAGTCTCAAGAAACCACCCCCCGACGGATAATCTGCCGTCGGCGCAGGGATGCAACCGAGGCGGATGAAGACCCGCCCGGCGCGCCATCTCTTGCGTCTGCACCTGCCAGCGGGCGCCCGGCTCGTTCAAACCCGCATTCCGCGCCGCGAAATCCTCACGCCCGACCCGGACGCGCCAGACGCGCGAACGCGCCCCACCCTTAAGGGGATGCAGAACCTGCCCAGCGCCCCAAGCGGAAAGAAGCTCCGGCGTCACGCCGCCAGTGCCCGCGCGATCCGTGCGATTCCCTCCGGAATGCGTTCTTCGGGAATCGAGGAATACGCCAGCCGGTAAAAGTGCCGAGGTGGGTTGGACTCGGGAAAGAACGGCGCTCCCGGTTCGATCAGAACCCCGTCTTCTCTCACCTTTTCCGCCAGAGCTCCGGTATCGGCGCCCTCGGGCGCCGCCATCCAGATGCTTGATCCCCCAGAACCACCTTCGGCCATCGCAAGCCCGTGCCGGGCGATCGCGTCCTCCATGACCCGCCGCCGCTCAGCAAACGCGCGCGCCGTCCGCCGGATCAGCGCGTCGTAATGGCCGAGCGACAGGAAATAGGCCGCCGTGCGCTGCACATGCCCCGGCGGGTGGCGGAGAATCGTAGCTCTGAGCGCGCGCGCCTCGCGGATGAACGGCTCCGGCCCGACGAGGTAACCGAGCCTGAGCCCAGGAAAGAGCGACTTGGAGAAGGACCCGATGTGGATCACACGCCCCTCCCGGTCGAGGGATTTAAGGGCGGGCGACGGCGGGTCGAGAAAGGACATCTCGAATTCGTAATCGTCCTCGACGACTACGAAATTCTCCTCCGAGGCGCGCTTCAACAATGCCTGCCGCCGCGCGACCGGCATCGTTACCGAGGTCGGACAATGATGCGAAGGCGTCGCGAAGACGACTTCCACGCCGCGCGGCAGCGCGTTGGGTGGCAAGCCGTCCTGGTCCACCGAAACCGTGACAATGTTGCAGCGCGAGCGCGAGAGGATCTCCGACAGGCCGGGGTAGCAGGGCCGCTCGATCGCCGCCGTCCGGCGTTGCGTCAGCAGAAGCTCCGCCGCGATCCAAAGCGCGTTCTGCGCGCCGAGGGTGACAAGGATCTCCTCCGGCCGCGCCGCGATTCCCCGGCGGGGGAGCGAATGGCGGGCGATGAACTCGATGAGCTTCGGATCGTCCCGCTCGTAGTAATCCGCCGTCAGCGCGTCAAAATCGCGCTGACCCAGGGCTTGCAGAGCGCAGGCGCGCCAGTTCCGGTGATCGAAAAGCGCTGAGTCGGCCTGCCCGTAGATGAAGGAATAGGGGTAGCGCCGCCAGTCGTGCGGCCGGTCGACACGGGCCGAGGAAGACCATTTCGTGCCAATGGTCCGGCCCCAGTCCACCGCGTCGGTCCGCGCCTCCGGCCCCGTCGCCATACGCGGACTGGGCGCGGTTTGGGACACGAAGTATCCGGACCGTCCCTTGGAAACGATGTAATCGTCGGCCAGCAGCTCAGTATAGGCGAGCGTCACAGTGATCCGACTGATGCCGAGGTGTTTGGCCAGCCCTCGGCTGGACGGCAGCTTGTCGCCGGGCCGGAACCGGCCTGACAGGATCGCCTCGGCGACGATGGACTGGATCTGCTTCTGCAGGGTCCCTTCGAACCCTGAATCCAGATAGAATTGCTCCGCAGCAATGGCCATGCCGCCCTCCGCATCTGGCTATAGCGGGAGGGCGGCGTTAAGGCCAGTCTGGCAGGACTTACCCGATATTGCGCTCGTGGATGACCACATCGTGCTTAGAGCGCATGACATCAAGAAGGCGCATCGCGCCCAAGATGAGCACCACCAGAACGATCGGGCCGAACAGCGCGATCCACGGGAAAAGGTGCGAAATCGTTGACAAAACCATCGTCGAACTCACTCACAAACGGCCCCTCGCCGGCCGCGCGCGAGAGGGGTGCCCGTACACATGGAACTGCGGCCTTTCATGAAAATACCCGACGACTTGGGTCGAATTCGGGCACCCACGCGAAACCTTTATGTCTGGCTGTCTCCGAATTCAGACAATTCACGGTTGTACTTAAATCGCCCTCTCGCTGTCCGACTTCCGCCCAAATCGTCGAATCATTTGGGCAAACACACAGAACGTGATGGGACGACGGGCGATGAGCGTTGTAAGCGAAGAATTCTGGGGCGCCGTGCAGGAACGCGGAGCGCCTGGCGTTTCAACCCACAAGGTGCGCGAGACGCATTGGGGTTTCACAGTCAAGAAAGGCTCTAAGGGCCAGGACGCCGAATCACTGGCGGAAACCGGTCTGAAGACAGTCGGTCTCACGATGCTGCCGGCCGGCCTGCTCCTTCTCCTGCATCCCGTGATCGCGACGGCGCCGGGCGGCGCGCTTGCCTACATCGGTCTGCCCATCGGCTTCACGCTGATCGGGCTCGCGATCTACACGCTCGCGAGCCGGGGTTTTCGCACAGAAATCCAGGTCGATTCCCATCGAGGCATCATTCGCATCGGCACCGTGAACAATCAGGGCGTCTTCCGGTTGCGTCGGGTCATCATTGGGAAATCGGTCGAAAGCATCTTCCTCAAGCGGTCCGAGACCAAGCGGGGAGACGCCAAGATGCATCTTCGCCTCAAGGGCAATCAGCAAACCATCCAGGTTCTGCACGGCTCCGAACGCTCGCTGGTGCCGGTTCTCGAACGCATGACCGAGCATCTGCACCAGCCGAACGCCGCAGGCCGCCGGGCGCGGACCCGAACAACGGGCCAGTTCATTCGCGTCAGCTTCAGCTAATTCCAGGAAAGGGTCCGCTTAGGGACCTTGCAGGAAACGGGCGACGCCGCTCTCACCGGCGCGCCCGTCTTCTTGACTCCGTTCAGTTGTTGGCCGTCAGCGGATCGATGATCTGCGACACTTCGGTAATCCGGTGCACCGGGATTCCGCTCAGTTCGGAGTGTTTCTGGATGTCTTCCTCGCTCTCGGCAAGGTAGACGCAAAAAGTCTTGTCGCCGGCGACATAGGTGTGCTGCCACTGGATCGACGGGCCGATATTGTCCAGCGCCTGGTTCGACGCCCGGGCCGCGCCGCAAAGCTCGGTCAGGGAAAATTTGCCGATGCCAGGGATGTCGCGTTCGATCATAAATCTCTTCATCATGTTCGCCTCCTGAAAAGTCGGTGAGGCCATCATGTGCCGGCGATCCGCGCCCGCAAAACTCAATTTTCTTGGCTCATCGAAAGACCACCTTTAGTGTTGGCAAGGCATTTTGAGCACGAGAAAGATAGGCTTTAGCAAATGCCGGTGACCACGCATCTGAAATCGCTCCAGGCGCTCGAACTCGCCGTGCGGCGCGGATCGCTAAAAGACGCCGCCGGCGAGTTGGGAATCACCCCCGCCGCCGTCGGGCAGCGGATCAGGGCGCTGGAAGATTACCTAGGAACCGACCTCCTCTTGCGCGGGCGGTCAGGTCTGAAACCTACCAAAGAACTCGATCTCGCGCTGGCCGACCTGCGCTCGGCCTTCGAGGCGCTGGGCCGCGTGACCGAGACGCTCGATTTCCAGAGAGTGAGCGAACTCCATATCGTCGCCGACCCTGACTGGTCCGAGCTCTGGCTCCTGCCCCGTATCGACGCGTTTCGCGAGGCGCATCCGAACATCCTCTTCTGCATAAACGGCGCGGGCGACGTGCCGCTCAGGCTTGGGACGCCCGATATGCGGGTGACCTATGGCGAGGACACGGGCGAAGCGCTGTTCTCAGACCTTTTCGTGCCCGTCACCGGCCCTGACAACGTCCGCCGAACTGGCGATTGGGATCCGGTTCATCTGATGGAGGGTTTGCCTCTTTTGCATTTGAAACGGCAGCTTGAGGAGAGCGGCTTCCCTGGTTGGGTCGATTGGTTCGACGCCTTCGGTCTTCGCAAAAGCGGCACGGATCGCGGCATCCGTTACCAGCACGCTCGGGTCGCGCTTGAAGCCGTGCGCGAGAACGTCGGATTTCTGGTTTGCGGGCTTTCGCTCATCCTGGACGACGTCGCTGAGGGCAATGTCGTGCCTCTTTTCGCGGCCAGCCAGAGCATTCCAGCGCCCAGCCCCTATCGCCTGACGGTCCGGGACGATGCCCGGAACCGTCCGCAGGTGCAGCGGTTTGTGGACTGGCTGACCGAGGAAGCGCGCGAGACGCGCAACGCGATCGAAGCGTTCCGCGCGCGGACTTAGGAAAAGACCTTCGTGAGGGCCTTGTCCACGGCGCTCGTGATCTCGTCGATGTCGTCCGCCGATGAGATCAAAGCCGGACTGAAGCAAAGCGTGTTGTTGAAGCCGGGAAGCGAGCGGTTGGTCGCCCCGATCACCACGCCCTGCGCCATGCAATCCCCGACCACGGCCTGCACCCTTTTCTCGTCGGCCGGCTCCTTGGTCTGACGGTCGGCGACCAGTTCGGCGCCGCAGAACAGGCCCTTGCCGCGCACGTCCCCGATCACACGGTGTTTTTCCTGAAGCGCCAGCAGGTTATCGATCAGTTGCGCGCCGCGGGCAGTCGTGTTCTCGAGGAGCCCCTCCTCCTCGATGATCGCCATATTCTCCATCGCCGCCGCCGGTCCGGCGGTGCAACCGCCGAATGTGGAGATGTCGCGGAAGTAGTTCATCGGATCGTCGGCATCGTCCTTGAACATCGCGAAAACCTCTTCGGTCGTCACCAGACAGGCAATGGCGGCGTAACCGGAGGCCACGCCCTTGGCCATCGTCACGAAGTCGGGCTCGATGCCATAGTTCTGATAGCCGAACCATTCGCCGGTCCGGCCCACGCCGCAGACAACCTCGTCGATGTGGAGCAGAACATCGTACTTTCGGCAGATCTCCTGCACGCGCGACCAGTATCCTTCTGGTGGCGGGATAACCCCGCCTCCCGCCGTCACCGGCTCAAGACACAGGGCGCCAACCGTATCCGGCCCTTCGCGCAGGATCACCTCCTCGATCTGGTCCGCGGCCCATTCGCCGTAGCTCACGGTTTCCACCTGCGCCCGGTAGCCGAGGCAATGCGGCACCTCGACAAAGCCCGGTACGTAAGGTCCGTATTGCGCGTTCCGCTCCGGCTGCCCCCCCGCCGACAGGCATGCGATGGTCGTGCCGTGGTAATCGCGCTCGCGGTAGAGGATCTTGTGCTTCTTGCCGCCGTAGCGTTTGTGCGCGATCTGGCGGACCATCTTGAAGGCCTTCTCGTTCGCTTCGGAGCCGGAGTTGCAGTAGTAGACACGCGACAGCCCCGGCATCTTTTCGATCAGACGTTCAGCGAAGCGCGCGCCCGGAATCGAACCGGCGGAGCCTGCAAAATAGGGCATCTGAAGAAGCTGGTCGCGTACCGCGTTCGCGATCCGCTCGCGGCCATAGCCCACGTTCACCGTCCAGACCCCGCCCGAAACGGCGTCCAGGTGCTCTTTGCCGTTGGCGTCCCAAACTCGCATGCCCTTGCCTTCGACCATGATCCGGGGATCGACCGTCTCAAAGGGCCGGTGCTGAATCAGGTGGTGCCAGATGTGGGCGCGGTCGGCTTCCACGATGTGCGAGAGATCGTTTTCGCGGGTGGCGACGGACATGGCGGCCTCCAGAAACGGGGTTTCGATGAATTGCCGGCCAAGTTGGGCCAATCGCGACTTCCGGGTTAGGGCCAAATCAGCCGCAGTTTAAGGCCAGAAAGGCGCCGGTTTCGGGTCGCGGCGCCAGGCGTCCTCCCCTAGGGTCGCGCCATGAGCCGCATGGAGACAGCCGACCGGCCCGTTCTGGGTATTGCACTGATGCTTGGGTTTTGCGTGATCGCGCCCTTGGGCGACTCGATCGCCAAGATTCTCGGCCAGACGACCGGCGTCGGACAGCTCGTTTTCATCCGCTTCGGCATTCAGTTTCTGATCCTGGCGCCGGTCGTGATCCTGACTGCGCGAACGCTGGCGCTCAGCGGCCGAGTCTACCGGTTGACCGCGATACGAACCGCGCTTCACATCATCGCGCTCGGCATGATGTTCCTCGCGCTCCGCTATCTGCCGCTTGCCGACGCCATCGCCATAGCCTTCGTTATGCCGTTCATCATGCTGCTGCTTGGCCATTACGTGCTGGGGGAGGAGGTCGGGCGGCGCCGGATCGGAGCTTGCGTCGTGGGGTTTACCGGCACGCTGATGGTGGTGCAGCCAAGTTTCGCCGAGGTGGGCTGGCCCGCGCTGCTGCCCCTTGGCGTCGCGCTCCTTTTCGCACTCTTCATGCTGACAACCCGACTGATCGCGAAAGAGGTCGATCCGATCACGCTTCAGGCGGTATCCGGCGGCATGGCGATGATCGTCCTGATTCCCGCATTTCTATTCTTTTCAATGCTTTCCATCCCGGACCTCATGCTGGCAATTCCCCCTTCGAGCCTGTGGTGGCTTTTCCTGGCACTGGGCCTCCTCGGCACCCTCGCGCACCTCTTGATGACCTGGTCGCTGCGCTTCGCCCCCTCGACCACGCTCGCGCCGATGCAGTATCTGGAGATTCCGATCGCCGCGCTTGTCGGTTGGCTGATCTTTCGCGATTTCCCCAACGGCCTCGCGCTCGCCGGGATCTGCGTGACGATCGCCGCCGGGCTCTACATTCTGGCCCGCGAGCGCGCCGTTAGCCGGTCAGCGCCGTCAGCGCGCGAGGAAGCGTCTCGCGCGGCAGAATAACTAGCATTCCCGGCGCGTCTAAGGCGAGCCGGACCGGCCCGGTGACCCGGTTCGACGTTCCGATCCGGCCCATCGGTGTCAGGCCGAGCCCCTCGATCGGCCATTCCAGACCCGCGGACCGGCCCGTGAGGGGCGCCATCGGAAAGAGGGAAACCCTTGTTCCGACAGGCAAATCCAACGCGATCTCGTCCGGCGCCGCGAAGACGATGTCCTCGGACCCAATAACAATCGTCGGCGGACCGATCCGGCGGGCGAGCGCCGAGTAGACCGCCAAGGAATGGTCGATCCGCGCCTCGGCAAACCCGCAGGCGAGTATGAGCGACGCGTCGATCAGGCTCAGGCACTTCTCGAAATCAGTGGTTTCCTGCTCGTCGATCTCGAATATGGGCGTATCGCCCAGAGCCGCGCGGCCGGTCAGCGAATCAAGGTCTCCGATCACCGCTTCGGGCGCGAATCCGAGCGCCAGCGCCCGGTCAGCGCCCCCGTCAGCCGCGACCAGGCAGGGCGCGGATTTCAACGCTTCCTCAATGTCTTCGCGCCTAGGCTCTCCAGCACCGACCAGCGTCACCCCCGCCCGGGATTGCACTCTTGCCTGATCCGTGTCCGAATACCCCAATGTCCGCTGCCCCGCGCCACAATTCTGCCGCCAAAAAAACCCGTGATTTCCTTACCTCGGTTCCTATTTCCGTCGCGCGATTTGGTAAACAGAATGTTGACGTAATGGTTGAGAAAGCGACCGACACATGACCGAGTCGAACAAGATCCTCACAGTGTCCTACGGCACGTTCAGCTGCACGCTGGAGGGATTTGACGACCCCTTCGGCACGATGCGGGGGATTGCCGAGTATTTCCGCGACCTGGCCGCGGAGGATCGCTATTTCGGGGCGGAGCCGCCGACCCCGGATGTCGAGATGCTGCAGTCGATCGCACAGCGCGCCGTTCAGGCCCGCGTCGAGGCGCGCATCCGCGACAATGGCGTGGCGCTCCGCGCGGCGGAAGCCGTGGCGGATGCCGAGGTAGCCGAACCTGTTGCGGAGAAGGCGCCCGAGCCACCTGAAGCCACCAAGCCGGAACCAGAGGCGAAACCGGAGCCCGAGGCGGCGCCAGAACCTGTCGCAGAGGAGATTTCGGAAACCGGTCCGCTGGCCTTCGATGACGAATATCTGATGGCGGACGAGCCCGAGGACATCCTGACGGTCGATCCGCACCCCGCGCCCCCAGAGGCCGGCGGCCCGCCGGAGAGCATCGCCGAAAAACTCCGCCGCATTCGGGCCGTCGTCTCGCGCAATGTGACGCCTGAGCCGGCGAAGGATTTCGCGTCGGAATTCATGCGCGACGAGGAGGACTCCTCTTATGAATTCGGTGCGCCGCGCCGCGACCGCGCCAACACCGAGACAATCGCCTCAATTAGCGCCGATCTGGCCGAAGAGGGCGAGGAATTCGAGGATGCGGACGTTCTGAGCGAGGAGCCTGCCGAAGCGTCGGAGCCGGTCGAGGAGGTCGAGGGTGCGCTTGAGGCCGATGCGGCCACCGACGCGCAGCCGGAAGAAGACTCCGCGCCCGTTTCTGAGCCGGAAGCAGAAATTGAAATCGAGGCGGAAGAGCAACCGGAGCCAGTCGCCGAAGCGGTTCCCGAGGCCGAGGAGGAGCCGGAACCCGCCGCTGAAGCCGCGACAGAGACCGAGCCGGTGGTGGAAGACGCGCCGGAGCCGGAAGCGGATGAACCGCCGGTCGCCGAAGCCGACGAACCGTCGGTCGCCGAGGTCGAACATGAAGCGCCGGCGCCTGAGGCGGAAGAGCCGCTGATTGCGACGGCCGAAGCCGAAGAGGCGGCGCCGGAACTCGAGGCGGAGGCTGAGGCCCCCGAAGAGACCGCGCCTGAGACGCAAGCTGCGGCGGAGGGCGCTCCTGCATCGGAACCCGAGGTCGAGCCGGAGCCGGCCGCGGACGAAGCGGAAACGCCCGCGCCGACCCGCAATCGGACCGAAGACATCCTCGCCCGCGTCCGGGCCGAGGTCAGCAACGACACAGAGATCGAGCCGTTCGAGGGGCGCAAAGACCCGGTGGAAGAGGTGTCGGCGATCGACGACAGCCTTCTGGGCGACGAAAAAACGGACGAAGTGCCAGAGGCGGCCGAGACCTCCCAACGCCCTGTGTCCAAGCCGCTTGAGCCGCTTTCCGAGACCAATGGCAACGTCGGACGGCTGCTGAAAGAAACGGACGAGAAATTCGCCGATGGCGAAGGCGTGCGTCGCCGCCGCGTGATCAGCCAGATGCGCGCCGCCGTGGCGGCGACCAAGGCGGACCGCATCCTCACCCGCATTCTGCCCAAAGAAGAGCAGGACGCCGAGGATCAGGAGCCCTATCGCGAGGATCTCGACCGTGTGATCTCGCGTCAGCCCTCGGAAGAGGTCAAGGCGGCCAAACCTGATCAGGCGGAAGAACCGCAAGTGGAGACCCCGGAGCTCGAGGCCGAGGCCCCGGAGGCCGAAGAGCCGAAGGACGAGGCCAAGAAGGCCGCGCCCCTGGTGCTCGTTTCGTCCCAGCGCGTTGACGAGATCGAAGGCGTACGCTCGCCGGGCGCCGATGCGGAACCCAAAGCGCCGCCGGAGCCGGGCTCCTTTGCCGAGTTCATCCAGGAGATGGGCGCCCGCGAGCTCCCCGATCTCCTGGAAGCCGCCGCGGCTTATTCCGCCTTCGTCGAAGGCCAACCGCACTTCTCGCGGCCCGAGATCATGAAGCGCGTCGCGCGGGTCGATCCGGCCTTAAGCCTCTCGCGCGAAGCGGGGCTCCGCTCGTTCGGAATGCTCCTGCGCCAGGGCAAGTTTCGCAAGCTTCAACGGGGGCAGTTCACGATCAGCGAAGAGACACGGTTCAACCCGGCTCAGCGCATCGCGGGCGAGTAAAACCGTCCCCTACCCGACCTGAACGCCGCCCGACACCCGGGCGGCGTTCGTCGTTCGGCCCCAGCGTCTTGCGTTAGCGAGCGGCAAGGCGTAGCACACAGCCGTTACAGACGGAGAGGCAGATGTCCGACGACCCGAAAACGCTCGTCTCGACCACGTGGCTGGCCGACCACCTCTCCGACCCCGACCTCCGCATCTTCGACGCCTCCTGGTACCTGCCCGACATGGGCCGGGACGGGCGCGCCGAATACGACGCGGCCCATATCCCCGGCGCCCGGTATTTCGACATCGACGAGATCAGCGACCAGCGCTCCGAGCTGCCGCACATGGCGCCGCCGCCCGAGAAGTTCATTAGCCGGATGCGCGCGATGGGCGTGGGCGACGGCCATCAGGTGGTCGTCTATGATGGTGCCGGCATCTTTTCTGCCGCGCGGGTCTGGTGGCTATTCCGCCTGATGGGCAAGACCGATGTCGCGGTTCTCGACGGCGGTTTCGGCAAATGGGAGGCCGAGGGCCATCCGGTCGAGGACATGCCGCCGGTGATGCGCGACCGGCACATCACCGTCTCGAAACAGAACCATCTGGTCCGCGATGTGACCCAGGTGGCGCAGGCCGCGAAACTGGGCGACCACGAGATCGTCGACGCCCGCTCGCCCGGCCGGTTCAAGGGCGAGGAGGCCGAGCCGCGCGAGGGCCTGCGCGCAGGCCACATCCCGGGCTCGAAGAACGTTCATTACCGGACGCTTCTGAGTGACGAGGGCACGATGAAATCTCCCGACGCTCTCCGCGCGGTGTTCGAAGCGGCGGGCGTGGATCTGAGCAAACCGGCGATTACCACCTGCGGCTCGGGCGTGACCGCCGCGATCCTCAGCCTTGCGCTTGAGCGGATCGGCCATCGACAACATTCGCTCTACGACGGATCCTGGTCCGAATGGGGTATGTACGGCGATTTGAAGGTGGAGACCGGATGACGCGCCAGCCCGCAGGCACCAAGGTCGACTACACTGTCACCTGGCTCGAGATGGATGCGCGTCCTGAATACGACTGGCCCTCGCTACCGGTCGGGGCCGATGTCGTCCTCTTGAAGTGCGAGGAGCCGCCGGTCTGGTGGTTTCTGGCGCTCTACGACGCGGTCGGCAAGGACTACGCGTGGGAGGATGTCCACGACTGGGAGCACGGCAAGATCGCCGACTGGCTCGAGAAAGACCAAATGTCGCTGTTCGTTCTCATGGGTCACGGCTGGCCTCAGGGCTTCTTCCTGCTGGAAGACGCGGGCGCCGGGATCGTCGATCTCGCCTATTTTGGCATGGTGCCCGAGGCTGTTGGCAAAGGCGTCGGCACCTGGCTTCTTAAGACTGCGGTCCTCACCGCCTGGGATCGGCCGGGCACCGAGAAACTGACCGTCAACACATGCACGCTGGACCATCCCCGCGCGCTCCAGACCTACCAGAAAGCCGGCTTCAACGCGGTTCGCCGCGAAGACCGCACCCGAACCCTGACCCGCGACAGGGACCTGTCGCGCATTCCATCATAGGTGACGCCCATGCTGACCGACCTCGCTCCACAACCCGCCGACAAGATCCTCGCGCTTGTCGAGATGTTCCGCGCCGACCCGCGCGAGGGCAAGATCGACCTCGGCGTCGGCGTCTACAAGAACGCCGAGGGCGTGACGCCGGTCATGCGCGCCGTTAAGGCCGCTGAGCGGCAGCTGGTTGAGACGCAAGAGACCAAGGTCTACACGTCTTTAGCCGGCGATCCCGCCTATGCCGCCGCGATGCGTGGGTTGATCCTGGGCGACAGCGTTGACGTCAGCCGGGTCGCCGCCGTTGGCACGCCTGGGGGCACCGGTGCGGTGCGCCAGGGGCTTGAGCTGATGCAATACGCCGACAAGGCCGCCAGCATCTGGCTATCGCTGCCAACCTGGCCGAACCACCCGTCGATCGTGAAGTACCTGGGCATCCCCATGCGAGAGTACCGGTATTTCGATAACGCGACCCGCGCGGTCGATTTCGACGGCATGATGGCCGATCTGGCGGATGTTAAAGCCGGCGACCTCGTCCTGCTGCACGGCTGCTGCCACAACCCGACGGGCGCCAACCTGACCCAGACGCAATGGGACGCGGTGGCCGACCACCTTGCGGCGACCGGCGCGGTGCCGTTTATCGACATCGCCTATCAGGGTTTCGGCGACGGGCTCGATGAGGACGCTTACGGCGTGCGCCTGCTCGCGTCGCGGCTCCCGGAGGTGATCATCGCTGCAAGCTGCTCGAAGAACTTCGGCGTCTACCGCGAGCGGACCGGCCTTTTGATGGCAATCGCGCCAGATGAAAAGGCGAAGGGCGAGACGCAGAAGACACTGAACTTCCTTAACCGCCAGAATTACTCCTTTCCGCCCGATCACGGGGCGCGGGTGGTGCAGATGATCCTCGACGATCCGGCTCTCAGGGCAGACTGGGCGGCTGAGCTGGAAGAGGTGCGGCTCGGAATGCTGAAACTTCGCGAGCAGCTGGCAAGCGAGTTGCGCCAGCGCACCAACTCCGACCGCTTCGATTTCATCGCCCAGCACCGAGGCATGTTCTCGCGCCTCGGCATCCCGACGGAGAAGGTGCTGGAGCTGCGCGAGAAGCACGCGATCTATCTGATCGACGACAGCCGGATGAACATCGCAGGGCTCAATGAGAAAACCGTGCCGGTTCTGGCGCAGGCGCTGGTCGACGTTGGCGTCTGAGTCTCACATTCCGAAGAAGCGTTTCCGCGCCTCCTCGGCGATCGCCTGACGCATCTGCACGTCGGTCAGTTTGGACATGAGCGCTCGGCGCTTGTCGGGGTTTCGGGTCTTGGCCAGCCGCGCCTTGAGCTCATCGGCCTGCTTCTTGAGAACGATCTCTTCCGGCAGAACGCCCGCTTCCGGCATGGCGCGGAACTCGGCGGCGATGCCCGGATCGACGAAAGCGTCGCCGGTGCGGTCGGGCAAAGGCGCGCCCTCGCCTTCGAGATTCTCCAATTCGCCCCTGGCTTTCGCCTTCTGGATCTGACGTTCGATCAGGCGGGAGTACCAGGCCATGCCCGAACCTAGCCGTTCTCGCGCAGCACCGCGCCCGCAAGATAGAGAGAACCTGCGATCAGGACGCGGGCGGCAGGGTTCTCGGCTAGGATGGCCTGAAGCGCGTCTTCGACGCTTTCGGCGACTGTCGAAGATAGACCGACGCGGCCCGCCGCCGCCGCCGTCGTCTCCGCTGGAAGCGTCGCGATTTCATTCGGAATGGCGATGGCGTGGAGATGCGCAACACGCCGGGAGAGCGGACGGAGGTAGCCGTCCACATCCTTGGTCGCGAGCATCCCGCAGATCATGTAGGTCGGACGCCTCGGAAGCCCGTCAAGCGTTTCCGCCAGCGCCTCCGCCGCCGCCGGATTGTGCCCGCCATCGAGCCAGATCTCGGCCCCGGGCGCGGAGTCGACCAGCGGACCTTTACGAAGACGCTGCATCCGGGCGGGCCAGTAGGCGTCGGTCACCGCGCCTTCAGCGGCTTTTTCGCCGAAGCCGAGATGGCGAAGCGCTGCGAGAGCCATACCGGCGTTTCCGATCTGATGCGGGCCGCGCAGGTTCGGCAGCGGCAGGTCCAGAAGCCCGGTCTCGTCCTGATAGATGAGCCGCCCTCGCTCCTCCTGGACATGCCAATGCTGACCACAGGCGATGGTCGGGGCGCCGAGCCTCTCAGCCTCCGCCTCGATCACCTCCAGCGCCGCTTCGTGCTGCTGGCCGATTACAACGGGGATGCCGCGCTTGATGATCCCGGCTTTCTGATAGGCGATCTCACCCACCGTCTCGCCCAGGAACTGCTGATGATCGAGGTCGATCTTGGTAATGATCGTGAGCCTCGGCTCATCGATCACGTTGGTGGCGTCGTGCCGTCCGCCGAGCCCCACTTCCAGCAGCGTCCAGTCGGCTGTTTTGCGTTGAAAAGCGAGGAAGGCGGCGACAGTCGTAATCTCGAAATAGGTGATCGTCTCGCCGCCGTTGGCCTCGTAGACCTCGTCGAGGATGGCGGTCAGGTCCTCTTCCGTGATCAGCCGGCCCGCGACGCGGATGCGCTCGTGGAATCGCGCGAGATGGGGGGAGGTGTATGCGTGAACGCTCGCGCCCTCCGCCTCAAGCCCGGCACGGATCATCGCCTGAACCGAGCCTTTGCCATTGGTGCCGGCCACATGGATGACGGGCGGAACATTCAGATGCGGATTGCCGACCGCCTCGAGACAGCGGCCCATCCGGTCAAGCGTCAGGTCGATGACCTTGGGATGGAGCGCCATCATGCGCTCAAGAATGGCATCGGAGCCCTGGGCGGTCATGTCGGCGTGGACGCGGTCAGGCCTTGCGCCGACGGCGCGTCTTTTTCGCGGGCGCCGCCTTGGCTGGTTCCGGCTCGGGCTGGGAGGCCGTTTTCGATGCCTTGGCCGGCGCGGGCTCTGCCACCGTTTCCGGCGGAGGCAGATCGCCTTTGACGGCGGGCGGCAGGCCGAGGAGCATACGGGTGATCGTCACCAGCTCCTCCTTCATGTCGCCGCGGTGGGTGACCCGGTCGAGCATGCCGTGATCCAGAAGGTACTCGGCGCGCTGGAACCCCTCAGGCAGGCTTTCCCGGATCGTCTGCTCGATCACGCGTGGGCCTGCGAAACAGATGAGCGCGTTCGGCTCGGCGATATGCACGTCGCCCAGCATCGCATAGGAGGCCGTGACGCCGCCCGTGGTCGGGTGTGTCAGCACGACGATGTAGGGCAGGCCCGCGTCGCGCAGCATCTCCACCGCGACGGTCGTGCGCGGCATCTGCATGAGCGACAAAATCCCCTCCTGCATCCTCGCGCCGCCCGCGGCGGAAAAAAGGATGAGGGGGCGTTTCAACTCGACCGCGCGCTCGGCGGCAGCGATGATCGCGTTGCCCACGTATATGCCCATGGAGCCGCCCATGAAGGTGAAATCCTGCGCCGCGGCCACGATGGGCGTGCGCCCGATCTCGCCCTCGGCGACCAGCATGGCCTCGGACTCGCCGGTCGACTTCTGGGCTGTTTTCAAACGTTCGGGGTATTTCTTTTGATCGCGGAACTGGAGCGGGTCGACGACCGGTGCGGGCACTTCCACTTCGACAAATATCCCGTTGTCAAATAGAGACAAAAACCGATCGCGGGGCACGAGCTGCATGTGGTGGCCGCAGTTCGTGCAGACGTTGAGATTCTCCGCCAGCTCCCGGTGGAACAGCATCGTTCCGCATTCGGGGCACTTAGTCCACAGGTTCTCGGGCACTTCCCGACGCGAGAAGAGCGAGTTGATCTTGGGCCTGACGTAGTTGGAGATCCAGTTCATCCGGGGGGCCTTTGAGTTCCCGTTAGATGCCCTCAGATAGTCGGGCGGGCGTGGGAATGCAATCGCCGCGCTCAGACCCGCAAGAGCCGCCGGATCACCAGCCAGACGACCAGAACGACGGCCAGATCGGTCAAGAGCCAGAACGAAATCGGGATTGCTTCGGTCAGTCCGGTCTCGGTCTTCCAGAACCCGAGCCCTGTCACCGAGCCTTCGGTCGCCACCACCAGAACAGCGATCGAGTTATTCGCGAAATGCCAGCCCCATGCGGCGCCGAGACTGCCGGTCCGCGCGGTCAGATCGCCGGCGAGGATGCCGAAGGTAATCGCGAAGGCAACGTAGAGGAGCGCGTTGTTGCCAGGCAGGCCGGGTACGTAGTGAGCGAAGCCGAAAGCGACGGCGGGAACGGCGAGCCAGACGAGCGGCCAGCGGAACCGCGCAGCGAGCTGAGATTGCAGATAGCAGCGAAAGAACAGCTCCTCGGCCCCCGTCTGGGCCGCGAGCGCCACGAGTGCGAAGGGCAGCCAGAAGAGCCAGGTGGAAAGCGGCAGGTTCCTCTCAATCGCGTCGTCCGTACCGCTGGGAATGAGCGAGAGTGCGAGTGCCGTGGCCGCCGTGACGGCCGCCGCGACGGCGAAGTGGCGCAGCGCGCGGGCGCCTGGCCCGATCAAACTGGCCCGCCCGCGTCCCTGCCAGGCCGCGGCTGCGACGAGCGTGCCAAGTCCAAGTCCCGCGACGATGAGAAGGTAGAGGATCGCCCGCCAGGCCGCATCGGCGCCCTGCCCGAAGACCTGCGGGATCGCGGCGCCAAACCCGACGCCCCAGACCAGGCCGAGAAGAAAAACGATGCCAGCCATCCAGAGGAAGGCCACGGCAACGGCCGTGATGACTCCGAGGATGAGCCGCCAGAGCGCGGGCCGCGCCTGGGCATGGCGGATCATCGGCTGATAGAGGGCGTAGGACATCCGGGAGGAGCTATGCCCCGCACCCGCCAGGGTCAATGCGCCGGAATGCGCACATAAAGCGTGCCCCCCGCGCATTGGTCTCGGTTCGGCGGGCCGAGAGAAGGACCAAGGCGCGCCGAAAAACGGTCCCCGCCGCCTTGCCGCCCGCCTCCCCGTCACCTATTCCTCAGCGGACACGCCCGACGGAGGGAGCCAGATGCTCAGGAAAAAGTTCGACAAATCCCACCTGCCCAGCCGCCATGTGACCGAAGGCCCGTCCCGCGCGCCGCACCGGTCCTACTACTACGCCATGGGGATTTCGGAGGAGGAGATCGCCCAACCCTTCGTCGGCGTCGCGACCTGCTGGAACGAGGCCGCGCCGTGCAACATCGCTCTGAACCGTCAGGCGCAGGCGGTGAAGATGGGCGTCAAAGCGGCCTACGGCACGCCGCGCGAGTTCACGACGATTACCGTCACAGATGGTATAGCGATGGGGCACGAAGGCATGCGCTCTTCGCTCGCTTCGCGCGAAGCTATTGCGGATACGGTCGAGCTGACCATGCGTGGACATTGCTACGACGCGATCGTGGGTCTTGCGGGCTGCGACAAGTCGCTGCCAGGGATGATGATGGCGATGGTGCGATTGAATGTCCCGTCCGTCTTCATTTACGGTGGCTCGATCCTCCCGGGCCGGTTGAACGGCAAGGACGTGACCGTCCAGGACGTGTTCGAGGCGGTCGGCCAGCATCAGGCGGGGAACTACTCGGACGAAGAGCTCGCCATTCTCGAGCGGGTCGCCTGCCCGTCGGCCGGCGCCTGCGGCGGCCAGTTCACAGCGAACACGATGGCCTGCGTGTCGGAAGCCGTGGGGCTCGCGCTCCCGAACTCCTCCGGCGCGCCCGCACCCTATGAGAGCCGCGACCAGTACGGCGAGGCCTCGGGCGCCGCGGTCATGAACCTTCTGGAAAAGAACATCCGGGCGCGGGATATCGTAACGCGCAAATCGCTGGAGAACGCGGCGCGGGTCGTCGCCTGCACCGGCGGCTCGACCAACGCGGGCCTGCACCTGCCTGCTATCGCGCATGAAGCAGGGATCGCCTTCGATCTCGACGATGTTTGCGAGATCTTCCGCGACACGCCTTACTTCGTCGATCTGAAACCCGGCGGTAAGTACGTGGCCAAGGACCTCTACGAAGCGGGTGGTGTGCCCGTTGTCATGAAGGAATTGCGGAATGCCGGGCTTATGCATGAGGATTGCATCACCGCCACCGGCTATTCGATGGGTGAGGAGCTCGACCGCATAACGCATGAGGCCGACGGCCGGGTGATATATCCGATCGAGACGCCGATCACCAAGACGGGCGGCGTCGTAGGTCTCAAAGGCAACCTCGCCCCCGAAGGCGCCATCGTGAAGGTCGCGGGCATGAGCGAGGAGCAACAGGTCTTCACCGGCCCGGCGCGCGTCTTCGAATGCGAGGAGGACGCCTTCGCCGCCGTCAAGGAGCGCGCCTATGAAGAGGGCGAGGTCATCGTCATCCGGAACGAAGGCCCCTCCGGCGGGCCGGGCATGCGCGAGATGCTGGCTACGACCGCTGCGATCTCGGGTCAGGGCATGGGCAAGAAGGTGGCGCTGATCACTGACGGCCGGTTCTCGGGCGCGACGCGCGGGTTCTGCGTGGGGCACGTGGGGCCGGAGGCGGCGCATGGCGGGCCGATCGCGCTGATCCAGAACGGCGACATCATCACCATCGACGCGATCAAAGGAGAGATCTCGGTTGCGCTGTCGGACGAGGAGATGGCTGCGCGGAAAGCCGATTGGGCAGGCCCGCGCGGGACGATCTACACGTCGGGCGCGCTCTGGAAATACGCGCAGCTTGTCGGCTCGACCCGGCTCGGCGCGGTGACACACCCGGGCGCCGAGAAGGAAAGCCATGTCTACATGGACCTTTAAGGGCCTCGCCCTCACTGCGGCTTTGCTGCTCGCGGGCTGCGCCGAAGGCTTCAACGCGACCCGCAGCGCGCCGGTCGAGGTGCGGCTGCCGGACGGTCTGATCATCTCGGGCGCGCGGGGATGGTGCGTGGATACCTCTACGACCCGCACGCGGGGCGACGCCGCTGTAGTGGTTTTCGGAAGCTGCGCGGCGATCGCACGGAACGCGCTTCTGCCGCGGCCGGGCGTTCCAGGTGTCATCACGGTCTCCGTCGAGTCAGCCGAGGCGAGCGCCCCGCCCGCGGACCTTCTCGAAGACTTCTTCGCGACAGAAGAGGGCCGCGCGGCGCTCGCTCGCGACGGAGAGGCCGAAAGCGTGCGCATTCTTGAGACCCGAAGGGAAGGCGAAGCGCTTTTGATCCATGCCGTCGACCGAAGCGGGGTCCCGGCGGAGGCGGCGGAGGACTACTGGCGCGCGCTCTTCGACGTGAACGGGCGGTTCGTGACCGTCTCGCTGATCTCGCTTGCCGAGGACCCGGTCTCGCGCGCTGCCGGTCTGGCAACGCTAGAGGCGCAGATGTCACTTCTCAGGGCCGAAAACGGCGCCTGATGGCCCGTCTCCTGCCCGGTTGCTTTACGGGCCGGGCGCGGCCTCGCCCTTTTCCCTGACCTTTAACATCGCCTCGCGGATCGCGATGAAGGTCACGGCAGCGATGATCACAGTGCCGCCGATCACCACCCAGATATCGACGCCCTCGCCAAAGACCAGCGAGCCCAGGAGTGTCGCCCAGACGAGCTGCAAAAACGTCACCGGTTGGGTCACGGTGACCGGCGCGGCGGCGAAGGCCAACGTCATAGCGTAGTGTCCGCCGGTCGCGAATAGCGCGACGAGGAACATCCAGAAGAGGTCTTCGAGCGCGGGCGTCTGCCACACGGCCAGCGCGAAAGGCAGAAGCCCGATCGTGACCGTGACCGACAGAATGCCGACGATGACGGTCGCGGGCAGCTCGTCGGTCATGCGTTTGGCGGTCAGGTAGCTGATCGCGAAGAAGAGCGCCGTGCCCAGCATCGCCATGTGCCCGTCCGACAGCTCGCGGAAGCCCGGGCGCAGGATGATGAGCGCGCCGATAAAGGCGGCGGCGATGGCCGCGATCCGGCGAATGGCCAGCCGCTCGCCGAGAAAAAGCGCCGCTCCGATGGTGACGTAGACCGGCGCGAGGTAATTCATTGCCGTGACCTCGGCGATGGTGATCCGGGTCATCGCATAGAACCAAAGCAGCACGGCAAAGGTATGCGCCACGCTGCGGAAACCGAAGATTTTCCACTGCCGCGGGGTGAGCCGGAGGCGCAGTATCTGCGCCAGGAAGGGGAGGAAAAACAGGATTCCGAGCGCGAAGCGCAGGAACGCCGCCTCGGCCGCCGGCAAATCACGCGCCCCGTGTTTGACGAGCGCGGTCACGGCGACGAAGCAAAGCCCGGTGACCAGCATCCAGAAGACGCCGGCAGCGGGTCGGTCTTGTCTCTGGGCCGCGGCGTCGCTCATGCCCGCCTTATGCGCCCCTGCGTGCGGGTCCTCAAGCGGCGAGGAGGAAATACGCAAGCGCGAGCATCAGGGCCGCCATAGCCAGATCAAGGATCCGCCAGGCGAGAGGGGATCGGAACAGCGGCTGCAAAGCGCGGGCGCCGTAGCCGAGGGCGAGGAAGAACACGGCGGAGGCCGAGAGCGCACCGGCTCCGAACACCCAGTTCATCGCACCGTATTGGGCCGCGACTGATCCCAGGAAGACAACGGTGTCGAGATAGACATGCGGGTTCAGCCAGGTGAGCGCGATGGAGGTGAGGACGGCGGCGCGCAACGTCTCGCCGCCCTCCTCCGCCGCCGCCAGCACCTGGTCGGGGCCGAAGGCCGACAAGAGACTCCTGAGGCCATAGACCACGAGGAACGCGGCGCCTGCCCAACGTATCAGCCGTTCTGCCGCCGGATAGGCCTCAGACAGAGCTCCGAACCCCGCGACGCCCGCGCCGATCAGGACGGCCTCGGAAGTGATGCAAACCGCCACGACCGGCCCCACGTACCACCCTTTGAGACCCTGGCGCAGGACAAAGGCGTTCTGGGCGCCGATCGCCAGGATCAGCGATGCGCTTAGAAGGAAACCCGCAAGAAAGGCCGTCATGGGCGCATCCGCTCCGACAGAAGGCCCCGACCCTTCTTTGCTTTCGGGAATTCCTCGGGGTGAGCGCCGAAGGCGCGAGAGGCGGCGGCCCTTGTAGCGGCCGGCAGGGCCGCGCGGGTTGGCGCCGGCAGGCGCCGAGACCAATTACGCCGACAGGGCCTCCATCACCTCGTCAGAAACCTCGAAGTTCGCGGTCACGCGCTGGATGTCATCGTCATCCTCCAGAACCTCGATCAGGCGCATCAGCTTCTGCGCGCCGTCCAGGTCGAGCTCCGTCGTCGTGGTGGGCTTCCAGATCAGCTTGGTCGATTCCGCCTCGCCCAGATCGGCCTCCAGCGCGGTGGACACGTCGTTCAGGTCCGTATCGCCGGTGTAGATCGCATGGCCGTCTTCGGAGCTTTCCACGTCCTCGGCGCCCGCCTCGATCGCAGCCATCATGATCGTGTCCTCGTCGCCGGCGGCAGTCGGATAGAGGATTTCGCCCTTCCGCTCGAACATAAAGCTGACCGAGCCGGTCTCGCCCAGGTTGCCGCCGTGCTTCCCGAAGGTTGAGCGTACGGTCGAAGCGGTGCGGTTGCGATTGTCGGTCATCGCCTCGACGATCACGGCGACGCCGCCCGGACCATAGCCTTCGTAGCGGATCTCCTCAAAATCATCACCCTCGCCCGCCTGGCTTTTCGAGATCGCCCGCTCGATCACGTCCTTGGGGACCGACTGCGATTTCGCCTCCTTCACGGCAAGGCGGAGTCGCGGGTTCTTTTCCGGGTCCGGGTCGCCCATCTTGGCGGCGACGGTGATCTCTTTCGAGAGCTTGGAGAACAGCTTGGATCGCGCGGCGTCCTGACGGCCCTTCCTGTGCTGAATATTCGCCCATTTTGAATGGCCTGCCATGGCGCGCCTCCCGCTCTTCGGAACCGGCGCCGTTGTAGGCAAGCACCGGCGCTTCCGCAAGCCGTGGGCGCCTTCGATTGCCGCTTGCTGTTCTGGCCTAGTGGACAGCTTGTTTCCAGATCGGCGACGCGCCGCCCCGTTCCGGGATACCCGGCCTCGGAAGAACCCTCGTATTTCCTCCAATTCGCGGAAAATGCGCGGGTTCCGCCAGTAGTTTTGCCAAATCAAGAGTTGCAGCCGTGTGAGTGATACAATGACCCGCCTTTCCCTAATGATTGTTCTCGCCATTCTCGCCGTGCCGGGCGCCACCCATTCGCAAAGCGGCGGTGCTGGCTGCAGCCGGTTCCTCGGCATTGACTTCTGCAATGATCCGCGGGCCGAGATCGAAAGGCGCCAAGCCAAAGAAATCGCGTCGCGGGATCGCAACGAAGAGAGACGGAACGAATCCTCGGAACGCCAACCGGTCGACACTGGCGGTGCGGGTGTTGATGACGAAAAAGCCCGATCCGACAAGGAACTTCGCAAGGCTGAGCGTCAGGCGAAGCGTGAGGCGAAAAAAGCGGCAAAAGAGGCGAAGCGCGCAGGCGCGCGCGGAAGAGAAAGCGGCTAAGGCTGAAGCCAAAACGGCCAAAAATGCGGCCAAAGCTGAAGCTAAAGCGGCCAAGAAGGCCGAACGTAAGGCCGCAAAAGCCGAAAAAGAACAGAAGAAAGCCGAGGCCTCGGGAGAGGCGGAGGCGGACGAGAATGAGGGCGGCGAGGAAAGCGAGTCGCCCGAGGGCGGAGAAGAGGCTTAGAGCGGCCAGATCATCGGGATCATGATCGATGCCAAAAGCCCGACCGAGAGGTTGAGGGGTATCCCGACCTTCATGAAGTCGGTGAACTTGTAACCGCCCGGTCCGTAGACCAGCATGTTCGTTTGATAGCCGATGGGTGTGGAGAAGGCCGCCGAGGCCGCGACCATGACCGCGACCACCAGCGGCCTCGGGTCGATCCCCATCGCGGCGGCCAACCCGATGGCAATGGGCGTAATGACGACCGCGACGGCATTGTTGGTCACCAGTTCGGTCAGCACTGACGTGATCAGGTAGATCGCCCAGACAATGGCCCATGGCGGCAGCCCCTCAAGTGCCGGCGCGACCCCTTGGACGATGAGCCGAACCGCGCCCGTCGCCTCAAGCGCCGCGCCGATGGCGAGCATCGCGAAGATGAGCGCGAGGAGCCGGCCCTCGATCATCTCGAACGCCTCCTCCGCGTCGATGCAGCGGGTCAGTAGGACGACGGCGACGGCCACGACCGAGAGGAAGAAGATCGGCGCGACGCCAAGCGCAGCCAATCCGACGATGCCCAAGAGAGCGGCTACGGCGATTGGCGCCTTGCCGCGCCGATAGGCCCGCTCGGTCGGCTGGCCGACGTCGAGAAGGTTCATGTCGGTAGCAAGGCGGCGGATGTCGCCCGGCGCGCCCTCGAGAAGCAGCGTATCCCCCACGCGCACCACCAGGTCGTCCAGCTGCCGCCCGATGTTCTGCGCCCGGCGATGAACGGCGAGCGGGTAGACCCCATAGCGGCGGCGGAGACGGAGCGTGCCCAGCGAGCGCCCGACCATGCGGCATCCGGGCGTGATCAGCACCTCGACAGTGGCGGTCTCCACCGAGGAGAGCTTGTCGACGGCGCGAAGCGATTTCTCTTCCTGAAGCCCCAGAAGCTCGCTCATCTGGGTGCGGAGAACTACGCGGTCACCGGCGGCGAGCTCGACACCAGTTAGGTTGCGACGCAGCGAGGCGTCGCCGCGAAGGACGTCAATCAGCCGGACGCCTTCGCGTTTGAAGAGCTCGACCTCCTGAACCGCGCGTCCGATCAGGTCGGAATCTTCGGGAACGGCGACTTCGGTGAAAAACTTCATCTTCGAGCGGCCGGAGAGCAACGAGGCCATGCTGTCTCGCTCCGGCAAAAGTCTGGGGCCGACGTAGCGGAGATAGATCATACCCCAGGCGACGAGCACGATGGCAAGCGGCGTGACTTCGAAGATGGTGAACGGTCTCAGCCCCTCGGCCCGCGCGACGCCATCGACCAGGAGGTTGGTCGAGGTCCCCAACAGCGTCAGCGTGCCGCCCAGGATCGCGCCATAGCTGAGCGGGATCAGGAGTTTGGAGGCTGAAAGCCCGAGCTTGCCAGCAAGCTGGACGAAGACCGGTATCATCACGACGACGACGGGCGTGTTCGACACGATAGCGGAGGAGAAGACCACGAAGCCCATCATTGCGCCGAGCGCCATGGCCGGTCGGACCACCGCCTCGGCCTCGACCTTGCCGGTGAACCAGGAAAGCGCGCCGGTCCTCACCAAAGCGCCCATAACGATGAACATGGCCGCGATGGTCCAGGGGGCGGGGTTCGACAGCACTTCCAATGCGTCGTCGTAGGGCAAGAGCCCAAGGATCAGGAGAAGCGCCGCGCCGCCGATCGCCACGACTTCCGCCGGCCACCGCTCGGTCAGGAACAGCGCGAACATCGCGGCGACGACGCCAAGGCTGAGATACGCCGCAAGGTCGGAGGCCGGTTCGACAAGTCCGATCATACGGGGGATGATTGTCTACTTTCGCCTGTTTCGGCAAGCGGCGGTCGCGGGCGGGGCTGGACGAGGAAAACGCCAAGCAAGATCACCGCCATCGCCGCCCAGACCCAGATTGAGTAGCTTTCACCAAGCAGGATCATCGCCCAGATCACGCCCGCGCCGGTGACCAGATAACTGACCTGAACCGCAAAGATCGCCCCGGCGCGCCCGACCATCCAGACATAGGCAGTGTAAACGACGACATGGACGAGCGATCCGGCGACAAGCGCGAGGTCGGGCAGACCCCAGGGCGGGCGCGGGTCGATGAACGCGTCCGCCGCGACGGCCGCCGGTCCAGCGATGAGCGCGCCGAGGATGGAGGCGCCGCAAAGAACCTCGATGGGGCTGAGGCCCGCGGTGCCCCAACGGGCGACGACGTTGCCCTCGAAGGCGTAGAACATGGGCGCGATCAGCGCGAGCGGGATGAAGACGACCATGGCTCGTTCGGGCAGGCTCGCCTCGGGCATGACGATAAGCAGCACGCCGGTCAGGCCGAGGCAGAGCCCGGCAAGACGGCCCCAGGCGAAGCGCTCGTTGCCGAGGGCGAGCGCCATGGGAAAGGCGAACATCGGGACGAGCGAGAGGAGGATCGAGATCAGACCGGCGGGCAGATACCGCGCCGCCTCGTAGGAAGCCGAGTTGGGCAGGACCGTGCCGATGAGCGCGATGATCAAGTAGACGCGCAACGCAGCCGGGTCTGTCCTGAGCCGCTGGCGGCGGAGCGCCATCACGGCGCTCATCAGCACCGCGCCAATGGCGAGCTGCCAGAAGACGAGCCCGAGATGCCTGTAACCCTCGCTCACCGCGATCTTGGCAAGCGATTGCGTGCTGCCCCAGCCTATGCCCATCAGGAGCAGGGCGAAAAACAGAAAGGCGGTTTCGCGGTTCATGGTAGAGATCTCGGGCAAGGCCGTCGGATCGCGCGATGAAACATGGCGTCCGGCGGGCTGGCAAGAGAATTCACGTGGGGGTTCGCCTGCAAGCGACTGCAATCAAGGGCGAATCACGCCTCAGGACACTTGACGTCGGGTCACGCCTTTGACCTCCAGCAATGCCGATAAGCCGCGGGCGCGATAGGCTGCGCCGAACAATCGGAGGTCCAAACGATGATCAAGCTCGTCATGTCTTTTGTACTGGTTCTGCTGCTGACTGCCTGCACCGAGACGACATATCCGCTGAGCGGCGAGGATTGCGATCCGGGCGATCCGGTGCAGTCGCTCGACGCCTCGGATTGCGTCGCGCCCGCCGGGGGCTCAGGTACCTTCTAGCCGCCCGCCATCCCGGAACATTGTGGCCGAGCGGGCTTTGCCCGTCCGGTCATCGGTTTCGATGATGAGACCCGAGAGTGTCGCCTCGCCCGTCGCGGGTTGAAAGCGGCCTTTGCCCATACCGGTCAGGAACCGGCGGAGCGGCTCTTCCTTGTCCATCCCGATGACCGAGTTGTAGTCGCCGCACATGCCCGCATCGGAGAGATAGGCGGTGCCTCCGGGCAGGACCATCGCGTCGGCAGTGGGCACGTGGGTATGGCTGCCGACCACGGCGCTGGCGCGCCCGTCGCAGTAGTGCCCCATCGCCATCTTCTCGGATGTCGCCTCGGCATGGATCTCCACCAGGCTCGCCTGGACGAGGCCGCCGGGAGGATGCGCCTTGAGGATAGGATCGATTGCCGAGAACGGATCGTCGAAGGGGCGTTTCATGAAAACCTGCCCCAGCACGGGCGCGACCAGCACCTTGCGCCCACCCGGCGCGTCGTAAGCCCGCGCACCCTTACCCGGCGCCGCCTTGGCGAAGTTGAGCGGGCGGAGGATACGGGGCTCCTGCTCGATGAACCCGAGCATGTCTCGCTGATCGAAAGCGTGATCGCCGAGGGTCAGGACATCCGCGCCCGCCTCCAGCAAGCGTTTGGCGTGATCCGGCGTGAGACCGGCACCCGAGGTCGCGTTCTCAGCGTTGATCACGACGAAATCGAGCTTGTGGTCAGTGCGGATCGCGCCGAGCCGCTCGCTAACGGCGTTCCGGCCGCTTCGTCCCACCACATCGCCGAGAAACAAAAGTCGCATGACGGTCGGGCGTAGCGGCCATGGAAGCCGCAGGCAAGGGAAAGATGGCGTCAGCCGAAGCGGCGGATGCCAGTTTCGGTGACGATGGCGTCGAGCGGTTGATCGGTCGGTTCGACCTGCAGATCTTCGGTCATCTGGACATCATAGGCGAAACCGATGGCCGTGACGGCGCCGGAGGCCCGTAGACGCTCCAGCGTCCGGTCATAGAAGCCGCCGCCATAACCGAGGCGATAGCCGTTTTCGTCGAAAGCGGCGAGCGGGACGATCAGGATCTCTGGCTTGGTCTCCTCGCCATCGGCCGGGATGGCGGCGCCGTAGGCCCCCTCCTCCATCGCCGATTCCGGCGCCCAGCGGCGGAAGGCGAGCGGCTGACCGGTCCCAACGACGACGGGCAGGCAGACGGTGTGGATCGCCGCGAGGTCATGCATCGACTGACGAGGATCGATTTCGGTCCGGATCGGCCAGTAGCCCGCGACAACCGTGCCGGGCGCGGCGCGAACGGCCTCGGTCAGATGCCTGTTGGCCGCCGCCGCGACGCCCGGGTCGGCGGTCCTACGGCGGGCGAAAGCGGCTTTGCGGGCCTCAGCTTTGGTCACAGGAGAACCAGGGTGGCAAGACCGAGGAAGGCGAAGAAGCCTACGACATCCGTCACGGTTGTCACGAAGGTGCCAGAGGCCAGCGCCGGGTCGACCCCGGCCTTGTCGAACGCCAGCGGGATCAACACGCCCGATAGGCCGGCGACGAGAAGGTTGACGATCATGGCCGCTGCGATGACGACGCCGATCATCGGCTGTCCGAACCAGACGTGTGCGACTGCGCCCATGACGATCGCGAAAATCGCTCCGTTGGCGAGGCCCGCCAGCGCCTCGCGCCGGATGACGCGAAGCGCGTTGGAGCCGGTCAGGTCGCGCGTGGCGAGCGCGCGGACCGCGACGGTCATCGACTGGGTGCCGGCGTTGCCGCCCATCGAGGCGACGATGGGCATGAGGACGGCCAGCGCCACGGCGGCGGACAGAACGTCCTCAAACAGCGCGATGACGATCGAAGCGACGATGGCGGTGGCGAGATTGATGCCGAGCCATGGAAAGCGGCGGCGTACGATCTGGAGCGTGTTGTTCGAAAGGCTCTCGTCTCCGACGCCGCCGAGACGCAGCACGTCTTCCTCGTGCT
>JASJAU010000123.1 GCA_030066855.1 Paracoccaceae bacterium | reverse complement strand
CAGGCGGAAAAGCCTCTGAGCTGCCCGCACAACAAGATCGCTCAGCATGGCGGGCTCGACTATGATCTATGCCCAAGATGCTTCCGGCGCATGGCTGAGGGCGGTGAAATCGAGAAAGGCGGGCGAGGCAAGTATCGCCTCACCCCCGATTCGTTCGCGTACTGAGACCCTGCCCAATCTATCCGTTTGCCCAGAACAACTCCTGCCGAAGTCGGCATTTAGGCAGTTTCGACACCCGTCTAGCGGAAAAGCGAACGTCTGCTTTGCGGTGAGTGCCGGCTTGCGCGTGAAAGTGGCGGTGTCAGTCGAACTCACGAATGGCGCGTGACAGAAGATCAAAAAACTCAGACTGCTTTCCTGGCGTCATAATCTGAAGGTCGACGTGATCTGAGAAAAACCGGCTTTGCTCGATTTCCCCGTCAGCAAGCGCCATCATAGGCTCGTAGGATGTGATGATAACCACATCGGGGTACTCCGCCTCGCCGGACCGGATGTTGGCGTCTCCGTTTCTGGCTGTCATGCGAAAGGCTTCGCCGTCGACTTGCAATGTTGCTTCAAAGTCATGCTCGGGTCCAACCGCTCTCTTGCACGCTGTTCCAAGCGACACCGCAATGGTTCTGAGATTGCCAGGCTTCTTGATTGTCTCCGGGCGCGGCAGCTTTCCACCGAGCCTGGCCAGCTCAAACAGAATGTGTCCGGTGCGATCCCCGAGATCGGTCAGCATATAGAGTGAGACTCCAAATTCGGTTTCGGTCTTCTGGATGAGCCCGCTGGCCTCAAGCGCCTGCAGTCTTTCGGACAGTAGATTTGTCGCGATGCCGGTGAGGCCTGTTTGTAGGTCCTTGAGCCGAGCGGGGCCAGCATGAAGATCGCGGAGAATCAACAGGTTCCAGCGGTCTCCGATATGATCCAACGCCCGTGAGATTGGGCAAAGCAAATTGTAACTGCGAGCGCTCGCCATCGGGCCTCCAATATTTCACTTTACAAAATAAAGTATATGCTTTAATTTATAAAGTCATTCGCAGCGTCGAGTTGGCTCAGGCCTGATGGTCTGTGCTTCTGACGCTCAACAAAACGCATGAACCAAACCCTGAAAGGAAAGCTCCATGCCTGCCTATATGATCTCCCAGGTAAGAGTGACTGACCAAGAGAAATTCCAAAGCTACCTTGCGCAAACTCAGCCCATCGCCGCGAAGTTCGGCGCGAGGCCAGTCGCGATGGGGGCGGCAGCGAAAACCCTGAACGGAGCCAACGACGGACATCAGATGGTCTTTGTGATCGAGTTTCCGACGATGGCGCAACTTGAGGCATGGCACCATTCGGAAGACTACAAAGCGATTGTGCCCTTGCGAGAGGAAGGCTCGCACCAGCATATGGTCGCCTACGAGGCGCAGGGCGTCCCCGCGCAGTTTTCCCTTTCGTGAAACGGCGGATGTCGTAGACGCGCCCGGTCGCAACGATGATGCTGCGGCTCACCGTCTGTCAGCGTTGGGGCGGCCCGCAAACCGCTCCACGCTGACACTTAGGCCGGCATTTCTGTAGAATTGGAGGACGGACCCAGCACCTTGGCTGGCTCCCGATGCACTAGGAGGACGCAATGACCACCGAGCTAACATATCTCTTTCTGTCGGCCCTGCTTCTGTCTGTCGCCTGGATTCCCCATATCGTCGGTCAGGTGATGACGAGCGGATTGCTTACGGCCGATGACTATACCAACCTGAGACAGCAATCCGATTTTCCGGCCTGGGTCCGTCGCGCAAACCGCGCGCATGTCAATCTGGTCGAACAATTCGGCGCGTTCGCCACACTGGTTCTGATCGCCCATTCACTCGAAATCACATCGGGGACGATGGCGCTGGCAGCCGCGATTTTCTTCTGGGCGCGTATCGCTCACTTCATCGTCTTCATTGCCGGCATCGGCATTCTGATGGCCCGGACGGTGATCTTCACCATCGCCTGGCTGGCAATCATTGTCTTTGCCTGGGGCCTCTGGCAGGGCGCCGGGTAGGCGGCAAGCGACCGAGGACATGCGGAGCAGTCTCCGCAACGGACTCATTGGAGACTTCTGGCGGTTCTGGTCAGGTTCTGTGACGTTGAATGCCCGCATTCCGGGTACTACGGCTTCTTGGCCTTGATCTCATTTCGACCCGCCTAGATGCTGCTGAAGGCTATCATCAATGGGATCGCTAGAACCCACATCGTTCCGAATATGAGAATTGCCCCCAAGCAACGACCCTGGCGACATTGTTCTCGTTTTTGGAGTTTGAGGCTCTATAAGCCTGAAAACTCAGGTAGGCGGCTACGCTCAGTGTTATCACCGTGAACGTGGCATGCACCGCATCATAGGCATCCAGCTCGATCCAGGCGTTGTTGACTGCGTAATAGGCCAGTTCGCCAAAGGATTCAGGTGCGGTCAGCAACCCAAACGACCCGGAGAGCAGGGCTGCAAGCAGAAAAAGCCATGTTGACCCTGATCTCAAGAAACGTCTCCCCCAGAACTCATCGCCCTTGCAGCCTTCCGTTAGTTCGCCGGGCCGCAATGGTGATTTATACCGCAATTGAGAGTGGGTGCTTTGACGAGCGTGAAAAAGCCGCTCTCTTCCTCGGGTAGGTGTAACTGTACCGTGGGACGCGATCCTCTTAACCGCCTACACCCAAATTCTTTCGCTGTTGGAGTGTCCGCTCCGAGCACATAGCTGACATCAGATAGGAACTATCGATCATTCCTAAGTGCCACCCCTCTCCTGATTGGATGGGTCATGTGTTTCCCGTCATCAATCCGCCGCTTTGAGGAGTGCTGTATAGGGCATTTAAACGCTGATGCCGTCGCCGTGGGTGATTGGGGATAAGATGAGCACGGGAGTTCAGGCTAAGAGGTAGATATGGCTTTGATTCGACTTTGCGTGGTCGTTTTTCTCGCGTCTCTGACTGGTCCCGCATCGGCGGATTGCGTGGCCGGAGCGATCGAAGGGACCTCTCTGCAACTTGAGGCGGAGCCGCCCGCGCCGCTAGATCTCTCGCTCCGGCCAGTCGTACCAGACTGCCTGCGCGACCTTTCGGGACCTGAGAAGGAGAATTGCCCAAGGGCCGAAATCATCAGATATGGGGAGGAAGTGGAAATCTGGGTTGAGGCTTTAAACGACTACGCCACGGCGACCAATCGGTTTGCCAACAACGTAGCGGCTTTTTCCAATTCCACCGTCCAATATGCGCGTCGCGCAAGGGAGTTTGCGGACCTGGCTTTTGAGTTTCGGAATTGTGAGGCAGCATTGATCTACTCGGGGACCGAGGAATAGATCGAACTCGTCGCATTCGTCTCGAGTGATGTGACATCGGTGGTATGGCACCTTGCGATATGTCTAGTCGATTAGTGAAACCTGACCAGAACCGTCAGTTGACTGCCTTGAGCCCAAAGCGGACGTTCGAAAGCTGGAATTAGGGACTGGTCTGTCAGCTTGTCTGCAGTTCGACCAAGTGATTGTCCCTCTGTCAGGGTAAGGCGCGATTTCCTGTCTCCGCGTGCTCGTAAGGCGCGCGACAAGCGTCTGCATTGGCTGGATCTCGAGCATGACTGCTTTGCGGACATCCGCTTGAACAGCAGTGAACCGATGCCTTGGCGCGTCCTGCCTTCGGACCTCGACCAAGACTTTTTGCCCGCGCTTTGCTATTGTCGGGGGATGCATACTTAAAGAAGGGAGGGGCGAATTCATGCTTTTGACCCTGGTTGACCAAGAGACTTACGATTTCCGTGAGCCGCAGCACAGCATCCTCATGGAGAAGCTGAGCGACCATGTTCCTTCGAGCGGAGACTTGATCAAGGACGGGCACAGCCTGAGCTCCTTCCAGGTTTATCGCGTGGAGGGGCGAGTTTTCCGATCAAAGCCCAGCAAGAGCGAGGAGAAAGGCGAGTTTGACCAAGTCTACTTGCTGGTTTCGAAAGTGACAGAGCGCTAATCGTTCACTCATTGGGCTTACGGCCTTTTCTCAGCACAAATTGCACTTGGCTGGGCACACGCCGTGCACCTCCATATTTGGGCCGCGTTTTCTTCGCCTGACCATCTTCCAAGGACGTGGGTTGTGCTCTTGGGTAGCCAGTCGACCCAGCCGGCTATCTCCGAGAATCCCAAGGCGTGATACTTCTTGGGGGGACGGACCCCTTCCTGAAAGGTATCAAGCACTTCCTTCACCAAGCATTTAGGCCTCAACTTGCCCTGCGGCACGAATAACCGCTGCGATTTGCATGAGTTGATCGGATAACGGGTTTGTTCTTCGCCAAACCATGCCAATCGTTCGCGATGGTGGCGAGCGTGTGAACCTTGCGATCGACACATCAGCAGACCGCGTTTCCATTTCGACTGCCATTTCCGGGATGAGAGTGACGCCCATGCCGGCTCCCACCATCTGAACCAGCGTTGACAGAGAGCTTCCCTCCATCAATTCACTTGGCAGGTTGTCACCAAATTCGCAGAACGCCAGCGCTTGATCGCGAAAGCAGTGGCCTTCCTCCAGCAGAAGCAGGCGCATCGTTTGCAGGGCTTTCGCGCTGGGAATAGGGTTATCCCCATCTTGTAGGCTGCGAACCAGCACGAAGTCCTCTTCGAACAGCGCGAATTCCGTGAGCGCCGGTTCCGAGATTGGCAGTGCCACCACCGCAAGATCGATATGTCCTTCCAGGAGCTCCTCAATCAGGGTAGCCGTCACGGCTTCGCGCAAGTTCAGGTCAAGCTCTGGAAACCGGCTCTTTAGTGCCGCAACAACGGTTGGCAGAAAGTAGGGCGCGACAGTGGGTATGATACCGAGCCTCAACCGTCCCGCCAACGGGCCCTTCGATGCGCGAACAATGTCCTCCACTTCGTCGACCGCCAAGAGTATCTGGCGCGCCTTAACCAGCAAATCCTCACCAATTGGCGTAAGGTGTATCTCACGGGAGCGGCGCTCAACCAGAGGAGCGCCGAAAAAGCCTTCCAATTCCTTGATCTGCAATGACAAGGCGGGTTGCGAGATAGAGCAGGCCCGCGCGGCACGACCAAAGTGGCGGTGCTTGGCCAAGGCATCGAAGTACCAGAGTTGTCTCAGGGTGAGGGCTATCATCAGCTCAACTTATCAGAACCTTTTGAATATCTAATTGGAGTTAATTGAACGCTAGAGCTAGAACAATTCTAGAAAGAGCTGACGACTCTAGACGATTCACCCAGCGGAGAGACCTATGGACGGCAACAATATCGACCCTGCCGGCGGATGCCCTGTCATGCACGGCGGCAACACTGAACTCGGCAACAGCGTTACCAAATGGTGGCCGAAGACACTCAATCTAGACATCCTGCACCAGCATGGCGCCCGGACGAATCCTATGGATTCGGACTACGATCATCGCAAAGCCGTCAAGGCGCTCGACTTCGATGCGGTGAAAGAAGACGTCAAAGCGCTTATGACGGAAAGCCAAAGCTGGTGGCCGGCCGACTGGGGTCACTACGGCGGCCTCATGATACGCCTCGCCTGGCATTCCGCCGGATCCTACCGCATGGGCGACGGGCGCGGCGGCGCCGGATCGGGCAACATCCGTTTCGCACCTCTGAACTCATGGCCCGACAACGCGAGTCTCGACAAGGCGCGACGTTTGCTCTGGCCGGTGAAGAAAAAGTACGGAAACGCGCTTAGCTGGGCCGACCTGATCATCCTGGCCGGAAACATGGCCTATGAGTCGATGGGACTAAGGACTTTTGGGTTTGGGTTTGGTCGCGAGGACATCTGGGGACCAGAGCAGGACGTGAATTGGGGAGCGGAAGATGAGTGGCTCGCGCCTTCCGAGAACCGCTACGGCGATCTGGACGATACATCGACACTCTACAATCCGCTTGCCGCCGTTCACATGGGTCTGATCTATGTGAATCCCGAAGGCGTGAACGGCAATCCCGATCCGGCGCGTACAGCGCTTCATGTCCGTGAAACCTTTGCGCGAATGGCCATGAACGACGAGGAAACCGCCGCGCTGACATGCGGTGGTCACACCGTAGGCAAAGCTCACGGTGGCGGCGATCACGCCAATATTGGAGCGGAGCCTGAAGGCTGCCCGGTGCACGCGCAAGGACTTGGCTGGGAAAACCCGGGCATGGAAGGAAAAGCGACCAATGCCTTCACCTCCGGGATCGAAGGCGCCTGGACCAAGCACCCTACCCAGTGGGACATGGGCTACTTCGATTACTTGTTCGGCTACGACTGGGAACTGACGAAGTCGCCCGCTGGGGCAAACCAGTGGAAGCCGGTTGACATGCCTGAAGACGAGATGCCGGTCGACCCGACGGATCCCTCGGTACGCCGCATGCCAATGATGACGGACGCCGATATGGCGATGAAGGTCGATCCGGCCTACAACGAGATCTGCCAGAAGTTCAGGGCCGATCCGGAGTATTTCGCAGACGCGTTCGGGCGCGCGTGGTTCAAACTGACACACCGCGACATGGGACCGAAGGCCAACTACTATGGCCCGGACGTTCCGGCCGAAGACTTGATCTGGCAGGATCCGATCCCGGCAGGTTCAACCTCATACAGCGTTGATGCCGCCAAGGCCAAAATCGAGGCCAGTGGCTTGTCGGCGGCGGAAATGATCGCCACGGCTTGGGACAGCGCTCGTACCTTCCGCGGTTCTGACAAGCGTGGCGGCGCAAACGGCGCGCGAATTCGGTTGGCGCCGCAAAAGGACTGGGTCGGCAACGAACCCGAGCGGCTGGCCAAGGTTCTTGGCATTCTGGAACCGATCGCAGCCGAAACTGGCGCGTCGGTCGCCGACCTCATCGTGCTCGCCGGCAATGTGGGCCTAGAGCAGGCGATCAAGTCTGCTGGCTATAATGTCGAGGTACCGTTCGTTCCGGGGCGGGGCGATGCTGCTGAAGAGCTGACCGACGCCGACAGCTTCGACGTGCTCGAACCACTCGCCTGCGGTTTCCGTAACTGGCAGAAAGAAGAGTACGCAGTCGCGCCCGAAGAGCTGATGCTGGACAAGGCGCAACTCTTGGGCCTGACAGCCGCCGAAATGACCGTGTTGGTAGGCGGAATGCGCGTACTGGGGACCAACCACAGCGGCTCAAAGCACGGGGTGTTCACAGATCGCGAAGGTCAGCTGACAAACGATTTCTTCGTTAACCTGACCGACATGGCCTACAGCTGGGAGCCAACCGACAACGGTACCTATGAGCTTCGTGACAGTGCGACCGGCGTCGTCAAATGGACTGCAACTAGTGCAGACCTTGTGTTTGGTTCCAACTCGATTCTTCGGGCCTATTCCGAGGTGTATGCTCAAGACGACAACGCTGAGAAGTTTGTGCGAGACTTTGTAGCGGCTTGGATCAAGGTCATGAACGCTGACCGTTTCGACCTTCTTCACTGAATGAAAAGGGGCCGGGCAGCTCATCTACGCTGCCCGGCCCATATCGCGGATTGCCAAGAGCATGGATCAATGCACTCGTTGATACTCCGGCTCTGAAATTTCCAATACTCGTCGCCTATCCTCGGAAACTCTGTATCGGTGTGAACGGCAGCTTTATCCGCAAAGCGACCATTCGAGCGGGCGGTTTTGATAGCCAATGTAGGAATGAGTATTCAGAGACTCCCGGGAGCTACGTCTTCAGCCATTCCTCAATTGCCTTGTTGGTGGCGTCAGGTTGCTCAAGCGTTGGCAGGTGACCGGCGCCACGAACCACAACGAGACGAGACCCCGGCACAAGCTCGTGCATGAGTTCATGCCTCTCAACAGGGCAGAGCTGATCTGATTCGCCGCAAAGCACGAGCGTGGGCACGTCGACTCCTCGTAACGTGTCACACTGGTCGGGCCGGTTTTGAAGCGCGATCGACTGATCCAGGAAAACACTTGTTCCGAGAGACTCGGCCATCTCCATGCAAAGGTCGAGG
>JASJAU010000122.1 GCA_030066855.1 Paracoccaceae bacterium | reverse complement strand
GTCGTCTGGCTGCCCATCTACGTGATCTTCTTCGTTCTCATCGCGGATGTCTCGCTCATGTTCCATGGACAGGCGACGGCGACGCGCATTGCCTATGACGGCAATCGCCAGGCTTCGCTTGGCGCGCTGGAGACCGAACAGGCCGTTGAAACGGCCATTCTAGCGCGTGTTCAGGCACTCTCTCCCAACGCTACCGTAGACACAGTGTTCGGAACGGACACGGTCACGACAACGCTCACCATGCCGGCTCGCGATCTCCTCGCAATCGGGTCCTTCGCGCAATTCATCGACCTCGACATCACCGTGTCGTCGGTTCACATGCTGGAGGTCTGAGATGTTTTCTTCAATTGCCGAACGCGCTCGCGCCCGCATTGGAAGCTTCCGCCGTTCGGAGGCCGGCAACGCGACGATAGAGGCGGTCTTCTGGGTCCCGTTCTTCTTCTTCTTTTTGCTGGCCGCAGGACAGTTGGCGTTCGTCTTTTACGGGCAATCAGCAGCCCAGGATTTGGCGCAGCAAGCGACACGGGCTTATTCCGTGGGAGAGCTTACGACGGAAGCCGAGGTCGCTTCTTATGTAAAGAACCGGCTGAACTTCGCGACCGAAGAGGTCGAGGTCTCGTCCACGGTCACGGACGGGATGATCACGACGGTTGTCGGCGTCCCGGCCGGCGAGTTCGGCGGGCCGCTTCGCGTGTTCACGGCCCTGGTCAACATGAAGATTTATGTAACCGCGCAGCAAGTTAAGGAGCTGTGAGCATGTTCAGCGTTCTTTCAAACCTCAGGAACTCCGTGGCCAATGCGGGCAAGGACGAGACTGGCGCGATGTCGGTCCTGAACCTCTACTTCGTGATCGCTCTTTGCATCTTTGGCGGTATCGGCATCGACACCGCGAACCTTTTCGCCGCGCGCAGCCAGCTTCAGGTCGCAGCCGACGTGGCCGCTCATGCGGCCTTGTATTCGCGCGGCTCCATGGACGCCGATGCGGCGAAGGCCGAGGCTGTGACAATCGCTCAAGCCAATATGCCAACCGGGCGTTACGGAGATGTTCTCAGAGCCGAGAACATCCATTTCGGGACCTACGATCAATCGACAAAGGTGTTCTCTATTGATGAGAGCAGCACCGCGGCGGTCTGGGTCGAGACCGACCGTCTGAGCGAGAACGCGAACCCCGTCAGCTCCTTCCTGCTGCATTTCGTGGGATTCTGGGACTTTGACGTCGTTACAAACGCGGTATTCGTGGCCGGTGCGGGCGCGCCCTGCCTTGGTGACGGCTGGTTCGCGAAAGGCCGGATCGACATGCAGTCGAACAACGGCTTCTATAACGGCTTCTGCATTCACTCGGACACGCGCATCGAATTCAATCAGAACAACTTCTTCGAGCACGACGATGGCGTGATCGTATCGGCGCCAAGGGCGGGCTCCGGACCGGATTATCGTGGGAACCTGATTACACCCGGCGGAAGCTGGGGCAACAACACGGGCTTGGAACATGCTTGGCAGCCGGCCGACAAGGCCACAACCGTTAATGTGGATACCCTGATCAATCAAATCATGACGGGCATGACAGACCCCACCTCCGACCACTTCAGGTCCTTCGTTACGAACACCAACGTGGTGAACATGGCGGCGCCGAAGGGCAAGGGAAAGAAAGCGGGAGGCATGACGCCGGGCAGCATGCAATCCGGACGGGTCCATAACGTAAGCTGCGGCAGCGAGGAAGACGAAATGTCCATGGGAGCCGGCACCTATTCGAACGTCGTCATGATCACGAATTGCCGATTGAGCATGGCCAATGGGGTCAAGTTCGAGGACTCGACTATCATTTCGACCAGCAAAAGCAGCAAGGGCGTCCTCAAATCGCCGCAGGGATTCACGCTTGGCAAGAATGACAGCTGCGCCACCGGCGGCGGCGCGCAGCTCATCCTGATGGGCAGCATGAAGACGGCGGCCAAGATGCAGCTCTATGGCGGCCAGATCATCGCCGCCGGTGATGTGAAGTTCGCGGCGCAGGGCAACGGCTTTGCTGGAGCGTCAATCATTGCGGGCGGCGAGATCGACGGGACGTCGAATTCCACGATGGGCCTTTGTCAGGACGACGACGGGAAAGAAGACTTCTTCAAATTCGACGTCGGAGGTCCACCAAGACTCGCGGGCTGATCCGCCGGTTTCACTTGGTAGCGGGCGCCTTCGGGCGTCCGTTCGCTTTTTGCGCCTGTTGATGCCGGGAGCCCCGGTCGGCCGGAGGTCCTTACGGGGCGAGTAGGCGGTCGACCGGGCGGCCTTCCCACTTTTCAGATGCTGCAAACATAGCTGGAGCAGCTCGCTGACGTTTGCCTACTCATCCGCGTTTGGATTGTAGCGTCTGTGTGTCTTGCGGTCGGGCGCGGCAGCATAAAATCCGATCAACCAAATATGAGATCCACCAGCTCTATGAGATCAAGGATTTCGCGCGTTTCCCTATCCACCCGAATGAGCGCGTCTCCAATCCGTACGTAATCCGAGCCTCGGTGACGGGGCAGGCGATACCAGTCGTTTCCTCGCCGCAGGATGACGACGTCGTCAATACCTGCAACGACGTACTCATCCCCGTCGAAGACCACTCGATCGCCGATATCCAGGAGAACGTACCGATCGCGGTCCAGACGATCTCCGAGCGTCCAATCGTAGTCGTCACGTCGCTCTCTGAAGTCCCTTGCGGTCACGCCCTTCTTCGCAAGCCCAGGCGGCACGCAGGCCGGTGTCTTCTTGGCCAAACCCGGCGGGCAGCCCTTAGAGCTGCCTGAGAAGGCCGCGTCGGGAGTCGTCAGTATTGCGACGGACGCGACCAGGCAGAGGTTGAGAACGGACTTCATGCGAGTCCTCCTTTCGAAACGAACGCTTGCGAGCGGAAGTGGCGATTTCATGGCTCGTGGCTAACAAATTGCGGTCTGTTATGCGAAATCGTAAGGTCTGTGCAGAACGGACAACCGACAGAGATGCTGATGTTCTGACCGGCTGTCCGTATGCGAAGTGTCGATTGCCAAGAGGCGCAACCGAACTCGTTGCCGAGAGCCTGATGTTGTGTCGGACGTCTACCCAGGCTCGAAACTGCGACCTTGCCCTTCTCATTAGTTCTCGCCAATGGGCAGGTCGCGCCCGACACCCGGTGTCGGGTAGGTTTAACCGTCAGGCGCGACCATAGCTCCATGGAGACTCTTTCCTACCCGGCAATCGAGGCGATATTTTGGCTTCTTTTGTAAGGATTGAAGCGGTTCGCTGGACGTCCGCTTTGGGCTCAAAGCAGTCATCTGATGGATTTGCTCAAGCTCCGAGCGCGGCCGGAAAGCTTAATGAGTGCCCTGCGGGCATAGCTGACGTTCTAGAGTTGAGCCGGTCTTGGGGGCCTGGGCTCGTCTATTCGCAAATCGGCAAGGCCTCGGGCGGTCGTTTGGGGAGAGATTTTCGCCATTCATTGATGATCGGCTGGAGGGTCTTCTTGGGCCAAAACCTCGGCGCGCCGATGAAATTCAGGCAAGAAGCGTTCCAGTAGAGCCCGACTCGAGCAAGAGAGGTCCCGTTCTTAACGGCCTTTGAAACTGCATTGATGTCGCGGGATTCCGGATAAATGTAGAGTGTCGTCGGCTTCCGTTCGACCAGCGCGATTATTTCTTTGGACGCTGATTGCGACCATGTCGTGCATCCGTTGCTGCGCCCTGCGGTGTAATCCACCAGTCTGCCGTAGGGAACATACCCTTCATCGTCGGCATAGCGGCTGCTGGGTTTCTTGAGGCGGCACTGCCATTTCAGGAAAGTGGCGCGGTGTCCTCCGATTGCCCTTTCCCTTGCATTGCTTGTTTCACCTTCCCCGTCAAAGAGAAGAAAGGTGCGGTGAAACGGTTTCGCGACGCCGGAGCTGTTGAAATAACCTTTGAACGAGGTTCGCGTCTCCGCCGTCACATAGGCGCCTCCTGCCGTGAGCTTCGATCCTTCGGCGTTGCTGAAGTTCCTCGCGCACTCACGACCGTTGGAAAAGTCCGCGCGTTTCAGTTTGCGTCCGTTCCCATAACCTGATGAAAAAGATTGAAAAATCCTCTTCGACTCGCAGATCACATAGAAACGCCGTCCGGGGTTTCCATCGGATGATGTGCTAGGGCGCGTCGCATCCTTTGCGAAGTAGCAAGGGTTTGAAATCTCCCCGCTGCGAACCTTCTCCTCATACAAAGCTCGCGCCCTCTCCAGGACCAAGGGAGCGATTTGCCCTTCCCCTGTGCCAACATGCCGTTCCAGCCACGCGGGAACGGCGGAGGAAAGCGCAGATGCTTCAATTGGCGCGAAAACCGCAAGTGCGAACAGTGATGGTGCAGCGATATAGCGACGGATCAGATTCAACATCACCGGATGGTCTGTCTGCTTGATTGGCGTCGGTGCAACCATAGCAGAAATCGTTGATGGACGGTCTTTCGATTACCGAGGTTCTTCATTCACCGTGGTCTAAAAACAACTCGGCAGATGGGCCTGCATGATGCCTGAGGCAGTCAGGAGACTCTTTTCGACAGATATCCGGTAGATCGACCAAGTCCCTGGTTTTGCAATGGGTGGACTTTGTGTAACGCCTATGGCCGTCATCCGGACCAAGCAGACGTTGGACCAAAAGCGCAACATCGGCGATAGAACCTAGTGATGACTCGTCCGCTCTTGGAAAATCCGCGCGCCCGTCGCCTCTTTCTGGACCGGCATCTGCTGTTGAGACGTGGATCAGGAGCAGGAACGAACGACGACCTTGAAGGGGTGCTCAGCGATCTGGGCTTTGTGCAGGTCGACAGCGTTAACACGCTCGCACGCGCCCATGATCTGATCCTGTGGTCTCGTCGCGGTCAGTACAGGCCGAAGGCGCTCGAAAACCTGGTTTCGCGCCGGCGGACAGCGTTTGAGCATTGGACGCATGACGCGTCAGTCATTCCGATGGCCTTTTATCCGATGTGGCGTCTGAAGTTCGAACGCGACGAGGCGCGGATGCGATACCGTTGGGCCGAGAGCCGCCGGGAAGGCTGGGATGCTGAAATTGACGACGTCGAACGACATATCGCAGACAAAGGCCCGGCGTGCTCCCTCGATGTGGGTGAAAGCGAGCGGAGTGGGTCTTCGGGTTGGTGGGACTGGCATCCCTCAAAGACAGCGCTGGAGTTTCTTTGGAGATCCGGACGGCTTGCAGTTTGCCACCGTCGCGGATTTCGCAAGTACTACAACCTGGCCGAGAGGGTCGTTCCCGCAATGTACTACAATCAGATCGTCGAGAACGACCAGATCGTCGACTGGGCGATGTCTGAGGCGCTCGCGCGGCTCGGTTTCGGCACGATTGGGGAACTCGCCGCGTTCTTCGATATTGTCTCCAGGGACGAGGCAAAGAACTGGTGCGCGGAGGCCTTGGCTTCCGGACGCATAATCGAAGCCGACATTGAAATGGCCGACCGAAGCCGACGGCGCAGCTTCACGACTGAAGCCGCTCTCGATCAAGCCGCCTCGCTCCCCGAACCCACCGCCCGAATACGCCTCCTGTCCCCTTTCGACCCTGCTATTCGCGACCGCGCGCGGGCGGAGCGCTTATTCGGGTTTCACTACCGGATCGAGATTTTCGTGCCCGAGGCCAAGCGGCAATATGGATACTACGTGTTCCCTGTCATGCAGGGCGACCGCATAATTGGACGGGTCGACGCAAGGCGCGTGGGAGATGCGGTCAGAGCCAGCGCGTATTGGCCCGAAGCCGGAGCGCCGATGGGAAAGGCTCGAACTGCTGGTCTCAAATCCGAACTCGAACGAGTCCGGCATCTCGCCGGTGTCAATGCGGTCGAATTCTCCGACGGTTGGCTGCGCCGCGCGTAGAACTGGCGAGACGGCGTTCTTCTCCAGTTGCCAGGTACTCGCGTTCCCGTAGTTTGCTCGCCGTTTCAGCGGATCAGCGCGTCGCCACATTAGCTTGAGTTCTGAACCGTCCCGCGGTGCCATAGACCTCCTGCCGCTGGTCTAAGCCGGGATCCCAGACCTGGGTGTTTTTGACATGCGCAAAAAGAGAACCGGCTTTGGGGATCAACCGATGGATCTTACAGAGAGGCCGGTCTATCAGGGGATGCGAGCAGGGTCGCAGTCACCGGTTGTTGGCGTTTTCGAAGGACGCTTAGAGATTTCGGGTCCTGGACCATCGAAGAGGAATGCGCTTGGTGCGAGAACCACTCAGAGTGCGATTTGTTCACTCTACAAAGCTTCATCTTCGCGACCGGCTCAGGGGTCTCAAGTTTGCCGTGGAGGGCTCTCAGGCGCCTCGCGTTCAAATGCTCGAGGAACTGCGACCGTTCCTTCCCGAGGACATCGACCTTCAAATCACGTCTTTCGGCGCGGCGACTCCTCTGTCGTTCGAACGATGGCTCGCCAATCAGCGGCCCGCCATTTTCATTCTTTCAAAGAACCTCGCCTATTCTCTCGGGGAACAGAAGATCTCCCGTCTCTCAAAAAAGGCTCTGCTGGTTGGCGTCGACCACAAAGACGCCGATGTGTCTCGGATTGACTTGTCGCTTTTTGACTTTCACGTCGCGTCCTCTCTCACGGCAAAACGAGCGCTCGGTCGAGAGTTGGCTGAAGACTCCGCCGCCTCCGCGAGACACCCCTATTGCGGCCTTTTATTGCAGGCGCCCGATGCCCGATTACGAAAGGTCAGGGTTCAGCCGCAGGACAGGTTGCGATCGGCCTATTTCGGGCGTCGCGAAAACAGCCATATCCCCGACCAGCTCGCGAAAGAGATTCAAACCTTCCAGGTTCGTTTCGCCCGCGATATGGACGGCATTCTGCCGCGCATGTCCAAGTTTAACTTTCACTACGCCGTCCGACCTGAGAACCCGAGCACGGACTTGCGCAGCTACAAGCCGTTCACGAAAGGGTTCACCGCTGCCGCTCTTGGCGCGAACATGATCGTCAATGCCGGCGTCGACGATGCCGTTGATTTTCTGACGGAAGACTACCCGTATCTCACGCGCGGCAACTCCACAGACGAGGTCGTGCAAACGTTTCACTATGCGCGGGAGTCCTTTGGCTCCCCCGAATGGGAGCGGGGCTTGAAGATCATGGACGAGATCCGCAATCAGTTGCAGCCGGCGGCGCTCGCGGCCAATTCACTCAAATGATCAGGGAACTGACGGCGTCTTAGCGAGGCCAGTCATGTCGTGACTGGCCCGGTTCCCCTGGACGCTTGTCTCTTACGCCGCGGAATAGCGCATGCCTTCCGCGTAGAGGCGAAAGTCGATCCGGTCCTCCGGGACGTCGATTTCGGTCAGCGCGATCGGTTGATCCGCCGCAATGTCCCGAACCAAAGTGACATCCTCCGCCAGGCAGATCGGCAGCCCCGAATGTCCTTCGCGTGGCACGTTCTCGATCAGGCCATAGCAATGATGGCCGCCGATTCCGTCGAGCTTGGTTCCGGCCGCCAAAGATTGCTTGGCGAATGCGAAGACGTTCGTGTGATACCGGCTTGGCATTTCCAGGAGGCCGCAGTTGTGCAGAACGGGTTGAACGATCGAAGCGATCGCCTCGACATGACAAAGATGGTACGGGCGATAGAAGACGTAGAACGGTCCAGACCCATCTTGTAGTAGTTCATCATGAATTGCTGGAACGGCTGCTCATGGTAGCCAACCGCGAAGACCCCTCCGCCCGGGCGCGCTCCCAGAATATAGTCGACGACGGGGCCATTCGCGCGCAGGTCCTCAAAATCGAACAGCGAAAGCGCGT
>JASJAU010000035.1 GCA_030066855.1 Paracoccaceae bacterium | reverse complement strand
TTCTCGATGAGCGACCGCCAGCTCGCGGCGCGCGGATATGACCGCGCCGGGCTGGAGCGGAGCCTGATCACCGGGATTGCCGGGCTCTAACCCGCGACGTCGTCAGAGTATTCCGCGTCCGCTCGGTTGTCGCCATCGCGCCATAGCCGCCGCTCGGCGACCTCCAGATGATGGCGGAAGCGCGGGATCGGCTTCCAGCGCAAAACGGCGCGGCAGAGCCGGGCGGTCAGATGCGGCCGATCCTCTGCCAGCGTCCGCGCCAGTAGCGCCCTCAGATAGGGCACATGCTGATGTCGCGCGCGCATGATCCGCGCCGCCTTGGCACGGGTCAGTATGCCGTTGGCCGCCGCCTCGGACAGCCGCGAGACGAGGCCCATCGCACGCAGATCGGAATCAAGCGCGCCCGAGCGACCGCGCCGGTAGCGGATTCGTGTGACATTGGACGCGCGGAAGAGCGAAGCGTGCATCGCATCCTCGGTCTCATCCGGATCGAAGATCACGAAAGCCTCGCGAGCCGCCTCGAGCATGTCGGGCGCGTAGCCGTAGCGCGAGCGGAATTCGAGCCGCCGGGCCGCGGGAAAGCGCGTGTCCCATTCCGTGAGATCGCGATCGAGCGTGGCTTGCGGCGAGACCAGGATCACGCTGGCGCCCGGCGCCACCACGGAATAAGCGGCGGCGGCGTAAGCGCACATGCCCGCGCCGTAGAAGATGACGTGGTCGAAGTCCTCGAAAAAACCCTCGTCGACCAGCCGGTCGAAATAGCCGTAGACATGGCGGCTGCGGTACCAGCGGTCGCGCATCGCGAGCAGGGTCAAATGTGACCAGCCCCGCCGTTCGCAGACGTCGAAGCCGAGAGGCACGCCGGTCTCCGACATCGTGCGGACGCCCGCCAGGGTTTCAAAACAGACGAACAGCACCGATTGCGTGCGGTCGATGAAGACCGCCGCGTGGTCGTCGCCCAAGGGTGAGAAATATCCTTCTTCCTCGCCGATCTCCTCCAGCTCGCAGAGCCATTGGGTGTCGGTCAGGTCGTCGGATAAAGCAGCCCCCACTACCATATCACTCGTCCTGCTTATTTCAGATTGAGTTTATCGGGGCGGGGCTTGGCGATGCAAGGCGGGATCCGCCGGCGGCCCGGCTTAACAGGCGGGTTTTGGCGGCTGGGCGCGAGAGGACCCCTCCCCGACGGCGCCCCGGAATGTTTCCGCCAAGAGGAAAGCCCTTATTCGCTAGGGCTGATCGGGTTTCGGCTGCGTGCCCGGTGGGTCCTTTGTTCGTCGTCCGGGCTGAACGGCCAAGACCAAGCCTATAAAAAGGCGATTGTTTCCCAAGCAAAGGCAATGAAGGTGTCTGAGCTCAATCGTTGCTGACCTTCGGCGGCGGTCCAACAAAAAGCCCCGGTCAGGGCCGGGGCTTTCGTCTCGGAGGCTCGGCGCTACTTACTTGGCCGGGCCGATCATCATCACCATCTGGCGGCCTTCCATCTTGGGCATGTTCTCGACCTTGCCGAGGCCCTCGACGTCTTCTGCCACACGCTCCAACAGGTCGCGGCCCAGATTCTGGTGCGCCATCTCGCGGCCCCGGAAGCGGAGGGTGACTTTCACCTTGTCGCCGGCTTCCAGAAAGCGGGTCACGTTGCGCATCTTGACGTCGTAGTCGTGGGTGTCCGTGTTCGGACGGAACTTCACTTCTTTGACTTCGATGGTTTTCTGTTTCTTGCGCGCCTCGCTTTCGCGCTTCTGCTGCTCGTACTTGTACTTGCCGAAATCCATGATCTTACAGACGGGCGGCGAGGCGTTGGGGGAGATTTCCACGAGGTCGAGCCCCGCGTCCTCGGCCATCTCAAGCCCGCGGGCGGGCGAGACGACGCCGACATTCTCTCCTTCGGCTCCGATGAGCCGGATTTCAGTGGCCCGGATGCGGTCATTGACCCGGGGTCCTGTCTCACGCACCGGAGGTGCGTTGTGGGGTCTTCGAGCGATAGCGGTTTTCCTTATGCAACCAATTCTGAGGGCTTGAAAAATAGGAGGTCGAGGCGGCGCTTTCAACCGGATTCCGGCGCGGATTGGCCGGTTTCTCGCGCTTAAATGCGCCAAGTCCCGCCGCTATGGCGTTTGCCGCGCGGGCAGGCTGGACTCGCAGGCCTCGGGCGGCTGAAATCCTGGCTGGTGACGCGCTTAGGGGAGTCTGCGAGATGAGAGCGCTTTGGATCGTTCTGGCGGCGATCGTCGTGGCGGCGGCCGCATGGATTTTTATGGGCGGACAGGAAGGCGAGCCTGTCGCGGTCGAAGAACCGGCGGCGCCGAGTGAGAATGTCGCCGAGGAGGAGGCAACGCCCGCCGCAGAGGCGGAGGCCGCCGTGGAAGAGGCGGTCGAAGAAGCGGAGACTGTCGTAGAGGAGGCGGTCGAACAAGCCGAGACCGCCGTTCAGGAAGCGGTCGAGCAGGTGACGGAAGAGGCCTCTGAGGCCGTGGATCAGGCGGTCGAGGATGCGGCCGACGCCGTGAACGAGGCTGTCGGCGACGCCCTCAACAACCTTACCGGCGGGAGCGACAACTAACGATATGTGGGGCGCCTCAGTCGAGGAACGCCTTCTCCACCACGTATTGCTGCGGGTTCGAATTGGCGCCTTCCACGAGCCCGTACTCCTCGAGCATCTCCTTGATCTCGAGGTTGAACGCGAGGTTTCCGCAAACCATCGCGCGGTCGGTTTCAGGCGAGAGCGGCGGCACGTCGAGGTCTTTGTAGACCTCGCCCGAGCGCATCAGATCGGTGATCCGGCCCATCTTGGGGCTCTCCTCCCGCGTAGTGGTCGGGTAGTACCGCAGTTTCGCGTGGAAGTTCTCGCCAATCAGCTCCTCGAGCATCTCGTCCGAACGGACGCTCTCGATGATATTGCGGCCATAAGTTAGCTCGCCCACCTCACGGCAGGTGTGGGTGATGATGACCTCGTCGTAATCCTCGTAGGTCGGCGGGTCGCGGAGGAGGGAAGCGAAAGGCGCGAAACCGGTGCCGGTGGCGAAGAACCAGAGCCGCTTGCCGGGAAGAAGCGCGTCGTGGACGAGGGTGCCTACGGGTTTGGGGCGCAGGATGATCTGGTCGCCCGGCTGGATGTGCTGCAGTTTAGAAGTAAGCGGGCCGTCCTGCACCTTGATCGAATAGAACTCGAGCTCGTCGTCCCAGGACGGCGAGGCGATGGAATAGGCGCGGAGAAGCGGTTTTTGCTTGCCGGTTTTTGGGTCGGGGTCGCCCATAAGGCCGATCATCACGAACTCTCCTGAGCGGAAGCGCAGCGATGGGGGCCGCGTTGTTTTGAACGAGAACAGGCGGTCGGTGTAGTGTTGGACGTCAGTCACGGTCTGGGCGTCGGGCAGTACGGCGACGGGTTTGGATGCGGCTTCGTTCACGGGGCGTTGCTCGGTCATGTCATTCATGCAGCCCCGTTTAGGGCCGTTCCTCGTCTTAAACGTTGATGAAAGTCAATGGAAGGTCAGGCGCGGAGCCTTGACCGGTAGTCGTGCGATCGCCAATCCGCGCGGGCCAGCCATTGGGCTTCGGGTTGGCGTTTCGCGAGGTCGGCGTCGATCTCGACCTCGTCAAACCCGGCGCGGCGGGCCATGGCGTATTGGTCTGCGATCACATGGCCCTTGGCGCGAAGGCGGCCCTGGAAGCCCATGAGCCGCAGGCGGCGACCGATGGTGAAGCCGCGGCCGTCGGCGAAGCTAGGGAAGTTGACGCGGATCAGGTCGATGGTGTCGAGACGGCCCTCAAGCGTCGCGGGATCGGCGTCCGAGGGCACGTCGACCGCGACGGCAGGCGCGGCGTCGTTGGCGGCGAGATCGTCGAGCGCGGTGAAGCCATGCGCCCAGTCCTCGTCGGCGAAGCCCTCGTCGGTGATGATCACGGTCATGTCTTTGTCCTCACGCCGCGCGAACGGCTTTGCCGTTCTCGAAGTGGATGCCGCATTCGATCTTATCGAAGCCCCGCCAGCGACCCGCGCGGAGATCCTCGCCTTCGGCCACGCGTGTGGTGCAGGGCGCACAGCCGATGGACGGGTAGCCCTTCGCCACCAGCGGGTGGCGCGGCAGTCGGTTGTTCTGCGTGTACTCACGCACATCTTCCGGCGTCCAATGCGCCAGGGGGTTGATCTTGATTCGGCTTTCGCCCTCAGCCTCGAAGAACGGCAGCGCGACCCGGCTGCCGCCCTGATAGCGCTTCCGTCCAGTGATCCAGGCCTCATAGGGCTCAAGAGCCTTTTGGAGCGGGCGTGTTTTGCGCAGCGCGCAGCAAGCGTCAGGGTTCTTGGTATGGAGCCGGTTGTTCGGATTTTCGAGGAAAACCTCCTCTCGGTCAGGATAATGGACCTGCACATTGGTCAGGCGCAGGTGATCGGCCACCTCGCGCTGGTAATCGAGCGTTTCCGGGAAGAGCATCTCGGTGTCGAGGAAGATCACGGGAGTTGTGCGGTCGATGACCGAGACCATGTGAAGAAGGACCACGGCATCAGCCCCGAACGACGAGACCAGCGCGGCGTTGCCGACCTGCGGGTCGGTCAGTGCGTGTGCCAGAACGTCGGCTCCCGAGTGATGGGCGTAGCGCCGGTTGAGCTCGGCGGCGCGGATGTCGACGGGATCGAGAGGAGCTTCAAGCGGCATTGGCTTTCTCCTTGTCCGGGTAGAGCGCGGCCTTGAACGGCTCGGCGCCCAGGCGGCGGTAGGCGGCTAGGAAGGTCTCTTCTTCGCTCACGCGCAGGTCCAGATAGGCGTGGATCAAGCGCTCAATCGCGGGGATAATCTCGTCGGCGGAGAAGCCCGGGCCGGCGCGTTCGCCGATTGCGGCGGTCTCGGTCGCATCGCCGCCGAGTGTGATCTGGTAGTTTTCCACCCCAGCCCGGTCGAGACCAAGAATACCGATGTGACCCACGTGGTGGTGACCGCAGGCATTGATGCAGCCGGAGATCTTGATCTTCAGATCGCCGATCTCGTTCTCGAGCTTCAGCTCGTCGAAACGCGTTGCGATCTCCTGTGCGATAGGGATCGAGCGAGCGGTCGCAAGCGCGCAGTAATCCATGCCGGGGCAGGCGATGATGTCTGAGATCTGGCCGATATTCGCCGTGGCGAGGCCGTGGTTGTGGAGGATCTGGTAGATCGCGGGCAGGTCCGATTTGTGGACATGCGGCAGAATCACGTTCTGCTCGTGGCTGATGCGCAGCTCGTCGTGGCCGTATCGCTCGGCCAAATCGGCGAGAACACGCATCTGGTCGCCGGTGGCGTCGCCTGGCGTGGCGCCGTGGGCCTTGAGCGAGATCGAGACGATGGCGTAGCCGGTCGCGCGGTGCTGGGCGAGGTTGGTGTCGGTCCAGGCGTGGAAGGCGGGGTTGGCAAGGCGAGCAGCCTCGAAGTTGTCGACCTGCGTTTCGCGGAATGCCGGCGGGGCGAATTGTGCCTCGATCTCTGCGAGGATTTCCTGATCGACACCCGTAAACTCGGGGCGCAGCTCGGCGAAACGCTTCTCGACGAGATCGCGGTAGGTCTCGAGCCCGTTCTCCATAACGGTGATCTTTATCCGCGCTTTGTACTTGTTGTCGCGGCGGCCGAGCAGGTTGTAGACGCTGACGATGGCCTCGACGTAGGGCAGCAGGTCGGCTTGCGGCAGGAACTCCCGGATGACCTTACCGATCACGGGCGTCCGGCCAAGGCCGCCGCCGACGATCACCTCGAACCCCGGCTCGCCCGCGTCGTTCCGGACCATGCGGAGGCCGATGTCATGGGCTTTAGTCACGGCCCGGTCGTTCGGGGAGCCGGTGACGGCGATCTTGAACTTGCGCGGCAGGAACTGGAACTCGGGGTGGTCAGTGGACCATTGGCGGAGCAACTCGGCGATGGGGCGAGGGTCGGCGATCTCGTCCGCCGCTGCGCCTGCGAAATGGTCGGCGGTGACGTTCCGGATCGTGTTGCCGGAAGTCTGAATCGCGTGCATGCCCACGTCCGCCAGCGCGTCGAGCATGTCGGGTACGTCTTTCAGCTTGGGCCAGTTGAACTGGATGTTCTGACGCGTTGTGAAGTGGCCGTAACCCTTGTCCCAGCGGTCGCCGATCATTGCGAGCTGGCGCATCTGGGCCGAATTCAGCGTGCCGTACGGGATGGCGACGCGGAGCATGTAGGCGTGCAGCTGCAGGTAGAGGCCATTCATCAGGCGCAGGGGCTTGAACTCGTCCTCGGTGAGTGATCCGTCGATGCGGCGCTCCACCTGGGCCCGGAACTGATCCACCCTCTCGCGGACGAACGCTTTGTCGAAATCATTGTATTGATACATTTTATTCTCCGACCTGCTTGCCGTGCGCGTAGTTCGAAGGGCCGCGCGTGCGGAAGGTCTCGCGGAAATGCGCGGGGGCCGGGCCATCCTGTGACAGGACAGCGTCGGCTAGGTACGCGCCGACCACCACGTCGGGTTGCGCGATTGCGAAGAGGAGCCGGTCGTCAGCAACGGCCTCGTCCTCGATCAGCTCGGCCTCGGCGATGTCGCGGGTCCAGCGGTCGTCTTCAGTGAGCCAGACGGCGTCGCCCTCGAGAAGGGCGTTGGCGGTGACGACCTTGGGGGTGAAGGGACGGCGGCTCATAGCGCGATCTCCTCTGGAAGAGTTTGTAGGGCGGCTTCGGCAGCGCGGGGGGCGAGACCAAAAAGGATGAGGGCGGGGCCGGTCAGCTGCGCGTCGGCGAGGTCTTCGGCGAGCGCGCCGAGGCGCGTGGCGAGCGTGCGTTGATCGGGGCGGGAGGCGTTCTCTATGATCGAGATCGGCGTCTCCGGATCGGCGCCGTGCATCATCAGGCGGCCCTGGACGAAACGCGCGGATTTTTTGCCCATGTAGATCGCCGCGACCTGACCGGGTTCGGCGAGCGCGCGCCAGTCGTGCTCGGCATAGCCCTTCATATCGTGGCCGGTGACGAAGCGGACCGAGGAGTTGCGGCCGCGCTTGGTCAGGCTCTGACCGATGGAGGCGACGGCGGCGGAAGCCGAGGTGATGCCGGGGATGATCGAGAAGGGGACGTTCTCGGCGGCGCAGGCGTCCATTTCCTCATCAAGACGGCCAAACACCGTGGGGTCGCCGCTCTTCAGGCGGATGACATGTTGGCCGGCTTGGGCGTGCTCCACGATCATCGCGTCGATGTCGGATTGCTTGGTCGACGGGCCGAAGCCCTCTTTCCCGGCGTCGATGATCCGCGCCTCGCGGCGGGCGAATTCCAGGATCTCCGGGGCGACGAGGCGGTCGTGAATGACGACATCGGCCTCGTGCAAAGCGCGGCGGGCCTTGAGTGTCAGAAGCTCAGGATCGCCGGGACCAGCGCCGACGAAGGTGACACGGCCTTCCTCGGCTCTGGAGTGCAGATGATCGTCCAGGAGAGATTCGAGGGCAGGTGTCAGGCCCTCTTCTCCCTCAACATCAAAGACCTGTGGGCCCGATTTGAAGTAGTAATCCGACCAGAAGGCGCGCCGCTTGCGGCCCATGGGCAGCGCTTCCGCTGCGGCGCGGAATGCTTTGCCCACCCTGGCGAGGATGCCGAGGGACGATGGGAGGCGCTCTTCCAGGTCCGCCTTGATCGCGCGGGCGAGGACCGGGGCGGCGCCTTCGGTGCCGATGGCGACGGTGACGGGATCGCGGTCGACGATGGCCGGCGTGATGAACTGCGAGGCCCCGAGGTTATCCACCCAGTTGACCAAAGCGCCGTCGGCGCGGGCGAGCGCGGCGACACGGGCGTCCTCGGCGTCGTCATCGTTGGCGGCGTAGAAGAGCACTGCGCACGCGGCATCGCCCGGCTCCAACTTGCGGCGGACAAGGCGGAGAAGGCCTTGATCGGCCCAGTCGGCGACCTGCAGGACCGGGTTATCGGCGAAGACGGTGATTCTGGCTTCGGTCTTCAGAAGCAGGCGCAGCTTGGCCACTGCCGCCTCGCCGCCGCCGGATACGACGACTCTGCGGCCCTCCAAAGCCACAAAGATGGGGAAATGCTTCATCGCTCGCGCCTCTCCTGCTTGCCAAGAATATAGAATAATGTTCTACAAAACGGCAGTGAGCTGCGGCGATTAAGGACATTTGTTCCAATTCAGCTGAGATCGAGAACGCGGTTCCAGGAAAAGGCGGAGAAAACGAATGGCGGTTCGGATGGACGAGTTGGATCGGAAAATCCTTGGCGAGCTTCAGCGCGATGCCGGGCAGTCGCTGGACGAAATCGCTAAGACGGTCGGCTCGTCTAAGACGCCGGTCTGGAATCGCATCCGCAAGATGCGGGAGGCGGGCGTGATAGGTCAGCAGACCGTGCTCCTCGACGCCGAGGCGCTTGGGCTGGAGGCCTGTTTCTTCGTTCTGATCCGTACCTCCGCCCATGACTCGGAGTGGCAGGCCAAGTTCCTGGACGTGCTGAAATCGCGCCCCGAGGTGATGGAGGCGCACCGGCTGGCGGGCGACATCGACTACATACTGAAGGTCAGGGTTCGAAACGCGCGGGCCTATGACGAGTTCTATCAGGCGCTGATCTCTGAGGTGCGGATCTACAATGTGACCGCGCTTCTCTCTATGGAGGAGATCAAGTCGACGACGATGCTGCCGATCTGAGCGGGGTTAGCAGCAGAGTACGTCGAGCCGCTCTAGCCCACGGAAATGGTAGAGATTCGCCACGCGCGGCGGACGGACGATCCGCAAGTCTTTGGCGCGGCTGAAGAGGATCGGCAGCGCGATCTGCATCTCGAGCCGCGCAAGCGGGGCGCCGACGCAGAAGTGAATCCCCGCGCCAAAGGCGGCGTTCGGGATCGGGTCACGGAAGGGGTCGAAGCGCTCGGAGTCCGGCCAGATCGCGTCGTCATGGCAGGCCGAACCGAGGAGGCAGCCGATCTTGTCGCCCGGCTCGAACCGATGCCCCATGATCGAGACGGGGCGGTAGACGTGGCGCGTGAACATGTGGAGGGGAGGATCGAAACGCAAGCATTCCTCGACCGCGATGGCCACATGGCTTGGCGCCAGCGCCTCGTCGCGGCGGGCATGGCCGGCTATGTGACGCACCGCGTTGCCGAGGCTGTGAACTGTCGCTTCGTGCCCGGCGTTCATAAGGAGAATGCAGGTTGCGATCAGTTCGTCGGTCGAGAGCGCGTCGCCCGATTCCTCCGCCGCGATCAGATCGGTGATCAGGTCGTTGGCGGGGGTCTTCCGACGCGTGTCGATGTGGCTGGCCATGAAATCGGCGAACTCCAACGCCGCTTTGGCCGCCGCTGCTTCGATCTCGGTCGAGCGGCGGGCCTGGTACATCGCCACCATCGCATTAGACCAAGCTAGCATCTGGGGTGCCATATCCTCGGGCGCGCCGAGGAGCCGCGCGATCACTTGCACGGGCAGAGGGCGGGCGAAATACTCGAGTAGATCGAATTCGCCAGACGGCATCCGGTCGATCAGCGCGTCGGCGATCTGGGAGATCTCGGGGGCGAGGCTTTGTATCCGGCTTGTGGTAAAGCCACGCAGCACATGCCGCCTGAGCCGCGTATGCGCGGGCGGCTCGCGCTCAAGCATTGAATGCGCTTCCAGCCGGTAGAAGGGCTCGAGGCCCTCTGGCACCGGCTTGCTCTTGTCCGCCGGGATCTCGCGTCCCAAATCGCGGCTCTTCATCACCGCCATGACCGCCTCGTGGGTGACGGCCATTGGCAGGCCGTAATCCTCCCAAAAGACGAAGTCGCCAAGCGCGCGCGCCGTTCGGTAGAACGGGTAAGGGTCTTGGACGAACCCCTCATCGGTCGGCGACTGGCGCAGGTGCTCCATTCCGCGCATTTCTTGCGGTTCTCTCCCAGGCTTTCTGCGGGGAAGCCGGAAAATAGGCGGCGGCGCCCGCTGGGCAATTCAACAATTGGACAAGTCCTGGGCGGGGCGCAAGTCCGGACCGCGCTCGGTTCTTGAGTGGCGGCGCGCGGCGTGGCATGGGTGAAACGATGCGAAATCAACGGGTTTTTGGTACCGAGGCGGTGAGATGAGCGGACTTCTGGCGCTCCTGGACGATGTGGCGGCCATAGCCAAACTGGCGGCGGCACAATTGGACGATGTTGCAGGACAGGCGGCCAAGGTGGGCGCCAAGGTCGGCGCTGGCGTTCTGGACGACGCCGCCAAGGCGGGGACCAAGGCGGCGGGCGTGGTGATCGACGACGCGGCGGTCACGCCGAAATACGTCACGGGACTGCCTGCCGCGCGCGAGCTGCCGATCATCTGGAAGATTGCCCGCGCCTCGTTTTTCAACAAGCTCGTGATCCTTTTGCCCGCCGCGCTTCTGTTGGACGCTTTCCTGCCCTGGCTGGTGACGCCCTTACTTATGCTCGGAGGCTGTTACCTTTGTTTCGAGGGTGCCGAGAAGATCTGGCACGTCTTCCATCCCCTCGAGGAAAGCCACGCGCAGGAGGCTGAGACTCTGGACGCCGCCCATCTGGAGGAGCAGCGGGTCAAGGGCGCGATCAAGACGGATTTCATCCTGTCGGCCGAGATCATGACCATCTCGCTTGCCGCGATCGAAACGGACGTTCGGGTCACCCAAGGTCTGGTGCTGGCCGTCGTGGCTATTGGGATCACCGCGCTGGTGTACGGCGCGGTCGCGCTGTTGGTGAAGATGGATGACGTCGGTTTGAAGCTCAGTCGAGACGGGGTTATCGCCGCGACCCGCGCCTTCGGCCGAGGCATGGTGCGGCAGATGCCGACTGTGATGAAGCTGATTTCAACCGTGGGCACGGCGGCGATGCTCTGGGTCGGGGGCAGTATCATAATCCACGGGCTGGAGGTGCTGGGCTGGCATTGGCCCTATGACATGATTCATCACGTCGCCGAGGGAGTCGCCCATGCGGTCGGACGGGCCGAGGGTTTTGTTGCATGGGTTGTGACCGCGTCGCTCGACGGCGTGATCGGACTCTGCCTTGGACTGTTGTTGATCCCTGTGGTGACACGAGTGTTGATGCCCGTCTTGAGCATCTTTTTCCCTGAGAAGCAGGCCGGCGGGGCGCACTAGCGCCTTACCACCGACCCCGCTTCTCGAATCGGGGCAGCATCGCCGAGAAGTCCTTGCCGCGTCCGTTCTCCGCCTCGACGAATTGCGCGTAGAGATCGCGCGCCTTCCGGCCCATCGGGGTGGGCGAGTCAACCGACCGCGCGGCCTTCTGCGCGAGCCGCAGGTCTTTCAGCATAAGCTCTGCCGCGAAGCCTGGTTTGTAGTCATTGTCTGCGGGCGAGACCGGGCCAACGCCGGGCGCCGGGCAATAGGCGTTCATGGTCCAGGAGTAACCCGAAGAGGTTGAGACCACGTCGAACATTGACTTGCGGTCAAGGCCCAGCCGATCGGCGAGCGCGAAGGCCTCGCAAGTGGCGATCATCGTGGCGCCGAGGATCATGTTGTTGCAGAGTTTGGCCGCCTGCCCATTACCGGAGGGGCCGCAATGCACGGCCTTCTGGCCCATGATGTCGAAAAGCGGCTTGGCGTCTGAGAAAGCGTCATCCTTGCCACCCACCATGAAGGTCAGCGTCCCCGCTTCGGCCCCGCCGACGCCGCCGGAGACCGGCGCGTCGAGCGGCCGGACGCCCGCCGCCTCGGCCTGGCTTGCGACGGCTCGGGCGCTTTCCACGTCGACCGTCGAACAGTCGAGATGGATTGCGCCCTTTTTCATTTTGGGAAGGATCTCGCCCGAGACGCTTCGCAGGATGTCGCCATCAGGGAGCATAGTAACGACAATGTCCGCCCCGGTAGCCGCCTGGGTGGCGGACTCGGCGGGTTCGACGCCCGCAGGCATGGGCGCCGCGACATCGAAGCCGACGACATCGTGGCCGGCGGCGGCTAGATTGACGGCCATGGGCGCGCCCATGTTGCCCAAACCGACAAAGCCGATTTTCATGGGGTCTCCTCCAGCATTAGTTCCTCCGGCCCTAATGGCTCCAGCATCGCTTTGACCTCGGCCGGTAACGCGGCGTCGGGCGCGGGGTGCTGCCAGCGGGGGCTTTTATCTCTGTCGATTATGGCCGCTCGGATGCCTTCGCGGAAGTCACTTTGCGCGGCGATCCGATAGGCGAAGCGGAATTCGTTCATGAGGGCCGCGTCGATCCTATTATCGGCGCGGGCGCGGCGGACAAGCTCCAGCGTCGCGGCCATGGAAAGGGGCGCGTTGCGGTGGAGCGTCTTGAGCGTTCTGGCAGCCCATTCGCTGTCGGTGATTTCCAGAGATTTGAGAATGCCGCCGATGGTCTGGGCTTCGAAATGCCGGTCGATATCCGTTGCCTGAACGGCGAGGAGGCTCTCGGGGGGCGCTTTTGAAGCCGCCGTGATCGCCGCCGGATCTCCTGTGCTTTCAAGCGTTTCAATCAGCGCGGTCCAGTAGTCGTGCGGAACGTAGTGGTCGGCAAAACCAGCGTGGATCGCGTCCCCCGAACCCATCCGGGTCCCGGTGGCGCCCAGATACTCGCCGAGCCGCCCCGGCGCGCGGGCCAATAGGAGCGAGCCGCCGACATCGGGGATCAACCCGATCCCGCATTCCGGCATGGCGATCTGGCTTTCCTCACAGACGATCCGGTGCGAGGCGTGGCAACCCACGCCGACGCCCCCGCCCATGGTGAAGCCCTTTAGGAAAGTGACGACCGGTTTCGGGAAATGGGCGAGCGCAGCGTTGACCGGGTATTCAAGCCGCCAGAAGTCGCGGGCGACATGCGGGTCCCCCTCGACCAGCGCCGCGTAGATGTCGGCGATGTCACCACCCGAGCAGAACGCGCGGTCGCCCGCCGCGTCCATGACAATGAGGTCAACGCTGTCGTCATCGGCCCAGGCCGGGAGGATCTCCGCGATGGCTTTCACCATCTCTGCGGTCAGGGCGTTCAGGGCCTTGGGCCGGTTCAGGGTGATGCGCCCCGCGCGGCCGATTTTGCGGATAAGGATGTCGCTCATCGGGTCTTCAGCATGTCGCGGGCGACGATCAGGCGCATGATCTCGTTCGTGCCTTCCAGAATCTTGTGCACGCGCAGGTCGCGGACGGTCTTCTCCACCCCGTAATCCGCGAGATAGCCGTAGCCGCCGTGCATCTGCAAGCAGGTATCGGCGGCGCGTGAGGCCGCCTCGGTCACGAAGGCCTTCGCCATCGCGCAGCGCTTCGTCGCGTCGGGCTGGCCTGTGTCCAAGGCCCAGGCGGCGTGGCGGAGGAACGTGCGGGAGGCTTCGAGCTCGATCTCGGTTTCTGCCAGTTTGAACTGAAGCGCCTGGAACTGGTCGATGGTCTTTCCGAAGGCCTTCCGCTCGCCCATGTAGGCGAGCGTCTGGTCCAGCGCGGCTTGCGCGGCGCCTAGCGAGCAGGCGGCGATGTTCAGGCGCCCGCCGTCGAGGCCGGACATCGCGTATTTGAAACCATCTCCTTCGTTTCCGAGGATGTTCGCTGCGGGAATATCGCAATTGTCTAACTGAACCTGCCGGGTTGGCTGGCTCTTCCAACCCATCTTCTCTTCCAATCCGCCGAAGGACAGCCCCTCCGACCCGTCCTCAACAAAAAACGCTGAGACGCCGCCGGGTCCGTCGCCGCCCGACCGGGCCATCACTAAGTATGCGTCCGAGTAGCCGCCGCCGGAGATGAACGCCTTGACCCCGGTAAGCAGCCAGCCTTCGTTGGTCTTCTCGGCGCGTGTACGGAGCGCCGCCGCGTCGGAGCCGGAGCCGGGCTCGGTCAGACAGTAGGACAGCACGGTTTTCATCGCGATCGCGTCTGGCAGGAGCCGCGCCTTCATTTCGTCCGACCCGTAGGTGTCGATCATCCGGGCGACCATGTTGTGGATCGAGAGAAACGCGGCGACTGAGGCGCAGGAGCGGCTGAGCGCCTCGAAAACAAGGGTGGCGTCCAGGCGGGTGAGGCCCGCGCCGCCCGATGCCTCGGACACGTAGAGACCGCCGAAGCCTAATTCGGCGATGTCGGTCCAGAGCTCTTTGGGAATGGTGCCCTCCGCCTCCCATTGGCGGGCGTGGGGCGCGATCCGGTCGGCGCCGAAGGCGGCTGCCATGTCGAAGATCGCGGTTTGCTCCTCGGTCAGGGCGAAATCCATCGGGGGCCTCCCATTAACTGAACGCTTGTCCAGTTAACGCCCGCCGGATGGCGAGGCAAGATCAGAGATCGGCTGTGAACTCTTCAATCAGGCTTTTGACGATGGCGCGAAGGGCGTCTTCGTGACTCGCGCCCGCTTCGCGCGAGGCGGCATAGACCGCGCGCTGGCGGTCGGCGCTGTTGCCATTGGCGGCGATGTCGAGGGTCCGAGCGACCTCATCAACGCAGCCCAACGCCTCGGCGTCCTCGCCGATCAGCCCTTGCAGTTCCTCCATGAGCTCCGTTACTGGCACGATCTCGCGCCGACCGTAATCGATAAGACCCGCGCTCACGCCAAAGCGCTGCGCCCGCCAGCGGTTTTCCGAGACGAGGAATTGGTCATAGATACGCCAGCGCTGGTTGTTGCGCGAGAGCCGCCAGAGCATTCGCGTCAGGCATTGGGTCATCGCGGCGAGCGTCAGCGTGTCCTCCATCCGGGGCGAGACGTCGCAGATGCGCGACTCGATGGTGGGGAAACGGTGGGACGGGCGCAGGTCCCACCAGATCTTGGTGGTGTTGTCGATGATGCCGAGGTGTTCGATGATGCCCGCCGTGCGCTCATATTCCGCCCAGGAGTTAAAGATCGGGGGCAGCCCGGTACGCGGCAGGTTGTCGAAGACGGTGAGCCGGTAGCAATTAAGCCCGGTGTCCTGCCCCTGCCAATAGGGTGACGAGGCTGAGAGCGCGAGCATATGCGGCAGGAAGTAGGCGAGCTGGTTCAGGAGGTCGATCCGCATGTCTTTGTCGTCGATCCCGACGTGGACGTGCATGCCCGAAATCAGGAGACGGCTGGCGACACCGCCCATCGCCTCCTGCAACTCGTTGTAGCGCTCCTTGTCCGTGTGGTGCTGCTCGGTCCATTTCGCGAAGGGGTGGCAGGAGACCGCGATCGGGGCGAGGCCGAATTGGCCGGCGACCTCGGCGACCGTGGCGCGGAGGTTTCGCAGATCCTCTCGCGCCTCGGTGATATTGGCCGAGACGCCCGTGCCGATCTCGGCCTGGCACATCTTGAATTCGGGGCTGAACTTGCCCTGGAGCCGCTCGGCGCAGGCGTCCATCATCGCCTGTGGCGCGTTGGCGAGTTCGCAAGTGTCGGGATCGACGAGAAGGTATTCCTCCTCGATCCCCATGGTGAAACTTGGCTCAGGTATCATCACGCGCCTCCCCGTCGCCTTTTCTCAACTAGAGCAAAGGGAAGGACGATGAGCAAGGATCCGGATGCGCGGGGCCGGAGCGGGTGGAGAATTCGCGCCCCGGCGCCGCTTGTCAGTCCATCTGCTTGAAGTGGAACTCGCCGCCTTCCTTAAGGCCCGAAGGCCAGCGCGCGGTCACTGTCTTGGTCCGAGTGTAGAATTTGAACGAGTCCGGGCCGTGCTGGTTCAGGTCGCCGAAGACGGATTTCTTCCAGCCGCCGAAGGTGTGGTAGGCGAGCGGCACGGGGATCGGCACATTGACGCCCACCATCCCGATGTTGATGCGGTTGGCGAAGTCGCGGGCCGTGTCGCCGTCGCGGGTGAAGATCGCGGTGCCGTTGCCGTACTCGTGGTCCATGGCGAGTCCGAGCGCCTCTTCATACGACCCGGCGCGGACGGTCGATAGGACGGGACCGAAGATCTCGGTTTTGTAGATGTCCATGTCCTTGGTCACGTGATCGAAAAGGTGGGGACCAACGAAGAACCCGTCTTCATAGCCCTGAAGGGAGAAGTTCCGGTTGTCGACCACCAGCTTCGCGCCTTCCTCGACACCGCGGTCGATAAGGCTAAGGATGCGTTGTTGCGCCTCGCGGGTGACGACCGGTCCGAAGTCCACATCGTCGCCGGAGGTGTAGGGGCCTACTTTGAGCTTCTCGATCCGGGGCACGAGCTTGTCGATCAGGCGGTCCGCCGTCTCCTCGCCCACCGGCACAGCGACCGAGACAGCCATGCAGCGCTCGCCCGCCGCCCCGTAGCCGGACCCCACGAGCGCGTCGGCGGCCTGATCCATGTCGGCGTCCGGCATGACGATCAGGTGGTTCTTGGCGCCGCCGAAGCACTGGGCGCGTTTGCCGTTGGCCGTGGCGCGGGAGTAGATGTACTGCGCGATCGGCGTCGAGCCGACAAAGGACACGCCACCGATGGTGTCATTGTCGAGCAGCGCGTCGACCGCCTCCTTGTCGCCGTTCACCACCTGGAAGCATCCTTTGGGCAGACCTGCCTCGATGAAGAGCTCGGCCAGCATGAGCGGCACCGAGGGGTCGCGCTCGGATGGTTTCAGGACAACTGCGTTGCCGCAAACAAGCGCCGGGGCAACGTGCCAAAGCGGCATCATGGCCGGGAAATTGAACGGCATGATTGCGGCGGCCACGCCGAGCGGCTGGCGCATGGAGTAGATGTCGATGCCGGGGCCGGCGCTGTCGGTGTATTCGCCCTTCAGGAGATGAGGGGCGCCGATGCAAAACTCGACGACCTCCAATCCGCGCTGCAGGTCGCCCTTGGCGTCGGGGAGCGTCTTGCCGTGCTCGGAGGAGAGGACCTCGGCCAACTTGTCCATATCGCGGTTCAGGAGTCGCACGAATTCCATCATCACGCGGGCGCGGCGCTGCGGGTTGGTGGCGGCCCAGGCGGGCTGCGCCTCGGCGGCGCGGGCGACGGCGGCGTCGACTTCGTCCTTGGTGGCGTAAGGCACCTTGGCTTGAACTTCGCCGGTGGCGGGGTTGTAGACGTCGCCGAAGCGGCCCGAGGTGCCGGCGACGCGCGCGCCGTCAACAAAGTGGCTCAGATCTTGCATCGAATCCTCCCATGCGTTCGCGCGGGACAATAGGACTGGCGCGAGCTTCGGAAAAGCGGCAGTTTCCCAAAAAGGTTTTGCAAAATTGCAATGATGAGGGCGAAATGGACTGGGACGACATGCGGATTTTCCTGTCTGTCGCGCGGGAGGAAAGCCTCTCTGGAGCGGGCAAAGCGCTGAGGCTCGACCCGGCGACGGTCGGGCGGCGGATCGCGCGCCTGGAGCGGGATATAGACGCCGTTCTCTTTGTGAAATCGCCGCAGGGCTATGTCCCGACCGAGGCCGGAGAGCGTTTGATCGCGCATGCCGAGGCGGCCGAGCAGGCGATGACGGGTGCGGTGACAGAGGTTCGGGGGCGCGAAGAGGGATTGAGCGGCACTATCCGGCTGGGGGCGCCGGACGGCTGCGCGACCTATCTATTGCCGCATGTGACACGGCGGCTGGTTGCGCAGAACCCGGGCCTGGAAGTGCAGATCGTCGCGCTACCGCGCGTTTTCAACCTATCGAAACGCGAGGCTGACATGGCGATCGGCGTCAGCCGTCCGACCGCTGGGCGACTGCGCATCCAAAAGATCGCGGATTACGGCCTTCATCTCATGGCGTCGGAAGACTACTTGCACGGCGCGGGGCCGATACGGTCGGCGGACGATCTGAAGGGACACCCGGTGATCGGTTATATCCCCGATATGATTTTTGATCGGGAGCTCGATTATCTAGCTGAACTGGGGCTTGAGCGGGTCGATCTGGCCTCGAACCTTGTATCTGTGCAGGTTGGCTGGCTCAGGGCCGGGGCGGGGATCGGCGTAGCGCATGATTTCGTTGCGCCGGACGCGCCGGAGCTGCGCCCGATCCTGCCTGAGACCCACAGGCTGACGCGGACATTCTGGCTGATCCGCCATGTCGACGACGCGCGAGTGGAGAGGCTGAATCGCTTCGCGGCGGTCCTGACTGAAGGCCTGCGGACCGAGATCGCCTCGCGCACGGGCGCTTGACAGGGCGTGACACCGATGTGACGCTGATATCGGGCCGTTAGAGGAGGGGTTTCGTGCTTGTACACCAGATACTTGCCATGAAAGGCGGCGGCGAGGTCGAGACTGTGGCGTCGACCATGGGCGTGGCCGAGGCGGTCGGAATGCTGTCCGAGAAGCGGATCGGCGCGCTGGTTGTGTCGGATGACGGCAAGATCCCCTTGGGCATCCTCTCGGAACGCGACATCGTCCGCGAACTCGGGCGGCGCGGCAGCACTTGCCTGGACGATCCGGTGGTTGACATGATGACGCGCGACCTGATCGCCTGCACCGGGCAGGAGACGGCCGATGCGGTCTTGCAGAAGATGACTGACGGGCGGTTCCGCCACATGCCGGTGATGAACGGCGAGGAGATGATCGGACTGATCTCGATCGGCGACGTGGTCAAGGCGCGGCTGGCGCAGCTTTCGATGGAGAAGGACGCGTTAGAAGGCATGATCAAGGGGTTCTGAGGTCCGAACGCCTTGAATTCGCGGAAAAATCCGTGACACTCAGCGAACACCAATGGCGGCAGGGAGCCAGGGGAACATGCGCATCGGGTTGTATCCGGGAACCTTCGATCCAGTCACGCTGGGGCATCTCGACATTATCGAACGAGCGACGGTGCTGGTCGACCGGCTAGTCATTGGAGTCGCGATCAACCGCGACAAAGGGCCTATGTTCGACCTCGACGAGCGGGTGGCGATGATCGAGGCGGAATGCGGCAGGATCGCCGAGCGAACCGGTATCGAGATCGTCGCCCATTCTTTCGAGAACCTTTTGATCGACTGCGCCCATGACGTGGGCGCCAAGATCATCGTGCGCGGGCTGCGGGCGGTCGCGGATTTCGAGTACGAGTATCAGATGGTGGGCATGAACCGCGCGCTCGACAAGAACATCGAGACGGTGTTCCTGATGGCGGAAGCGCAGCATCAGGCGATCGCCTCGCGGTTAGTGAAGGAGATTGCGCGGCTGGGCGGGGATGTCTCGAAATTCGTGTCACCAGATGTCTGCGACGCGCTTGTTTCGCGGGTGCAGCAGAACAATCTGGAAGCCCGCGCGAAACGGGCGACCTGAGATCAGATCGCCCGTCGGGAAGTTTCGTCGTTCTGTCCTTCGGGATCAGCTCCCGAAGCCTGCTCAGGCGCCATAGACAGCGCGATGCGCGATGGCTGGGGCGTCGCCTTTGTAGATGTCGAGATCGAGGGCTGTGTCGAGCGGCAGGCGGCGGAGCTCGCGCAGAGTGCGATGGTACTCGGCGCGTTTTTTGAGTTCGGTCATGAAGCTCATTTCGTTTCTCCAGAATTGATGTCGGACCCCTTGTCCGATGGCGGGTATATGGACCGGTATGGTGCCGCTAACAACTGCCGGTTGGGTAGAGCCGCCTTGCAGGTATTGCATGGGTTAGAATTCTGATTTCGCACAAAAAACAGGCGAACCACTGGGTCCGCCTGTTGCGATTGAGTCTTATGCGCGAGAAGGCCGGACGGAGCCGTCTTTCATCGCCCGTAGACGGCCCGGCGCGCGATTGCCGGAATGTTGCCTTCATAAATGTCCAGGTCGAGCCGGGTGTCGATCGACGTGGATTGCAGGGCGGCGATGGTGCGGTTGTAGCTCGCGCGCCTCCGGGCGCGGTCACGCAGTGTTTCGTAAAGCGAAGTCATGTCGGTTTTCCTCTTTGGACAGGGTTACGCTTGCACGCCGACATTTGGGGATTTGTTAGCGCCTGACAACGCCCATTGCCGCAACGCAGCATTGCATCCTTTGCAAAGGTCGCCCGGTCACAAAAAGGGCGCCCGAAGGCGCCCGATCCCGTGGTTTGCGATACCGCTTAGCTTTCTTCCATCAGCTGCTCTTTAGCGACCAGCAGAAGCTCGTCCATCTGTTTGCGAATCTCGGCCTCGCTCGATTTGTCGCCCAGATCGCCCGCAACTTTGCGCACGACATCGTCGTGGCCCGCTTCCTCAAAGTCCGACTTCACGACTTCGACGGCGTAGGCGTCGGCGTCTTCGCCGGATTTGCCCAGAAGCTCGGCTGCCCAAAGGCCCAGGAGCTTGTTCCGCCGCGCCACGGCTTTGAACTTCATTTCCTCATCATGGGCGAATTTGTTTTCAAAGGCGTTCTCGCGATCGTCGAATGTGGTCATGGGCGTGTCCTCCCGAGGTGACAGGTCGTTTTTTCAGATATGCCCCCGCCGCGCGGCGTTCACAAGAGCCAGATCCTTGCCCGATGGTCGCACTTGCCTTATGTACGCGCGACAGCCGGAACCGGGGCCGCATCGGCCCGGGCGGCGAACACCGGGAATCGCGAATGGCACGGCGCAAGAAGGTCTACGAAGGCAAGGCCAAAATCCTCTATGAAGGCCCTGAGCCGGGGACCTTCGTTCAGTACTTCAAGGACGATGCGACCGCCTTCAATGCCCAGAAGAAGGACGTGATCGACGGCAAGGGCGTGCTGAATAATCGCCTGAGCGAGTTCTTCATGAAGGGGCTGGCGCAAATTGGCGTGCCCACGCATTTCATCAAGCGGCTCAACATGCGCGAGCAACTGATCCGCCAGGTTGAGATCATTCCCCTGGAAGTAATCGTGCGCAATTTCGCCGCGGGGACGCTGTCCGAGCGGTTGGGGATCGAGGAGGGAACGGTCCTGCCTCGCCCGATCGTCGAGTTTTGCCTGAAGGATGATGCCCTCGGCGATCCGCTGGTAAGCGAGGAGCACATCATTGCCTTCGGCTGGGCGACACAGCAGGATCTGGACGACATGGTCGCGCTCGCCTTGCGCGTAAACGATTTCCTGTCGGGCTGCATGCTGGCGGTTGGCATCCGACTGGTGGACTTCAAGATCGAGATCGGCCGCATCTGGGACGGCGATTTCCAGCGTCTGATCGTGGCCGATGAGATCAGCCCCGATTCCTGCCGGCTTTGGGACATGGAGACGGGGCAGAAGCTCGACAAGGACGTGTTCCGCCGCGACCTCGGCAATCTGACCGACGCCTATACCGAGGTCGCCCGCCGTCTGGGCGTTTTGCCGACGAACGTGACCCACGCCGCGAAGCCGACACTGATCAACTGATCCTCGGGCGCTGCCGGGCATTGAACCGCCGCGACTAATCCGCGATACGGTCGGAAAGCAGCGGCATATCCGGGGAGAGCCATGAAGGCGCGCGTTCACATCATGCTGAAAGACGGCGTTCTCGACCCGCAGGGAGAGGCGGTGCGCCACGCGCTGGGGTCGCTCGGTTTCGAGGGCGTCGAAGGCGTGCGGCAGGGCAAGGTGATCGAGCTGGATCTGCAAGCGACCGACAAGGACACTGCCGAAGCCGAGGTCGCGCGTATGTGCGAGGCGCTGCTCGCCAACACCGTGATCGAACGCTACGAGGTCGAGATCGAATGATGCGGGCTGCCGTTCTTCGGAAGTACAACGCGCCGTTGTCCATCGAAGACGTCGCGGTGCCGGACTGCCCTGAGGATGGCGTGGTTCTCAAGGTCATCGCTTGCGGCATCTGCCGCTCGGACTGGCACGGCTGGGTTGGCGAGCATCCGCGGGTGAAACCGGGCCAGATCGGCGGACATGAGTATTGCGGGGAAGTCGTCGAGGCCGGACCGCAGGCGACCTACGCCGTGGGCGACCAGCTCATCGCGCCTTTCATCCTGTCCTGCGGGACCTGCCTGAACTGCCGGTCGGGAGTGTCCAACACCTGCATCGACCAGCGTCTGCCGGGATTCGTCGAGCCGGGCGCCTTTGCCGAGTATGTCGCCGTGCCGCGCGACCACAACTGCGTGCCACTGCCCGGTGACATGTCACCGACGCTTGCCGCCGCACTTGGTTGCCGGGCGACGACGGCGTGGCACGCGCTGACCGGGCGGGCCGATCTTAGGGCCGGGGAATGGCTGGCGGTTCACGGAACCGGAGGCATCGGGCTGGCGACTCTGCTTTTGGGCAAGGCGCTGGGAGCGAGGGTGATCGTCACCGACATCGTTCAGGAGAAGCTGGATCACGCGCTCGAGATGGGCGCGGAGCATGCCATCAACGCCTCGGATGGCAGCAGCGCCGAGGCGATCCGCGATCTGACTGGGGGTGGGGCGCATGTCTCGGTTGAGGCGCTGGGGTTCCCGGCGACAGTCGCTGCATCTCTCGATTGCCTCAGACCCTTGGGCAGGCATGTTCAGGTCGGCATGCCGGTCGGACATCACGCCGTGCAAGAGGTGAACCTGAACACGGTCTACATGGGCAATCTCGCGCTTTATGGCACGCGCGGCATGCCCGCCTGGCGCTACCCGTCACTTCTGTCGCTCATCGATGCCGGGGCGGTCGACCTGACGCCCATGATCGCGCGGGAGGTGGCGCTGTCGGACCTCTCCGCAGAGCTTGCCGCCTTCAACGGGCCGACGCCGCCTGGCGTGGCCGTCATTACGGATTTCCAGACCTAGGAGCGCCCCATGAGAGCCGCCGTGCTTGTTTTTCCCGGATCGAACTGCGACCGCGATCTCGCCGTTGCCTTCCGGCAGGCGGGGTTTGAGGTCGATATGGTCTGGCACAAGGACACCGCGCTTCCCCAGGGCGTCGATATCGTTGGCGTGCCGGGCGGGTTCTCCTTCGGAGACTACCTGCGCTGCGGCGCGATCGCGGCGCGGTCGCCGATCGTGGGAGCATTGAAGGCGCATGTGGAGAACGGCGGTTACGCCCTGGGCATTTGCAACGGGTTTCAGGTGCTTTTAGAAACGGGTCTTTTGCCCGGCGCGCTGATGCGGAACGCGGGGCTCAAGTTCATCTGCAAGCCCGTGGAGCTGGAGGTCGGGACGTCGTCAAGCGACTTCACCAGCGGTTATGCGGTCGGGCAAACGGTCACCTTCCCGGTCGCGCACCATGACGGAAACTATGTCGCCAAGCCGGACACGGTGGCCGCCCTGGAGGCCGAAGGCCGGATCGCGTTCCGTTATGCCGAGGAGTTGAACGGTTCGGTCGGACGGATCGCCGGGATTCTCTCGGAGAACCGCCGCGTTTTGGGCCTGATGCCCCATCCCGAGCGCGCCGCCGACCCGGCGCTCGGCGGCAGCGACGGTAAGACGGTCTTCGCCGCACTGGCCGAGGCGCGGGTCTCGGCTTGAGGCGCGGGGGCCGAGCGCCTAGCATCGCCACATGAGCAGAGACGGCGGGACAACAAGCGCCGGTTTCGGGCAGTCGGCCTGGCCAGTGCGGGTTTTCATGATCGCGGTGATCGCAGTCGCGGTCATTGTCGTTTGGTGGACTAACCAGCTTTTGACCGAACGCTTCACCGAAAGCACCCGCTCGCGGGCGGAGGTGCGGCTTGCGCTCTATTCCGGTAATATCCAGTCCGAACTGAGGCGGGCCCAGATCGTGCCGCAGATCCTGGCGCGTGATCCGTCCCTGATCGGCGCGCTTAACTCGGGCGATTTCTCGCAATCGTCCAGGCGGCTGATCGAATACCGGGAGGAGATCGGCGCGGCGGGTCTCAGCCTTCTCGATACGGATGGCCGGGTGGTGGCGGCATCGGAGCGATCGACCCTCGGCGCCGGCAACCGGTCATTACCTTACTTTGTCGAGGCAATTCGTTCAAACGAAACGATTTTCACGACGTCAGAGTTGGAATCCGGCGCTCTGGTTTTCGCCTATTCGCGCAAGATCGAGGACTCGGGCGGAGTCATCGGCGTCATCGTGGTCGAAGTTGATCTGAGAAAATTCGAGTCAAGCTGGGCCGGCTTCACAGACGCCGTGATGGTCGCGGACAGCTCGGGCCGGATCATTCTGACCACCGAGAGAAGCTGGCGGGGCCTGACCGAGGAAGACGCGCTTGAGCAGCGCTCGGCACCCTCAGCCATCCAGCGGGCGATCCGGGCAACGCAGGATTGGTCGGCGCTGCCGGCCGACGCCTATCTTCAGGGCGAGGCGGTGATGCGGCAGGAGACGCGCGTCGGTTTCCAGGGCTGGCGGATGACCAGTTACACGACCTATGCCGGGGTTCGGGAGCGCGTGAACGCATTTATCGCGCTCGAGATTATGGGATTCGCGATTCTTCTCGCGCTCGGATTTTACTTTGTCAGCCGGAAGGCGCGGTCACGACTGGTCTTCTTTCAGCGCGAGTCGGCTGAACTCCGCGCGTTGAATGCGGCGCTGCAGCGGGAAATCGCCGAGCGGGAGAAGGCCGAGCGCAGCCTCGAAGTTGCCGAGCAGACGCTGCAGCAATCGTCAAAGCTTGCGATTCTGGGCGAGATGTCGGCCGCGGTCAGCCACGAGCTCAATCAGCCGCTGGCGGCGATGAAGACCTATCTTGCGGGCGCCAAGCTGCTTCTCCAACGCCGCCGGCCAGACGAGGCGCTGTCCTCTTTCCAGAGGATCGACGATCTGATCGAGCGCATGGGCGCGATCACCCGGCAGCTCAAATCCTATGCCCGCAGGGGCGGAGACGCCTTTGAAACGCTGGATGCGCGGGCTGCTGTTTCGTCGGCCCTCGCGATGATGGAGCCGCAGCTCCGGCAGCGGGGCATGGCGATCTCGTCGTCGCTTCCGCGCGAGCAAGTGATGGTCGTGGCCGACCGCCTGCGGCTCGAGCAGGTTTTGATCAACCTTTTCCGCAACGCGCTTGACGCCACGAAGTCGATCCCGGAGCCGGATGTCCGGGTGACGCTCTCGGTCGGCGACGACGTCGTCATCACCGTGCGCGACAATGGCGTTGGAATTGAGGACCTCGAAAACCTATTTGAACCCTTCTACACCACCAAGGCGCCGGGAGACGGCGTGGGTCTGGGGCTTGCCATTTCGTCGGGGATCGTAAACGACCTCGGCGGCCGCCTGAAGGCCCGGAATGGGAAATCGGGCGGCGCGGCATTTGAAATCATTCTGCCGCTCGCCGATCAGGCGGCGGGACAGGCGGCGGAATAACAAGAGGAAGGATCATGGCTCAGGCTATGAAGATCGCCATCGTTGATGATGAGCAGGACATGCGGCAGTCGATCAGCCAGTGGCTGGCGCTCTCCGGATTCGATACCGAAACCTATGCCAGCGCCGAGGACGCATTGAAGTCGCTCGGCACCGATTTTCCGGGCGTTGTGGTCAGCGACATCAAGATGCCGGGTATGGACGGCATGGCGTTCCTGAAGCGCCTGATGAGCGTCGACAGCGCTCTTCCGGTCATAATGATCACCGGACATGGCGACGTGCCAATGGCGGTCGAGGCGATGCGCGTGGGCGCATTCGACTTCCTTGAAAAGCCCTTTAATCCCGATCGGATGACCGAGCTTGCCAAGAAAGCGTCATCGGCGCGTCGGCTTACGCTCGACAACCGGGCGCTTCGCAAGGAGCTTTCGGACGGCAGCGGCCTGATGAAGAAGCTGGTCGGCAACTCGCCGGCGATGGATCGTCTGCGTGAGGACATTCTCGACCTCGGGCAGGCGGACGGCCATGTGCTGATCGATGGCGAGACGGGGACAGGCAAGACGCTGGTGGCGCACGCGCTCCACGCTGTCGGCGCCAAGGCCGGCAAATCCTTCGTTCTTTATTCCTGCGCGGCGCATGACGAAGAGACGATCGCCCGCGAGCTTTTCGGCCCCAATGATCAGGGCGAACGGCTGCCGCTTCTGGAGGAGGCCCGCGGCGGCACCCTGGTGTTGGAGGATATCGAGAGCCTCTCCGAGCGGCTTCAGGCGCGGCTCCTGACCTGGATGAACGATCAGGGGACGCCGCCCGAGACGCGCATAGTCGCGATCTGCAATCTGCAGGAGGCGGGAAGGACCTGCGAGGATGCGCTGCGCCCCGATCTTTACTACCGCCTCGCCGCGATGAAGATCACGCTGCCGCCTTTGCGTTCGCGCGGCGAGGACGTTTTGACGCTGTTTCAGGGCTTCTCCGAGCAATTCGCCGAGGAGTATGGTTGCGACGCGCCGAAAGTCGCCGCGCAGGAGGCCGCGCAGCTCTTGCAGGCGCCATGGCCCGGCAACATCCGCCAGCTGGTCAACATCGCTGAGCGGGCGGTGCTGCAATCCCGGCGCGGCACGGGCACGATCGCTTCTCTACTGATGTCGGACAACGAGGAGACGGATCTCAACGTCACAGCCGAGGGCAAGCCCTTGAAGGAATACGTCGAGGCGTTCGAAAGGATGCTGATCGACAACACGATGCGGCGTCACCGGGGCTCGATTGTGAATGTCATGGAGGAGCTCTGCCTGCCCCGTCGGACGCTCAACGAAAAGATGGCCAAGTACGGTTTGCAGAGGTCGGATTATCTGTGACGAACTGACGGCGCTCTGCCACGCATTGTTGCGGGCCTGAAGGAGCGGCGACCTTTGCGCGGCGGCCAAGCCCGAGGAATGGCATTCATTTTGATCGCGCCGACTGGTGTGGCGGATTTCGCCGCATCGCGGGTCACTTCGGCGCGATGCCCGCAATTCCTTTGACGCCGCCCGCAGCGTTTGTCAGCCTGTCGGAAAAATCGGAGGCGATCGATGCAGAGGCGGGGTTTCCTGTCATTCCTCGGAGCAGCCGCTTTGGCGGGCTGCGCGCCCGAGCCGCGCGAGATGACGCGCGACGACTTTGACGCGCTGGGCGAGGGCGGGCATGTCATTGTCTTCCGTCAGGCGGCGACGAGGTCTGTTGGAATCGATCAGCCCGACTGGCCGCTTGAGGATCAGAATGCGCTCTCGCAGGTCGGTATCCTGCAGTCTCAGGCGATCGGCGCGGGGATCCAGCGGCGTGGCATCCCTATCGGCGAGGTGCGGACGAGTCCGTTCATTCGCAGCCAGGACATGGCGCGAATCGCTTTCGGCCGGGGGCAAGTCGACGAAGGGCTTCTGAGCGCAGCCAACCAACTGGAGACGGTGAACCAGCGGATCAATTACCTGCGCGGCATCCTTTCCACCGAGAACACCTCGCCATTCAACACGGTTCTGGTCACTCATGGACGCAATGTCATTCTCGCGACCGGGGTCGCCCTGGACCCCGGGCAGGCGGCGGTTTTCAAGCCGATCGGCAATGGCGCCGCGGGTGTCGTTGGCACCCTTCGGCCGGAAGAATGGTAGGTCCGGCGCATTTCCTCATTGAATTTTTACTCTGACAGCCTTTATGTAGAGAAAGCAGCGCTCTGATTGGTTTTGACCTGAGGGCTGCAAAAAGTTTCGCTGTTTCAGTAGCTTGGACCGTAAAGCGGCGCTTCTGATCCGGCATTTCCGGCCAGTCTGGCCGACCACGAATTGCCTGTGACGCCCCTTGGCGGGCGCCGGGTCATGAACGGGCGCCCCCGGTACGCGGGAGGCGTCGGAGACGAAACGCGATGACGCGCGCGAGGGAGAGTATGTGCTTGTCCCCGGCCTGCCATGGCCGGCGCCAGACGCTCGCGCAAGGCGCAGTCGCCCCAATCAGACACATCCCTGACCGCCGGCCCGCAAGAGGGCTCAGGCGACAACGGATGTGCGGAAAGACCACATGTCCAAGAAGATGCTTATTGACGCCACCCACGCGGAGGAGACCCGCGTCGTGGTGGTCGACGGAAACAAGGTCGACGATTTCGACTTTGAATCAGAGAACAAGCGCCAGCTAGCCGGCAACATTTACCTCGCGAAAGTCACCCGGGTCGAACCATCCCTGCAGGCGGCCTTCGTCGATTACGGCGGCAATCGTCACGGGTTCCTGGCGTTCTCGGAAATCCACCCCGATTATTATCAAATCCCCGTCGCCGACCGCGAGGCGCTGATCGCCGAAGAAATGGCGCTGGCCAAGGCCGAAGCCGAGGATGAGGAAGAGGAAAAGCCAAAGAAACGGCGGGGCCGGGGCCGCTCACGAGCGAAAGCTGCCGAAGCGAAGTCCGACGATCAGGTCGTGACCGAGGAGGTTGCGGAACCGGCTGCTGATGCAGAGGCGGCTGGCCCGTCCGATGCGGCAGAGGGAGAGGCGCCTGAAGCGCCGGTTGAGGCCGAGGGCGAGACCGCGGCGGACACTCCTGAGGCGCCGTCCGAGGTGGAGGCGCAGGCCGAAACGACCGAGGCCGAAGCGCCTGCTTCCGTCGATGAGGCGGACGCGCCGGCGATCCCCGGCATGGACGTCGTCGATCTGGGCGAGGCCCAAGAAGACGGCGACGACCTGGTGAACGGCGACGACGAGGCGGCGCCTTATGTCGCGGCCGACCATGCGGCCGAGCTGGATGCTTCGGTCGAGGCAGTGGCCGACGATGACACGGCGGAAGAGATCCGGCCCAAGCGCAAGCCCCGCCCGCGCCGCTACAAAATCCAGGAGGTCATCAAGGTCCGGCAGATCCTGCTCGTGCAGGTCGTTAAGGAAGAACGCGGCAACAAGGGCGCGGCGCTGACCACCTATCTCAGCCTCGCGGGACGCTTTTGCGTGCTGATGCCCAATACCGCGCGGGGCGGCGGCATCAGCCGCAAGATCACCCAGGCCAACGATCGCAAGAAACTGAAGGAAATCGCCTCCGAGATCGAGGTGCCGCAGGGCGCAGGGCTGATCATCCGGACGGCGGGTGCCAAGCGAACCAAGACTGAGATCAAGCGCGACTATGAATACCTTCAACGGCTTTGGGAGCAGATCCGCGAGCTGACGCTCAAATCCATCGCGCCCGCGAAGATCTATGAGGAAGGCAACCTGATCAAACGCTCGATCCGCGACCTCTACAATCGCGAGATCGAGGAAGTTCTGGTCGAGGGAGAGGAAGGTTATCGCACGGCCAAGGACTTCATGAAGATGATCATGCCGTCCCACGCCAAGAACGTGAAACACTATGCCGAGCCGATGCCGCTTCTGGCGCGCTACCAGGTTGAGAGTTACCTGGGTGGCATGTTCAACCCGACGGTGCAGCTCAAATCCGGCGGGTACATCGTCATCGGCGTGACCGAGGCGCTGGTCGCGATCGACGTTAACTCCGGTAAGGCGACCAAAGAAGGCTCGATCGAGGAGACCGCGCTCAAGACCAACCTTGAGGCGGCGGAGGAAGTGGCGCGCCAGCTCCGGCTCCGTGACCTCGCCGGTCTCATCGTGATCGACTTCATCGACATGGAGGAGCGTAAGAACAACTCCGCCGTCGAGAAACGATTCAAGGACAAGCTCAAGAATGACCGCGCCCGCATTCAGGTTGGGCGCATCTCGGCCTTCGGGCTGATGGAGATGAGCCGCCAGCGCTTGCGTCCCGGCATGCTGGAGGCCACCACGCAGCCATGTCCGTCATGCCACGGCACAGGTCTGATCCGGTCGGATGACAGCCTTGGTCTCACTATCCTTCGGCAGATTGAGGAGGAGGGCGTTCGCCGCCGCTCGAAAGAGGTGTTGGTGAAAGCGCCCGTCGGCATCGTAAACTTCCTGATGAACCACAAGCGCGAGCACATCGCTCAGATCGAGGCGCGCTACGGCATGTCGGTTCGGGTCGAAGCCGATCCCTTTCTGATCTCGCCCGACTTTACGCTGGAGAAATTCAAGACGGCGACCCGGATCGTCAAGGAGGCGGCGCCGGTTGTCTCGGTCGATGCCGCGCTCATGGCCGAGGTCGAGGACGATCTGGTCGAAGAGGCGGCGGTCGAAGAGGAGATCAGCGAAGAGGATCGTCCGAAGAAGAAGCGCCGCCGCCGCCGCCGCCGCCGGGGCGGTCAGCGAGCGGAAGGCGCAGAGGGTGCCGAGGCGCAGACCGACGATCAGGCCGCGACGGAAGAGCCTGCGGAGGCGGATGCTGCAGCGACAGAGGCCCCGGAACCTGCGGCGGAAGAAGAAGCGCCGAAGAAGCCGCGCCGGTCACGGCGCCGGAAGAAGGCGGAGCCGGAAGCAGAGGCGGCTCCGGCCGACGAAGCGCCAGCGGAGACTTCTGTCGAGGCTGAGGCTGAGACCGCGGAAGCGGAGCCGGAGGCCGAAGAGAAGCCTAAGAAGCCCAAGCGGACGCGGACTCGGAAAAAGAAGGTCGAAGAAGTCGCGGAGGCGGCGGAGCCGGATGCGCCTGCCGAGCGGGCCGACCCTGTCGCTGAAGAGGCGTCGGAGCCGTCGCCCGAACCAGTGACGGCAGAGGCCGCCGAACAGCCCGCCGTCCTTGCCGAGCCGCCCGAGCCCGCACCAGAGCAGGAGGACGGCGCGCCCGCCAAGCCCCGGCGCCGGGGCTGGTGGTCGGTCGGGCGCTAGACGTCTGAATTCATAACCAAAAGGGCGGCCCTTGCGCCGCCCTTTGTCATTCCGACCGCCGGATCAGATAGGTTTGCACGCCCTCCGCCTCGGTCGCAGACAGAAGCTCGTGCCCTTTCTCGGCGCAGAAATGCGGGATGTCGACAATCGCTGCTGGATCGTCGGCGCGGACACGCAGGACCTCGCCCGGCGCCATGGCGCGGAGCCGTTTGGCGGCCTTGAGCACCGGCAGCGGGCACAGTAGCCCCAGCGCGTCGAGGTCGGCGTCGTGATCCATGGCGCCGACGGTTAGGTTGCATGTTACAATTTGTCCACCGGGATGTGAGCGGCCGTGTCGTGACGCCGCGCGTGTGACTGCATAGGTAGGGGGCATGTTTGGAATCGACATCTTCGACGCCAGTCTTCTGACCGCGATGAGCATCGCGGTCGCCGCCGGCGTGCTGTCGTTCCTCAGCCCCTGCGTCTTGCCCATTGTGCCGCCGTACCTGGCTTACATGAGCGGGATCACGGTGACCGATATGGAGGAGGGCGCGGGCGCGAAACGCCGCCGGGCGATGGGCTCGGCGCTGTTTTTCGTCCTCGGCCTCTCGACCGTCTTCCTATTCCTCGGCTTCACCGCCTCAGCCTTCGGACGCTTTTTCCTGTCGAACCAGGACTGGTTCGTGATCGCCGCTGGCGTTGTGATCATGGTTTTTGGGGCGCATTTCGTGGGTGTCTACCGGATCGGCTTCATGGACCGGGAGCTCAGGATGGAAGGGGGCGACCGGGGCGGCTCGGCCGTGGGTGCCTATGTGCTGGGGCTGGCCTTCGCCTTCGGATGGACACCCTGCATCGGCCCGATCCTGGGCTCGATCCTGGCTATCGCTGCATCGGAGGCCGATGTCGCGCGGGGCACGACGCTGCTGGCGGCCTACGCGGCCGGGCTGGGCATACCGTTTCTTCTGGTGGCGGCATTCTTCCCCTCGCTTACCGGGCTGATGGTTTGGATGCGGCGGCATATGGAGCGAATCGAACGGCTGATGGGGCTGCTTCTCTGGACCGTCGGGCTTCTCATGCTCACGGGCAGCTTCACGGATTTCGCCTGGTGGCTGAATGAACAGTTTCCGGTCCTGCAAGAATTCGGGTAGCCGGATCCGGGATTGTTTCCGATCCCTAAACCATTCGGAAAATTACGAAAAATTGGCCAAAGAAACGCTTTGTCCGCGATCGCCCTTCCGCTAGCTTGCGCCGCATGTTGCCAAGGGGGAAATCTCGCGTTCGAAAGCGCCGGGTCTTCCTCATTCCCGGTAACGACGGCTTTGCGCCTGAAGACTTCCGCGATCTCTACAAGCGTGAAGGCTCGCGGCAGGGCGACCTGTCCGGCTACCGCGTCGACGTCAAGCGCGAGCGCTTCGGCCCCGGCTGGCGCGCGCGGGGGCGGCTGGAAGGGGCAGAGACGATCTCTCGCGTCGACGTGCTGACCTGGGACGATCTTGTTCCGAAGGCGGCCAACGCGGGAGTCTGGGACAGCTACAAGCTGATGCTGCAGACGCTTTGGCTTTACCTCTCGACGGGGACGCTCAGGCGGCTCGCCTGGCTTTCGCGCCGGGGCGCCGGGACGGCATTCTATCCGATCGCCATGCTGGCGGCGTTCTTCGCGCTCGCGCTCATCGGTGGCGTGATCGCGGCGAGTCTGGCGGTGCTGATCGTGATCGAGGGCGGGCAGGCGGCGCTCGCGCTGATGGAGCAAAGGGCGCCGGCCTGGGCGGAGGTGTTGGTCTCTGGCGCGGTCTTCTGGTCGATCTTCCTGCCTTTCGTGGTAGTGCAGCTCAGATGGCTGAAGGCCAGGGACGGGCAGTTCCGGGTCTTTCACCGCATGCACGACTTGGGGTTCCTCGCCGCGAGCGAGGGCGCATACGGGGTCGAGGTCGAGGCGCGGTTATATGAATTCCGGCACCGGATCGAAATGGCGCTCCGCGAGGACGTCGAGGAGGTGCTGGTCATCGGTCATTCCTCCGGCGCGCAATTCGCCGTTTCGGTCGTCTCCGACCTCTTGCGCCGGGACGTGCTTCGACCGAAGGGCCCGGCGCTCTCGCTTCTAACGCTCGGGCAGACCATCCCGCTCACCAGTTTCCTCCCACGCGCGCGGCGCCTGCGGGCGGATTTGCGCAAGGTTTCGATCGCGCAGGAGATCACCTGGATCGATGTCTCAGCGCATGGCGACCCGTGCTCCTTCGCGCTCACAGACCCCGTTGCGGTGTCGGGCGTCGCGCCGGGTGGGATGAAGCAATGGCCGCTCATACTGTCGGCGGCGTTCTCGGAGACCTTGTCGCCCGCATGCCGGTCCGCGCTGAAGGGCAGGTATCAGGAACTTCACAGGCAGTACCTTTGCGCGTTCGACTCGCCCGGGGAGTACGATTTTTTCCGGATTACGGCCGGGCCGAGAACGTTGGGTCAGCGGTTCCGAGGGCGGCGGTCTTCGGTCAACCGGATTGACGTCGAGGTGTCGCGATTCACTTCGGTCGTAAGGTAAGCGGTTCTAGTCGCCGCCTCTATAGTGCTCCAGAATGAACACGCGGATCGCCGAGGCCAACCCGCTCGAGGTGCCCCGCGCCGCGTCAATCTCGGTGGCGAGTTCGTTTAAGCCCTGGCCGCGCTCCGCCGCGATCACGCGAAACGCCTCCCAGAACGGGTCTTCAAGCGACACCGAGGTGCGATGTCCCCGTATGGTCAGGGACCTTTTGGCCGGGCGGCTCATTCCCGCCTGTGCTGGTCGAGTTTGCGAGCCGCCTCGTCAGTGCGCGCTTCGTCCAACCGCTTCTCTGCCTTGGTCCGCCCGAACTTGACCGCATTCGCGTCGGCCTGGCGCTTGGCCTCGGCCCGCATGCGCTCCTTCCGGGCGCGGTTCAGGTTGACGGGCTTTCCGCTCACTTCGGTCCGATCATCTTCTCGGGTCGCACCACCGCGTCGAAGGTCACCTCATCGACGAAGCCGAGCGCGATGGCCTCCTCCTTCAGCGTCGTCCCGTTCTTATGCGCCGTCTTGGCCACTGTCGTCGCGTTGTCGTAGCCGATCGTGGGCGCCAGCGCGGTGACCAGCATCAACGATTCGCGCATCAGCTTGTCGATCCGGTCGGTGTTGGCGCGGATGCCGGAGACGCAGTTGTCGGTAAAGGCCGAGGCCGCGTCGCCCAGAAGCTGCATGGATTGCAACACGTTATAGGCCATCATTGGTTTGTAGACGTTCAGCTCGAAATGCCCCTGGCTGCCGGCGAAGCCCACGGCGGCGTCGTTTCCGATGACATGGGCGCAGACCTGGGTCATCGCCTCGCACTGGGTCGGGTTGACCTTGCCGGGCATGATGGAGGAGCCGGGCTCGTTCTCGGGCAGAAGGAGTTCGTAAAGTCCGCAGCGCGGGCCTGAGCCCAGTAAGCGGATGTCGTTCGCCACCTTGAACATGCTGGCGGCCGCGGCTTTGAGCGCGCCCGACATGGCGACCATGGCATCATGGGCCGCCAGCGCCTCGAACTTGTTCGGCGCGGTGACAAAGGGCAGGCCGGTGATCCGCGCCATGTTCGCCGCGACCTCCTCGCCCCAGCCGGGCCGCGTGTTGAGCCCGGTGCCGACTGCGGTGCCGCCCTGGGCCAGCTCGTAGATGTCTCCAAGCGCCGCCTCGACCCGCTCGATCGACTTGGCAAGCTGGTGGGCGTAGCCGGAGAACTCCTGCGCCAGTGTCAGCGGCGTCGCGTCCATCGTGTGGGTACGGCCGATCTTTATGATGCCGTCGAATTCTTTGACTTTGGCTTCAAGGGATTGGTGGAGTTTCTTCAGACCCGGAAGCAGCACGTCCCGCGCGGTCATGGCCGTGGCGATGTGCATCGCCGTCGGGAAGGTATCGTTCGACGACTGGCCCATGTTGCAGTGATCGTTCGGGTGAACCGGGTCTTTTGAGCCGATTACCCCGCCCAGAATCTCAATCGCGCGGTTCGCGATCACCTCGTTGGCGTTCATGTTGGACTGGGTGCCCGAGCCGGTCTGCCAGACGACGAGAGGGAAGTGCTCGTCGAGATCGCCCGAGACTACCTCGGATGCCGCCTGAATCATCGCGTCAGCTTTGCCGGCGTCAAGCGCGCCGGCGGCCTTGTTGGCCTCGGCGCAAGCCTGCTTGATCACGCCGAGAGCGCGCACCACGGCGACCGGCTGCCTCTCCCAGCCGATGGGGAAGTTCATCAAGCTGCGCTGGGTCTGGGCGCCCCAGTACTTGTCGGCGGGAACTTCAAGCGGGCCGAAGCTGTCGGTCTCGGTGCGGGTATCGGTCATGGCTCAGCTCTCCTCGCATGGGGTCACGCGGGGAAAGCTATAGGCAACGGGGGCTTGGGGCGCAATCGGGCGGGATGGCCTTTCAGGCCATGCGCCGGGCCGAGGCGGACCGGAAGCGGGGATTCGACCGGATCAACTCGGCGACGCGCTCGCGCATCCGGGCGAAATCGGCGCCGTAGAAAAAGAACACGGTGCTCCCGCCCCGCTGAACCCATCCGCGAAAGACGCCCTCGTTCTCCAGTGCGGTCGCGCAGGCCTTGGCCAGGCGGCGGCGGCTGTCGGAATCCGGCGCGTGCTCGGAGGAGAGCGAGAGCTCAAGCCCTTCCGTCACGCCGAAGACGATAGGCTGGCCACCCTCGGCGAGCCGTATCGAGGAGCCGAAGGGCGCCTGGAGGTCTTCGAGAATTCGCGCCACCAGCTCGAGCTTGGGTTTGGAAGCGTCGGTCATGCCGAGATGCAGATCGATGCCGAAGACATCGGCCGGCGCGTTTTCGAAGGCCGCGCAGCCTGTGACGACCCCGAGACCGGCGGCGGCGAGGCGCCGGGCGAGCGGTTCGGCAAAGCTCGTTTCCGCGTCGCGGTGGCCAAGGCGCACGGGCAGATGCACACGTACGAGCGTGACCGTCAGCGTGACATCTGTTTTAGGTCTCAGGTCGCGAAAAAACATTGAACCGGCCGCCTGCTTGTAATTGCGAGGTTCAATTTGGCGGTGGAATATGGCGAAAAACGGCAGCCCGCAGGGCCGGAATGGGGCCGAAGCCTACTTTCTAAAGCGGTCGAGGCTGACGATCTCGGCGTCGCCTTTGCCTTTTTCGGCGGGCGGTTCGGCTTCAGTCAGCGTGGGCGTCGCCGGCGCGACGTCTTCGTCGTCGTCATCCTGGGTTTCGAACCGGAGCCCGAACTCGACCGAGGGATCGACGAAGGTTTTGATCGCGTCGTAAGGGATGAACAGGGGCTCGGGCGAATCGCCGAAATTCAGGGTGACGGCGAAGCCCTCGTCGCTCACGTCCAACCCGTCGAACCAGTGCTGCATTACGACGGTCATCTCTTCGGGATAGCGGTCCGACAGCCAATCCGCGATTTCAACGTCGGGGTGCATGGTGTCGAAAGTAATGAAGAAATGGTGCTGACCGGGAAGACCGTTTTCGGCGACGTCAGTCAACACGGTTTGGATCAGGCTGCGCATGGCCTGATGCATCAGGTTGCCGTAGTCGATCGAGCGCGTCATTCCTGTTCCTCTGCTCTGCTGCCAGCATAGAAGATTCGGGGTCAAAAGGAAGAAGGCAACAGGCGGCGGGCGTCGACAATGCGTTTCCGCCGCTAGCGGCCCGGCGGCGTTCTCGAGGCAGGAAACTGGAAGTGCAGGCTTCTGTTGCCAGGTGCCTGCGAACCCCGCCTTAAGCTGCAAAGCCTAAGGGCTTAGATTTCGGTGTTTCGCACTGCTTACGCAGCGAGAGCGACCGGAGCTTTGTTGTCGTTTGCAACTAGCTTAGATGGACCGATAACGGTGGTGCCTCACCGAGACAAAGCTACCCCTTTAGACGTCCGTCGATCCTATTTCGGCCCCATGATCCCCAAACGAAGGATTTTGGTGGAGCCGCCGGGTACCGCCCCCGGGTCCGATCCGCTTATTGCGAGCGCGTTTATGTCCATAGTCCCGTTGCCGGAACGGTTTGAATATATGGGCTTGAGGCGCGTTTTGGAAGAGGGATCGGTCTCTCAGGCGCCCATAAGCGCGGGCAGGTTCAGCGCAAGGAGGAGCGCCGCGACCGCGATTTCGGTCAGAGCGAAGCCCCAGGTGCGGCGTGTGGGCGCTTCGTCAACGGCAAGCGAGGTGACGCGACCGATCGCGGCGCCGGCCCAGGCGAAGCCGACCATGGCGTAAGCCGCTGGCGAGCCGATCGCGATCGCGCCGAGGCCGAGGCCGATGAAGAGGGCGCCAGAGGCGGCCCGGATTTCGCTGGTGCCCATCGTGGAGCCCGCCGTCTGCAGGTCGAGTACGCGCATGGTGTAGGCGGGCGCCAGCCATCCGATGGCGCCAAGTCCGACGCTGGTCAGCGCCAGGAGAATATTCAGAGTGTCGAACATGGAACTGCTCCGTGAGTGTCGAACCTTAAACGTTGGCGCGCCCGGTTTGGATCACGGAACGCTGTCTTGACCTTGTTGCCGATGCGTGGCGACAAGGCGGGAGGAGGGCAGGCAGATGATCACATCGGAATTCGTTCGCACGATGGCGCGGTACAACCGCTGGCAGAACCAGTCTTTGTTCGAAGCGGCGGACGGGTTGGAAGACACGGCGCGGCGGGAGGACCGGGGCGCTTTCTTTGGATCGATCCACGGCACGCTCAGCCATTTGCTCTGGGGCGATACAATCTGGATGAGCAGGTTCGCGGATTGGGCCAAGCCAGAGGTCGGCATTCCCGGAAGCGCGGAATGGGTTGGCGATTGGAATGCGCTTTCCGCAGGGCGACGCGAGGCGGACGACAGGATCGTCGCATGGGCCGACGCGATGGATGAGGAGCGACTTTCGGGTGATTTGACATGGTTCTCAGGCGCGATCGGGCGTGAGGTCTCGAAACCGCTTGCCTTCTGCATCGCGCATTTCTTCAACCATCAGACGCACCACCGGGGACAGGTCCATGCGATGCTGACCGCCGCTGGAGCGCGTCCGAGCGACACCGATCTTTTCATCTTGCCGGAGGATGCGTGAGGTTGCTCATGGGGTTGGCTGCGGATATGCCGCCATTCAACAACGCGACAAAGGCGATACCGTGCGAAGCGCTTTGGATCGCCGCTTGACAGAAAGGACCCCGCCGATGTTCAGAGCATTGATTGTCGAAAAGGACGAGGACGGCAAGACTAGCGCCTCGGTCCAGGAGATCGGCGAGGATCGCCTGCCCGAGGGCGAGGTGACGGTGGCGGTGGAATTCTCGACGGTGAACTACAAGGACGGGCTCTGCGTCGGGCCGGGAGGCGGTCTGGTGCGCAATTATCCGCATGTGCCGGGCATCGACTTCGCGGGGACAGTCGAAGCGTCGGACGATCCGCGCCATGCGCCGGGCGACAAGGTAGTGCTGACCGGCTGGCGCGTTGGCGAGGCGTATTGGGGCGGTTACGCCGAGAAAGCGCGGGTCAAGGCGGACTGGCTGGTGCCTTTGCCCGAGGGGCTCACCACGCGGCAGGCGATGGCCGTCGGCACGGCGGGGTTCACTGCGATGCTGGCGGTGATGGCGCTGGAGGATCACGGGATGGCACCAGGTCAGGGCGAGGTGCTCGTGACAGGCGCGGCGGGCGGCGTTGGGTCGGTGGCGACGGCGATCCTGGCCAATCTGGGCTACGAGGTCGCAGCGGTTACGGGGCGGCCTGAGACGGCCGATTATCTGACGGGCCTCGGTGCGAGCCGGATCGTTCCGCGTGAGGAGCTTGCGGAGACGGTGAAGCGGCCTTTGGAGAGCGAGACGTGGGCTGGCTGCGTCGACGCGGTCGGCGGCGCGATGCTGGCGCGGGTTTTGGGGCAGATGAAATACGGCGCGTCGGTCGCGGCGGTGGGCCTGGCCGGCGGCGCCGGGCTGCCAGCGACAGTGATCCCTTTCTTGCTTCGGGGCGTGAGCCTCCTTGGCATCGACTCGGTGATGCAGCCCTACGAGAACCGGCTTCGGGCCTGGGAGCGTGTGGCGCGGGATCTGCCAATGGACAAGCTGGAAGCGATGATCCAGCCCGCCGGTCTCGGCGACCTGCCGGCGCTTGGCGCTGATATCCTGAAAGGTCAGGTCAAAGGTCGGGTCGTGGTGGATGTAACCGCCTGAGCGGGACGGCAGCACCAAGAATAACAAAGGGGAGGGGCGGCATGAGCCTGGCATTTGTATTTCCCGGGCAGGGCGCGCAGACCATCGGCATGGGCCGCGATCTTGCGGAGGCCTATCCGGCTGCGCGGGCGGTTTTCGATGAGGTGGACGAGGCGCTGGGTGAAAAGCTCTCCGCGCTCATCTGGGAGGGCGATCAGGCGGAATTGACGCTGACAGAGAACGCGCAGCCGGCGTTGATGGCGACCTCGATGGCTGTCGTTCGCGCGTTGGAAGCTGAGGGCGTCGCAATGGACGGGGTGTCATACGTCGCGGGCCATTCGCTTGGCGAGTACTCGGCGCTTTGCGCGGCGGGCATGTTTACTGTCGCGGATGCGGCTCGGCTCTTGCGGCGTCGCGGCCAGGCGATGCAGGCGGCTGTGCCGGTCGGCGAGGGCGCGATGGCGGCCATCCTCGGGCTGGACATCGACGCTGTGACAGCGCTGGCCGCAGGTGCGGCGGAGGGCGAGGTCTGCACGGCCGCCAATGACAACGATCCGGCGCAGGTGGTGGTCTCCGGCCACAAGGCGGCGGTGGAGCGCGCGGCGGCGGTGGCCAAGGAGCGGGGGGCGAAGCGGGCGCTGATGCTGCCGGTGTCTGCGCCTTTCCATTCGCGCCTGATGGCGCCTGCGGCCGATGTGATGGCGGAGGCCCTCGCGGAAGTCGAGGTCGCGGCGCCGAAGGTGCCGATCGTGGCGAATGTTCTGGCG
>JASJAU010000034.1 GCA_030066855.1 Paracoccaceae bacterium | reverse complement strand
ATCGTCTTCTGCTCGGACCACGGCGACAACATGGGCGATCACTGGCTGGGCGAGAAAGACCTGTTCTATGACTGCTCCGCGCGTATCCCCTTGATCGTTTATGATCCGCGCCCCGCAGCGGATGGCGCGCGCGGCTCGATCACCGACGCGCTTGTCGAGGGGATCGATCTGGCGCCGACATTCCAGGATTTCTTCGGCGGGCCGCAGAAGCCGCACGTGTTCGAGGGCCGGTCTCTCGAACCGCTTCTGCACGGTGAGAGTGTTGAGTGGCGGGACCACTGCGTTTCGGAATACGACTACTCCACTCGAGACGCGCGGCGGGCTGTCAATGTCGATCAAAGCGACGCCCGGATGGTGATGGTCTTCGACGGACGCTGGAAGTACGTCCATGTAGAAACGATGCGGCCAATGCTCTTCGATCTGAAATCGGACCCGGACGAGTTGCATGACCTTGGCGAGAGCCCGGAGCACCAGCACGAGATCGAACGGCTGCGCGAGCTTCACTTCGATTGGTCCCGACAACATCACACGCGGATCACCCGGACGCCCGAAATCATCGAGAAGATGACGGACGTCCGCGAGCCGGAGGGCATCTACATCGCGTATTGGGACCAGGAAGAGCTTGAGGCGGACGGGCTGCGGATGCCGCCGCATATCGTCAAGTAGCGGGCGTTCCGAAGGCCGGCGGATTTGGACTGCTCTCGATGCGCCGTTGGTTTACTCAATACCCAGGCGCGCCATCACCTCGTCGAAACGCGCCGCCAGCTCATCCGCAGTTTTGGCCGTCGCGGCGACGTAGAAGTCCGGGCGCAGGATGAAGTAGTTCGCGTCTTCGTTTGCCATCCAGTCGAAGTAGGCGCTGTCCTTCGCGACAATGTCGCAATCCGCGCCTTCACGCCCGAGCGACATGGCACGGCCCCCGAGGCTCGATAGGACCGTTGTCTGAACGTCGCTCAGAAGACCCTGCTGGTCTCGTTCGACGGCAATGACAAACCAGCCCAGACCGACCGCCTGATCAAACCGGTCGTTTCTATCGTTGAACTGCACAGTACCTTGCGGTGAAAGCTCTCCGGCGCTCGCGCCGCCCTCGCACCACGCGCCCGGTCCCAGTTTGACAATGTCGCCTGTGATCGGCTCGAAGTCTCGCGCGGCCAGATCCGCCATCATTCTGGCATCACGCTGTTCCGCTTCTTGCGGGTCGGTGATGCAGATGATCTCACCCAGGTCCTGGCTGAACTGTATATAATGGCGCACGTGCGCCATTCGCTCGCTTTCATAGCTTTCAAGAGCCTTCGCAGGGAGCGCTCCGTCGAGCATCGCTGAAAGCCGCCATGCAAGAGCGACCGCGTCTCTGAGGCCAGCGCACATGCCCTCCCCGGCAAAAGGCGGCATAAGATGCGCCGCGTCGCCCGCGATCATTGACCGGCCTGAGACCCATTTCTCGGCCCAGCGGGCCTGAAACCGGTAGACGGCGCTGCGTTCCAGTTCCGAATTCTCCGGAGTCAGGCCCCAGGGTTCGAGAAGCCGCCAGGCGCTCTCCGGCTTGGCGATGTCGTCCTTGTCCTCAGAAGGCAGAACCATGAACTCCCACCGCCGGCGGCCAGGTCCTCCTGGCACAATGGTCGTGGGGCGGCGAGGGTCGCAGAGCTGCCATTGCGCTGGCGACATTTTAAGGCCTTCGGGCGGAACCATATCGAGGATGAGCCAGTCAAAGAAGTAACCCCTGTCGACCAGTCCGAGGCCTAGGCTTTCGCGCACGAAACTATTCGCCCCATCCGCCCCAACCAGGTACTGCGCCTTTATGGTAAGCCGCTTCGAACCGGTAGAGGTGTCGGATGCTCCAAGCTCAACCCCGTGGTCGTCCTGGCTGAGCGCGTCGGCGGTCCACCCGCGCATGACCCTAACCGTCGGGCAGGCTTCGGCCAGTTCCATCAATCGGGCTTCGAGCCGAGGTTGATTGAACCAGTAAGTGACGTGCCACTGTGACGGCGCGAGACTCTCCCAATCGACGATTTGCAGGTCTTTCCGGTCCGCGTTCTTCCAGTAGTAGAGTTCTTTGTGGTTTTCGAAATCCGGGTCGCTGTCGCAATCGATCCCGAGCGAGGCCAAGATGCGAGCGACTTCATGATCCATGGTGACGGCGCGCGGACGGTCATAGATCTCCGGCCATCTCTCAACGATCGTGACGCTCTTGTCCTCGCGCCCAAGCAGGATCGCGAGAAGGATGCCGACGGGTCCGGCGCCGACGATCGCGACTTCGGTTTCAATATCTTCCATGGGCGCATCCTGATGTTTCGCCTTCGTGTCAGAAGAAACCGGTCCCTTAGCCTCATATCGGTAATCCGCCGCGCCCGAGAAGACCGGCCGCCTCACGGGCGGATTTCCGTGTCCTCGATTTCAAGAAGAGCGCGAGATGGGGCGTCCGGGACTGCATCCTCCAACTGTACGGCGCTGATGTTACATGGATTCCAGAGAAGCGTCCATGAATAATCGATTTTTCTGCAGCATGCAATTCAATATCGCCAAAAAGCACATCGTAGACATGAGCTGCGCCTCTTGGTGAGAAATCGTACTGAAAAATCGACCATGTTTGACAGAAAGCCCTATATAATCGATATTCCTTGCAAGGAGTGCGCGCATGGACACCGCCTATCCAAATCCTGCCAACGGGGAGGGTTCCGCAACCCATCGGGTCTATGGAAGGCTGCGCCAGATGATCGTTACGGGCGATCTGGAGCCGGGAGAGAAGCTCAAGATCGACGGGTTGCGCAAACGTCTGGAAACGGGCGCGTCTCCGATCCGCGAGGCGCTCAGTCTTCTGACTTCGGACCACCTTGTCGAGCGGCTCGATCAACGGGGTTTCCGGACGGCGGAAGTCAGCGCCACGAATTTCGAAGAGATCCTGCTCTTGCGTTGCACCCTCGAAGACCTCGCTCTGCGGGAGAGCATCGCGAACGCTACCGATGATTGGGAGGAGGCCGTCGTTCTGGCCCATCACAGGATGCAGAGGACCGCAGCTTCCGAGCCGAAGGCGTTCGAGGACATGCACAAGGCGTTCCATATGTCGCTGCTGGCGAACGCGTCCTACCCGATCCTGCTGAAGTTCTGCTCGCAGCTTTACGATCTGAACATCCGTTACCGGTATCTCGCCGGCAACGCGCTGAACTATCAGCGCCGCGACGTGAGCGAGGAGCACGCCGGAATTTTGCAGGCTGCCGTGGCGCGGGATGCCGACCTCGCGAGCGACCGCCTTTTGAATCATTACAAGATGACGGGCGCCTTCCTGGCGGGTCTCATGGGCAACGGCGGCCTGCCGCGCGGCAAGAAAGCGAGCGCCTAGTCCGCTGCAACCAGCGTTAGGTCGAAGCGCACTTTGAGATAGGGGTCCGTCACCTTTCCCGACAGCTCAAAGCCTTCCTCGGGGAACGTGCCGGCCTCCATTTCCTCATAGTTCATGATGAGATCGCGGCGCACGCCGAAGACCGTGTCCTCGTCGAGGTAGGGATCGTCCGACGCGAAGATCTCGGTCACCAGCGGACGGAAGCCATCGGCCTCGACAATGAAATGCAGATGCGATGGGCGCCATGGGTGGCGTCCGCAGGCCCGCAGGATGTCGCCCACCGGCCCATCCGACGGGACGGTGTATTCGACAGGGCGCACGGAGGTGAACCCGTAGCGGCCGTCTGCGCCGACCGTTTGCAGTCCGTGGAACGAATAGGTGTCCTGATCCGGGTCCTGGCTGGAATAAAGGCCGTTGGGCGCGGTCTGCCAAATGTCCAGCGTGGCGCCGGGGATCGGCGCGCCGTCGGGGCCTTTGATGACGCCTTCGACCAGCAGAACCTGTTCCGTGAAGTCCTTTCTGAGATCGCCTCCCACGGGCAGCGGCGGCGAGCCGGTGATATGGAAGGGTCCCAGCACCGATGATGAGGTTCCCTCGGGGCTGGAGTGCAGCATGTCCACGAGTGATGAGAGGCCGAGCACGTCAGAGAGCAGCACGAACTCATGCCGTTCCTTGTCGGAGATCGCGCCGGCAGCCTCGAGGAACTCGATTCCCTTGTTCCACTCCTCGTGGGTCAGGTTCACCTCGCGCGCGAAGTCATGGAGATGCCGCACGAGGCTTTCAAGCACTTCGTGAAGGCGGGGATCCATATCGGGCCCCATGTAACCCATGAACACATCAGTGATATTCTCTTTGGTCACGTCGCGCATGGTTCTCTCCTCTTAGTTCAGTATTGCGAGGCTCAGCGCCGGAAACCGGATCAAAAGGATCAGAACCAGCAGCATCACGAAGGCGAAGGGCAGGGCGCCCAGGAACACGTCCTTTAGTTTGATCCTGTCGTCGTCCAGGGTCGCCTTAATGACAAAGCAGCTCAGGCCGAGCGGCGGTGTCAGGAGGCCGATTTCGGCGGCCACCACTGCGACGATGCCGAACCAGACAAGGCTCAGGCCCATGCTGTCGATCAAGGGCAGGAACAAGGGAACAACGATCAGGATGATCGATGCCGTGTCGAGGATCGTTCCGAGGAACAGCATCAGCACCACGAGAAGCACCATGATCCAGAAGAAGTCCAGCTCGTTGGTGGCCAGGATGTCCTGCAGCTCGTTAGGCAACCCGGCGAGGCCGAGCATGCGGGCGTACATCGATGCCGCCGTGATCAGGAACAGGATCGCGGCCGTGATGTGCCCGGTTTCGATAACCGTCTCCCAGAAACTGCGCATGTTGATGCGCCTGCGAAACGCGGCGATGAAAATACCAAGAAGCGAGCCTGCGGCGCCGGCTTCGACTGGCGTTGTCCATCCGGTATAGATGCCGCCGAGCACGACGATGATCAGCGCCGCGATCGGGAGCGTGTTGGCCGCGATCTCGGACCACGACATCAGGTCGCCTTCTTCGATGGTCTTCCCGCCCACAAAACCCGGTGTGAACCGGCCCATAAACCAGATGGCCGCCACATAGGCGACGGCGAGCAGAATGCCGGGGACCACGCCGGCAAGGAACATCTCGCCAACGGATTGCTCGGCCACGAACGAATAGATGATCAGCATGGCCGAAGGCGGGATGATCATGCCAAGCACCGACGAGCCCGCCACCACGCCAACCGCGAAACGCGGGTTGTACTCGTGCTGCAGCATCTCCGGGACGGACATTTTTGAGAAGACCGAGGCGGAAGCGATGGATGAGCCTGTGACCGCGGCGAAGACGGCATTCGCGCCGACCGTCGCCATCCCGATCCCGCCTGTAATGCGGCGAAATCCCTGATTCATCACCGAGTAGATGTCGGCGCCCAGCCCCGCCTTTGAGACGATGAGTCCCATGAAGGTGAAAAGTGGAATGGTCGCGAAGGTGTATTCCATCGCGCTGTCGCCGATGGCGATTTTCAGGAGCGCGAAGGACAGGTCCATGCTGTCGCGCATAATCCAGATGGCCACAAAGCTGACAAGGCCAAGCGCGATCGGGATGTAAACCCCGAGGTAAATCAAGACGATGATCGCGACGATCGAGAACAGGCCGATCTCGACAGGCGTCATGAGCCGCTTTCCTGATGCGGCTGGGCATCGCCGGTTTGGGTAAGGATGTGCAGCGCGAAATGCACCGTACACAGGCAGGCGCTAAGGAAGATGACAAGCTTGACCGGCCACCAAGGCGCGGTGAAGACGCCGGGCACCCCGAAGAAGTCCTGGCTTTCCCACATCTCCACAAACTCGGGCCAGATAGCGATTGCGACGAGCACCATGAATACGCCGCTGACGAAGTCGATACCTCGGCTCATCATCCTGCCGACCGGCGGATTGCGGTGGCGCATGAGGCTGAGAAAACCGTCGGAACGCGTCAGCCTGCCGACGCGTATCACGTCGGGCAGCTGAAGAAAGACAATCAGAACGAGCGAGAACTGGACGACTTCGACCGCGCCAAGGAAGGGCTTATTGAAGATTCCTCGCGCGATGATGTCGTAGTTCACTACTGCAATCAGCGCGATCACAACAAATGTTCCAGCGGCATTGGCTGCGATAGCAATGCCGCTGGAAATTCTTGCGAACACGTTGAACACGCGAGGAGCCTGGCTCAGTTCGTGGCGATTTCAGCGGCCCAGTCGCGCACCGGTTCGAAGCCGGCGTCGCGGAGCTTGGCCATATAGGCGTTCAGCATCTCCGTGCCGGGCTGCCCTGCGTCGTCGAGACCTTTGGCCCATTCCGCCGCGATGTTCGGCATCGCCTCGGCCCAGGCGGCACGATCCGCCGGGTCCATGTCCACGATTGTGCCGCCATCGGCGACGTAGGCGTCGCGGCTGGCCTGAGCGCGGTCCATCGCGATGCCGGCGACATGATCGCGGTAGGCGACAGCGACCTCAAGCAGGACGTCCTTCACCTCATCGGGGAGACCGTCCCAGTAGTCCTTGTTGACGGTGATCGTCTTGGAGTTCACGGCGCCCAGATCCGCCCGCAGCATGTACGGCGCCACCTCGGCGATCTTGAAGGTCTTGGCGGCTTCCGGCCAGAGCATGGCGTGGTCGACAAGTCCGGTCTGAACCATGTTGTAGAAGTCTGTCAGACCCCCGCGCACGCCCGCTGCGCCTTCGATGCCTTCGAGGTAACGGAGGTTCATGCCGGCGCCCGCCACTTTGCCGCCCTCAATGTCGGCGAGCGAGTTGACCGGGTTTCGCGAGAACACCTGATAGGTGTCGAGAACAACGCCGGTGGCAAGATACACTTGGTTCTGCTTCTCGAACTCTGCCTGCATGGCCGGGTATTCCTTGGCGATCTCGTCAACCGCCTTGGCCACAGCACGTGCGTCTGCAGCGACGAAAGGCGTCACAGCCGAAAGAGCCTGACTCGGCAGTTTCGAGTTGTGGAAGATCGTGGTCACGATGCCGATGTCCCCAAGGCCGAGCTTGATGCCTTCGAGAACGCCCTTCGGCTTCACGATCGTGCCGCCATAGCTTTCCTGCCACTCCATCTGGTAGTTGCCGGATTCCGCGAGACGTCTGTCGACTTCGGGGATGAAGAAATTCGTGAACTCCTTCACCCAAAGTGCGCGTGCGGGATAGCCGTCGATGACCACCGCCTTGATGGTCTCTGCGGCCGAGGCCGGAACGACCGAAGCCCCCGCCAGGAGCGCGGCGAGCGCGGCGCGGCGTGTGAATTTGCCAATCATGTCTTTCCTCCCTTTCAAGAACGATTGATGAATCAGTGTTTGGTCCAAGTGGTTGTAATGGCCGTGCCCGAGCCGGTGAACAGTTTCGACAACGGGCAGAATTTCTCGACTTCGGCAGCGAGCTGCTCGATCTCTTCTGCCGTTGCGTTCCCCGAGTAGGCGACCCTCTGCTCAATCGAAACGAAGGGCACGGCGATTTCCTCCGCCAGCGTGACGCCGCGGCGGTCGAAATCGCAAACGAGATCGATGTTGAGCCGCCCGATATCGACCCCGAGAGTCTTCGCGCATTTGTGGCCGATCACGTTGGTGCAGCCCGCAAGCGCCGCGAGCGCGGTGTCGGTCGGGGTCGGGCCGAGGTTGGTGCCGCCTCTATCCGTCGGTTCGTCGATGGGGAATTGCAGGTCCCGGATGGAGATATTTGCCAGCGAATGGGTGGGGCAATCGGCCTCGGCCCTCAGCTTCACAGTCGTTTTCATCCGGATCGCCATCGCGCCTCACATGATCTCGCAGACGTCGTCGAATTCAAACCGCGGCAGCTTCTGGAACAGCGCCGTTTCGTCGGCATAGCCCAGATTGCACAGAAAGTTGGATTTCCAACCGTTTTCCGAGAAGAACTCCTCGTCGACGATGGCGTTCGAGAAGCCCGACATAGCGCCAACGTCGAGTCCCATGGCCCGCGCGGCGATCATAAAGTAGGCGCCCTGAAGGGTGGAATTCCGATAGGCCGTGTCCTGCGCGTAGTCTTCCTTGCCGTCGAAAAGCGGCTTCCGGTCATCGTGCGGGAACAGGAAATCGAGACGATGCCAGTAAAGCGGGTCCCATGCGATGATGGCGGTGACCGGCGCGGCCCGCATCTTGTCGATGTTCTTTGCCTTCAGCGATTTCGCCAGACGATCTTTGGCCGCTTCGCTGCGAATAAACACGAAGCGGGCGGGGCAGGTGTTCATGCTCGTTGGCCCCTGGATTGTAATCTCGAACAGGGTCTTGAGCATGTCGTCGCTGACCGGCTTGTCCGTCCAAGCGTAGTGGGACCGCGCATCGCGCAGGATCAGATCAATCGAGTCGTCGCTCAGTCGCGAGATGCGCGACCGCAGCGACCTCACAGCCTCCTGCGCGTCGCCTCGCAGCGTATCAGGTGTCCGCCCGCCGTCCGCCATCATTCGGCCGCTGTCGCGTCTGCGGCAGTGATTTCATCGACGATCGGGCTTGAACATATGCCGATCGACTCGATCTCGATGTCTACGGTTTCACCGGGCACGAGCCAGCGAGGGTTTGGCTTCTTGGCATGACCAACGCCCGGAGGCGTGCCCATTGCAATGTGATCGCCGGGTTCCAGCGTGGTGTATTCGGAGACAATTGAGATCGTCTGCGCGACGCCCCAGATCATATTCGCTGTGTTCGACGATTGCAGGATTTCGTCACCGACCCGGCTTTCGATCTTCAGACCTTTCGCCCCTTCGGGCAGCTCGTCCGATGTCACCACATAAGGGCCGATGGCGCCGGTCTGGTCGAAGTTCTTTCCGGGGGTCCACTGGTGGGTCTTGCGCTGATAGTCGCGGACCGACCCATCGTTGAAGACCGTGTAGCCGAAGACATGCTCCAGCGCCTCGGATTCGGGGATGTGGCGCCCGCCCTTCCCGATGATGATCAGCAGTTCCGCCTCGTAGTCGAGCATCTCCGAGCAGGCGGGACGCACCATCGGCGCGCCGGCGGCCATGATCGAATTGCGGCCGCGCATGAAGAGGGCTGGGTAGTCGGGAATGTCGTACCCGCCTTCCTTGATATGTTCGACATAGTTCAGGCCAAGGCAGATGAAGGTGCCGGGCTTCTCGATCGGAAGAGCCGGTGTGATGGCCGACACCGGAATGGTGCTCCCTTTGCCGGCCGCATCCCGGGCCCTGGCCAGAAGGCCGGGCGAGGCGACGAGCTCGGCGAGGTCGGTTCCGATCTCTGGAATGATCGCGGTGAGATTGGTCGCCGCTTCACCCTGCACGGCGAAGACGCTTTGATCGCTATCGACGGTGCCGACGAGAAAGCGCATTGGAAACTCCTTGTTGATCGACTCCGCTTTTGGCGATAAAAAGTCGTCAAGTCAAATAAAATCGATAATTTTGGTTTGTGGACTGGAGATCGACGATGCCTGCCTGGAACGACTACAAAGCGGAAGCCAAATCCCGGGGCGCGTTCGCGCATGAGCTATATGTGGTCATGTCAACGCCGGCAGCCGATCCGGGTAAAATCAGGGAGGTTCTGCCTGCGCATCTCGAGTACCAGGCCGAGCAGGAGCGTGCGGGCGCGCTGTTCCTTGCAGGTCCGATGTCGGATGAAACGGGCAACGAAATGCAAGGGATCGGGCTGATTGTATACCAGGCGCCGTCGCTGGAAGCCGCCCGCGCGCTGGCTGAGGCGGACCCGATGCACCAAAGCGGCGCGCGGACCTTCGTGCTTAGAAGGTGGCTGGTCAACGAGGGGTCATTGACGCTTTCGGTCGGCTTGTCCGCCAAAACCGTCAGCATGGGGTAACTGCGCGATGGCCGAGCGCAGCTTTCTGGGCGACATGCTCACCACGTTGTTTGAGCGCAGGCGCTCGCGCGCGTCGGCCGACGATGGGCGCTCGATCGAGGATTTGTGCCAGGCGCTCATCGATGCTGAAGGCGAGATCTCGGGCATCTCGCACGCGCAGATCATTCTGGATCGATACGCATCCATGGACGCGCCCGAACGCCTGTCGTTCTTCGAATTCCTGAACTCGGGTCTGGAGATTGAACTGGGCGCGCTCGAGGACGCGATCGGATCCTATAAGGCGTCAGGCTCGATCGAGGATTACCACCGGATTGGCGGTCTGGCTGAACCTCGGCGGCAGGAATTGCTGCGTCGGCTGAACCAGCCGCCGGGCGCCACCCTTGCGCTCGTCAATATGCGGGCTGACCTCCTTAGGGCTGTTGCGAAGAACCCCGAGTTGGCGCGGACCGATCTGGATTTCCAACATTTGCTGCGCAGCTGGTTCAATCGGGGTTTTCTGGTTCTGAGGCAGATCAGTTGGGAAACGCCCGCCAGCATCCTTGAAAAGATCGTCGAATACGAAGCCGTGCACGCGATTAAGGACTGGGACGACCTGCGAAGGCGGCTCTATCCGCAGGACCGGCGGTGCTTTGCGTTTTTCCATCCCAGCATGCCCGACGAGCCCCTGATATTTGTCGAGGTCGCCCTGACCATGAAGGTGCCGGACTCGATCCAACGGGTTCTGGCCAACAAGCGGGAGCACCGCGAGGCCCACGATACAAAGGTTGCGGTCTTCTATTCGATCTCGAACTGCCAATCGGGTCTAAAGGGGATCTCGTTCGGCAATCTGCTGATCAAACAGGTCGTCTCTGAATTGCAGCAGGAGCTTCCCAGTCTCGAGACCTTCGTGACGCTCTCGCCGATCCCAAGGCTGAAAGAATGGCTGGAAACGAACCGCACGGAACCGTTGGCAGACGCGTTTCTTCGAGGCGCCGCCGATCCGGACGCCGTGCGGCAAGCGGCGGCGGACTACCTGCTCACTGCCAAGGACGCGCAAGGATCTCCGTTCGACCCGGTCGCGCGGTTTCACCTTGGCAACGGCGCGCAGATCTTTGCGGTCCACGGCGCTGCGGACCTCAGTGAGAACGGTCTGGCTCAGTCCGGAGGGGCCATGGTCAACTACCAGTATGATCTGGACTTGATCGAACAGAACCATGAGCGCTTTGTTCAGGAAGGTGAGATCTCGATGAGCCCGGGGTTTCGCGCGGAAACCGCCAACGCCAGAAAGAAAAGAAAGCTGAAGGCGTCATGACGAACCACTTCTACGATCATCTGTTCGCTCCACACGCCGCGAATGGCTCTTGTTTTCTAAAGCGTGATGACGCGCCATCCCTGAGCTACGCCGAGTTCGTGGAGATGGCCGCGCGGATCGCGCATGTTTTGCGGGACAACGGCATTGAGCCGGGTGACCGGATTGTCGTGCAGGCGCCAAAGACCGTCGAGATGGTGGCTTTGTATGCAGCCACGATACAAGCCGGCGGCGTCTTCCTGCCTCTCAACACAGGTTACAAGCGCGACGAGGTCGAATACTTCGTGACCGACGCCAAACCGCGCGTACTGGTGTGTGATCCCTCCGCAGTCGTTGCTCTGAGCGATATCGCCGCGACGGTTGGGGCGACGGTTCTCACGCTGGATGCCGGGGGTAAGGGATCGCTCACCGATGGCCTCGCGGACCAGGCCCGAACCTTCGAGACGGTTTCACGCGGCCCCGATGACCTTGCCGCGCTGCTTTACACATCGGGCACGACCGGCCGGTCGAAAGGCGCGATGCTGACGCACGAGAATCTTCTGTCCAACGCGCAGGCGCTCACGGATCTCTGGAAGATCACCAAGGCGGACACGCTCATCCATGCGCTGCCGATCTTTCACACACACGGGCTTTTCGTTGCGTTGAACACGTCGCTTTGCGCCGGCGCCTGCGTTCATTTCATGGCCAGTTTCAGCGTAGACGCCATTCTGGAAGCTTTGCCGCATTCGACCATGCTCATGGGCGTTCCGACCTTCTACACGCGACTTCTCGCAGATGACCGGCTGACGCGCGGGCTCGCCGCGAACATGCGCCTTTTCGTGTCCGGCAGCGCGCCGCTTCTGGCCGATACCCACGTCGAGTTCACGACGCGGACAGGACACCATATCCTTGAGCGCTACGGAATGACCGAGACGAATATGAACACGTCGAACCCCTTTGACGGCGAGCGCAGGCCGGGAACCGTCGGAAAGCCGCTTTCGAGTGTTGAACTACGCCTGACCAACTCCGAGACCGGGGATATCGTCGAGGACGGGGAGATCGGCATGATTGAGGTGCGCGGCCCAAATGTTTTCAAGGGCTACTGGCAAATGCCCGAGAAGACCGCAGAGGAGCTGCGCGAGAACGGCTTCTTCATCACAGGCGACCTCGGGCAGATCAGTGCGGACGGCTACTTGTCGATCGTCGGGCGCTCGAAAGACCTCATCATCACAGGCGGTTACAACGTCTATCCCAAAGAGATCGAGGATGTCCTGAACGACATTTCGAGCATCGAGGAATCTGCTGTCTTCGGCATACCGGACGCCGATTTCGGTGAGGCGATCATAGCGGCTCTTGTGGTCGAGCCTGGCGCTGCCGCCGACCTCGAAGAAATCGCCGGCGCCGTGACGACCAAGCTGGCGCGCTTCAAGCACCCCCGGCGTTACGAGATCATTGACGCGCTGCCGCGAAACGCGATGGGGAAGGTGCAAAAGAACGTCTTGCGAGAGGAGCTGTCACAAGGGTGATACCAGAGAGCTCGGAAATTGAGGCGGATGCGGGCCCGACGAGCGTTCGGGCATAACCAAGCCCTCGCCCTTTCGGTACCCCATGATCAGCGCCGCGTTTGTCCGTCCGACGCCGGAAACGCATTGAAGACCGTTCCCTATTGCGATGCATGATCCTCACGTACGCCTTCCATGGCTGTTTTCTGGCCCCTTTCCCTCAAAGCAGCTCCGACAGCATGCGCGCCGCCCGCGCCGCGCCATCCCGCGCGACTGGAAGGGGCGATCGCGGCGCGCGCAGCTCCTCGACCATCGCCTCGGCGATCCTATCGGGGTCGCTCTCGGCGTAGATCATCTTCCGCCCGGCGTTGTAGCGCTCCAACCGGCTTGAGACGTGGAAGTTCTGCTCGAAATGGTTGCGAAGCGGGAAGTAGAGAAAGGGCGTGCCGGCCGCCGCGAGCTCCATGCAGGTCGTCAAGCCGCCCTGCACCAGCGCGAGATCGCAGGCCGCCAGATGCCGGTCGAGATTGGGGACGAAGGACCGCATCTCGACTCCGTCCGGGACGTCGAAGGCGGCCGGATCCAGCCTTGGCCCCGTGACCACGATCATTCGCAGGTCCGGAAGCCGCGCTTTCGCCTTGGGATAGGCGGCGAGTATGCGCCGGATCAGTGTCGCCCCGACGCCCGATCCCCCGACCGATACGATGCAAGTGAGGCGTCCGTCGTCATAGCCGAGCTCGGCGCGAAGGTCGTCCCGGGTACCGAAGGCGCTCGGGTGCTGCCCGATGATGTAGTCGGAGAAATCGTAGTGTTCGGGGATCCAGTCGCGCATGCGCGGCAGACCCTCGCCAAAGCTCCGGTTAATGATGTCCTCCGGTCCACCGACAAAGATCGCGCGGTCCCGAACCCCTGGCTGCCCCTCGACATGCTCGATCATCTCGGCGTTGTAGTCGGCGGTGAGATACGCCTCTCGCGCGCCGTTCTCCTCGAACGGCACCCACCCGACGAAATCGGTGAGCCAGGCGATCTGCGCCTGCTTCATCTCGGGATGCTCGTGCCAGTAATGGTCGACGTCCCAGGCTTCATCGGCGATCACCAGATCGTATTTCCTCTCTTCCAGGACTTCCTGGAACACCATGAAGTTCTTGATCAGTATCTCGTCCATGTTCCGGATGGCCTGAAAGGCATGCAGGTCGTGCTCGCCGCATTCCTCCTCGATATGCGCGCTCTCATTCGCCAGAAGCCTGCTGGCCGGGTGAATGCTCTCGTCGTTGGCATCAAGAAAGCGCGTCACCGGATCCTGCGCCAGCCAATCTACCTGCAGATCGGGGTGGAGTTTCCGAAGCTCGCGGGCCACAGCCAGGTCGCGGCGGGCGTGGCCAAGACCAATGGGGGAGGAGAGATAGAGCGCGCGTTTGGCGCCGTTCATCTTGCTGCGGACGGGCTTGTAGGTTCCAAAGTGGTTGGCGAGAAAATCGCGCATCGTGGCATTAAACCATGCCGGAAAACGCGCGTGCACGGCATGACCGCCTCTTTGCGTCACATGAAGCTCCGCGTTGGTCAGCTCGGCAATCTTCTTGGAGCCTTCGACCGGCGTGATCTCGTCGTTCTCGGCGTGGACGACAAGCACCGGACAACGGATCGATTGATAGCTGGCTTCGGTAAGAAGGGGCCGGGGCTTTCGGCCATATCGGTCATGTGAAGCATCTCCGCGTCGCCATCCGCGGCCCAGCGAACCGCGTCCTCGTGCTGCTTGGTCGAATGCGGTTCGCTGTTGACCTTCGCCAGGAAGAAGTCGGTGAAGTCGGCATAGTCCCGACGCCAATAGTCATAGTTGTACTTATCCCAGCCTTTCGGGTCCGCGCTTGCCGGCAGGTTCGGGTCGCCATCACGCCCGGGAAGCCGCGGCACGATGGGAGTCCAGGCGCCGATCGAAACGATGCCTTCCACCCGTTCCGGATGTCTTTCGGCCGCTGCGAATACGACGCCGCTGCTTAAGGAGAGACCGACCAGGATCGCCTTCTCGGTTTCGGTTTCATCGAGGATCGCGAAAACGTCATCAACGATCTTGTCCAGGGTATAGCCTTCGGGAGTAGCGGGCCGCCCGGATTTGCCATTTCCACGCGGATCGTAAGTGATGACGCGACAGAAGTCGCTGAAGTAGGGCACTTGCGCCTTCCAGCACCGGGAATGGATGATGGCCCAGGTCGGCACAAAGACGATGGTATGGTCGCCCTCGCCGTAGATCTCGTAGTGCAGCTGCACGCCGTCGCGATCCACGGTGCCAGTTGTAAGAGGCAGTTTCGCTCGCATGATCTACTCCCGTGCCTTTGATGTCTCGTAGAACGCAATCACCCGCCCGAACCGTCTGAGCGCATCTCGAAACGGAATCTCCGGCGACTCGTAGCCGAGCATGATTGCCGCTTCGGCGCCGATGAAGGCCGCGCTGACCAGGGCGCCGATGTCTTCAGCTTTGAACGGGCCGAGCGATCCGTTCTGTTCTTCGATCTCGCGGGCGAGTTTCAGGATCAGCTCTCGCCATTCTGCATATGCGGCCCGAACAGCGGCGCCGATCGCGGGATTGCTCCAGCCCGCCGCTGTAAGCTCCATGAGAACTCGGACGTAGCCGGACGCGATGTCCTCGTCGAGATAGTCGCAGGACAGCGCCCATTTCTCGGAGACGCTCAGGTTCGGATTCTCGAAGGTCCTGGTCTGGCGATCGATCAGCTGGCCGTTCAGATACTCGAACAGGGCGAGGATCATCCCTTCTTTCGATCCGAAATGATACTGAATCTGGCTCATCTGGGTGCCCGCGGCATCCGCCACCCGGCGGGTTGAGAGGCCCGAGAACCCCTCTTCCAGAAGTACTTTCTGAGCCGCGTCCAAAAGCTCGCGCTTGGTTTCCTGGACGCGTTCTGCGGTGACACGGGCCATGCGAATCTCCTTACCTCAATAATTAAATCATTCGAACGAATAAATCAATAACACTACCGCATTCGTGCAAGCAGCTGACGTCTCAGGGGCTCTCTGGGCTTCCTTAGGGTTCGAAACCGACACCAAGCGCGGCCGGCCGGCTGGCGGGCCGCCCGCGGCAGCGCGAACCACAGCTTGGCGGTCGAAGCACACGATCAGTTGACCAAGGCTCGCCAGCGGTTAAGGGAAGACCGCCAAGGCCCGCAGTTCTCCAATTGACTTGTGCCGGGCCAGCCAACACGGTGGCGGTTAGATTTATTTTCGAACGGGCCGATTTCCGAAGTGTCCACGCCTCGATCTGGAACCAGCGCCCGCAAAGCGACCGAATCTCTCGAGGATGCCATTTTGTTTCTCATGCGCGTCGCGGTTCTGATCAGAGCTTGGTCGGCTACGTGGAAGTACCTGAAGCTGAAACACCAAAAGGGCTTTCCGAACCCGGTTTTGCCCAAGACGCTTAACGACAAGTTTTTCTGGCGAAAGATATTTGACGAGAATCCGCTCTTTCCGGTGGTGGCGGACAAGGTACGGGTTCGGGAGTGGCTTGCTGAAGAAGGCTTCGACATTCCCGCCGCGCCATCTTTGGATCGGGACCGATCCGGACGAGATCCCGGAGGAGATCTGGAAAGGGGGCGTGATCCTGAAGGCGAACCACGCCTCGGGGCGCAACATCCTGTTGCGAAAGCCTCCGGTTAATCGGGAAACCGCGAAGTCGCGTCTCCGGCGCTTCTTGCGGTTGAGATACGGGGTGCGTTGGCACGAGGCCTACTATTGGAGAATCCCGCGCAAGATCGTCGCCGAAGAACTGATCGAGGACGTGCGGATCGAGATCAAATTCTACACTTGCGGCGGCACCGTTCCCTGGGCCTGGGTCGCCTATGACCGGCCGCAGCGCCAGCATGGCGCCATTTGGAAGACCGGTGCGGACGGCAAACTCTATGTGACGGACGAGCTGTCGCTCGACTTCTCGGGCTCCGCCAACGAACCGTTGCCGGAATGCGCTGAAGAAGCCGCCACGCTCGCACGAGAAATCGGAAAACACTTCGATCTTGTGCGCGTGGATTTCCTTTCCAACGGCAAGGATCTGTGGTTCTCGGAACTAACCCTTACGGGCGCCGGCGGGCACTTCGACGACGAGGCGAAATCCGTCGTCGACGAGACAAACGGAGGGTGGGACCTGAGAGAAAGCTGGTTTATGACCGCGCCGCAAACCGGCTGGCGGAAGTGGTATCAATCGGTTCTCAGGCGGCGGCTCGACGCTGCATGATTGCCTCACTCATTTGAAGCGTCGGAGATCCTCGCAACCCGCGGGCCCGCTCACTCAGTTTTGGTGATCTTCCCGGCCATCTCCTCGACCGCATGGATGGCGAGGCTGCGACCGGCCTCCTGCATGGTCAGATAGGTCTGGTCCGCGCCCGCCTCGGAGATCATGCCGACATGCTCCTCGAAAAGCGCGTGGCTGACGACTGGGCCTTTGAACCCCTTCGCGCGAAGGGTCCGGGCGGCGATGAGCTTGGCCTCGATATCGTCCATGGCGAGGATCGCGGCCTCGATCCGCTCAAGCCGTACGCTGTTCCAGAAATTGCTGTCTTCCGCATCGGCGAAGATCACGTTCCGCCCGGCTTCGGCGTGCGCCTCTGCCTTGTATGTATCAGCGTCAAGCCCCACCGGCCGCTTCCCCGCCTCGACAAGCTCGTGATAGGCGGCTGATCCGGTTCGGCCCATTCCGAAGATCAGAACGTCCGCGTCGCCCAGGTCCTTTGGCTGTTCATCGGGGTGTCGCATCGGGCGCTCGTAGACCTGCAGCCGGTCCTCGAATCGCTCGAACAGCGGGTGGGCGAGGCGGTTGAGGGGCGCTGCGATCAGGAACGAAACCGAAACGGCGATCGCGAGCGGGACGAGGAACGGTTCGGCGCTCGGGATGCCCGCCGCGACAATCAAGCCGAACTCGCTATAGGCCGTCAGCGAAAGCGCGGTGAGGAAGGAGGTCCGGGCGCGAAGGCCGAAGGCGATCAGCAGGAAGAAGAACAGCGCGCCCTTCAGAGGGAGCAGCAGCCCGGCGGCGAGGGCGAAGACCATGGCATCCCAGTCCGGGAGTCCCGACATGCCGATCGACAGGAAGAAGCCAACAAGGAAGACCTCCTTCAATGACCAGAGCGAGTTGGAAAGCTCGCTTGCGCGCGGGTGCGTCGACAAAAGCAGCCCCATGATCAGCGCCCCGATTTCGCCCTTGAGCCCGATCAACTCAAACCCGACGCCGCCAATGACAAGGCTGAGGAGCATGCCGGTCAGCACAAGAACCTCATCATGCCCGGCATAGTCGAGGATCCTGAACAGGACGGGCCGCAAGAGCGGCGTGGCGAAAACCAGAAGCGCCCACGGCCCGGGAACTTTGCCCGAAAAGATTGCGAGGACCACAAGCGCGATGACGTCCTGGACGATGAGAATGCCGATCGCGGTGCGGCCATGGAAGTTGCCCAGCTCGCGCTTCGCCTCCAGCATTTTGGCTGCCAGAACGGTTGACGAGAACCCGAGCGCGATGGCGATCAGAAGCGCGACAGTCCAGTCATTGGTGAAGAAGAGCCGCGCCATGGGCGTGAAGATCGCGATGGAGAAGGCAAAATGCAGGAGCGCGCCGCCTACGACCTGCGGCTCGCCGATCTGCCTGAGCTTCAGTTTCAAGCCGACGGTGAAGAGAAGCATCAGAACCCCGAGGTTCGCGAGGTAGTCGAGGATCGGGCCGGTGGTCGCGGGCATCCCGAACCGGGGCCCGAAGGCGTTGATCGCAAAACCCGCTGCGAGAAAGCCCACCAGCGGCGGCAGGCCGATGGGCCGCATCGCGAGACCGAAGAAAAAAGCGGCGCTGACGGCGAAGACTTCAAACAGCATTGGGGCCCCAAAAATGAACCTGCGTGGGGCTTACTTTAAGGGGGCTCGGCGAGAATGACATAATTGCCCGCCCTCAGAAGGCCCTGAGTCGAATGAAAACGAAAACGTTCGCCTGAGATTTCACCAAGTCCGACAGCGACGCGGCGGTCGTCGGGCGTTAGGCGCGGAAGATTCTGTTGTTGAGTTCGGCGCCGCCAACCACGCAGCCAGCCAGACCTTGCGGGCGAGGCCGTGCATTTGATCGCGCCCTCATTTCAGAGCTCGTTGACCATCACAACGCCGGGCAGTGACTTGAGCGCGCCCTTTATCTGGGGCGAGACCGGCCAGCCTTCGCCGATGCTGACCGGCACGTCCTGCGCCGCCTCCGGCAGAGGCACCGAAAGCGCGGTGATCGTGACCGGCCCTTTCGATTTAACCGACCCATCGTCACGGAACCGCTCCAGCACGGACTGGATCAGCCCGACCGCGTCCATGTCATCGATCATGATGTCCAACCCCCGGCTCGCGTCCGCCACCAGCCCGTCCATGAGCGTCACGCCCCTCGCTACAGGATCGAACTGACCTTCATTGAACCGCGCCTCAAGCGTCATGATCACCTGAGACGATTGGTCGAAAACCTTCCTGCAGGCCTCGAAATCCTCGGGGAAGAGCGCCATGCCCGGCACCTGCAGTGTCGGATCGGAGATGTTCATTCGGAAATAGCGTGTGCCGCGCCCCGACTTGCGCTCCTGCAAGGCCGAGACAATTACGCCGACCCGGCCCACGGCGGCGCCTTCGACCTCCGCCTTCGCGCGCAGCTCGTCGAGCGTCATGAGGCCCCGCCGTTTGAGTTGAACGGCGTAGTCGTCGAGCGGATGGCCAGACAGGTAGAAACCGATCGCTGTGTTCTCCTCCGCCAGCCGCTCGTTCGGCAGCCAGTCGTCCACCGGAGAGAGCCTCGGCTCAGGCAGGTCGTCGCCTGCGTCGCCGAAAAGTGAGACCTGGTTCGAAGAGCGCTGCTCATGGATGGCCGCGGAATAGGCGGCGAGCGCGTCGAGCGACCGGAAGACGCGGTGGCGGTTCGGATCGAGCTGATCGAAGGCGCCCGAGCGGGCGAGCATCTCCACCGGACGCTTGCCGATACGCTTTAGATCGACCCGCCGCGCGAGGTCGAAAAGGGTCGAGAAGGGCTTTCCGCCCCGCGCTTCGACGATCAGCTTCATCGCTTCTACGCCTACGTTCTTCAAAGCGCCAAGCGCGTAGACGAGCTTTCCGTCGTCCACAGAAAACGTCGCCTCGGACCGGTTCACGCAAGGCGGCACGATCTCGATCTCCAGACCGCGCCGCACCTCTTCCGCATAGACTGCCAGCTTGTCGGTGAGATGAAGGTCGCAGTTCATGACGCCCGCCATGAACTCCACCGGATGGTTCGCCTTGAGCCAGGCGGTCTGGTAGCTGACCACGGCGTATGCGGCGGCGTGGGATTTGTTGAAACCGTAGTTCGCGAACTTGTCGAGAAGGTTCCAGACCTCAAGCGCTTTGCCCTTGTCGACCCCGTTCTTGGCCGCGCCCTCGAGGAACTTGGGGCGCTCGGCGTCCATCGCCTCCTGGATCTTCTTGCCCATCGCGCGGCGCAGCAGGTCGGCCCCGCCGAGCGTGTAGCCGGCCATGACCTGCGCGATCTCCATCACCTGCTCCTGATAGACGATGATGCCCTGCGTCTCGTCTAGGATGTGGTCGATCAGCGGATGTAGCGCCTCCCGCTCGGCGCGTCCGTTCTTGACGTCGCAGTACTGCGGGATGTTCTCCATCGGGCCGGGCCGGTAGAGCGCGACGAGCGCGACGATGTCTTCGATCGAGGTGGGTTTCATGCGCCGGAGCGCGTCCATCATTCCCGAGCTTTCCACCTGGAAGACCGCAATGGTCCGGGCACTGGAGTAAAGCTCGTAGGTCTTCGGATCGTCGAGCGGGATCTGACCGATGTCGATCTCCAGGCCTCGCGCCTTTAGTAGATCTAGCGCGTTCTGGATCACCGTGAGCGTCTTAAGCCCGAGGAAGTCGAACTTCACCAATCCCGCCTGCTCGACCCATTTCATGTTGAACTGGGTGGCGGGCATGTCGGAGCGCGGATCGCGATAGAGCGGCACAAGCTGATCCAGCGGCCGGTCGCCGATGACCACGCCCGCCGCATGGGTCGAGGCGTTGCGCAACAGCCCCTCGACTTGCTGGCCGTAGGTCAAAAGCCGGTCGACGACCTCCTCCGCCCTTGCCTCCTCGCGCAGGCGCGGCTCGTCCGCCAGGGCGCGCTCGATCGAGACCGGCTTGACCCCTTCGACCGGGATCAGCTTGGAAAGACGGTCGACCTGCCCGTAGGGCATCTGCAATACACGCCCTACGTCGCGAACCGCCGCTTTGGACAGAAGCGCGCCGAAGGTGATGATCTGTGCGACCTTGTCCTTGCCGTAGCGCTCCTGCACGTATTCGATCACCTCCTCACGGCGATCCATGCAGAAGTCGATGTCGAAGTCGGGCATCGACACCCGCTCGGGGTTCAGAAACCGCTCGAACAGGAGCGAGTATCGAAGCGGGTCGAGGTCGGTGATGGTCAGCGCATAGGCCACGAGGCTGCCCGCGCCGGACCCTCGTCCCGGGCCGACCGGGATGTCCCGCTCCTTCGCCCATTTGATGAAATCGGCAACGATCAGGAAGTAGCCGGGAAAGCCCATGCCTTCGATGATGCCCAGCTCAAACTCAAGCCGCTTATCGTACTCCTCTCGCGGGGCGGCGGGCTCGATGACGGCGAGCCGCTCTTCCAGACCCGCCTGGGACTGGCGCCGTAGCTCGTCGATCTCGTCCTTCGCGAAACGCGGCAGGATCGGATCATGCGTCTCGGCGGCGAAGGCGCAGCGCCGCGCGATCTCAACCGTGTTCTCCAGAGCCTCCGGCAGATCGGCGAAGAGCGCGGCCATCTCGGCGGGCGTCTTGAAATAGTGCTGCCCGGTCAGACGGCGGCGCGGCGCCTGCTGATCGACATAGGCGCCCTCGGCGATGCATATCAGCGCGTCGTGCGCCTCGTACATCCCGGCATCAGGGAAATGCACGTCGTTTGTCGCTACCAGCGGCAGGTCGAGCGTGTAGGCCATGTCGATCGTTGGGCGCTCGGTCAGACGCTCGGCCTCTGGCAGCTGGTCACCGTCCGGGTGGCGCTGAAGCTCAAGGTAGAACCGCCCGTCGAAGACCTCGGCCAGCCGCTTGACCAGCGCTTCTGCCTTCCCTTGCTGTTCGGCCCTCAGGAGCCGCCCGATCGGACCGTCCGGGCCGCCAGAGAGACAAATCAGGCCATTAGCGTTCTCCGAGAGGTCCGCGACGGTGACATGGGGCGCGTCCTTATGCTCGAGGTATAGAACGGAGTTCAGCCGCATCAGGCTCTCGTAGCCATCGCGGTTCTGCGCCAGGAGGACGATTGGCGCGGGCGGTTTCTCGCGTTCGCCGGGCGCGGCCTTGTCATAGGCCACGTCCATCTGACAGCCGAGGATCGGCTGAACGCCTGCGCCCATGGCGGAGACCGAGAACTCCAGCGCCGCGAACATGTTGTTGGTGTCGGTCACGGCGACGGCGGGCATTCCCGCCTTTTCGCAAAGACCGGGCAGTTTCTTCAGGCGGATCGCGCCTTCGAGGAGGGAGTATTCGGTGTGGAGGCGGAGGTGAATGAATCGGGGGGTGCTGCTCATGGAGCGAGTCTAGGAAACGCCGGGACGGATCGAAAGCGCGAATGCGCGGCGGAAGCCCGCTCGTGGATAAGTTCGCGGTTGGCGCGAGCAGGTGGGAGCGCTCAAATGGCGGGATGCTCAGAATCGCTCTCGCCTTTCTTTTGGCCACCTCCGTGGCCCATGCTTTCCCGGTACAGCGGTGCGTAAACATCGGAAACGATATGGAGCGACCAAGAAACGAAGGGCAATGGAGCTACACAATCGATCCCGCGCATTTCCGCATCATCGCGGCTGCCGGATTCGACACAGTCCGATTCCCGGTGAACGCCATGGACTGGTTCCAGTACGGTCAGATCGATTCCCGCTTTCTCTTCAGGGTTGAGGAGGTTGTGGACGGTCTCCGCGCCGAGGGTTTGAACGTCATTCTGGATGTGCATGGCTTCAAGCCGATCAATCGCGATCCCGATGCCCACGAAGACAGGCTGATTGCCGTTTGGGATCAGCTGGCTGAGGCCTTCGCCGGTTATGACGACGGGCTGATTTTCGAGATCCTCAATGAGCCCGGCGACGATCTCGGGACATCGCGCGTTTCGAAAATCTATGACGTGATCATCCCGCGCATCCGGCGCTTGCATCCTGACCGTTGGATCATAATTGGGGGCGGCAATAAGAGCGACGAGGCGCAGCTCAAGCATCTGCCGGACTATGACGACCGGGTCGCGCACACGTTTCATTTCTACGACCCGTTCGCCTTCACCGACCAGTTCAACCCGAACAGTGACGACAACCGGAAGCGTCGTGAGTGGCCGGTCATTGATGAGAGCAGAAACGACATTGAGGTCGCGAGGCGCCAGTTGGAGACCGCCGCAGTTCATCACAGAACAACTCTGCTCGGTGAATTCGGCGTTTATGACGCCGCACCGGAGCCGGACACGCTGCGTTGGATAAGGTACGTGCGCGAATTTGCCGAGGCGCGGGGAATCGGGTGGTGCTACTGGTCCTTCAGCGGATGGTACGGGATCTACGATGCCGACGAGGGCCGCTGGCTGAAGGATCGGCTGGACGCCCTCATTTCACAATAGTTAGATAATTAGCTAACTATCTTGACGGATTCGGTTTCCACTGATACTTAGCCACATGGCTAACCAAAATGTTACTACGCTCGACACCGTCTTCCAGGCGCTCGCCGACCCGACCCGCCGCGCGGTGATCTCCCGCCTCGGGCGGGGACCCGCGCCGGTCAAAGAGCTCGCCTCGCCACACGACATGGCGCTGCCCTCGTTCCTCAAGCACCTCGACATGCTTGAGCGGTCGGGGCTGGTCACCTCAGAGAAGAAAGGGCGGGTCCGGGTCTGCACGTTGCACCCCGAGGCGTTTCAGATCGCCGAGACGTGGATCGATAAACAGAGGCGCGTTTGGGAGCAGCGGTTCGACCGGCTCGACGCGCTGGTGGCTCAAACTGAAAAGGACGAGATTGATGAAACCTGATGTGGGACAGTTCGAATTAGAACGGCGTTACGGCATTTCCCCAGACCGTCTCTGGCGCCTCCTCACCGACCCCGCCATGCGGGCGAAATGGGGGGCGCCGTCCGAAGGCACGGTCCTCGTGGTGGAGAAGGCGGACCTGCGCGTCGGCGGAGAGGAGAAGCATCGATGCGGCCCGGCCGAGGCGCCGGAATTCGAAGTGGTGACGCGCTGGTACCGGCTCGACGCGCCGTCACTGGCGGCCTTTACTGAGACCCTGATTATCGGGGAGGAATGCCTCGCCACCAGCCTCGTCACGTACAGGCTTGAGGCTGAGGGCGATGGCTCCTCTCTTGGAGTCGCCGTGGCCGTCTCCTCCTTCACCGGTCCCGAGGCGCCCGCCGAGTTCCACGGCGGATGGGAGGGCGGCCTCGCCAATCTGGACCGGTTGGTGACGGAAGAACTTGCTTCGGCGGGTTAAGGTACGGTCATGACAGAGCGCGAATTTGATCCCGAGACCGACCTGCAGATTGAGCGCCTCGTGCGGGCCAGGCCCGAGAGCATCTGGCGTTGCTGGGCCGAGTCGGAGCTGTTCGTGCAATGGTTCACCCCGCCTGGCGTTGAAGCGACCGAGGTCGACAATGACCTCCGCCCCGGCGGCCGCGCATTCAATGTGATGAAGCTGCCCGACGGGACGCTCATGCCGAACGGGGGCTGCTTCATCGATGCCGTTCCGTACGAGAAGCTGGTCTTTGCCGACGCTATGACCGCCGGTTTCCGGCCCGCCGCGTCGCCCTTCACGACGGCGATCTGCGATCTGATCCCGCAAGACGGCGGCACGCTCCACCGGGCCACCGTCCTTCACGTGGATGCGGAGGGCCGGAAAAGGCATGATGGGATGGGGTTTCATGAGGGCTGGGGCACGACGCTCGATCAGCTCGCGGGGTTGGCGGCAGCCCTCTAGGCCTAAGATCATCGGGAATTCCCGAAGACTGCTTTCCGCGATTCAACCTTGCCAAACCGCGTGTTGATCGCTTTCAATACCCAACGGACCAAGGGCGCGCGCTCTCTACGCCGCATCGACGGCGCGCATGGCCCCTGATCTTCGGGTAAGGCGGCGGGATTTCAGATGACGGTCCGGTTTTCTCTGAACGGAGAGTCCGTCGCGATTGACACGGACCCCACCGTGACGCTGTTGGACTGGCTGCGCGAGACGCGCGGTCTCAAGGGAACCAAAGAAGGTTGCAATGAAGGCGACTGCGGCGCTTGCACGGTCATGGTGACCGATGAAGGCGGGGCGCGGGCCTTAAACGCCTGCATTCTGTTCCTGCCGCAACTGCATGGCAAAGCGGTGCGGACGGTTGAGGGGCTGTCCGGCCCCAATGGCGCGCAGCACCCGGTCCAGAGCCAGATGATCGAGAAGCATGGGAGCCAATGCGGCTTCTGCACGCCGGGGTTCGTGGTCTCGATGGCTGTAGGCCACCTGAACGGACGCGCCGATCATGACGATGTGCTGGCCGGCAACCTTTGCCGCTGCACGGGTTATGCACCCATCGTTCGGGCTGCAGAGGCGGCGGCGAAAGAGCCCGTGCCGGATTGGGTGAAGGACGCGCCGCTCGAGGTGGAGCCGCTTGGTTTCGCGCCCGAGACCGCCGACGACCTCGCCGCCTGGTATGAGGCGCACCCGGGCGGCACGCTGATCGCCGGGGCGACGGATGTGGGTCTTTGGGTGACGAAAGACCTGCGCGATCTGGGCGAGGTGGCTTTCCTGAACCGCTGTCGGGATTTGCAGCAGATCGACGTCTCCGACAGCGCCATCCGCATCGGCGCAGGCGTGACGATGGCCGATCTCATGCCGTTGCTCCGCGAACGTTTTCCGTCCTATGCCGAGATGGTCCGGCGCTACGGCTCCGAACAGGTCCGGCAGGCGGCGACCATCGGCGGCAACATCGCCAACGGCTCGCCGATTGGAGACAACCCGCCCGCCCTGATCGCGCTGGGCGCGAAGCTACATCTCCGGAAAGGGTCCGAGAGGCGGGAGATGCCGATCGAGGACTTCTTCATCGACTACGGGAAGCAAGACCGGGCGCCGGGGGAGTTTGTCGAGGCGGTCACTATTCCGGCCTCTGCGCCCCACCTCCGTTGCTACAAGATCTCCAAGCGCTTCGATCAGGACATCTCGGCGGTTTGCGGGTGTTTCAACGTGAGCATCGAAGACGGGATCGTGAGAGAGGCGCGGATCGCATTCGGCGGCATGGCTGGCATCCCCAAACGGGCCGCCCATGTCGAAGCCGCCCTGGTCGACCAGCCGTGGACTGAAGAAACCGTGCGGTCGGCGATGAAGGAGATGGGCAAGGACTTCACGCCGCTCACCGACATGCGAGCGAGCGACGCCTACCGGCTGATGGCGGCGGAGAACCTGCTCGTGCGTTACTTCCGAGACCTGACCGGCGGCGATGTGAGCGTACTGGAGGTGACCCCATGAGCGTCGCCAAACCCGTCCCCCACGACAGCGCCGCGCTCCATGTCATGGGTCAGGCGCGCTATGTCGATGATGTGCCACTGCCCGCGAACGCCGTGCATTTGGCCTTCGGCACCTCGCATGTCGCCCATGGCCGCATCCGGTCGATGGACCTAGACGCCGTAAGTGCCGCGCCGGGGGTGGTCGCTGTCCTGACCGCCGAGGATTTAACCCATGCCGTCGATGTCTCGCCTTCGCCCTCGCCCGAGCCCTTGCTATGCGGTGGCGAGGTGCATTTCGCCGGGCAGCCGATCTTTCTGGTGATCGCAGAGACGCACCTGCTGGCCCGCAAGGCCGCGCGTTTGGCGAGGATCGACATCGAAGAACTGCCCGCGATCCTGACCATCGAAGAAGCCTACGAGGCCGGAACGATCTTCGAAGAAGGTCCGCGAATCTACACGCGTGGCAACGCCGCCAGCGCCATCGACGCCGCCGAGCATGTCATCGAAGGTTCGATGGATATCGGCGGCCAGGAGCATTTCTACCTCGAAGGTCAGGCCGCCGCCGCGCTCCCGCAAGAAGGCGGCGACATGATCGTCTATTCCTCGTCGCAGCACCCGACTGAGGTTCAGCACAAGGTGGCCGACGCGCTGGGCCTGCCAATGAACGCCGTCCGGGCCGAGGTGCGGCGCATGGGCGGCGGCTTCGGCGGGAAAGAGAGCCAGGGCAACGCGCTGGCGATCTCCTGCGCCCTGGCCGCGCGCCTGACCGGGCGGCCCGCGTCGATGCGCTACGACCGCGACGACGACATGACGATCACCGGCAAGCGTCATGACTTCCGGATCGACTACCGCGTCGGCTTCAGCAGCGACGGCAGGATCGAGGGGATCGAGTTCCTGCAACTATGCCGCTGCGGCTGGTCGATGGACCTGTCGCTGCCGGTCGCAGACCGCGCGATGCTCCATGCCGACAATGCCTATTTCATTCCGAACATGCGGGTGGAATCGCACCGCCTGCGCACCAACACCCAATCCGCCACCGCCTTTCGGGGATTCGGCGGACCGCAGGGGATGGTCGGGATCGAACGGGTTGTGGATCACGTCGCCCACGCGCTCGGCCGCGATCCGCTGGCTGTGCGTAAAGCCAATTATTACGCGCCGATGGGCGGCGAGGCGCAGACCACCCATTACCACATGCCGGTCGAGGATTTCATTCTGCACGACCTGACCGACCGGCTGGTCGACGCCTCTGATTACCACGCCCGCCGGGCGGCCGTTCAAGAGTGGAACACCGCTAACGATGTCCTCAAAAAGGGCATCGCGCTGACGCCGGTAAAGTTCGGGATCAGCTTCACGCTGACCCATCTCAATCAGGCGGGCGCCTTGGTCCATGTTTACCAGGACGGCTCGATCCACATGAACCACGGCGGGACTGAGATGGGGCAGGGCCTGTTCCAGAAGGTGGCACAAGTGGCCGCGTCTCGATTTGGCGTCGATCTGGACCGTGTGAAGATATCCGCGACCGATACCGCCAAGGTGCCCAACACCAGCGCCACGGCGGCTTCCTCCGGCTCGGACCTGAACGGCATGGCGGTCAAAGCCGCCTGCGACACGATCCGCGACCGGCTGGCGGCGTTCGTGGCTGAGCGGGCGCAGGCCAAGGCCAGCGAGGTGCGGTTCGAGGACGGCATGGTGCATGTGGGCGGCGAGAGCCTGAGCTTCGATCAGGTGGTGAAGGACGCCTACATGAACCGCGTCAGCCTTTCGGCGACCGGATTCTACAAGACCCCCAAGATCGTCTGGGACCGGATCAAGGGGACGGGGCGTCCGTTCTTCTACTTCGCCTATGGCGCGGCGGTGACCGAGGTCGTGATCGACACCCTGACCGGCGAAAACCGTATCCTACGCTGCGACATCCTCCACGACGCTGGCGAATCTCTGAACCCCGCGATCGACATCGGACAGGTCGAAGGCGCCTATGTGCAGGGCGCGGGATGGCTCACCACCGAGGAGCTGGTCTGGGACGGCAAAGGGCGGCTCAGAACCCACGCGCCATCGACGTACAAAATCCCGGCCTGTTCCGACCGGCCGGACATCTTCAACGTCGCGCTCTGGGACGGGACGAACCTGGAGGAGACGATCTACCAGTCAAAGGCGGTGGGCGAGCCGCCTTTCATGCTGGGGATATCGGCTCTGATGGCGCTCTCTGACGCGGTCGCGTCCTGCGGTGACGCCTACCCCGACCTCGATGCGCCGGCGACGGCTGAGCGGGTGCTGATGACCGCCCGCCGGGTGGCGTCATGAGTTTCACGCTGGGCGAGATGCGCGCGGCTGCGGAAGCCGGAACCGTGGCCCGTGTCCTCGTCGCGGCAGCGCAGGGCTCCGTCCCGCGCGAGGTAGGCGCGTCGATGCTGGTCGGTCCGGACTGGATGTCAGGCACGATCGGCGGCGGCGCGTTGGAGTTTGACGCGATCAAAGCGGCGCGGAGGGCGCTGGAAACGGGGGCCGATACGCTCAAGAAGAAACCGCTCGGCCCTGCGCTGGGGCAGTGCTGCGGCGGCGCGGTGGCGATCCTGATCGAGATCTGGAACGAGGAGCGCCTGAGCGCCATCAGCGGCTCGGTTGTGGCGCGCCCGCTCCCCGGAACAGACGGCGAGATGCCGCTTTCCGTAATGCGCATTCTCGCGCGCGCTCGTTCATCCGGCGCCGCTGTTCCGGCTGGCATCGTCGATGGCTGGATGGTCGAACCGGTGACCAAACCGCAGAGAGAAATCTGGGTTTGGGGCGCGGGGCACGTGGGCCGCGCGATTGTTGGGGTTCTGGCGCCCCTGCCGGATGTCGCGATCCGTTGGGCCGATTGCGACCAGGCGCGGTTTCCCAAACCTGTCCCGGCAGGTGTCGAAACGCTCGTCGCTGAAAACCCGGCGGTTCTGGCGCCGCTCGCGCCGACTCATGCCGAGCACCTGGTGCTCACCTTCTCCCATGCTCTCGATCTTGAGATCTGCCACCGCGTTCTCTCGCAACCCTTCCGCTCCCTTGGTCTTATCGGGTCGCTCACCAAGCGCGCGCGCTTCCGGTCGCGGTTGAAAGCGCTCGGGCATGGCGAGGGCCAGATCGCGCGGATGGTTTGTCCCATCGGCGACCCCGCGCTGGGCAAGCACCCGCAGCAGATCGCACTGGGCGTTGGCGCCGCGTTGCTCTCCGCGCAAAGAGATGCGATAGCGGCCAAGGACGCCGCCGGATGACGATCGAGACCCTGTCCGGTCAACCGCTTTCCGCTTTTTGCTTTGGAGCGATGCAATTCGGAGAGAACGCCGACGAGGCCGAAAGCGCCGCGATGTACGGCGCCTGCCGCGAGGCCGGGATAAACTTCTTCGACACCGCGTATGTCTACACCGATGGCGCCTCCGAGGTAATCCTGGGCGGGCTTCTGGCGGAAGAACGGGACGACATCTTTCTCGCGACCAAGTGCGCGAGCGGGCGCAAAGCGACGCCCGATGTAATCGAGGCGGAGTTCGACGAGAGCCGGAAGCGGCTGGGGCAGGAGACCGTCGATCTCCTCTACATCCACCAATGGGATCCGATCACGCCGCTGGAGGTCTCGTTTGGCAAGATAGCGGCTTACGTCGAGGCGGGCGCGGTCCGCTACGTCGGCGTCTCGAACTTCTCCGCCTGGCAAACGATGAAGGCGCTTCAGGTGGCGGGAGACCTCGGCATCGAGCTGAAGTTCCTTCAGCCGATGTACAATCTCGTCAAACGGCAGGCCGAGGTTGAAATCCTGCCGATGGCCATCTCCGAGGGTCTTTGCGTCGCGCCCTATTCGCCTCTGGGCGGCGGACTGCTGACAGGAAAGTATGCGGACGGCGGCGGCGGCCGGATTGAGAGCGACCCCATGTACGCCAAGCGCTACGCGCCTGCCTGGATGCACACCGCTGCCGAAAACCTTGCGGCGCTCGCTGCGGTCGAAGGCGCATATCCGGCGACGTTGGCGGTGGCCTGGGTCGCCCGGCACGCGGGCGTCACCGCGCCGATTATTTCCGCACGTTCGGTTGAGCAGTTGCGTCCGTCGCTAACCGCGATGAACTTCGGCATGGACGACGCGCTCTACGACAAGATCTCGACGCTTACGCCAAAACCGCCACCCGCCCACGACCGGCTTGAGGAGGGTTGATGCGCGTCATCGTTATCGGCGGCGGCATCGCTGGCGCCTCCGCTGCCGCGCATATCGCGCCTGTCGCGAACGTGACTCTCCTCGAGGGCGAAAGCGACCTCGGGTACCACGCGAGCGGGCGGTCGGCGGCGATGTTCGAGGAGAACTATGGATCCGCGCCGGTCAGGGCACTGAGCAAGGCCTCAAAACCAACTCACGAGGACGTCGGGGTCCTCAACGCCAGGGGCATCCTGATGGTCGCCTTGCCCGACGAGGTCGACGTGTTCTTGCGTGATCTGGGCGGAATGGGCATGGCCGAGATCGATGTCGGCGAGGCCAGGGCGCGCATTCCGATCCTTCACGAAGACATCGTTCGGGCCGCTATCCATGAGGGCGCGTCGGATCTGGATACGGACAACCTCCTGCAGCACTTTGTCCGTATCGCTCGGGATCACAGCGCCAGGGTCGTCACCGGCAAGCGGGTGTCGCGGATCGAGGGCGCGGGTCCATTCTGCGTGGAGGCGAACGGCGAGATTTTCGAAGCGGATGTCATCGTGAATGCGGCGGGCGCCTGGGCCGATCAGATCGCAGAGATGGCGGGCGTCGCGCCTCAAGGATTGACGCCGCTCCGCCGGTCCGTAGCGCGGATGCAAGCGCCAGGCGGCCATGACGCGAGGGATTGGCCAATGATCTTCGGCCCCGGTGAGGATTGGTACGCCAAGCCCGACGCCGGCGCTTGGATTGTCTCGCCGGCTGAAGAGGACCCGTCAGAGCCGATGGACGCCTGGGCCGACGACATGGTGATCGCCGAGGGGATCGCCCGCTACGAGCGGCACGTCTCGCTGCCGGTCACGCGGGTCGAGACGACATGGGCGGGTCTCCGGACCTTCGCGCCGGACCGCTCGCTGGTGATCGGACAGTCCGGGGGCCTCGACGGGTTCTTCTGGATGGCCGGTCAGGGCGGATATGGGTTTCAGACCGCGCCGGCGGCGGGCCAGTTGCTGGCCGATCTGATCGCGGGAAACTCGCCGGAGCTGGACGCGGAGACGGTCGCCGCGCTTGCCCCGGATCGTTTCGGGTGAGGACTCAGGCGAAATCGGGGTTGTAGGACACGCGCTCGCGCATCTTGTACCGGGGCGCGGGATAGTCCGCGAATTTGGGCGCGAGCTCAGGGAAGGTCTTTCCTAGATCATCCTTCACCGTCTTCGGAACCTCGCGCAGCGTCTCGCCCGTTGGCATGAAGCTTTCGACCGGCAGGCTGTTGGCGCAGAAGACCTGATGCTCGTCGAAGACCACGTTGTAATAGGTCACCTGGTCCGGGGAGCGGTCGATGAAGGAGCTGTCGTTCAGCCCGACGATGTCGCGGGCGGGGACAAGGCAGCTCTCCCCGTCCGGTTCGTCCAAAAGCCGCCAGCCGGGGATGAGAAGGCGATGCGCCGCCCCGACGGAAAGCGTCTTTTGCGGCATCATCGGTCCCACCGCGCGGGGCCGCAGCACGACCGGCGCCAGCGATGGGTCCGCCGCGATCTCGGCGGCGGTGAAAGACTGGGTCCAGATCATCCGGACCGGCATCAACCCGTTGTCACGGGTGACCACCAGATCGCCCGGTCTGAGGAACTCAACCCGCCGCGCGCCGCAAGGTGTCCGCAGGTTCGCGCCCGCGCAAAGACCTGACGCGCCCGCCTTGGTGACGGCCTTGGATTCCGAGATTTCCGCAACGAGCGTCATACGCGCATCCCTTTCGCACGACCTTCGGCCGGACCGGGAACCAGCGTAGTTTGAATTGTGACCGAATTAGGGTGGGCTGGTGGTGAATCCGCGGTCGAACCCGCGAATACCGGAGTTTTTGTTTCTTTTTCGTGAACAATGATCCGCTAGGCGCATCACTAAAGCGTCAGAAGGGACAAACAATGGCGCCTTAGAGCGGCCTTTGTCTTACGCCCGCGCGTTATTGCGGACCGCTTGCGGCGATCGCAGTTCGGTGACGATGGCCTGCGCGGCCGCCTTGGGGTCGCGGGCGCGGTGGATCGGGCGGCCGACCACCACGTGATCCGCCCCGGCGGCGATCGCCTCGGCCGGCGTCGTGATCCGCTTCTGATCACCGGCCGCCGCGCCTGCCGGGCGGACGCCGGGGGTGACAATCAGACGGTCCTCGGTCTCGTGCAAGGCGCGGATGCGTGCGGCCTCTTGCGGGGAGCAGATGACGCCATGGGCGCCGGCCTCCAGTGCCCGCGCAGCGCGATCGACCACGATGTCGGGAACGTCCCCGTCCCTGATCAGGCTGTCGTCAAGATCCTTCCGGTCGAGCGAGGTCAGGATGGTCACGGCGAGGATCTTCATGCCGCTCGACCCCGCGCCCTCGCGTGCCGCGCGGACGATGTGCGGGTCGCCATGGACAGTCAGGAAATCCAAATCGAATTGCGCCAGCCCCCGAACCGCCGCCTCGACCGTCGCGCCGATATCGAATAGCTTCATGTCCAGGAAGATGCGCTTGCCGTGCTCAGACTTCAGCTCATTGGCCAGCGCCAGCCCACCGCCTGTCAGCATGCCGAGACCGATCTTGTAGAACGACACGCTGTCGCCCAACCGCTCCGCCAGCGCATGCCCCTCAAGGGCATTCGGAACATCCAGCGCCACGATCAGGCGGTCATCGGCAGGGGGTGCGGGATCGGTCATATCGGGCAGAGGAGTATCCCTGCACGGGCAGGCTGGCAAGCGGCGGCGCTTGGAAAGTGGACGGCGCAATGATTGGATCGCGCCATGTCGCGCGAAACGCTCCAGCGAGCTTTGTCGGATTTCGACGGCAAGCATGTCGCGCCTCTCAAGCGTGTTGCGGTTCAGGTCCGTTCGGAAGACGTCTGCGCCTTCATTACTGGTCCCGAAGAGATCGGCGCGACCTGGGTTCTCAAGGCCATCGCGGAAGATGGCCGGGCGTCGGAAAAGGACATTGAGCTGGCCTTCGAGGCCCTCAGCGAGCTGAGTGAGTCGGATGCGATCCTCCACGTCCTGCAAATCGCTCAATTTGCGCCAAATGCCGCAAGAGCACATCAGGCATCGATCCGCGCTCTGCTAATCCACAAGAAAACCCTGGTCAGGGTTTGGGCGCTGGACGCGATGGTTCGGGCGGCCCCCGGTTCTGACGAAGCACGGCGATTGGTGGAGGAGGCGTTGAAGGGGCCCCAGGCCTCGCTCCGCGCCAGAGCGCGGGCGCTCAAAGCGTTGGTGTACGGCACAAATTAGGCCGGCTCCCTTGCCAGTTGTGCGCGAAATCCCCACCTAACAATCGAGGCCCAGAGACGCATGCCGATATCGGGTGCATTGAATTGGGCGCTTGAAAGAGGAGAGAGTGATGGACTTGGAAAAGTTCACCGAGCGGTCGCGCGGGTTCCTGCAGGCAGCGCAGACGATCGCCATGCGGGAGAGCCACCAGAGGCTGGCGCCCGAGCATTTGCTGAAAGCGTTGATGGACGATGATCAGGGGCTGGCCGCCAACCTGATCAAACGCGCGGGCGGGTCGCCCGAGCGCGTGGCCGAAGCTGTGGATGCGGCCATCATGAAGATGCCCCAGATCTCCGGCGACGCGGGCCAGACCTACATGGACGGCCAGACTGTCAAGGTTCTGGACGAGGCTGCCAAAATCGCCAAGAAGGCCGGCGACAGCTTTGTGCCGGTCGAGCGGATTCTGACCGCGCTCGCTGTGGTCAAATCCAAGGCCAAGGAGGCTCTCGATGCCGGCGCGGTGACCGCTCAGTCGCTGAACGCCGCGATCAACGATGTCCGGAAGGGCCGGACGGCTGACACCGCGTCCGCCGAAGAAGGCTACGACGCGCTGAAGAAGTACGCCCGCGACCTGACCGAAGACGCCCGCGATGGCAAGATCGACCCGATCATCGGGCGCGACGAGGAAATCCGCCGCGCGATGCAGGTCCTGTCGCGCCGGACCAAGAACAACCCCGTCCTGATCGGCGAGCCGGGCGTCGGCAAAACCGCCATTGCCGAGGGCCTCGCCATGAGGATCGTTAACGGCGACGTTCCCGAGAGTCTGCGGAACAAGAAGCTTCTAGCCCTCGACATGGGCGCGTTGATCGCCGGTGCGAAGTACCGCGGCGAGTTCGAGGAGCGGCTGAAGGCAGTACTGAGCGAAGTCACTTCTGCTGCCGGTGAGATCATCCTCTTCATCGATGAGATGCACACGCTTGTGGGCGCGGGGAAGACAGACGGAGCAATGGACGCCTCCAACCTGCTCAAACCCGCCTTGGCGCGGGGCGAGCTGCACTGCGTCGGCGCCACCACGCTCGACGAGTACCGCAAGTATGTCGAAAAGGACGCGGCGCTCGCCCGCCGGTTCCAGCCGCTGATGGTGGACGAGCCGACCGAGGCCGACACGATCTCGATCCTGCGCGGCATCAAGGAGAAGTACGAGCTTCACCACGGCGTTCGCATTGCCGACAGCGCGCTGGTCGCCGCTTCGACCCTCTCGCACCGGTACATCACCGACAGGTTTCTGCCGGACAAGGCGATTGACCTCGTTGACGAAGCAGCTTCGCGTTTGCGGATGGAGGTTGATTCCAAGCCGGAAGAGCTCGACGCGCTCGACCGTGAGATCCTGCAGAAGCAGATTGAGGCGGAGGCGCTGAAGAAGGAAGACGACCGCGCTTCGAAGGACCGGCTTGAGAAGCTCGAGAAGGAGCTGGCCGAGCTTCAGCAGCGAAGCGCCGAGATGACGGCGCAGTGGCAGTCCGAGCGCGACGCGCTCGAGTCGGCCCGTGATCTGAAAGAGCAGCTCGACAAGGCGCGCGCCGAACTCGACCAGGCCAAGCGCGAAGGCAACCTGCAACGCGCAGGCGAGCTCAGCTACGGCGTGATTCCGGGGCTGGAAAAGCAGCTGTCCGATGCCGAGGAAGCCGAAGACCAGAAGATGGTCGAGGAGGCTGTCGGCCCGGAACAGATCGCCGAAGTCGTCGAACGCTGGACCGGCATTCCAACCTCGAAGATGCTCGAAGGCGAGCGCGAGAAGCTCCTCCGCATGGAGGAGGAAATCGGCAAGCGCGTCATCGGCCAGCGTCAGGCGGTCACCGCTGTGTCGAACGCCGTCCGCCGCGCCCGCGCGGGTCTTCAGGACGAGAACCGGCCCTTGGGCTCGTTCCTCTTCCTCGGCCCGACCGGCGTCGGCAAAACCGAGCTGACCAAGGCGTTGGCCGAATACCTCTTCGACGACGAGCACGCGATGGTGCGGATCGACATGTCGGAGTTCATGGAAAAGCACTCCGTCGCCCGCCTGATCGGCGCCCCTCCGGGTTACGTCGGCTATGACGAAGGCGGCGTTCTAACCGAGGCGGTCCGGCGCAGGCCTTATCAGGTGATCCTGTTCGACGAAGTCGAAAAGGCGCATCCGGAGGTCTTCAACGTGCTCCTGCAAGTCCTCGACGACGGCGTTCTGACTGATGGCCAGGGCCATCGCGTCGACTTCAAGCAGACGCTGATAGTGTTGACGTCAAACCTCGGCAGCCAGGCGCTGAGCCAGCTCTCCGAAGGTGATGACGCAGCGCAGGCCAGGCGCGACGTGATGGACGCGGTCCGCGCCCACTTCCGGCCCGAGTTCCTGAACCGGCTCGACGATCAGATTGTCTTCGACCGGCTCACGCGAGCCGATATGGACGGGATCGTGGACATTCAGCTCGCCCGCCTCCGGTCGCGGCTTGCCAAGCAGAGCATCTCGCTTGAGCTGGACGACCCCGCCCGGACATGGCTGGCCGATGAGGGCTATGACCCGGTCTTCGGCGCGCGTCCGCTGAAGCGCGTGATCCAGCGCGCGCTGCAAGACCAGCTGGCGGAGATGATCCTCGCGGGCGATGTCGCCGATGGCGAGACTGTTCACGTCAGTGCCGGGACCGACGGTTTGATCGTTGGCGACCGCGTATCCACCTCAAACCGGCAGCCGCCGGAAGAGGCAGTACTCCACTAAACGGAAAAGGCCCCGGCAGTTCGGGGCCTTTTTCAGATCAGATCAGCCTCAGGCCGTCTGATCGTCCAGCTTCGCGTCCGGCGCGTTCTTGGCGACCGAAGCGATCCCGTTGTCGCGCGACTTGGCGCTCTCATAGGTCTCGCTGGTGCCGATCACCTGGCCGTTCGTCGCCTTGAGATTGAACATCGTCTTGCCGGACTTCGTCTCCTTGCGCTCGAAGCGCGCGTCGTCCTGGCTGTTCTTGCGAACGGACTCGATGCCGTTCATGCAGCTTTTCTTCGCCTTGTACCCTTCACTCGCCAGAATGATCTGGCCGTTGCCGGCTTTCAGCCGGAACCGGAACTCGCCCTTCTTGTCCTTGTAGACCTCGAACTTGCCTGCCACCGCTTCTCTCCCTGCGTCTGACCTTGGATGGCGGGAACGTTAGCCGCCCCATTGCCGCGAAATCAAAGGTTAGCTGCGCGGCAGGCTCAACATCTTACGTCTTTCCGGCAAGCGTGACCTATCGGACTCGGTTTTGTCGTCATTCCCGCTTCGAAACGATCATGTCCCCGCCGCCGGATTGTTTCGCGCCCCGAATCGTCCTTCGGCGGTCCCCCGCCAATCGTTTCGAATTTGACGAACGCGCCGCATCTCTGCCGCATTCCGATCACAATCGGCTCCCAGCTTGTCGTCAACCAAGGGGGTGTTGATGCGAGCAAGAAGGGGCGCGAGAGCGCGAGAGAATATGGGCAAAGTACATAGAATAGCCGGGTTGCGGATTTCGAGAGCGCAGTCTGTGATGTCGTCGCACATCGGCGTGGGCGACGCGTCGGAGTTCCAGACCTGGAAACCGAAAGACGATCTGCCGGACCTGGAGCCGGCCGAAGATCGGCTGCGGCGGACCAAAGGCCGGATATTCTCGGCCGACGCGATCTCGCTGACCCACGGCTCGGCCATCGAGGACGTGTTCGAGCCGAAAGAGCGCGCCGAGCATCACAGCCTGACCGCCCGAATGACGGTCTATGTGATGAACATGATCGTCATCGCCGTGACGCTTCCGGTCGGTCTGGCGCTTCTCTTCTTCAACATTCTCTTCGGAGCGAACCTGCGCACGACGGCGCATATCATCGCTTTGGCCGGGCTTGGCGCGGCGCTGGCGCAGACCCAGCAGGGCGCGTTTCTGACCGGGCTCTACTGAGCGCGGTCCTCGACAACGCGGCTGAGCGCCCCCCGTTGTTCGGGCGTCAGATCAGCGAGCCGCACAATATAGGTGTGTATCGCGAAGACGACCGCCCCGGATACGGGAAGTTTGCGCATGGTCTGCCGCTCCGACCGCAGGTACCGCGCCTGAACCGTGACCGCGCGTTTGCCCTCCGCCTCCCGCCGGGGGCTGTAGAGCCCGGCGTCGTCGTACAAAAGCGCGTTCGCCCGCCACAAGGGCTGCTCCGGCCGGATCGCATCGAACAACCGCTGCACCCGTAGCGCGATCTCAGGCGCGTATGCCGGCACGGGGGCGTGGACCGCGGTCAAGGGCTTGCCCATCTTCTCAGCCAGCGTCCAACTTGCCGGAAAACACAGGATCGCGCCCTCCAGCACATGCTCGCCCGTCCGGCCCTTCAACAGCAAGCACATGTCCTCCTGCACGAGACGGCCAATGGTCAGGAGCGGCCTGTCCCGGTCGAGCGGCACCGCGACGCCGTCGGGCCGCGTGATCGCGTCCGGACCAATCGTGTAACCTTCCGAGGACGAAAGGGCCTCTAACACCAGATCGAGGCACTCTTGGGCGGCCTCGAATGCCGATGGGTTCAAGACGTGAACCTCCCCCTCCCGCTCGTCGATAAGGGAGTCGCGGAGCGCCATCTGCCCGGCGAAGGCGTCATCGCGAACCAGCCAATCCGCCGCGTCCAGCGGCCGGACCCCGGGTAATCGCCGCGCCACCGGATCGAGCCAGGGCGCGTGAGGAAGGTGCGACTGAAGAACGGGCTCCGTCATGCGCCCCCCATAGCCCGGCTGTCCGGCCCCGGCCAGTGGTTCGCCGCCGACAGAGCCATGTCGCTTTCCGGCGGGACGTTCTCTTGCCCGAATGGCCAAGCTCCGCCTTATGAACGAGCACTACCGCGACCGACGCAAGATCAACCCCGGTACCGGGGAGATGCTGGGCGACAACACCCCTAACGACGCCGACCGGATCGAGATCGGGCCGACCCCGCTCGCCTTTGACGAATGGGTGGTGGCGGGGCTGGAGCTTCCCGATCTGCAGGAGATGCGGCGCTACCGCTGGAACCGTCTGACGCGGCACGTTGCCGACCGCGACTACGGAGGCCTTTTGATGTTCGACCCCCTGAACATCCGGTACGCCACCGATTCCACCAACATGCAGCTATGGAACACGCACAACCCATTCCGGGCGCTCTTTCTCGGCGCCGACGGCTATATGGTGATCTGGGACTACAAAAACGCGCCCTTCCTCACCTCGTTCAACCCGCTGGTGCGCGAGGCGCGGTCCGGCGCCGACTTCTTCTACTTCGACCGGGGAGACAAGGCCTTCGACGCAGCGAAGCGCTTCGCCGCCCAGATCAAAGACCTCCTCCGCAACCACGGCGGCGGAAACCGGCGGCTCGCCGTCGACAAGGCGATGTTGCACGCAGTCCGGGCGCTCGAGGGCGAGGGAATCGAGATCATGGAGGGTGAGGAGGTCACGGAAAAGGCCCGCGCCGTCAAAGGTCCGGATGAGATCAAGGCGATGCGCTGCTCGGTCCACGCCTGCGAGACGGCGATCGGGATCATGGAGGCCTTCGCCCATGAGCATGTCCCCGGCGGCGACGTGACCGAGGACGACATCTGGGCCGTCCTGCATGCCGAGAACATCCGGCGGGGCGGCGAGTGGATCGAAACCCGCCTCCTGGCGTCTGGCCCGCGCACAAACCCCTGGTTCCAGGAATGCGGCCCGCGCCGCCCCCGGAACAACGAGATCATCGCCTACGACACCGACCTCGTGGGCAG
>JASJAU010000033.1 GCA_030066855.1 Paracoccaceae bacterium | reverse complement strand
AACCACCTGGACATGGAGAGCCGCGAGGCGCTGGTCGAGGCGCTGACCGCCTACACCGGCGCGGTCATCCTCGTCAGCCACGACATGCACCTTTTGAACCTCGTTGCCGACCGGCTCTGGCTGGTGAGCGGCGGGCGGGTCGAGCCCTACGATGGCGATCTGGATAGCTATCGCCGGATGCTCCTCGCCGAACCCGCGCCCAAACCTCTGAAGTCAAAGGACAAACCGGCGAAACCCTCACGCCATCAGATCACCGAGCTGCGCCAGGCGGTATCCGCCGCCGAAGCCCGTGTCGAAAAGCTCGCCGGCATCCGCGAGCGTCTGGCCGCCAAGCTCGCCGACCCGGCGATGTACGAGACCGGCCGGATCGCCGAGGCGGAGGGCTGGCAGAAGAAATTCGCCGAGGTCGAAGACGGTCTTGAGCGCGCCGAGGCGCTTTGGGTGAAAGCGCTGGAGCGCCTTGAAGCCGCTGGCGGCTAGCCGATGCGCGCCCTCACACCCGCCGCGCCCGGATCACCACATGCGTCAGCGCGAAAAAGAACCGGCCTGCCGCCGCGAGCGCCCGCTGCTCCTCGGCCCAAGCCCGCGCCTCGTCCTCCCCGACATGCCCGTTCCGCACCGCGTAGGGCTCGATCAGCATCAGCATCATCGCCGCAATCCCGTCGGGGCGCAGATCGGTATCGAGGAACGTGAGCGGCGCGACCGTCTCCACCGCGAATCCGGCGTCGCCCAAGAGCCCCGGCAAGGCCGCAGGCAAGTCGGTGTGGACCACGTGCCCGTCCCAGGCCGCCGTCATCCGCGCCATGCGGTCCGGATCGTCGCTGGCCCAGACCAGCGAGGAAAAGCACATGTCGCCCAGAACCAGCCGTCCGCCGGGGCGCAAGACCCGCCGCGCCTCGGCCAGCGCCGCCGGAATGCCGGCGACATATTCGAAGACCTGAAGCGACACCGCGCCGTCCGCCGCCCCGTCCTCCAGAGGCAGGGCCTCCGCCGCGCCTTCCGTAAACGAAAGCGCCTCCAGCCCGTCTGCCCTAGGCGCCGCCATCCGAAGCATCTCCGCGCTCGGATCGATCCCGATCACGCGCCCCTCCGGGCCGACCGCCATCGCCAGTGTCTCGGAGAGCATACCGTTGCCGCAGCCGATATCCGCGAGGACTTCGCCCGGCTTCGGCCCGAGCGCGTCAAATGACGCGCGGCGGCGGCGCTCGAAATCCGCGCCGCGATACGCGATCTCCAGCCGCTTGGCCGTCTCCTCTCCGAATTGCAGCATGGCGCACCCTTTGCTCGCCTCACCCTGCCACGTCGAGGGCCATCCGCAAAGAACGTCCGCGCCGCTTGCCCGGCTGAAGGAAACCTGCTCCAAGGCCTTTATGCCAGTCGATCTCGCGCTCTACGTAACGCCTTTCGTCACGCTCTTCGTGATTATCGACCCTCTGGGCCTCGCGCCGCTCTTCGTAGCGCTGACCCAAGGGCGGGCGCCGGGAGAGCGCCAGAGGATCGCGCTGACCGCCTGCCTTGTCGGTTTCGGCGTGTTGACAGTCTTCGGGCTCTTCGGTGACGCGGTTCTCGAATTCGCCGGCATCTCGCTCCCCGCCTTCCGCATCGCGGGGGGCATCCTTCTGTTCCTCACCGCGCTCGACATGCTGTTCGAACGCCGAACCAAGCGCCGCGAGAACCAGACCCACGTGGACCCGGACGATGACGACCCGGCCGTTTTCCCGCTGGGCATCCCGCTGATCGCGGGACCCGGCGCCATCGCGACGATGATCCTGCTCGCCTCGCAGCAACCCGGCGACTGGACCTGGGTTTTGGCCATGCACGGCGTTATGGCGGCGGTCCTGTTGCTGACCTTTCTCGCCTTCCTGGCCGCAGGGCCGCTTGAACGCGCGCTCGGCCCGGTCGGGATCAACGTCACGACCCGTCTTCTCGGCATGATCCTGGCCGCGCTCTCGGTGCAGTTCGTCCTCGACGGGCTGGCCGCTTTCGGCTTCGGCGGCGCCTGACTCTTCAAGAAGGTCTCTAAAGCCCCTATCTCAAAGGCATGGAAAGCCTCGACATTGAGAACATCATCTACCTTGTCGTCCTGCTGGCTTTCGTCGGCGGGTGGTTTCTGGCGGAGTTCAGGGGGGGTATGGGCAAGGCCGTTCGAATGGCGGCCGCCTGGGCGCTGATCTTCTTCGCGGCAATCGCTGCTTTCGGCATGTGGGACGACGTGCGCCGCGACCTGATCCCGCGCCAGGCGGTGATTGAAGACGGCGCCCTGATCGAGGTGCCGCGGCAGCCCGACGGCCATTTCCATCTGGTGCTCGAGGTCAACGAAACGCCGGTCGAGTTCCTGGTCGACACCGGCGCCACCGACATCGTCTTCACGGTCGAGGACGCCCGCCGCGCCGGGCTCGACCCCGACAGCCTAACCTTCTTCGGTCGCGCCCGTACGGCGAATGGGGATGTGGCGACCGCCTTTACCCGCGTCGACACCATCGCGCTCGGGCCGATCGTGCACGAGAATGTCTCGGTCACCGTTAACTCGGGCGAGATGCCGGGCTCGCTCCTCGGAATGTCCTATCTCAGCCGCTTCGAACGGCTGGAGATTTCAGGCAACCAACTGACCCTCGTGCCCTGACGCTGGGTGCGGTCTGTCGAGGCCGCGTTTACCACGATCTGAGACAACACCCGGCGAACGTTCACCGCTCAAACCTGACACCCTTGGGCACAGGCACTGACCCGGGTAGCCAGCGAGCGCAGCGCTCCCTACCCGCTTTCCGCCTTCATCACCCAGCGGCCGCCGTCTTCGGCCCAGTACTTCGCCGTCGCGCCCGCGTCGGCGAGCGCTTTCCATTGCCCGCGCGCCCGCTCCACCGCCGCCGGATCGCCCCCGTCGAACAAAACGCAGACCCGGGCCAATTCCGCGACCTCCTCAACTGAGACCTCCGCGCCGTCGACCGACATCACGCAGGCCGCGCCGTTCGCCGCCGCGCCAGTGGTGAGCAAGACCGGCTGCTTCGCGTCATGCGGCCCGCCCGCAACCCCGTGCGGCAGAAACCCCTCACCCTGCCAGAGCTGGCGGTCGAGCCAGTCCAGCCTTTCGCCGTCCGTCCCCCGGACCGCCACGCGCCATCCCGCGCCCAGAGCTTTCTCCAAGAGAACCGGCAGCGCCGCCTCAAGCGGGCGCTCTGTCAGGTGGTAGAAGAACACGTCGCCCAAGGGCCTAATCCTCGAACCGGTCCGCGATCAGGCGGTTCAGCGCCAGAACGCCCCAGCCGGTCGCGCCAGCGGGCGCCAGCCCGGCCTCGGACGACCGGCTCGCCACGCCGGCGATGTCGAGGTGTATCCACGGCACCTCTTCCTTCACGAAGCGGCGCAGAAACTCCGCAGCCGTCACCGCGCCGGCAGGCCGCCCGGCGGAGTTCTTGACGTCTGCCACTCGGCTTTTGAGCTGCCGCGCGTAGTCCGATCCCAAAGGCAGGTGCCAGGCGCCCTCGCCCTCGGCCTCGGCCGCGCGAAGGAAGGATGCGACGAAGACCTCATCGGTCCCGAAAACGCCCGCGTTATGGTGGCCGAGCGCGACGATCACCGCGCCGGTCAGCGTCGCCAGATCGATCATTGCGGAGGGGTCGTGCTTCTCCTGCGCGTACCACATGACGTCGGCCAGAACGAGCCGGCCTTCGGCATCAGTGTTGTTGACCTCAATCGTGTCGCCCTTCATCGAGCGAACCACGTCGCCCGGCCGCTGGGCCCGCCCGTCCGGCATGTTCTCGACGAGCCCGACCAGACCGATCACATTGGCCTTGGCCTTCCTCAGAGCCAAAGCCCGCATGACGCCCGCCACGGTGCCGGCGCCGCCCATGTCCATTGTCATGCTCTCCATGCCCTGCGCGGGTTTCAAAGAGATGCCGCCAGTGTCGAAGACGACACCCTTGCCGCAGAGCGCGATGGGCTTTTCCTTCTTCGGCCCGCCCTTCCACTCCATGACGACAACCTGCGAAGGGCTCTCGCTGCCCTGCCCCACGCCCAAAAGCGCACGCATGCCGAGTTTTTCGAGCGCCGCCTCCTCCAGGACCCGCACTTTCAGCCCCAGCTTCGACATCGCGCGAAGCCGGTCGGCGAATTCGGTAGTGGTGAGCACGTTGGCCGGCTCGTTCACCAGATCGCGGGTGAAATAGATGCCCTCGGCCAACGCCTTGACGTCCTCGGCCTGCTGCTCGGTCGCCGGAACCTTGGGCGTCATCACCCGGAACGCGGGCGGCGCCGGCGCTTCGTCGCCCTCATCCCCCTTGTGGTCGCGAAAGGCGTAGGCCCTCAGCAGCGCGCCCAGGAGCACGTCGTTCAGCCCGCGCATGGTGCCCGCGCAGAGGAGCGTGTCGCCTGTCCCCGCCGCCCGACCGATCGCCGCGCCCGCCCGGCGCGCGGCGGCGCCCTGCGCCCGCCGGTCAAGCCGCACGACCTGCACCGCCTTCGCCGCCATCCCCGTCGGCCAGCCAAGATCGCGGGCCTCGCCTTCCTTCATCTTCGAGAAGGCCTCGCTTTCGGCAAAGCGCTCCAGCGCGCCGCGCGTCAGCCGGTTCACGCGCCGCGCCATCTGATCAAGTTTGCCGCTCTCCGGCAGGAAGACGACGACGCGGCCCTCCGCGCCATTGATCGCATCCAGATCGGTGGCGAGGAAGGAAAGCTCGGGCAGATCAGTCATGAGGGGTCACCGGGTCAGGAGAGTCGTCCCTAACTAGACCCCGCCTGGCTGGCTGACCAGCGCCGATGCGCCCGATCCCCGGTTTTCCCGCGCCATCGGATGGTCTAACCTCGCCGGGCGATACCCCGAGGCAAGAGCCCGCATGATAGGCAAATTCGACAGATACCTGCTGACGCAGCTTCTGATGCTTTTCGGCTTCTTCGCGCTCGTTCTGGTGTTGGTCTACTGGGTCAACCGCGCGGTGACGCTCTTTGATCAGCTCATCGCCAACGGCCAGTCGGCGCTGGTATTTCTCGAGCTTTCGGCGCTCACCCTGCCGAACGTGGTCCGCATCGTCCTGCCGATCGGCGCTTTCGCGGGCACCGTCTATGTCGCCAACAAGCTCACTTCGGAAAGCGAGCTTGTCGTGGTCCAAGCCACCGGCTTCTCGCCCTGGCGGCTGGCGCGTCCGGTCCTGGTGTTCGGGGCGATCGTCTTTGTGTTGTCCTCGATCCTCGCGCATGTCCTTGTGCCGATCAGCCTAAAGCAGCTCTCGCTCAGGACCGCCGAAATCTCCGAGAACCTAACCGCACGCCTCCTGACCGAGGGCCGCTTCATCCACCCGACCGAGGGAGTGACCTTCTACATTCGCGAGATCTCGCCTCAGGGCGCGCTCAAGAACGTCTTCCTGTCCGACTCCCGGTTCGAGGGCCGACGGATCACCTACACCGCGCGCGAGGCGCTGCTCATCCGGGGCGAGACCGGGCCGTCGCTGATCATGATCGGCGGACAGGCGCAGGTCTTCGAAGAAGACGGCAAGCGGCTCTCCGTAACGCGCTTCGACGACTTCGCCTACGACCTCTCCGGCCTCGTCGAGATCGGAGACCGCGACCGGCTGGCACCTGCATTCCTTGGGACGCCCGAGCTTCTCCGCGCCGCCGCCACGACTCAGGCATTGACTGGGGCCGACCGCGCACAGCTGGTCTCGGAAGCGCATGAGCGGATCGGTGGCACGCTCAACGCGCTTTTCGCGCCTCTAATCGGGTTTGCCGCGCTTTTGCTCGGCGGATTTTCCCGTTTCGGGGTATGGCGCCAGATACTCGGAGCGATTGTCGCGCTGATCTTCATTCAGATTCTCACCCGCTTTGGCCAAGGCATCGTCCGGGGCGACGCGGATCTCTGGCTCGCAGCCTATATTGGGCCGCTGGCGGGCGCTGCGCTCGGCTTTCTGCTGCTCGCCATCGCAGCCCGCCCGGGGCTATTCCGCAGGCGGCGTCCGGCGACCGCGGAGGGAGGATTATGACGCTCCACCTCTATTTTGCGCAGCGTTTCTTCAAGACCCTCCTATTCGTTCTCGGCGTCTTCTTTATGATCCTGTTGCTGATCGACCTGGTCGAGCAGGTGCGCAGGTTCGGGTCGACTGACGTGGGGTTCGGCATGCTGTTCACGCTCACGCTGCTTAACACGCCTGAGACGCTCTACCGCATCCTTCCGCTGGTCACGATTCTGGCAACACTGGGCCTGTTCCTGGGCCTCGCGCGATCTTCGGAACTCGTTGTGGCGCGCGCGTCGGGCCGGTCGGCGCTAAAAAGCCTCATCGGCCCGGTCACCGTCGCAATCCTGATCGGCGTGATCGCCGTGGCGGCTGTCAACCCCATCGTCGCGGCCACCTCGAAGCAATACGAGCGCATGGCCGAAAGGCTGTCGGGCAACACGACCTCCGAGCTTTCGGTCTCCGCTGACGGTCTCTGGCTCCGTCAGGGCGGGGAGAGCGGGCAGACGGTGATCCGAGCGACGCGTTCGAACCTTGATGGCACGATCCTGAGCGGCGTGACCTTCCTGGGCTTTGACCCCGAAGGCCGCCCTTCCTACCGGATCGAAGCAGAAAACGCGCGCCTCGTAACCGGCGCGTGGGAGATCGAGGGCGCGAAGGAATGGCGGTTCGAAGGCGACCCGATCATTCCCGAAACCGAAGCCTTTGAGAGCGCGCGGATGAGCCTCGCCTCGAACCTCACCCGCGATCAGATCCTCGACAGTTTCGGCACTCCGTCTGCGATCCCGATCTGGGAGCTGCCGGGCTTTATTAACGAGCTCGAGGCGGCCGGCTTCTCGGCCCGGATACACCGGACGTTTTACCATATGGAGCTCGCGCTTCCCGTCCTCCTGGTCGCCATGGTGCTCGTCGGCGCTGGCTTCACAATGCGCCACACGCGCTTCGGGCGAACCGGCATCATGGTGATGGCGGCGCTGTCCCTTGGCTTCACGCTCTACTTCATCCGCAATTTCGCGGCGATTCTGGGCGAGAACGGGCAAATCCCCATCGTTCTAGCTGCCTGGGGACCACCGGTCGCCGCAGTGCTTCTGCCGCTCGGGCTGCTTCTTCACCTGGAAGAAGGATGATCCGGCGCCTCCTTCCCTTTATGGCGCTGGCGCTCACATGGGCCGCGACCGCCGCGCTGGCGCAGGCGCCAGCGGCACTGATCGCCGACAGCGTAACGGTCGATCCATCCGGCCGCCTGACCGCCACCGGCGATGTCGAAGTGTTCTACGAGGACACGCGTCTGAGCGCAGCCGAGGTGATCTACGACCGCGCGACCGACAGGCTGACGGTCGTTGGCCCGATCACGATAGTAGAGGCCGACGGCACCGTTCTTCTGGCCGATGAGGCGCGATTGTCTCCGGGGCTCCGGGACGGGCTTCTGACCTCGGCGCGGATCGTGCTGGACCAGCAACTGCAGCTTGCTGCAAACCAGATCGCGCGGGTTGGCGGCCGTTACGTGACGCTCGACCGCGTCGTGGCTTCCTCCTGCCGGGTCTGCGACGAAAACCCCCGTCCGCTTTGGGAAATCCGCGCCCGCCGGGTTATCCAGGACATGCAGGAGCGGCGGCTCTATTTTGAAGGTGCGAGCCTGAGAATGCTAGGCGTGCCAGTTCTCTATCTGCCGCGCCTGCGCATACCCGATCCGACGGTCGACCGCGCTACGGGCGCGCTCATTCCCGAGATACAATCCGTCTCGGGGCTTTCGACCGGCGTGAAGCTGCCCTACTTCATCGCGCTTGGCGATCATGCCGACGTCACATTGACTCCCTATATCTCCGCCGTCACCGCGACACTGGAGTTCCGATACCGCCAGGAGATCGCCAACGGACGACTGGACGCGGTCGGAGCTCTGACAAACGACGACCTCGAGGGCGCGCGCGGCTATCTCTTCGCGAACGCCGAATACCAACTGCCACGCGGATTTGTAGCGACCGCTCAGGCCGAACTGGTCTCAGACCCCGGCTATCTGTTTCTCTACGACTATTCTGAGAAAGACCGGCTCACAAACGAGATCGCGGTGACGCGCGTCCGTGCCAAGGACCGCTTCCGCGCCATCGCGACCGAGTTCCGGACACTGCGCGAAGACGATATCCCGATCCGCGACGAACTTCCCGACCGGTTCCTCGAGGTCTCCTATCTCCGTGAGGCGCCGCGCCTCGCCTTCTTCGGTGGCGAGGCGACGGTGCGGATCGACGCCGCCGCGCTCAACCGCCCCTCGCCCGACGATATCGTCGGACGCGACGTCTCGCGCCTCGGCGCGGGCTATGACTGGCATCGCGAGGAGGTGATCGGTCCCGGCATCGTCGCGCGCGCCGAAGTCGGCGTTCGCGCTGACGTATTCAACGTCGGGCAGGATTCGACCTTTCCGACAACCCTCACCCGCGTGGCGCCGCGCGCCGCGGTCGAGCTGCGCTGGCCATTCGCCCGGACCGCCGCCAACGGCGCCAGAGACCTGATCGAGCCCGTTCTCAGGATTGACCTGTCTGAGACCGGCGGCGACGCCGTGCCGCTGGAAGACAGCCGTGTGGCGACATTCGATGAGGCGAGCCTGTTCCGGCCCAGCAGGTATCCGGGCATCGACGGAGCCGAGGACGGGACCCGCGCGGCCATCGGCGTAACATGGCGCCGCGAGACTCCGGGCGCCTGGCGGGGAGAGCTGACGGCCGGGCGGATCGTAGCGTTGGACGGCCCGCTCGGATTTGCCGAGGGCACAGGGCTCGACGGAGATTCCTCCGACTGGCTATTGGCAGGCCGACTCTCGCTGGGCGACAACCTCTGGGTCGCGTCCCGGGCGCTGCTGGATGACGACCTGGCGGTCACGCTGACCGAAACCCGGCTCGACTGGTTCAACGATCGCGCCCGTGTGGCATCTAGCTATGTCCAGGCTGATCCCGCGCCCGCCGAGGACCGGCTCGAGGAACTCGGAGAATGGTCGCTGGAAGGCGCATACGGTCTGACTGACAACTGGACGGCCAGCGCCGACTGGCGGTACGATTTCGTCGCCGGTCGCGCCGCGCGGGCGGGGTTCGGGCTGGATTATGTCAACGAATGCATCCGGGTGGCGCTTTCGCTCTCGCGTCGCTTCGCGACCTCGTCTAGTGTCACGCCGACGACCGATTTCGGTTTCAGTGTATCGCTTCTGGGTGTCGGAGCCGGCGGAAACAGGGGCAAGACAAGCACGTGCGGGGGATAATGCGGTGACGCTCAGACGAAGACTGGCCTGGATCATCGGCGCGTTCGCCCTCGTCGCGATCACAGGCGCGGCGCCTTTGGTGGCGCAGAACCGTTTCGAGCCAGTGATCCGCGTCGACGACGATGTGATCACGCGATATCAGCTGGACGAGCGGACGCGGTTCCTGGCGCTCCTGAGGGCACCCGGCGATCCCCGAGAGCTAGCGCGCGATCAGCTGATCAACGAATTGATTCAGACCCGCGTCGCGCAGGCGGCGGGGATCGAGCTCAACGAGCAAGCCTTGCGGGCGGGAACCGAGGAATTCGCGGGCCGCGCTAATCTGACTGCCGAACAATTCGTCGCGGCACTGGCCCAAGAGGGCGTCGGCGCGGAGACCTTCCGCGATTTCATTGGTGCGGGCGTGGTCTGGCGCGCGTATGTCCGCGATACCTTCAGCGAGACCGCCCGCGACTTTCCGATCGCGGCGGTGGGCCGGGCCTTGACCCGAACCGGGACCGAGGGTGGTTTCAGGGTGCTACTTTCCGAGATCCTGCTCCCTGCTACCACACCGGAAACCGCGGCGGCGTCGCGGGCACGCGCGGGCGAGCTGGGCTTGCTGGAAGACGAGGCGGCCTTCGCGGCTGCAGCGAGGCAGTTTTCCGTCGCGCGGTCCCGGGGCCGCGGCGGAGCGCAGAGTTGGGCTGCGATAGACGCGCTTCCCGAGAACGTGCGGGTCGCGATCGCGGGTCTCGAGCCAGGCCAGATCAGCCGTCCCGTGGAGCTTGAGAACGCGATCGGCGTCTTTCTGCTCAGAGACAGCGAGCGAATCCTGGCCGGCGCACCCGAGGACCTGGCGATTGAATACGCGCTGTTCCTGACAGGCGGCGGCCCGGAGGAGGCTCGCCGCATAGCCGGCCGCGTCGATGTCTGCGATGACCTCTACGGCGTCGCTCAGGGCCTGCCGGAGGAGCGCCTGATCCGCGAGACCGCGCCTGCCGCCGCACTGCCGCCCGACATCCGCGCCGCTATCGAGACCCTCGACGCCAACGAGATCTCCACCGATCTGACCCGCGGCGGACAGACCGCGCTCTTGATGCTCTGCGGTCGGCGGCTCGATGCGGAAAGCACCGTGGACCTCGACATTGCAGGCAACCAAATCCTGAACCTGCGCTTGAACGGGATCGCCGCTGACCACCTCGCCGACCTGCGTGGCAACGCCTACATCGCAGATTTGACGAACTGAGCGATGCCCCCATCCGGCTTGCCTCCCGTCGCCCTGACCTGCGGCGAGCCGTCTGGTGTCGGACCGGAAATCGCCGTCAAAGCTTGGGAGGCGCTGGGTCTCGAGCTGCCGTTCTTCTGGATCGGCGACCCCGAGCATTTGCCCGAAGCTGCGAAGGTCGCGGTTATCCAGGACCCGGCCGAGACCCGCGCAGCCGCCGAGCGCGGCCTGCCGGTTCTGCCAAATCCCTTCGCCCGACCAGCCACGCCGGGCCGCCCGTCGCACGAGAACGCGCCTGGTGTCGTTGAAGTGATCGACCGTGCGGTCCGGCTCGTGGATGAAGGCAAGGCATCGGCAATCTGCACGGCGCCGATCTCAAAGAAGGCACTGGCCGACTGGGCAGGTTTCGCTCATCCCGGCCATACCGAATACCTCGCCCATCTCGGCGGCGTCGATGACGTGGCGATGATGCTCGCTGCCGAAGAGCTGCGTGTCGTGCTCGCCACGATTCATATCCCGCTTTCCCGCGTACCGGAGGCGCTGACGCCTGAAAAGCTAGAGTCCGCAATCCGCATCACCCGTCACGCGCTTCAGGCCGATTTCGGAATCGAAGCGCCCCGGATTGCCGTCGCCGGGCTCAACCCGCATGCGGGCGAGGACGGGATGCTGGGGCGCGAGGAGATGGACTGGATCAATCCGCTCTGTGACATGCTGCGCGGCGAGGGCATGGACCTGACCGGTCCGCTGCCGGCGGACACGATGTTTCACGAGCGGGCGCGTGCGGGCTACGACGCGGCGGTCGCGATGTACCACGATCAGGCTCTGATTCCGATCAAGACACTCGCATTCGACCGGGGCGTGAACGTGACACTTGGCCTACCCTTCATCCGCACCTCGCCCGATCATGGCACCGCGTTCGACATCGCCGGGACCGGCCAAGCGGACCCGACCTCGCTGATCGAGGCTCTGCGGCTCGCCGATGCCATGGCGCGGACCCGCGCGGGGATTTGACGCGTGGCAGCCATCGACGATCTGCCACCCCTGCGCGACGTCATCCAGCGCCACGGGCTCACGGCGCGAAAATCGCTTGGCCAGAACTTCCTTTTGGATCTGAACCTGACGGCCAAGATCGCACGGGCGGCGGGGGATTTGACCGGCGCGGACGTTCTTGAGGTCGGGCCCGGCCCCGGCGGGTTGACGCGCGGGCTTTTGGCCGAGGGCGCGCGAAAGGTGCTGGCGATCGAAAAGGACCCACGCTGCCTGCCCGCGCTTCAGGAGATTGCGGAGGCTTTTCCGGGACGGCTCGAGATTCTCGAAGGCGACGCGCTCGAAGGCGACTCGCTCGCGCATCTGAACTCGCCCATCCGCATCGTGGCGAACCTGCCCTACAACGTCGGCACGGAGCTCTTGGTCCGCTGGCTGACGCCGGACGCCTGGCCGCCCCGCTGGGCGAGCCTCACGCTGATGTTTCAGCGCGAGGTGGCCGAGCGGATCGTCGCCGCGCCGGGCTCCAAAGCTTACGGACGGCTCGCGGTTCTGGCGGGCTGGCGGTGCGAGGCGCGGATCGTGATGGATCTTCCGCCCGAAGCCTTCACGCCTCCGCCAAAGGTGCGCTCGGCTGTGGTTCATCTTACCGCCCTTCCAGAGCCCCGCTTTGAGGCGGACGCGGAGGTTTTGCAGGGAGTGGTCGCGCGCGCCTTCAATCAACGTCGGAAAATGCTGCGGGCGTCACTGAAAGGGCTGAGGCCCGATATCGAGGACGTCCTCAGAGGAATCGGGATCGATCCGACGCGGCGGGCGGAAACCGTCAGCATTGAGGAATTCGCGGCGCTGGCCCGGGCGGTGGCGGCGGACTAGGGGCTTTGCCCAAAGGGCTTGACGGCCGTCACCCCAAAGTATGTGTCAACGCAAAGAAGCGGTTATTCGGCGGCGTCCGGCGTCGGATCAGCGGGCGCTTCGGGGGCCTCGCCCTCCGGGTTCCGGGGTCGGCGCTGCCGGCGGGGTCGGCTCGGCTTCTCCTCCGGCGTTTCGACAAGGCCGCTTTCGGGCCCCGCGTCTATCACTTCATCCATCGCGGCGGGCGGATCGGCAGGGGCATCTTGAGCCGGGGGCTGCGCCTCGGCCTGCTGGCGCTGCTCCTGCTCCTCCCGCCGGGCGCGCTGGCGCTCTTCGTTCTGGGCTTGCTGCTGCGCCTGCCGCTCGGCCTGCTCGCGCTGCGCTTCGGCGAGCATGCGCAAGTAATGCTCGGCGTGCTGCTGGAAGTTCTCGGTCGCGACCCGGTCGCCTCCCAGCTGCGAGTCGCGGGCGAGCTGGTTGTACTTGTCGATGATCTGCTGCGGCGTGCCGCGCACCTTGCCCTCAGGGCCGGAGCTGTCGAACACCCGGTTTACGATGTTGCCGGACGGGCGGTTCCGGTTGCCCTTGTTCCGGGAGCGTGACTTCGATGATCTCATGAACGGTCCAGGTTGCTGTCTGGTTGTTGCGCGGATTTTGTCTCATCCGCCCCGTCGCGGGGCATTGTCCGTGCAAGGATTGGCAGGTCGGATCGGGGAGCCAGTACCTCACCCGAACGCTCCTCTATCTAGCCGGGGGGATTCGGGTCGGCAAGCAAATTTCTCAAAGAATTCGCGTTTTTCCGCCGTCTGTCGCGCTGGTGGAGCCTGTCAGGCCTCGGCCGCGACGGCTGAAACGGCCCTGTCCCGGCCATCGAGATCGGGATGAACGGCAATGGTTTCAAGACCGGCCGCGCGGAATAGCGCGGTCACTTCGGCAGCCTGGGTCGGGCCGATCTCGACGATCAATCTGCCTCCAGGGGTCAGGTGATCGAATGCACCCGCAGCGATCGCGCGATAGGCGGACAGGCCGTCGGCGCCATCGGTCAGCGCCTCTGCGGGGTCATGATCCCGGACTTCGGGGGCGAGGTCCGACATCTCGTCCGCGGCGATATAAGGCGGGTTCGAAACGATGAGGTCGAAGCGGCCGCCGATATCGTCGTACCATTCCGAGAGTGGCAGCACGATCCGGTCCGCGACGCCATGCCGGACGGCGTTGCCGCCCGCGATCAGAACCGCGCGTTCGGAGATGTCGGTGCCAACCCCCCGCGCCTCGGTCCGTTCGGCGAGGAGCGTGATGAGGATGCAGCCGGAACCGGTGCCGAGGTCGAGGACCTTTGAGAACGGCTCGGCTAAGGCCTGTTCGATCAGGATTTCCGTCTCCGGGCGAGGGTCGAGAACGTCCTGGGTGACTTTGAAGGATCGCCCCCAGAACAGACGCTCCCCGATAATCCTGGAGACCGGCTCGCGCGCCTCCCGCCGAGTGATGAAGCTCTCGAACCGGCTGGCGGTTTCCGCGCCAAGCGCGTCGCGATCATGCAGCGTCAACCGGTCCGGCGCGATCGTCAAGGCCGCCGCCATCAGCCTCCGCGCGTCCCGGTTGGGGGTCTCGATACCTGCGGCGTGGAGGCGGCGAGCGGCGGCGCGGACGGCGTCGGCGACCGTCAGAGCCCCTGCTCCGCCAGTTTCGCCGCCTGATCCTCGGCAATCAGCGCGTCGATCACCTCGTCGAGGTCGCCCGCGACGATTTCGGTCAGGCGGTAGAGGGTGAGCCCGATCCGGTGGTCGGTCATCCGGCCTTGCGGAAAGTTGTAAGTGCGGATGCGCTCCGACCGGTCGCCGGAGCCGACCTGCGCCTTGCGGTCCGCGGCGCGCTCCTCATCCGCCTTTTGCCGTTCGAGATCGAAGAGTTTGGTCCGAAGCACCTGCATCGCAATGGCGCGGTTCTGGTGTTGGGATTTCTCTGAGGAGGTGACGACAATGCCTGACGGTATATGCGTGATACGTACGGCGGAATCGGTGGTGTTCACATGCTGCCCACCCGCGCCGCTGGCGCGCATGGTGTCGATGCGGATGTCGGTGGCGGGGATATCGATATCGACCTCCTCCGCCTCGGGCAGCACTGCCACGGTCGCGGCGGAGGTGTGAATGCGGCCCCCGCTTTCTGTTTCCGGCACGCGCTGGACCCGGTGGACGCCCGATTCGAACTTCATTCGGGCGAAGACGCTGTCGCCGGAGATGTTGGCGACTGCCTCCCGCACCCCGCCAAGCTCGGTCTCGCTCAGCTCGATGATGTTGAATTTCCAGCCTTTGTTTTCGGCGTAGCGCTGATACATCCGGAGGAGGTCGCCGGCGAAAAGCGCCGCCTCCTCCCCGCCCGTGCCGGGCCGGATCTCGACGATCGCCGGACGGGCGTCGGCGGCGTCTTTCGGCAGGAGCGCCAGGCGCAGCGCCTGTTCGGCCTCCGGCAGGCGGGTCTTGAGGTCGGTCAGCTCCTCCTCCGCCAGCGCCTTCATCTCGGGGTCATCGAGCATCGCCTCGGCGTCGGCGCGGGCCGCCAACATCTCGCGATAGGCCTCGATCTCGGCCACGACCGGCTTCAGATCGGCGTACTCCTTTGCGAGAGCGGCGATCTCGGACGGCTCCGCGCCATCGGCCATCTTCGCCTCCAGGAACTGGAAGCGGTCGCGGATCTGGTCGAGGGTCTCAGCAGGTACCATGGCGATCTGTTCTCTGATCAGCCGGACGGCGTCAAGCGCGGCGCGTCTGGCGGTCGGCCCGGGGAGTGATTATATTGTGGAGCATGAGACCCCTCCTGCTTATATCCCTTATGTTTGCCGCCACCCCGGCGCTCGCGGATGTGACCGGACCCAGCGGCAAGACGGTCGAGTGCTATTGCACGGACACGCAGGGAGCGCGGGTGGAGCTGGGCGAAACGATCTGCTTGACGGTCGGCGGTCGGTCGTTCATGGCGCAGTGCGACATGTCCCTGAACTCGCCGATGTGGCGTGACACCGGCATGGGCTGCCTGTCGTCGTCACTCTCTGAGAAGCTGCTCCATCTGGCCAAGCCACCGATCCAGCCGCTCCCGGTTCACCCCCCAGTCTGAGCCAGGGTATCTCGCGCGCGAGATGACCGAGAGCTTGGTCTCTTCCAGCTCGTCGGTCGCTTTTACGGTGATGATATCGGGAAAGCCCATGATCTTTGTGCGCGAGACGAAAGAGATCATTCCCTCATCTATGCCGCCTTCAACCTGACGAGTGCGCGGCTCATTCCGCGCGATGTCGATGAACGCTTGCAGAACCGTGTCCGGGTGGCCCGGAAAGCGCGGCGCCTCGCGCCCGATCAGGCGGAAGCCGTTGCCGGCGGGCTCGTCGGCATCCGCCGGATCGACGTGGAACTGGTCCATGTCGATGGGCGAGAAGCGAATCCAGATCATCGCCGCGAGGCTCAGGCCGATCAGGAGAAAAAGGATCTCTTTCATGCGTCCCCTGTATGCGCCCCCGGTCTTGATTATTTACCACCGGGAAGGATGGATTTGAAGTACCTTGAGGTTAATCCTTATGATTCCAACCCCATAGCGACAGAAGCTCATACGCGACATGGGCGCCGGCAATAGCGGTGACGGCGCCCGAATCGAAGGGTGGGGAGACCTCGACCACGTCCATGCCGACAAGATCGATACCGGCCAGAGCGCGGAGCATCACGGCCGCATCGTTGGTGGTAAGCCCGCCCCAGACCGGCGTGCCGGTGCCGGGGGCGAAGGCGGGGTCGAGGGCGTCGATGTCGAAGGAGAGGTAGGTTTTGGCGCCGTCTATGATCTCTTTGGCCCGCGCGGCGATGGTTTCAGAACCCTCGGCATGAACGGTTCGGGCGTCGATCCGGGTGATGCCGAGCGCCGGATCACTCTCGACGCGTATGCCAATCTGGACGGAGCGCTCCGGGTCGATCAGCCCCTCTTTCACCGCCTTGTAGACGATCGTGCCGTGGTCGACGCGAGCCGGGTCATTGTCCTCCCAGGTGTCGGAATGGGCGTCGAACTGGCAGAGCGCCAGCGGCCCGTACTTGGCGGCATGCGCGCGGAGCGACGGCAGCAGGATCGAGTGATCGCCCCCAAGCGTCAGGCAAGCGGTATCGGTAGCAAGGACGCCAGCGATATGCGCCTCAATCAGCCCCGGCACGTCCGCGACCTTGGCATAGTCGAAGGCCATGTCGCCGAAGTCGGCCACGGCGAAGGTCTCAAGCGGCGAGTAGCCCCAGCCATAAGGCGGGTCGCCCGCTTGCAGAGTCGAGGCCTCGCGGATTGCGCGCGGGCCGAAACGGGCGCCGGGGCGGTTGGTGACGGCCTGATCAAAGGGGATGCCGGTGACCGCGACGTCGAAGCCGCTGAGATCCTTGGTATATGTCCGGCGCAGGAAGGACGGGACGCCGCCGAAGGGGTTCTCGTAGGCCAGGCCCTTATTTCGACCTGCTGCAATCGCGACATCGACCTCTTCGGCGGCTTTGTCGAGCGTCATAGGCCCCTCCCCTCAGAGCGGTTGCGCGGTCTCCACAAGACGCGCGAAGAACGACGCGCCGACTGGCGCGATATCGTCGTTGAAGTCGTAGTTCGGCTGGTGAAGGAGCACGCCCTTCCCCTGCCCGATCCGGACATAGGCGCCTGGGCGCTCGTTCAGCATGTATGAGAAATCCTCGGACCCCATCTTGGGCGTCGGGTTCTCGTTCACGTTCTCCGGCCCTACGATCTCGCGCGCGACGTCGGCGGCGAAGGCGGCTTTCTCCGCATCATTGATCGTGGGCGGATAGCTGCGCTCGTAGTTGACATCCGCCGTCACTCCGAAGGCGGAGGCCTGACCCATCACGATTTCGGTGATGCGGTGTTCAGCGAGGTTGCGGATCTCCTCGGAAAACGCGCGGACTGTCCCGCCGATCCTGGCCTCAGGCCATATGATGTTGGTGGCCGGGCCGCCCGCGTGGATTTGCGTGACCGACAGGATCATGGGCTCAAAGCCCGGCCGGTTGCGCGAGACGATAGATTGCAGCGCCTGAACAGTGGAGACAGCGCACATCAGCGGATCGGTCGCCACCTCCGGGCGTGCGGCATGGCCGCCGGTGCCCTTGAATGTGATGAAGAACTCATCGGCAGAGGCCATAATCGGTCCCTTTGCGACATCGGTCACCCCGAAGTCGTTCGTGGGCGCGTTGTGGATGCCATAGACCTGGGCGATGTCGAAGCGGTCCATGATACCCTCGCGCACCATGACGCCGCCCCCGCCTCCGCCCTCCTCGGCAGGCTGAAAGATCAGCGCCACGCGGCCTTTGAAACGGCGGGTCTCGGTGAGGTATTTGGCGGCGCCCAGGAGCATCGTTGTGTGCCCGTCATGACCGCAGGCGTGCATGACGCCGGGGGTCTCAGACGCATGCGGTGCGCCGGTCGTCTCGGTGATCGGCAGCGCGTCCATATCGGCGCGCAGCCCGATGGTCGGCCCCGGACCCTGCCCGTTGATGATCGCGACAATGCCAGTTTCCGCAATGCCCTCGTGAATCTCGTCAACGCCGATCTCCGAGAGCTTGCCGGCCACGAAAGCCGCCGTCTTCGGCAGATCGAAGCCCAGTTCGGGGTTCCGGTGCAGCCAGTGCCGCCATTCCTTCATCTCGTCAGCAAATCCGGCGATGCGATTGAGAACGGGCATGTGGACAGGGCTCCGGGATCGTGAGAGGTCGTCGATTGTCTTTCCAGAGCGGCGGGGGAATGTCCATGACCGATGATCCGATCCATTCCGTGGCGGACGGCATGCCGCGGCTATTGGAGGTGATGCGGCGGCTCCGCGACCCCGAGACCGGGTGCCCCTGGGACATCGAGCAGGATTTCGGAACCATCGCGCCCTACACGATCGAGGAGGCCTATGAAGTCGCCGACGCCATTGAGCGCGAGGCCTGGGAAGAGCTTGAGGGAGAGCTGGGCGATCTGCTCCTGCAGGTCGTCTACCACGGTCAGATGGGCGCTGAGGCGGGACATTTCGATTTCGACAGCGTGGCGCGGCGGATCGTGGCGAAGATGATCGCCCGGCACCCGCATGTCTTCGGGACCGAAAGCCGCGACAAGACGGCGGAGGATCAAACGCGGGATTGGGAGGTCGCCAAGGCGGCGGAGCGCGCCGGTCGCGATCAGGGCGGGGTGCTGGATGATGTGGCCATGGGGCTGCCGGCGCTGCTCCGCGCGGTGAAGCTGCAGAAACGCGCCGCGCGAGTCGGCTTCGACTGGCCCGACGCGGGTGCGGTTCTGGATAAGATCGCGGAGGAGACGGCGGAGCTGATCGAGGCCCGGGATGGAGGCGACCGGGAGCACCTCTATGAAGAGTTCGGAGATCTGATGTTCGTGATGGCGAACCTCGCCCGGCATCTGAAGATCGACCCAGAGGCGGCGTTGAGGGACGCGAACGCCAAGTTCACAAGGCGGTTCCGCGCGGTTGAAGCGGCATTGGCGGCGGAGGGCCGGCAGCCGGAAGACAGCGATCTGGCAGAGATGGACACGCTTTGGGACGCGGCTAAAGCGGCGGAGAAAGTCTGATTGCTGCGGCGCCGAAGTTATTTCCCGACTAGTTCACTCAGGTATTGACCAGGCGGGCATACTCGGAGATAAAAGACGCAACACGCAGCCACATCCCGCGCGGATGACGCCACGTCTCCAATACAGAACGACCTCCCCTTCTCCATCGCACACACTGGACAAGGGCGCGGGGCGCCGCCACTCTCCGACCCCTGAGCATTGGAGACGTGATGGCGCCCCGCAACATCATCATCGACACCGATCCAGGACAGGACGACGCCGTCGCGATCCTCCTGGCGCTGGCCTCGCCCGAGTATGTGAACGTGCTGGGCGTGGTGGCGGTGGCGGGCAACGTGCCGCTCGACCTCACCCAAAAGAACGCGCGGATCGTCTGCGAGCTTGCCGGACGGTCGGATATGCCCGTTTTTGCAGGCGCCGACGCGCCGATGGCTCGGAGGCTGGTGACGGCGGAGCATGTCCACGGGAAGACCGGCCTGGACGGGCCGCCTTTGCCCGAGCCAGCCATGGCGCTGCAAGAGCAGAGCGGCGTCGACTTCATCATCGAGACGCTCAGGACCGAGCCGCCCGGCACCGTCACGCTCTGCCCGATCGGACCGCTCACGAATATCGGGATCGCCTTCGCAAAGGCGCCCGATGTCGTCGAGCGCGTGCAAGAGATCGTGCTGATGGGCGGCGCCTACTTCGAGGTCGGCAACATCACCCCCGCCGCCGAGTTCAACATCTACGTCGACCCGGAAGCGGCTGATATTGTGTTCAGATCGGGCGTCAAGCTGACGGTGATGCCGCTCGATGTCACCCACAAGGCGCTGACCTCGCAAGCCTGGGTGGACGATATGGCGGCGCTCGGGACGGAGACGGGGCGAATGGTCTCGGCCTGGACCGATTTTTTCGAGCGCTATGACATGGAGAAATACGGCTCGACCGGCGCGCCGCTCCATGACCCCTGCGTGATCGCATACCTGATCAAGCCCGAGCTCTTCACCGGCCGGCACGTCAATGTCGAGGTCGAGACGCAATCGGAGCTAACGCGCGGCATGACCGTGGCTGACTGGTGGGGCGTGACGGATCGCCCGCCCAACGCGATGTTCGTGGGCGGCGTGGATCGCGACGGGTTCTTCGGGCTTCTGTCCGAACGGCTGGCGCGGCTTTGAGTCTCCTCGCGCCGCCGGATCCGGAATGGGCCGGAGCGGCGCAGCGCGAGGCCGGCCGTTGGATGAACGCGGTGAAGGGGCTGATCGCGATTCACCACATAGGCTCGACCTCTGTTCCAGGACTCCCCGCGAAACCGATCATCGACCTCCTGCCGGTCTTTGTGAGCGAAACCGCGCGGGACACGGCGCGGGTCCCGGTCGAGGCGTTGGGATACGATTGGATGGGAGAATACGGTTTGCCCGACCGCGCCTATGCTCGGATGAGCGATCCGGGGACCGGCGCGCGGCGCTTTCACGCCCACGGGTACGCGGCCGGCCATCCTGACATCGCCCGGCATCTTGCCTTTCGCAACGCGCTTCGCGAAAACGCGGCGCTAAGGGCAGGCTACGCCTCGGTCAAAGCAGCTTGCGCGGCGCGGCACCCGGAGGGCGGCGAGGGTTACGGCGCCTGCAAGGCGGGCTGGATCAACAAGGCGGAAGCGCGGGCGTTGGAGCGGTTTTCATGAGCAAACTCTTACACTTGGCAACGACAGAGGATCTTGATCGCATTCTTGGCATGGTCGAAGCCTATCATGCGCTTGAGGGTATCCGGAGCGATGATGAGACGCGGCGCGCCGCGGTGCTGCCGCTTCTGGATGGCTCGCCTTTAGGAGCGATCTGGCTCATCGGGCCGCGCATGTCGCCTGTGGGGTATGTCGCCGTTTCTTTCGGCTGGTCGATCGAGCTCGGCGGCATGGACGGGATGATCGACGAGCTTTGGCTGCGGGAGCCCGTGCGCGGCCGCGGCATGGGAAGCGAGGCGCTGGCGACGCTCATCAAGGTGCTGACAGAAGCCGGGGTGAAAGCGCTGTCGCTGGAGGTGGCCGAGGGGAGCCGGGCCGAGAGCCTTTACGCCCGGGCCGGGTTTCAGCGGCGGCGCTTTGCGTTGATGACACGGGTGGCGTGACGGTTCACGCCTCCAGCGGAAGTGTTTTTGAACGCGAAGAGGGTGTTCCAGCGTTTTCACGCCCTATCTGAAGCTCATGAGCCTCGATCTTCCATTCGACAACTCCTACGCCCGCCTGCCCGAGCGGTTCTATACGAAGATGGCACCCGCCCCGGTGGCGGCGCCCGCGCTTGTGGCGCTGAACCGGGAGCTTGCCGAGCGGCTGGGGCTGGACGCGGACGCGCTGACCTCGGAGGAGGGCGTGGCGGCGCTGGCCGGAAATGCGGTGCCCGGCGGGGCCGATCCGCTGGCGCAGGTCTATGCCGGGCACCAGTTCGGCGGCTGGTCGCCGCAGCTGGGCGACGGGCGCGCGATCCTCCTGGGCGAGGTCGTGGCGCCGGATGGGGCGCGGTTCGACGTGCAGCTCAAGGGCTCGGGCCGGACGCCCTATTCCCGAATGGGCGACGGGAGGGCCTGGCTCGGCCCGGTGATGCGGGAGTATATCGTCTCCGAGGCGATGCATGCCCTTGGAGTTCCCACGACGCGGGCCCTGGCTGCGGTCACCACGGGCGAGGTCGTCGTCCGCGAGATGCCCCTACCCGGCGCGGTTCTGACCCGCGTGGCGGCGAGCCATATCCGGGTGGGCACCTTCCAGTACTTCGCGTCGAAGGACGACAAGGAGGCTCTCGAGGCGCTGGTCGCCCATGCCATCGCGCGGCACGCGCCGGGTGCAAAGGGCGCCTTGGGGCTCTTGCAGGCCGTCATTGCAAGGCAGGCGTCGCTGGTGGCGCGCTGGATGGGGCTGGGGTTCATTCACGGGGTGATGAACACCGACAACATGACGATCTCGGGCGAGACCATCGACTACGGGCCTTGCGCCTTCATGGACGCCTATCATCCGCTCCGCGTCTTCTCGTCGATTGACCAACACGGCCGCTACGCCTTCGCGCGGCAGCCGAACATCGCGATGTGGAACCTCGCGCAGCTCGCAACGGCGCTGATGCCGGTGATGGGCGACGACATGGACGCGTCGCGGGAGACGGCTCAAGAGGCGATCGACCGCTTTCCTGAGCAGTTTCAGGCGGCGTGGCTATCAGTTTTCCGGGCCAAGATCGGGTTGGAGTCGGAAGAGGATGGCGACGCGGCGCTGATCCAGGCGTTGTTGGAGCGGATGAGCGAAGGCGGTTCGGATTTCACCAATACGTTCAGAGCGTTGGGAAGCGATGCCGCGCGCGATGAGTTCGCGAACCGGGACGCTTTCGAGGCGTGGGAGGCGGAGTGGCGCGAGCGAATGGCGCGCGAGGGCGCGACGCCGGAGGACAGGGTCGCGGCCATGCGGACGGTCAACCCGTCCTTGATCCCGCGCACGCACCGGATCGAGGCGGCCATCGAGGCGGGGGTCGACGGCGATTACGCCCCGTTCGAGCGCCTTAGCGAGGCGCTGGCCACGCCTTTCGCCGAACCTGGAGACTTCGCCGATCTGACCCGCCCGCCAACCGAGGACGAGATCGTACCTCAGACCTTCTGCGGGACCTGAGCGGGCCGGTTGATCAGGACGAGCCCGAGGCAGACGAGTGTCAGCGAGATCAGGATCGGCGGCCCCAGTGTTTCATCGAGAAGCCACCAGCCGAGGAAGACGCCGAAGATCGGGGTGAGGAAGCTGAAGGCGGCGACGCTGGCCGCCGGATAGAGCGACAAAAGCCAGAGCCAGAAGGCGAAGCCGAAGGAGGCGATCACCACGATCTGAAAGGCGAGGCCCCAAAGGTGGATCGCCTCGAGCTCTCGGATGAGCGGACCGAAGAGCGGTGAGAGCGGCATGAGGATCAAGGCGGAGACGCCGACCTGCCAGAGAAGCTGCCGGTCGGGCGCGACATGGGCGAGACCGGTTTTCGCTACGAGCGTGATCCCGGCCCAGCAGAAGGCCGAAATGAGAGCAAAGAAATCGCCGGTCAGCGACGCCTCGCCCGCGGCTGCGCCCCGCCAGATGAAAGCGAGCGCAACGCCGGCGAAGGCCAGGAGCAGGCCCGCCGCTTTGGGCGGCGTGATGCGCTCACCCGGGATCAGCACATGCGCCATCAGGGCGAGCCAAAGGGGCATGGTGTAGAAAATGACGCTGACGCGGGTGACGGTCGTCAGGTCAAGTGCTTGAAAAAGAAAGATGAACTCGGCCGCGAAAAAGGCGCCGATCAAGAGGCCGGGGCGCAGGTCGGCGCGATCCATGCCGAGCGGGCGGCGGCGGAGACGGAAGAGGAGCCAGAGGCAGAAGAAGGCGCCGGCCGAACGGAGGGCGGCGAAGAAGACCGGCTGAAGCCCCTCGTTCACCACGCGGATGACGACCTGGTTATAACCTAGAAGGGCGGCGAAGCCGATCAGGCCCGCGGCGCCGAAGAGGTCGATTCTGTCCTTCTTCTCCATCCCGCCCCTCTGCCCGCGTCACGTGGTGGTGGCAAGGGTTTACCTTTGCCAGTCGCGCGGTCAGGGTGCCCGCCGGCAAGGAGAGAGCGATGACGGATTTCGTGGTTTATGATGTGTTCACAGACAGCGCCTTCGGGGGCAATCCGCTGGCGGTGATCCCCGACGCGCGCGGGCTGGAGGAGAACAGTCTCCAGAAGGTCGCGCGGGAGTTCAATTTCTCCGAGTCGACCTTTGTCTTTCCGCCGGCCGACCCGGCGCACGACGCGCGGGTACGGATCTTCACGCCGACGCGCGAGATCCCCTTCGCTGGCCACCCGACCGTGGGCACGGCCTGCGCATTGAGCGATCTGGGCCGGGTTGGCGCGGACATGGTTCTGGAGCTGGGCGTGGGACCGATCCCTGTGAGCGTCGCCAACGGGCGGGCGCGTTTTGTGACCGAGGTCCCTTTGGAAACATGGGCCGGTCCATCGGTCGAGATCGCCGCGGCAGCCGCAGGTCTGGACGCGGACGCGATCCGAATCGACCGTCATGCACCGGTGATCGCTGGCGTCGGAATCCCGTTCGCGCTCGCTGAGTTGACCGGAATGGACGCGCTTGAGGCCGCGACGGGCGTGACCGACGCTTTCCGCGCCTTCGAGCCGATGTGGCCGGTTGACGGTCATTTCGACCTATTGATCTACGTGCGTGAAGGCGACGCCATCCGCGCCCGTATGTTCGCGCCCCTGGACGGTATCCCCGAGGACCCTGCGACAGGGGGCGCCGCGGCGGCATTGGCGGCCTTTCTCGGGCGGTTGGATGGACGATCGGCCCGTTTCGACGTCCGTCAAGGCGTCGAGATGGGCCGGCCAAGCCGCATCGAGGCCAAGGTGACTGTTGAGAACGGACGGCCCGTCTCAGTGGCCGTAGCGGGAGGCGCGGTGAAGGTGATGGAGGGGCGGCTGACGCTCTGACGGGGTTTTCCCACTGCCCCCCACGCGGTAGACAGAGGCGCTATGGCGGACACGATCCTTGAGAGATGCGAGGCCAAGGGCCTGCGATTGACGGGGCAGCGGCGGGTGATCGCCGCCGTTCTGGAGGACGCCGACGATCATCCCGATGTCGAGGAGCTCTACGCGCGCGCGAGCGCCGTCGATGACGGGATCTCGCTGGCGACGGTCTACCGGACCGTGAAGCTCTTTGAGGAGGCGGGTATCCTGGAAAAGCTCGATTTCCGGGACGGGCGGGCGCGGTACGAGGACGCGGAACGGGATCATCACGACCACCTGATCGACATGAACTCGGGCGAGGTAATCGAGTTCGTCGACGCCGAGATCGAAGCGCTACAAGAGAAGATCGCTGAGAAGCTCGGCTACGAGCTGAAAGGGCACCGTCTGGAGCTCTACGGGGTGCGCCGGAAGGGGTGATCCTGGGTTAATGCCCGCCGCACGAACAGGCGCTTGGATGGCGCGGGGAGGTGCCATCATGGACAAAGGCAGCAGCAAGAACTCGGTCGAAATCGCCAAACCCTACAATCGCATTCGGATCATCGCGGCGGCCGTGGCGCTTGTAGTGGTGATCGTCGTTCTGGGATCGCGCGCCGCGTCCTGGTAGTCAGTGCGGCGCGAGTTGCGCGAGGCGGTCGGAGAGCCAGCGCTTTTCCGTGTCGGAGCGGGAGAGCTCGATGGCGGTCCGGAGCGCTCTCCGAGCGCCGGTGATGTCGCCCGCCCTGCCGGCGATCTCACCTAACGCCGCATGAAAGGGTTGATAAGACGCGAGCGCCGGTTCGAGACCGATCAACTCGTCCAGCGCCTCCTGGACCGCTCCCGCCTCCGCGATGGCAACCGCGCGGTTCAATCGGACCACAGGCGACGGGTTGAACCCGGCGAGGCGGTCATAGAGCAGTCGGATCTGCGGCCAGTCGGGCGGATCACTTGTGACATGCAGCGCGCTGATTGCTGCTTGGAGCTGGAACGGACCAGCGCGGCCTCGTGCCATTGCCTGATCGAGAAGCGTGAGGCCCTCATCAATCAGCGCCCGGTCCCAAAGCTTTCGGTCCTGATCGTCGAGCGACACTATGGTGCCGTCCGGAGAGAGCCGTGACCCGTGGCGGGCGTGGGACAGGCACATGAGGGCAAGGAGGCCCTCGATCTCAGGATCTTCCGGCGCGAGATCGGTTAGGAGGCGGGCGAGGAAGATCGCCTCCTCGCACAAAGTGGCGCGGATCGGCGCCTCTCCCGGCCCCGCCGTCCAGCCCTCGTTGAACACCAGATAGATCGTTGTGAGTACAGAGCCAAGCCGCGCGTCCCAATCCTCGGGCTCCGGCACCTTGTAGGTGATTCCCGCGCGGGCGATCTTGGCCTTGGCGCGGGAGATGCGTTGGCCCATCGCAGGCTCGGTGTCGAGAAATGCCCGCGAAATCTCGCGCGCGGTCAGGCCGCCGACCGTGCGGAGCGTCAGCGCGACGCGGCTTTTCTCGTCCAGCGCCGGATGGCAGCAGGTGAAGATCAGCCTGAGCCGCTCGTCGGGGATCTCTGGCGCCGCTTCGGCGCGTTCGGCTTCGTCTTCTTCCATAAGGCGTCGGATCTCGGGCGCGCGGTCGGCCAGGCCCCTGTCCTTTCGGATACGGTCGATGGCGCGCCGGCGGGCGGTTTGCAGGAGCCAGGCGTCGGGGCGGTCGGGAGGTCCGGAGCGGGACCAGTGAATCAAAGCACGCTCGAGCGCGTCCGAAAGCGAGTCTTCAGCGAGGTGGAAATCGCCAAGAGAGCGAATGAGCGCGGCGAGGAGCCGCCCCCTGTCGTCGCGCATGATCCGATGGATCAAGGACGCGATGTCGGGGGCGGAAGAGGTCACTCGGGCAGCTCGACCTGCATGATCGGGCGCAGCTCGACCGTGCCGAATTGGGCGGTCGGGATGAGGGCCGCCATACGGATCGCCTGGTCGAGGTCTTTGCAGTCGAGGAGGTAGTAACCGCCAAGCCGCTCTTTGGTCTCGGCGAAGGGCCCGTCCATGGTTTCGACCTTGCCGTCCCGGACGCGAACGGAAGTGGCTGTTGACGTGTGTTCAAGCGCGTTGCCGCCCTGCATGACGCCTTCAGCATGATAGGTTTTGCCGGCGTCGGCGTAGCCTTGCATGAATGCGCCCCATTCTTCGGTGCCGGGCTGCGGGCCGGTGCCGTCGGCGGAGTAGATGAGAGCGAGATATTGCATGTCGTGTCCTTTCAGTTTCGGATGATGATGATGCTTCGGGATTCGAGCAAGCCAGCCCAGCGGCGTTGCGAGTTAAGGCGACTTCGGTCTCCCTTGTTGGTCGATACTCCAAGGACGCGCGAGCGGAGCGGATTTCGACAGGGGCGTGGAGACTTTTTGAATAGGCTTCCCCCCCAAACGCGCGAACTAGCCCCGTTTCCGCAAAGAATTCTTTAACGTAAAGAAGGAGTTGGCGCCATTTTCGGATGGGATCCAGCGAAAAGGCGTTGCATCAGGCGGGGACGATCTGCGAGGCTCGGCGCTGCGGAATTTGCCGCCATCTTTCAGACCAAAGGACAGACGCGATGCGATACAACCGGCTTGGCCAGAGCGGCCTGTTCGTGTCCGAGCTTTGCCTCGGTACCATGACCTTCGGCGGCTCGGACGACATGTGGGGCCAGATCGGCCAGCTCCAGCAGGATGGGGCCGACGCGCTGGTCAAAACTGCGCTCGATGCCGGGATCAACTTCATCGATACCGCCAATGTCTACGCCTCGGGGCGGAGCGAGGAAATCCTGGGTCAGTCGCTGAGGAACCTCGGCGTGACCCGCGAGGAGGTTGTGATCGCTACCAAGGTCCACGGCCAGATGGGCGAAGGACCAAACGCGCGCGGGCTGTCGCGAGGGCATATTCTCGATCAGGCCAAGTCGAGCCTGAAGCGGATGCAGCTCGATCACATTGACCTCTACCAGCTCCACGGCGTCGATCCGGCGACCTCGATAACAGAGACGTTGGAAGCTTTGGACACGCTCGTCCAGCACGGGCACGTGCGCTACATCGGCCTGTCGAACTGGGCGGCCTGGCAGGTGGCCAAGGCTGTCGGGCTCGCCGAGATGCGACGCCTCGCGCCAATCGTGTCGCTCCAGGCCTATTACACGCTCGCGGGTCGCGATCTGGAGCGCGAGATCGTGCCGATGCTGTTGTCCGAGGATGTGGGCCTCATGGTCTGGAGCCCGCTGGCGGGCGGATTTCTGTCGGGCAAATTCGACCGTGAGGGGAAGACGGCGGAGGGCCGGAGGGCTGAGTTCGACTTCCCGCCCATCGACAAGGACCGGGCCTTCGACGCTGTGGATGTCATGCGCGGGATCGCGGCGACCAAGGGCTGCAGCGTGCCACAGGTGGCAATTGCATGGCTCTTGCATCAGAAGGTGGTTACCAGTGTGCTGGTGGGCGCAAAGCGAGTGGACCAGCTGACTGACAACCTGGGCGCCGTGGATGTTTCGCTATCGGACGCGGATTTGGAGGCGCTCGACGCCGTCACCCGCCTTCCCTCCGAATATCCTCACTGGATGATCGACATGCAGGCCGGTTTCCGCGCCGGGCTGATGGCGGATCAGAAGCGGTAGGGGCCGGGTTCAGGCGGCCTTCAGCGCCAGAACCGCGTTCAAGCCTCCGAAAGCGAAGGCGTTGGAAAGCGCGTAGTCGACCTTTGCCTCCCTCGCCTCGTTCGGAACGACGTCAAGCGCGCATTCCGGGTCGGGCTCTTCATAGCCGATGGTGGGCGCGATCACGCCGTCCTTGAGGGCCATGACGCAGGCCAGAAGCTCGACCGCGCCGGTGCCGCCGATCAGGTGGCCATGCATGGATTTGGTCGACGAGATCATCACATCGTCAGCGTGGCGCCCGAAGACCCTGGCGACAGCCGCGCATTCGGTCTTGTCGTTGGCCGCCGTGCCGGTGCCATGAGCATTGATGTAGCCGACATCCCCAGCCCCGATCCCTGCGTCCCGGAGCGCGCCGGCAATGGCGCGGGCGGCGCCTTGTTGCGAGGGCATGACGATGTCAGCGGCGTCGGAGGTCATGGAGAAGCCGACGACCTCGGCCAGGATCTCGGCGCCCCGGGATTTGGCGTGCTCGTATTCTTCGAAGACGAAGACGCCGGCGCCCTCGCCCTGCACCATGCCGTTGCGGTTGGCCGAGAACGGGCGGCAGGCGTCCCTAGACATGACGCGCAGCCCCTCCCAAGCCTTGACCCCGCCGAAGCAGAGCATGGACTCCGATCCGCCGGTGATTATCGCCCGCGCTGTGCCCGAGCGGATCAGCCAGAACGCCTGGCCCATCGCATGGTTCGAAGAGGCGCAGGCGGTAGCGACCGTGAAAGACGGCCCCTTGAGGTTGAAGGTCATCGAGACATGGCTCGCCGCGGCGTTGTTCATCAGCTTGGGCACGATGAAGGGGTGAACGCGGTTTTTGCCCTCCTCGTAAACGGCGCGGTAGTTCTCGTCCTGGGTGTTGAGACCGCCGCCGGAGGTGCCGAGAACGACGCCGGCCTCAGCTGCGAGCTGACCGGAAAACTCCAGGCCGGATTGCGCGATGGCCTCTTCGGCAGCGATCAGCGTGAACTGGGTGAACCTGTCGTAAAGCGCCTGCTGCTGTCGGTTGAAGCGGGAGTCGGGGTCGTAGCCCTTAACTTGACCGCCGATCCGGATGGCGAGGCGGTCGACATCGCGAATGTCAAGCTCTCCGATACCGGAGCGGCCCTCGCGGAACGCCTCGTATGTCTCGGAGGCATTGGTGCCGAGCGGATTGATCGTCCCGGCCCCGGTGATGACGACGCGGCGCATTTGGCGGGATCAGCCCTTTTGATCCAGGACGAGCCTCACCACGGCGTCCGTTACGGCGGCGACCGAGGAGATGTCGAAGTCGGATTTGTCGGGCTCGTTGGCATTGAAGGGAACCTCGATTTCGAACTCCTCTTCAATCGCGAAGATCGCTTCGACAAGGCCCATGGAATCGATCCCAAGATCTTCGAGCGATTGATCGGGCGCGATGTCGGACGGCTCCAGCAGCGCCTGTTCGGCGATGATGGCGGTCACGCGCTCCTTGATCTGGTCGCTCATGGGGCCTCGAAATCCGGTTTCCGATCGGATGCCGGTTATTTAGTCATCCCGCTCGTTCTTTGAAACAGCTTTCTTTAACGCTTTGACGTCGTCCATCAGGCGCGGCAGTCGGCGCCAGTTGCGCCCGGCTTCGAGGAATTGCTCCATCTTCATGGCCGGGTAGCCCAGCATCACGCGGCCCGCCGGAACCTTGGCCATGATCTTGGTCGCGCCGCCGGCGACGACATCGTCGCCCACGAAAATGTTGTCCGAGACGCCGACCTGGCCGCCAAAGACGACACGGTCGCCAATGCGGGTAGAGCCGGCAATGCCGACCTGCCCGCAAATCAGGCAATCGACGCCGACCGTGACGTTGTGGCCGATGTGGACGAGGTTATCGAGCTTGGTGCGGTCGCCGATCCTTGTGGCGCGGATGGTGCCCCGGTCGATCGTGCTGTTTGCGCCGATCTCGACATCGTCGCCGACCTCGACCGTGCCGAGGGAGTGGATGCGCGTCCAAGAGGTGTTGAGCGCCTCGACCTCCTGGCCCAGCGCCTCGCGCGCGTCTTCGGCGCGGCTTTTCTCCGGGGTGACGAAGCTGAACCCATCGGCGCCGATGACGGCGCCGGGCTGAGCGATGAAGCGGTCGCCGATCCGAACCCGCGCGCCGATGTGGACACGGTGGAGGAGGAGCGCATCGGCTCCGATCACAGCGTCTTCGGCGATGCTGGCATGCGCCGCGATGCGGGCGTTGGGCCCAATTTCAGCGCGAGGGCCGATGACAGCGAGCGGGCCGATGGCGGCGCCATCGCCGATTTCTGCGCTCGGGTCGATAATGGCTGAGGGGTGGACGCCCGGCGCGATCTCGGGACCTGGGTCCATCAGCCGGGTGAGGCCGGACATGGCGTAGCGGGCGCGGGGGACGACTATGGCGGCCTCCAGCCCGAGCGCCTGCCAGTCGGCGCCGTCCCAGACGATGGCGGCGCGGGCCTGTCCCTTGGCCAGACCGGGCGCGTATTTCGGATCCATCGCGAGGGCGAGGTCGCCAAGCCCTGCGTCAGCGGGCTCAGACGCCCCCTGCACGGTCAGCTCGGCGGCGCCGAAGACCTGAGCTTCGAGCGCCGCCGCGATCTCCTTAACCGTGAATGCCATGTCCTGCCCCTTTCGGGGCCGAGGATTATCCGCGAAGAGCGCGCAGTTCCACCCCGGCGGTCCGCAGCGCCTTCCAGATCTTGGCGTCGCGCCCGTAGACGTCACGGCGGAACTGGATCTTGCCTTTGGCCTGGGTGAAGGCGGTACGGTAGACGATGTGCACTGGCACATGCTCGTCCAGATAGACGTAGGTCTCCACACCGGTGCTCAACTGCGACCTGAAGAAGCCCTGCGGATCACGCTCCTGCCTGGCGAGCAGGGTGTAGGCGAAATCGAAGGGATCGTTCAGGCGGATGCAGCCGTGGCTGAAATCGCGTTTCTCGCGGCGGAACAGGCTCTTGGCCGGCGTGTCGTGCAGGTAGATGTTGTGCCGGTTCGGGAACATGAACTTCACGAGGCCGAGCGCGTTGCCCTGGCTTGGCGGCTCGCGCAGGTCGAACGGGAACGTCTCCTCGTCGAATTCGGAGAAGTCGATGCCGGTGCGCGAGACGATCTGGCCGCGCCCATCGACCAGGTTGAGATTCGATACTGCCGTCGGGTCTTCCTTTAGGAGCGGCAAGTATTCCTTGGTCGCGATCGAGCGGGGCACGTACCAGGTCGGGTTGATAACCATATGCTCCATCACGTCCGAGAACTCTGGCGTGCGCCGGTCTTCCATGTTCTTTCCGACAACCGAGCGAGTCTTGAAAGTGACCTTGCCGTCATCGATTACACGGGCGTGGTAATCGGTGATGTTTACCCAGATGTGGCGCTTGCCACGCGGCATATTCAGCCAGCGCTCGCGCTCCATCGCCGCGATAATTTGGGTAAGCCGCGTTTCGGGCTGGATGTTGATCATGCCGAGCGTTCCGGGCCCGACAACGCCATCCGTCGCCAACCCGTGATCCTGCTGGAAGCGGGCGACCGCCTGCTGCATCCGGTCATCGAAGCCAGTGCCAGCGTTGCGCTTGAGATAGCCCATGGCGATCAGGCGGTTGCGAAGCTGAATGACTGCGTTGCCGCTGTCGCCCAGCTGGAGTTTGCGGTTCGACCGGACTTGCGGACCCCAGGCGTCGCGGCCGACGAGCTTCTCAAAGCGGATCTTCTCTTTCATCAGCCGCGCGTATTCGGGGTTCTTCGGCGGCAGGTTCTTGATAAAGCCCTTGGGCGAGCTTTTCGAGAAGGCCTTCAGCGTCGCTGTCCGGCCCCGGAGCGGCACCTCGCGCACCATGCCCTCGTCAATGCGGCGGGGGTTCAGGACGCCGGTCTGCACGTCGCGGGCGTATTGCAGGAAGAGCCGGCTCATCTCGACCTCGAGTCGGCCTAGATCACGGGCCGAGCTGACCCGGCGGAGGTTGATGCCGAGGGTCTCGGGGTTGTAGCGGTCGGCGGGAAGGCCGTGTAGCGGCGCGTCTTCAATCGCGGCGAGAAAGGCGGCGCGACGCTGCTTGTCTCGGTTGGATTTGCCGGTCCAGATCGGCTTGTAGCCATTGGACTTATAGAACTCGGCGATGTCGCGGTCAGACGCCGCGGCCTCGGCCACGGCCTGCATGAACGCGGTGACCTGCGCCCGCGCGTCCCCTGCCGTGATGATCAGGGCGGCCAGCGCCGCGACTAATACCCCCAATGAAAATCGCTGAAACGCAACAATGGCAGACATTCGTATTCCCGTTCCTGTTTCGGCCTCCACGCCTATCGTTGATCGGTAAATTCCGGGTTGCTGTCTATTCACAATCCCGCCACGGCGCGGGCTGCCGCCCGGAGGTCCGACGCAAAGCGGCATTTCGGCAACGGTTTTCACATCAATGCCACAATAAGCGGGGTTCCGCCGAAAATGGGGCGCAATCGCGGCAATTCGCCCGGACCGGTTCCGCAGGGGAAACAGACATGCCATAAGCTGCAGGTCACCTGGGGATGGGTGTGCCGTGCAATTCGGCGAACTGGGACAGAGACGGACGAAAAGGGCAGGATGACAGGCTCAAGCACGAAGGGCATGACCCGACGCGGCGTGCTAGGCGCATTTGCGGCGACAGCGATCGCCGCAGCGCCGACCTATGCGAACGCTTTCGGTTTCATGCGCGGCGCGGGCGACATTCGCCGGATCCGCATGTACTCTGGCCGACTGGGAGAGCATCTCGACACGATCTATTGGATTGAAGGCGAGTACATTCCCGAGGCTCTGACTGAGATAAACAAGCTGATGCGTGATTGGCGCTCGGGTCAGACAATCAACATCGATACCCGCGCCATCGACATCATGGCGGCATCGCACAACATGTTGGACGCAGACGCGCCGTATATGCTCCTTTCGGGCTACCGCACGCCTAACACCAACGCGATGCTGCGCTCGCGCTCGCGCAGCGTGGCGCGGAACTCGCTCCACATGCAGGGCCAGGCCGCCGATCTGCGGCTGGAAGGCCGTTCGGTCGCACAGATCGCGCGGGCCGCGGTCTCCTGCTCGGCGGGCGGCGTGGGCAAATACTCGCGCTCGAACTTCGTGCATATGGATTGCGGGCAGGTTCGGGTCTGGGGCCGGTAGAGCCTTCAGCACGCAAGAGGATGCGGCGCGGGCGATTGTCCCGCGCTTTTTCTTATCCAGCCCCTCCCGCCTTGCCCGATTATCTCTATCAGCGTCTTGATTTCCATGCGGCCGGACGAAGCTTGTTGAAGGTGCGTGAATGACGGCGGCGTTTCGTGACCGTTTGCGGATCGTGATCGGGCTGGCCGCGTTTGCTGCCGCGCTCGTCGCGGTCTTTGCGCTCGAGCGGCGCGAGACGGGGCTGGTTGTCACCGAAACCCTCGCAGGCGAGACGCCGGTAACCCTCTTCCGAACCGCCTTGCCCGGCCCGAGGCCGCTGGTTGTCATCGCCCACGGCTACGGCGGCTCGCGCCAGATGATGACGCCGATCGCTCTGGCGCTGGCGCGCGCGGGATTCGCCGCCGCCACGTTCGATTTCCCGGGGCACGGCCGGCATCCGGGGCTGATGTCGCGCGATGTGACCTCGATTGAGGGCACCACAGCCCAGCTCGTCGCGACCACGCGCGAGGTGACGGCAGCGCTCAGGGCGCGGGCGGATATCGACGGTCCCGTCGCCTTGGTCGGGCATTCCATGGCGACCGATGTGGTGATCCGCGCGACGCTGGGGATGGAGGGCGCGGGGGCCATCGGGGCGATCTCGATGTATTCCGACGCCGTGACCGCCGGCTTCCCCGAACGCCTCCTGATCATCTCCGGCGCGACGGAAGAGCGTCTTCGGAAGGTGGCGCTGGAGGCGCTGCGGCAGGTGGACTCCGCCGCGACCGAGGGCGCGACCGCGCGAAGCGGCGCGGTCGAAAGACGGGCGGCAGTCGCGCCCTGGGTCGGGCACGTGGGCGTGCTCTACAGTCAGACGACCCTGAACGAGATGACGGCGTGGCTGACCGGCGAGACGGCGGCGGATGGGGCGCCGCCCGCGTTCTGGATGATCCTCCTGTTGGCAGCGGTAGGAGCGCTGGCCTGGCCGCTTTCGACATTGTTGCCAGCGAAGCAGGCGCGCCCTGCGCCGGCGCTTCCTCTCAAGGACTTCGTGATCGCGCTCGCCCTGCCCGTGCTGCCGATGGTAGCCGCGGCGCAGCTGGCGCCGGCGGGCTTGGGACCGGCGGCGGGGTTCGCCGCGCTGGCCTGGGCTTTCGCGGCCTGGGGCCTGGTGCAAGCCTTGTGGCTGCGCTGGCAGGGCGTGAGGCTTTCGGGCCCGGACTTCCAGGGTTCTGCCGCGCTCCTCGCCTTCGGGCTCGGCGTTTTTGGCCTGGCCCTGGACCGCTACGGAGCGGCGTTCCTGCCGGCAGGTCCCCGTTTGTCCGTCATGGCGGTGCTGGCGCTCGGGACCATCCCCTTGATGATGGCCGACGCACACCTGACGGCGGGCGCGGCACTCTGGCGCCGGGTGATTGCGCGGGTGGCTTTGATCGCGGCCATAGCGGGCGCGATGGCGCTCGCGCCCCTGGATCTCGGGCTGACATTCACCGTCCTCCCGGTTCTGGTGCTTTTCTCGCTGGTCTACGGCACCTTCGCGCGGTTTGCGGCCGCAAGGCGCGGTGTCGGCGTCTGGCTGGGAACTGGAATCGCGCTCGCCTGGGCGCTGGCGGCGACAACGCCCCTGTTCGAGATCTGATCCGGCTGCGGTGCTGCGCCCCCTTGCCCTCACCCGGCGGCCCTGCTCTGAACACTTGGACAAAAGGCTTTGAGGAGTGCCGAATGTACATCGCGATGAACCGGTTCACCGTGCCGAAGGAGAACGCAGAGGCCTTCGAGGCGCTCTGGCTCGGGCGGGACAGCCATCTGAAGGGCCTGCCGGGCTTCGTTGAATTCCACATGCTGAAGGGGCCTGAAGCCGACGGCAGCGTCCTCTATTCCTCGCACACCGTCTGGGAGAGCGAGTCGGCTTTCATCGGCTGGACCAAGAGCGAGGCGTTTCGCGCCGCGCACAAGGACGCCGGGTCTTCGCGGCCGCTCTACGAGGGCAGCCCCGTGTTCGAGGGATTCACCGCGATCCAGACGATCGGGAAGTAGCAATCAAGCGGCGCGAAGGCCTAGGATCGAGCGAGCTTCCGCCGGGGTGGCGACCGGCCGGCCGTGTCTCTGGCAAAGTTCGACCGTCCGGGCGACCAGCGCGGCGTTCGACGGCGCGAGCGTGTCGCGGTCGAGCCGGACGTTGTCCTCCAGCCCCGTGCGACAATGGCCGCCCGTGGTGACGCACCACTCGTTCACCTCCAGTTGATGGCGTCCGATTCCGGCGGCGCAGAACTCGGCATCCGGCGCGATCCGCGCCAGCGTCTCGCGCATGAAATCAAAGGACGGCCGGTCGGCCGGCATGGCGTTCTTCACGCCCATGACGAACTGCACGTAGAGCGGGCCGGTCAAACGGCCGTCCGCCGCCATCTTCGCGGCTTGAAAAATGTGCGACAGGTCAAAGGCTTCAATCTCGGGCTTGATATCGTGTTCGCGCATCTCGGACGCGAGCCAGTCCACGAGATCCGGCGGGTTCTCATAAACCCGCGTCGGGAAGTTGTTCGATCCAACGGTGAGCGAGGCCATGTCGGGGGCGAGGGGCAGCGTCCCGCCCCTCTCGCGCCCGGCGCCGGAGCGGCCTCCCGTCGACAGCTGGATGATCATGCCGGGGCAGTGTTCTTTCAG
>JASJAU010000121.1 GCA_030066855.1 Paracoccaceae bacterium | reverse complement strand
CGTGCGGGTCCGGAAATCCGAGGGGCGGAAACGTGGGAAATGCGCGCCCCAGCGAACTGTGCTGCCGCCAAGCGCGTTGAAGAAGGCGGGTTTTATGGGCGATCCGCTGTCGTCCACTGGATGATCGGCAGTGCCGCCGCGAATGTTGGGATTGGCGTTGAAGCGCGTTTGCAAAGCGAGTTCCCAATCGGCATCGAGCGTGGGGGCGCTGCGTTGATCGACCGGCTCTCCTCGCTCCAGAACAACGACCTTCAATCCAGGGTCGGCAACAGACCAGGCAAAGGCCAGGCCGCCGGCACCTCCCCCGACAATGACAATCTCGGCGGTTTCGCTCACCCTGCGCTGTCGTCCTCCGGAACCTCCAGATCGACCATACCGTCGCCTTTCTTCATTGCGTTGAAGGCGCGGCAGCTTGCCTCGAATGCCGGGATGCCTGCGGGCAGGGCGGCCATGAAGGCGGCTTCATAAACCTCTTTCCAAGTGGCTCCGTTCTGGATTGCGCGGATCGCGGCCCATTCGATTCCTTCCGGATCGCCTTTAACGGCTGTGGTGACGCCGACGAGCACGAGAAAGCGTGTCTTTAGGTCCATGGGACGGCCTTCGTCATCGCCGAACAGCGTGTAGGAGGCGAGGTTTCCATAGCGGCGCAGCATCTCGGGATCGAGCTCGGCGAGATATTCATGCACCGGGAGTGTGTATCCACGGACTTCGCGGATCTTATCCAGTTCGGCTTTGCCTTCGGGGGTCATGGTTTTCCTTTCCGGTTTCAGAGGCGGCGGGCGGTCATTTCGCCCTCGCGAATTGCGTCGTTAACACGCCTGGGCGACATGGCGTCGCCGATCAGATGACACTCCGGGCCTTCTTCGGCGTTCATGCTATGGTAGAGTGAGTCGTTGGCGTCGCTGCCGACAACCATGACAACAGTGTCGATGCCTTCGAGCGTTTCCGTCTCTCCCGTGTAGAGGTTGCGAATGCTCGCGCCGGTTTCAGTGATCTGGGCGAGCTCGCTGTCGACTCGGAACTCGACGCCGAGCCTCAGGAGCATCCCGTGGACCTTGCCCCAATCCCTGCTGGAGGCGAGGTCGGGGGAGTGTTGTCCCAGTTGTGTGACAAAGGTCACCTTTGCGCCCCGTCTCGCGAGGTACTCCGCCGTCACGGCGCCTTGGCGTCCGCCCATCGTGTCGAAGAGGAGCGCGCGTTCGCCCACAGAGGGTTCGGTTTCGAGCAGTTGGGTGTAGCTGTAGACATGCGGGAGATCAGCCCCAGACAGTGGCGGTCCGGCCCACTTTTCGGGGCGGAGCATCGTCCACCCGTGCTTTTGTCCTGACGAGCCGGTCGCGAAGATCACCGCGTCGAATCCTGAAAGGCGGTCGGGTCCTGCACGCTCCCCAAGGCGCACATCGACGTCTTCCTCTCGAACGCGATCGATCAGCCAATCGACGATGCCCACGAGTTCCTTTCGGCTATCGGTCTTCTCCCACCACCGAACTTGCCCGCCGAGTTGCTTCCGCGCTTCAAAAAGCGTGACGGCGTGGCCGCGCCGAGCCGCAGTCCAAGCGGCGCGGAGGCCGGCGGGACCGCCCCCCACAACGGCAACCCGGCGGGGATTTGGGCTTGGCTCTACCGCATCTTCGTCAAATTCAAGCTCCTGCCCGGCTGAGGGGTTGTGAATGCAGCCGATGGGGGCCTGCGCAAAGATCGTGGACATGCACCAATTGGCGCCGACGCATGGGCGAATGCGTTTGGCTTCGCCGCCCATCGCCTTCTGACCCCAGCGCGGGTCAGAGATCAGCGCGCGCGCCATGCCGACAAAGTCGCACTTGCCCTCTGCGAGGTAGCTTTCCGCCTCGTCCGGATCGACGATACGCCCCACGCCGACCACAGGCACCGTCAGCGCGGATTTCACACGGGCGGTCGCATCGAGCTGGAATCCGTGCTTTTCCGGCGAGGTCGGGTAGATGTGCATTCGGTTAATGTAGGTTCCGTGACTGAGCGAAATGTAATCAATCAATCCGGTCGCTTCGAACTTCGATGCAATGTCCGCCCATTCATCCGGGCCAAGCCCGCCCTCGTGGCCGTCGTCCGAGTTCAGGCGCATACCGACGATCATGTCATCACCGACCTCGGCCCGAGTCGCTTCGAGAATCTCGATCACAATCCGCATGCGGTCTTGGAGCGACCCGCCGTAATTGTCATTTCGATGGTTCGTGGCGGGTGACAGGAATTGGTTCAGAAGGTAGCCGTGGCTCATCCCGTGGACCTCGACACCGTCAAGACCGCCCTCACGCGAAATACGGGCTGATTTTCGATAGCCGTCGATAATCTCGGCGATGTCCTTGCTGGTCATCACGTGCGGTATTTCCCGGTAAACCCCGCAGGGAATTGCGGAGGGCGCCCAAACCGGCAGGCCATTCGTCACGCTGTTCGTTTGCCGTCCACGATGCCACGGCTGGGAAAGCAGCAAGGTGCCGTGCTCATGCACGGCATTGGCGAGTTTTTGGTACTCCGCCGCCATACGGGGATCAAACGCGAAGGCCTTGCCCTTGTAGGGTTGGGTCGTCGGGTGCGCGGCCATTGCCTCCATCGTGATGACAGCGGCGCCGCCCTTGGCACGCGCCTTGTAATAGGCGACATGCGAGTCGGTGAAGAGGTGGTCCTTGACCAGAAGCGTGGCATGCGCGGTCATCCAGATGCGGTTGCGCGCAGTTTTGGGACCGAGCTTGATCGGACTGCCAAGAATAGGATAGGCGGTGTCGGTCATGCGACCTCCGATGGAGTGATACGGTTGCCGCCATCTGGAATGCGCAGACAATTGGCTTCGTGTCCCGACGTGCCGATCTGGTGCGGTTTCGGGACTTCCCTCTCACAGAAGTCTTTGGCCACAGGACAGCGCGTCCGAAATGTACAGCCAGAGGGCAGGTTGATAGGCGAGGGGACCTCTCCCTTTAGGATGTGCCTCGAAAGCTTGGCGTTGGGATCGGCAGGCAAATGCGCGGAAAGGAGAGACTGCGAATAAGGATGCGCGGGATTCCTGAAGAGCTCTTCGGTTCGTGCGCTTTCCACAACGGAGCCAAGATAGAGAACGACAATCCTATCGCTAATCAGCTTCACAGTTCCCAAGTCATGGCTGATGAACAGCATGGCAGCGCTGGTCTGTTCCCGAATTTCGGTGAGCAGGTCCAGGATTTCCGCGCGGACGGACAGATCGAGCGAACTCGTGGGTTCGTCCAGCACGATGAGCTTTGGGTTTGTCGCGATTGCGCGGGCGATGCAGACGCGTTGCAGTTGGCCTCCGGAAAGATCGGCTGAATGCCGGCGCAGGAACTCCGGGCGCAGGTGCACTCTGTTGGCCAAATCGATTGTCTTGTTCTCTCGCTCGCTCTTCGAGAGGTCGAGGTGAAGCTTCATAGGCTCGGCGATCAGGTCGCCAATCCGCATTCTAGGGTTCAAGGCGCTCCACGGGTCTTGAAATACCATCTGCATATCGCGACGCAGCGGCCGCATCTGCCGTTCAGGGATTGCCGTTATGTCACGACTGTCGAAGGTGATCTTTCCTTCGGTCGGCTCGGTCAGGCGCAACACCGCGCGGCCGATCGTCGACTTGCCCGAACCGCTTTCGCCCACCATTCCCAGCGTTTCGCCGGGGGCGATGGATAGGTCGACACCGTTTACGGCATTCACAAAGACGCCGGAACGTCCTGTTGGAAAACGTTTGACAAGATTCGAGACGTTCAAGACAGGGGAGGTCATGACGCGCTTCCATTCGCGGGCGACTTCCCAGAGAAGTGGCAAACCGAGTAATGAGTATCGTTGATCTGCCGGCGGGGAGGCGGCGTCGCGCAGATCTCTTGCGCGAACGAGCATCGGGTGCGCAGCGGGCACCCGCTTGGCAGGTTGTAAAGGTCGGGTGGTTGACCGCCTAGCTTGGCGCTGCCGCCGATCTGAAGTTTCTCAGGCGTCGAGGCGATAAGTGATTGCGTGTACGGATGTTGCGGGTTGTTGAACACATCAACGACCGGCCCAGCTTCGACAATCGTCCCGGCAAACATGACAGCGATTTCGTCGCTGTAATGGGCGACGATTCCGAGGTCGTGGGTGATGACGATCATCGCCATCCCGAAGCGCTCTGTAAGACCCTTCAGCAGATCGAGGATCTGCGCCTGTACCGTGACATCGAGACCTGTGGTGGGCTCGTCCGCAATGAGCAGCTTTGGGTTGTTCATGAGCGCCATCGCGATGAGAACCCGCTGCGCCATCCCGCCGGACAATTCGTGGGGCCAGGACTTCGCCCGGTTCGTTGGATCGGGGATGCCGACGGCTTCCATCATTTCGAGCGCCCGCTCTCGCGACGTGGAAATTGGGCCGCCCGAGTGCGTTTGATGAATGCGGGCAAGCTGGTCGCCTATGCGCGTCAGCGGATCGAGCGAAGTTCGCGGGTTTTGCACGACCATCGCAATCTGGTCGCCGCGGATGGCGTTCAGGTCGTCTTCGGGCATCTCGCGAAGGTCCTGGCCATCAAAGAACACGCTTCCACCGACAATTCGCGCAGGCGGGCGAAGCAGACCGCAAATCGACTGCGCGGTCAGTGATTTGCCCGCACCGGTCTCGCCTACGAAGCCGAGGACTTTTCCCGCCTCCAGCGTGAAGCTGACGTCGTTCAGTGCCTGAGCGACTCTGATCTGATTGTCGATGTCGCGTGAGATGAAGTGCGTGCGAAGATTCTCGACCTCAAGCAGACTCACTTGGCGGCCCTCCGACGCGGGTCCGTCAGATCCTGGAGGCCATCACCGAACAGGTTCAGGCCAAATACCAGCAAGATCAGCGCAATGCCGGGATAGAGAGCCACCCACCATTGCCCGGTGACCATGAATTCCGCACCTTGCCGGATCATGGCGCCCCATTCGGGCGTTGGGGCCTGGATGCCGACGCCAAGGAAAGCGAGCGTGGCGCTGATACGGACCGCCCAAGCCGCGCGCACGGCGGTTTGCGCCATGGCGCCCTGAACGGCATTTGGCAGGAGGTGAACGAAAAGGATGCGCCATGTCGGATTGCCAGCCGCCTTGGCGCTTTCGACGAAGACCGATGAACGGAGCGCGAGCACTTCCGAACGGACGACGCGCGCGAAAACAGGCGAGTCGAGGAAGCCGAGGACCAACACGACATTCAATAGCGACTGCCCTGTGGCCGCAACGACTGCGAGCGCAAGGATGATCGAGGGAAACACCCGAAGACCATCGAAGAAGCGCATCAAGACTTCGTCCAGCAACCCGCCGCGGTAACCTGCGATCAACCCGACAGGCACGCCGATGATAATCGACAGCAGCACAGCGGGGATGGCGATGCCAAAGCCAAATTTCGCGCCGTATATGACCCGCGAGAACACGTCCATGCCGTTACCGTCAGTCCCGAACCAGTGTTCTGCCGACGGGGGCTGTAGTATGCGGTCATGGTAGGCCGAGACCGGGTCGTGCGGCATCAGGAATTCGGCAAAGAGCGCCATGACGCCGAAAGCAAGAATGATCAGAATGCCCGCCGCCATCGTCGGGCTGACCCGTGCGATCCCGATAAGCCGATTCTTCAGGCTGAACGCGGGCTTGCTTGTCGCATCGCCTTCGAAGTCAGAGCTGACCGTCTCCGCCATCAGTTGAGCTCCGATCTTGGTTCGATCAGGTGCACGATGATGTCGACGATTAGGAACACAACAACCGAGAACAACGCGAGCGCCAACACATAGCCTTGAACGGCCGTGAAGTCGCCGCGCACGATGGCGTTCAGGCCGTATTGGCCGAGCCCGCCCCACGCAAAGACGTACTCGATTAGCGACATGGTGCCGACCAGGCCCGTGAGCTCTGTGCCTACGAAAGTGATGATCGGGACCGCGCTATTTCGAAACACCAGTTTGCGAACCGTTCTTTCCGGAAGTCCGCAGGCCCGCGCGTAACGCACGGTTTCCGATGAAAGCACTTCGAGCGCAATGGCGCGCGTCTGCTTGATGATCGGAGCGGCCGAAATAATGGCCAGACAGACCACCGGCAAGATGAGATGCGTGGTGGCGGACCAGGCGGCCTCCCAGTCTGCTGCGATGAGGCCGTCGATCAGATAGGACCCTGTGACCGTCTCAGGCGGGAAGATCATCAAGCTGATGCGACCGATCGCAGGCGGCGCCCAGTCGAGCAGATAGAAGAACACGAAAATCATCACGAGCCCGAGCCAGTAGGTCGGGATCGAAAAACCGAGCAGGGAGAGGACCCGTGTCGTCTGGTCAAACTTCCCGTTGGGGCGGAAAGCCGCACGGAGACCAACGGGTATGCCAATCAACGCGCCAAGTCCGATCCCCCAGACCAGCAGTTCCAGCGAGATCACTGCGCGTTCCAACATGTCATCAAGTACGGGACGGTTGGACAGCCAGCTTTCGCCTAGATCGCCCTGCAACACATTGCCGGTGTAGATCAGGAACTGCTGCCACAGTGGTTTGTCCAGCCCGAGCTCCTCCCGGATCATGTCGAACTCGTCCTGCGTCGCCGTGGGACCGGCAAGTTGGCCTACGGGGTCCAGGCCGCCGACGCGGATCAGCATGAAGGTAATGAAAACCACGCCCAAAAGGAGCGGGATTACCATCAGCGTCCGCCGCAACAGGAAGCGTGAAAAACTCACCGCAACATCCTAGAAAATTTATAAAAATGGCTGCGCCGCCGGTGGAACCTCAGTCTTCCGGCGGCGCGTTTCTTGCCATACTAGTCGCCGCGAAGCTCCTTCCAGCGCTCGTGCTCATCCGGGTAGTAGACCCATCCGGACACGTTGGGCGCCATGGCTTCGAACGTTGCGGGGTAGGCCGCGAGGATCCATGGGGCATCCTCGGCCCAGATCTTCTGGGCTTCGTTCATCAATCCAAGCCGGGTGTCAAAGTCGAGCTCTTCACGGCCCGCATCGATCAAGGCGTCCAAGTTCGGATTGACGTATCCCGCCCGGTTCGAGACGCCTGAGGAGTGCGACATCAGGAACATCGAGTAGACCGCATCAAGAACGATCGGACCGTCTTCCCAAGTGAAGAAGCACATGTCCTGAACCGCTGGCGCCGCTCGCGCGCGCATCTCAGATGTGGTGACCCGGGTCGGCTGGACGTTGATGCCCGCGCGCTTCAGCTGGTCAGCGACCTGTATGGCGACCGGCTCCTGATGCCAGAAGGCGTCCGCGTAGAGCAGCTCCACGGGCTCTTCGATTCCGTTCGGATACCCGGCTTCTGCAAGAAGCGCCTTGGCCTTTTCAGGATCGAAGTCGTAGACCCAATAGTCCTGCGCGCTGCCGGCGATGATCGGTGACACAATGGATCCGGCTTTGTCGGCCTGACCTGCAAATACGGCGTCGTTGAGCGCGTCCTTGTCTACGGCGTAGTTAAACGCCTGACGCACGCGGGCGTCCGAAAAGAGGTCGCACTTGGGGTTCATCCGGGCCGCTGCAACGGACCTGCTGGTCGCC
>JASJAU010000032.1 GCA_030066855.1 Paracoccaceae bacterium | reverse complement strand
GAATTCAGGCGCAAAGCGCCATTCGCAAAGGTCTTGGTGCCGGTCATGATTTTCTCCCTTCCCGCCTCATAAACAGGCGTAGGTCGCCGCCACAAGCGCGCGGGCGCGAGCGGAAGACCCGAGAGCGGCATCCATGCGGCCCGTGACGTAGCCAAAAGCGACTTCGGCATCCGGATCCGCGAATCCCTGCGCGCCCCCCGCGCCCCAATATCCAAGCGTGGCGGGATTGGGTCCGAAATCCAGTGCCGGCGGCGTCGAGAGCTCCACGCCCTCGCCATAGCGAATTGGCATGCCAAGTATCGGATCGTCTCCGTCGCTTTCGTATGCTGGGCGCCTCAAAGCGGCGCGCCTCTCGCTGGAAAGCAGGCGGCCTCTTATAAATTGCTCGTAAATGAGGGCGATTCCGCGCGCTGTCGCGTGACCGCTGCCCGACCCGATCACCGCCGACCGCCAACGCGCAGTATTGAAATCCTCGTCTCTTGCAAAGAAGGCCATCGATCGGGCGAAGAGAGTTTCAGGCGCCTCGTCCAGGGCCGCAAAGAGAGCCCTCGGATCATCCTGAGAGAGGCGCGCCGCACGGGCTTGGTCGGCCTCCGACAATCCAATTGTGAAATCGGCGTCCAGTAGCTCGGTAATTTCGTCACGAAGCACGGTTTCGACCGGCGCGCCGACGGCTCGCGCGATGACGCCGCCAAGGAGATAGCCGTAGGTCATGTTGTGGTAGACAGGCGCCGCTTTGGGCGGAATGACGTGCGCGGAAGCCGCTAGCGCGAATTCCATGCCATCGCGATCGTAAAGCAGGCCTTCCGGGACCGGTCCTTCTACCGCAGGCAGGCCAGCCCGATGGGTCAAAATATCGAAGACAGTGATTTCTCCTTTGCCAGCCGCCTCGAAACCACGCCAGAGCGATGCGACCGGTGCCTCTGGGTCCAGCTGTCCAGTATCGATCAACCGATGCGCCAGAAGTGCGAAGACACCTTTGGTAACCGAGAAACAGCACGCGAGCGTGTTCTCGCGCCAAGGCGAGCTCTTTCCGGGATCGGCATCTCCCCCCCAGAAATTCAGCACCTCCCTGCCCTCCAGTCGAAGACAAATGGCGCCCCGCTCTTCTCCGGAAGCCACTGAACGCCGAAAGGTCTCGGCCACCGCTTCAAAAGCCGAATCGCAAGTGCCGTGGACGGCCATGAGTGTCAGGCCGGATTACGCTCGATCAGTTGTTTGGCGATGATCATCCGCTGAATCTCGTTCGTGCCCTCGCCGATGCACATCAGTGGCGCATCTCGAAAGTATCGCTCGACATGGTATTCCTTCGAGTAGCCGTAGCCGCCGTGGATGCGCATGGCCTCCAGCGAGTTCTCGACCGCCGTCTCGGAGGCGAAGAATTTGGCCATCCCCGCCTCCATGTCGCAGCGCTCGCCACTGTCATAGGCGCGGGCCGCGTCATAGGTGAGAAGCCGCGCCGCCTGAAGCTTTGTCGCCATCTCGCCCAGCTTGAGCTGGATCGCCTGGTGTTGGGCGATCGGCTTGCCGAAGGTCTTGCGCGTCTGCGCGTAAGAAACGCTGTCGTTCAACGCGGCGGCCGCGAGGCCGCAGCCCCGCGCCGCGATGTTGATACGCCCGAGCTCCAGCCCGCCAAGGGCGGCCTGCATCCCGCGGCCCTCCTCGCCTCCAACAAGGCGCGATGCAGGAACGCGGTAGTCCTGGAACACCAGCTCCGCGCTGTCGATGCCCTTGTAACCCATCTTTTCCAGCTTCTTGGACACCGTGAACCCCTCACCCTTCTCGGCGATGAACATCGTCATGCCCTTGTGGCGCGGCTCAGCGTTCGGGTCGGTCTTGACCAGAAGCGCGAAACAAGACCCTTCGATCCCGTTCGAGATCCAGGTTTTGGTTCCATTGATAACGTACTCGTCGCCGTCCCGAACCGCCCGGGTCCGTATTGCCTGAAGATCGGTCCCCGCGTCCGGCTCGGTCAGGGCAAGACCGCCGCGCAACGCTCCTGATGCGAAGCGCGGCAGCAGGTCGGCTTTTTGCACCTCGGTCCCCATCCGGGTCACGCAAGCGGCCATGATGAGGTGCGAGTTGAAAATGCCGGTCAAAGACATCCAGTCCGTCGCGATCTTCTCGACGATCTTCGCGTATGTCGTGGCGGACAGTCCCAGGCCGCCGTACTCCTCCGGGATGGTCGCGCCGAAGAGGCCGAGCTCTTTCATCTGCTCGACCATCTCATGCGGGTATTCGTCGGCATGATCGAACTTGAGAACATGGGGCCGGACGTCGCGCTCCAGCCATTTCTCAATCGCATCCAGGATCATCTGCTCCTGTTCCCGGGCTTCGCTCAAGTCGCGGGCATGGCTGTTCATCGTCATGTCTCCTTCAAAGCGCCGGTCAGTATCCGGCCTTTTCCTCATTCTCGAACCCGCGCTTGCCCACCAGGATCGTGCGCTCGAACTCGCACACGAGGGTTCCGTCCTGGTTGAAACCGCGGGTTTTCACGGTGACGAGGCCGGCATGCGGGCGCGATTTGCTTTCGCGCTTGCCCAAAACCTCGCTCTCCCCAGAAAGCGTGTCCCCGGCGAACAAGGGATGGGTCATCTTGATGTCCGTCCACCCCATGTTGGCGATCGCCTTCTGGCTGACATCCGTCACGCTCATCCCCACCAGCACCGCGACGGTGAGCGGCGAACAGATGATGCATTTGCCGAACTCGCTATGCTTTGCGTACTCGGCATCGAAGTGCATCGGATGGGTGTTCATCGTAAGCAGCGTGAACCAGGTGTTGTCGGTCTCCGTCAGGGTTCGGTTGGGCCGATGCTCGTAGATGTCGCCAACCTCGAAATCCTCGAAGTAGCGGCCAAAGCGCTCGCGGTAGCGGTTCTCGCCGACCTTCTCTGCATATCCCGCCATGTCTTTCGCTCCTTGGCCTTTCGCCGATGATTTGTCCGGACGAATTAACGCGCGTGGTCGGCGACGCAAGAGTTTATTTGTCCGGACAACATTGTTATTCCGTCCTGTCCGCTACAGTCATTCGCGCCAGCTCAGCCGCATCCGCAAGCTCTTCGACAGCACCCACCGCGCCTGCGATGCGGTCCGCCCGCTCGCGGCTCAAAGCCCGCCGGCCATAAGTGACGCATCTGTCAAACTTCGCCCGGTTCTCCTCAACCGTCAGAGCCGCGCGCGGATGTCCGAACATGTGCGGAATATCCACCTCTTCGACAGTTCCATCCGCCAGCTCGAACACGAACCGCTGTGGGTCGAGGGCGTTTTCATCCGGATTGTCGTCCAGAACGACCTCCACTTTCGCGGCATGTGCGTGCAGCGCCGGATCGCGCAGCACCTCCTCGGACCGGAACTCCGGAACATCAACCTGTCCCCGCGTCATGTACGCGCCCGCGACATAGGCGAGGCAGAGCTTGGCGTAATTCGGCTCCGGCTCCGGCACGTCAGGGCGGCCCACGAGCCGGTGAACGAGCGGTGGGACGTAAGCTGTGATCTTTAGAATCTCGTCCGGCGCGACGCCCTTACCGTTGATGACCCGATTCAGCGCGTCAATCACGCCGTGCGTCAGCCGCCCGCTGGGGAAGGGTTTGTGAGACAGCTCCGACATCTGCCAAACCCGGCCAAGGTCGCGCCAGATGATGTCGAGATCGAACTGCCCGGCCTCGAACATCGGCAAATAGCCGTACTGGCCGTCCACGATGTCATGCGGGCCGCGGAATCCCGCGGCAGCGAGATCGAGCGCCGACAAAGCGCCCCGCGCGTTGAACCCGATCTGAAGACCCAGAAGCGGCGAGCCCTCCGCATGCGGCTGCAGTGTTCCGCAGGTCTGGCCGTACATATTGCCGAGCGCGTCCTTCATGCCAGTCGCGTCCAAACCTTCGAGCCGCGCGATCGCGGCCGTCGCGCCCAGCCCGCCGGCCGTCGCCGGCCGGAAGAACCGCACCGGTCCCGTCGCCGCCATTCCCATGTACGCGGCGACGTCGACACCGAGGATCATCGCCATGAGGAAGTCGCAACCCGGTACAGGCCTGCCCGCCGCAGATCGCCGCTCGGCATAGGCAATCATCGTCGAAAGCACGGTCGCCATAGGGTGCACCACCGCGCCCTCATGCACGCAATCGTACTCAAGACAATGAATCTGATAGGCATTCACCATCGCGGCCGCCTGCGCGGAGACGCGCTCGCCCGTCACCCAGACGGTCGCCTCGTCGCCCGCCCCCCAGCTTTGGACGGTCGAGAGCAGCTGCTCCACCGACGCGCCGCTTGATCCGGCGATGCCGACCCCAAGGGTGTCGAGAAGGAAGATCTTCGCCTTTTCAACATCATGCGGGCTCAGGTCCGCGATACTGGCGCTCAGCACGTGGTCGACGAGGCGATCTGTCGTCTCGATGCTCATCAGGCAAGCTCCTCGGCGTACCAGGCGTCCGCCGCCGGATGATCGCTGGCCCACCATTCGGCGCCGCCGGTCTTGTCCCAGACCACCGCCGCGAGCCCGGCGATCGACGACAGAGGGCCGACATCTGCTTTCGAGTAGGTCCATCGCGCCTGGCTCGCCGCCACGATCTGGCCGATCATCTCGCCGCCCGCAAAGATCGGGAAATAGATAGACGATCCCATCTTGCTGGTCTTCAAGAACTGCCTGAACTCGCCATGGTCATCGGTATTCTCGAGGAGTACGAAGCGCTCCTTCGCCACCACCTGACCCGGATTGTTCCAGGCGATCGGTATCGACAATCGGCGCTGTTCGGGCGGGAACCCCTGGTTTGCTACCAGCACGTTGTGTCGCCGGTCCGGGGCGATCAGGAAAACGCCGGAAACACGATAATCCCGCTCACTTTCCATCAGTGCGCCGGCACGCGCTCCCGCGTTCCTGTCGCCCAGGAGATCGCGCGCCGCGCGAGTCAGCACGGCCAATGCCTCTTCCGTGCCTGGCTGGCCGGCGGCCTCGGTGGAGATCTCTCCCAACCGCGCCAGCCAGTCGGCGGCGGTTATGCGGGCCGCACCGGTCAGCGATCCTCTCCGTCCCAAGGGCAGCATTCAGCAAAACGCTCGGCAATCGCTTTTCGGGTCGTGATCCAGACGTCGTCGTGACCACGCACATGGTCCAGAAACGCCTTCAGCGCCCAAATCCGTCCCGGGCGGCCGATGATCCGCAGGTGAAGGCCCAGCGACATCATCCGCGGCCCATGCTCCGCCGCCTCTTCCCGCATCCAATCAAAGGTTTGACGCGCGTAATTCAACCAATCATCTGGCGTCAGAGCGGGCGCGACCCACATCTTCATATCATTCGAGTCGATCGCATAGGGCACGCACACCAATGGCCTCACGGAGCCGTCGGACAGCGTGATCGGTTCCCAGAACGGCACGTCATCGGAATAGTCATCCATGTGGTAGAGAAACCCGGCCTCGGACAAAAGGCGCCGGGTGTTCTCCGTATGCAGATACCGCGAAAGCCAGCCGGACGGAGCCCGCCCCGTCGTATTCCGAAAGCTCTCAACCGCTTTGGCGATCGTCTCGCGCTCGCGGTCTTCTTTCATAGAAAACGTATGCGACCAACGCCAGCCGTGGGAGCAGATCTCGTGCCCCTGCCCGAGCATGACCTTGGTCAGCTCGGGCGCCCGTTCCAGCGACAATGCGGCTGCCGTGATGGTCGCCGGCACGCCGTATTCGCCCAATAGCCGGAAGATGCGCGGCCCGCCCGCCTTGATGCCGTATTGGTAGTTCGACTCGTTGCCGTAGTTCCGGATCGGAATGCCCAGCGCCACGCCAAGTTCGTCCACCGGCTCGGGCTTCTTGTCGCCATCGGCGATCGTCATTTCCGAGCCTTCCTCGACGTTCACAACGATCGACAGCGCCAGTGTTTTGCCGTCGGGCCAAGTCAGGGTTCCGCTCATCGCTCCGGTCTCCTCAACTTGCCGCCGCCAGTTCGACGCGCGGCAATGGCGGTTCTCCGAGCATCATGTCGGCGCATTTCTCGGCGATCATGATGGTGGGCGCCGAGGTGTTGCCGCCAACGATGGCCGGCATGACCGACGCATCAGCAACCCTGAGCCCATCAACGCCCCGCACCTTCAACTCCGCATCGACGACAGAGGCGTCGTCGGCCCCCATCCGGCAGGTCCCGACCGGGTGAAAGATTGTATTGGCGGACGCCCGCACCCACGCGTCGATGTCATCGTCGCTCTCCACTTCGCGTTTCGGCGAGATCTCTCCGGCGTTGTAATCCGCGAGCGGCGCCGCCGCCCCGATCTCCCGCGCGAGCCGCACCCCGTCGCGCATGCATTGTACGTCCGCAGGGTCGGCGAGATAGGCCGGATCGATGCGTGGCGGCTCTGACGCCTTCGGGCCGTTGATATGGGTCGTTCCGCGCGAGACGGGACGAAGCTGGTAGAAGTTGATGAGGTATCCGTGCTGGCCCTGCCCTTTCTGCGTGGTCTCCAGATTGAGACCTGGCACGAAGGTGATGTGGATGTCGGGGGTCTCGAGGTCTGAACGTGTCCTCAAAAAACCGCCGACCTCAAGCGGAACAGACGTCGCCGGCCCCCGCCGCAGGAAGAGCGCCTGCAGGCCCGCAAGCGCCGCCCGATCGGGGCGGAAGAACCCGTAGAGCGTGACGGGCTTGGCACATTTGTAGGTCAGATAGACGCCGAGATGATCGTGCAGGTTCGTCCCCACGGAGGGCAGTTCAAGAACCGGCGCGACGCCCGCCGCCTTGAGAACCTCAGGATCGCCGATCCCGGAAAGCTCCAGGATCTGCGGCGACCCCAATGCGCCGGACGACAGAACCACGTCTCTCCGGGCGAAGACATTTTGCCGTGCGCCGCTACGATTCACGGCGAGTCCGGCCGCGCGACCGTTCTTAATGATCAAACGCTCAGCTTGCGTTCGCGTCCAGACGTCGAGATTCGCGCGTCCCTCCGCCGGCCGTAGAAACGCCGTGGCGGTCGATTCCCGCCGCCCATCCCTTATGTTGAAGTCGTAGGACCCGAGACCTTCCTGCTCAGCCCCGTTGTGGTCGTCGTTGAGCGGGTGCCCGACCTGCGCCGCCGACCTGAGGAAAGCGCCATAAAGCTCGTTCTCGGCCTTCGCCGTGACCACGCGAAACGGCCCGTCCGTACCATGATAAGGACCGGACCGATCGACGTGCCCCTCGCTGCGCTTGAAGTATGGAAGAACGTCCTCGTACCCCCAGCCGTCCAGCCCCATCTGCCGCCAGCCGTCATAATCCGCGCGATGGCCGCGCATATACATCATCCCGTTGATCGACGAAGACCCGCCCAGAAGCTTCCCGCGCGGCCACGCGACGCTTCGATCATCCATATGGAGCTGCGGCGCGATCTCGTAGTTCCAGTTGATCGCTTTCCAGTAATAGGCGAGGCCGGCGGTCAGCGGGATCTTGGTGAAAAAGTTCGTGTCGCGCCCGCCCGCCTCGATCAGGAGAACCCGGTGCTGTCCGTCCTCCGACAGCCGGTTGGCCAGCACGCAACCCGCCGACCCGGCGCCGACGACGATGAAATCGAACTCCTCCCCGATCCGTTCCATCAGTAGGGAAACTCCGCGCCGTTCATCGCAATTGCCTGTCCGCTGACATAGCTCGCGTCCTTAGTCGCCAGCCAGGAGACGGCGGCCGCCACATCTTCCGGCGTCCCGAACCGCCCCATAGGAACCGTCGAGCGGAACATCTCGACGACCTCGTCCGGCGGCTTGTCCATGACCTTGGAAAAGCCCTCGGCGATCCCCTTCCAGAAAGGCGTCGTGATGTGGCCCGGCGCGTAGCTGTTGACCGTGATGTTGTGCGGGCCAAGCTCGACCGCCAGCGACTGGGTCAGCATGATGATCGCGGCCTTGGAGGCGCAATAGCCTGAGATGTTCGGAACCCCGCGCCTGCCCGCGCCGGACGACGCGTTCACGATCGTTCCGCCCCGGCCCTGTTCGATCATCACCCGCGCGGCGGCCCGGCACCCCAGGAACACGCCGTCGACGTTCACGTCCATGATCCGCTTCCAGTCGGCGTAGGAAGTCTCGGCCACCGGAGCGATCTGGATGATCCCTGCATTGTTGACCATGATGTCGAGCCCGCCGAACCGGTCCGCCGCCGTGGCGACCATGGCGTCGACCGCCGCCTCATCCGTGACGTCGAGTTCGACGGCCAGCGTGTTGTCGCCCAGATCGGCGGCGACCTCCCGCGCGAGCGCGCCGTTCAGATCCGCGATGACGACATTGGCGCCATCCGACGACAGGCGCCGGGCGATCCCCTCGCCGATGCCGCTCGCGCCGCCGGTGATAATGGCCGTCTTGCCTGCGTGAATCCCGCTCATGCCGCTCCCTCCTCTTCCGGGTCCCGCCATAGTCTGCCGCGCGATCCGGGCACCGCAAGGATGGACGGGTCAAAGGCGGGAAGCGCATATCCGCCCGGTTGCGGCGGCCCCGCCTTGTAGCCCCTGGCTGTCTCAATCGCGGCCAAAACCTCCGGCCGGGTGTAATAGGCGCTGTAGATCGCGACGGTCGCAGCATCGAAGATGTCCGGCGCCCGCGCCTCCACCGTCTTGAGCATTTCCACCCGTTCCGGTGGCCCAGCGTCTTTGAAACCGGCGGGCAATTCGCCCGCCAGCGCCTCAAGCGAGGGCAGGAAGCGGGGCTGCTCCAACAGCCAATCGACGGCTTCGGTTTTGGTGGCCAGCGGGAAGCCCAAACCGCCCGGCAGCATGGTGTCCGCGACCGCCTCGAGAACCTGCTTCATGCCGCCACCTCGATGCCCGCCCGGTCCCGGATGAGCGCGTCCGCCGCCCGAAGCGCGATGGCCTGAATGGTCGGTGTCGGATTGAGCGCGGCGGCAGTGACGAAGACGCTTCCGTCGACGACCAAGACGTTCGGCGCCGAATGAACGCGGCAATTCCCGTCCACCACGGAGACTTCCGGGTCTTCACCCATTCGCGCCGTTCCAAGCAGATGAAACCCGGCGCCCTCCAGCAAGCTCTGTGGAAGCGTCTCAACCGCCCCAGCCGCCTCGAACGCCTCGGTCGCGCGGTCGATCCCGAATCGGATCATGCGCTTGGTATTGCCATCGACGCGGTAGGTCATCTTGGGGGCCGGAAGGCCGTCGCCGTCGGTCACATCGCTCGAGAGCGTCACCCGGTTCTCCGGATTCGGCAGATCCTCTGTCGTAACGGTCAGGCTCGCCGTCCTGCCGAAGACGTCCAGGAACCGCTGGTGATGGTCCTCGCCCCAGGGCACGCGCGGCAGATAGACGCCCACGGCGGTGCCAAGCGGCGCGTCCGAGCGCACGAGCTGCATCTGAAACCCGCGAACGAAGTCGCGCTCCGGGTCGGTCTCATAGAATTCCTGGCAGAGGATCGAGGTCGCAAACGGCCCTTTGAACCCGTCAATGGGCTCATCGAAGACGCCCGTCACCATGCCGGTCGGATGGTGCATCAGATGCCGGCCGACGAGATCGTTCTGGTTGCCGAGACCGTTCGGATGCGCCGCCGAGCGCGACAGGAGCATCAACCGCGCCGTCCCGACGCCATTCGCGGCCAATACGACGACGGACGCCTGAATCCGCCGGGTCTCACCGCTCTCGTCGCAAAAGGCCACGCCCGTCGCCTTGCCCGAGGCATCCGTCTCAATCTCGAAGACCCGCGCGCCGGTCACCAACCGCGCCCCCGCTCTGACGGCAAGCGGCCAGTAGGTGACGTCCGTCGATGACCGCGCCCGCAACGCGCAGCCCAGATCGCAAGGACCGCAGTTATTGCAAGCGCCCCGCCCCTCTCCGTAGGGCTCCGTGTTGATCGCCGCGTCAGACACCCACCAGTGCCAGCCAAGGCTGTCGAAGGCATTCGCCATCCGTTCGGCCCCGCGCCCGATTGGCAGGGGCTGCATCTGGCGCGGGTCGCGGTGCGGATTGCCAGGATCGCCGTTGATCCCGGCCACGCCCATGATCCGGTCGTTCTCCTCATAGTACGGCGCGAGATCCCCGTACGAGAGCGGCCAGTCCTCCGCGACGCCATCAAGCGACCGGGCGCGGAAATCGGAAGGCCGAAACCTTGGGAAATGCGCGCCCCAGTGAAGCGTGCTGCCGCCAACGGCGTTGTACATCATCGGCTTGATGGCCGCGTCGGCGTCATCGATGGGGTAATCCCATTCGTTCGCCCGGATATTCGGGTTTGGGTGATGCGTCGTCTGGCGCGCCAGCTCCCAGTCCGTCGATCTTGACGGCACCTGATCGTAGTCGATCCACCCGCCGCGCTCGAGGCAGACCACCGACATGCCCGCGCCGGCGAACCGCCATGCAACGGCGGCGCCGCTCGCGCCCGCCCCGACAATCACGACATCCACGCGCTCGGTCACGGCGCCGCCTCCAGCTCTCCCGCGCTCACGCGCCAACAGCGGCTCATCCTGCCGTCGGCCAGACGCTCGAGAACCTGCGGTTCGGCACGGCAGCGGTCCGTCGCATGCGGGCAGCGTCCAGCCAGATAACAGCCGACCGGCAGGTCCACCGGCGACGGGATCTCGCCGGAGAGCGCGTCCGGCTCCCGGTGATCGACCCGCCGATGCGCCGGATCCGGAAACAAGTGGGAGGACAACAGGGCGAGTGCGTAGGGATGGCGGGGAGAGTTGAAGATCTGATCGACCGTCCCGACCTCGACGACCTGCCCGAGATACATGACCGCGACCCGATGACAGAGGTATTTCACCGTCGTCAGGTCGTGGCTGATGAAAAGATAACTCAGCCCCAGCTCGTCCTGGAGCCGCCTCAAGAGCGTGATCAACTCGCTGATCGCCGAGGGCGAGAGAACCGACGTCGGCTCGTCCAGCACGATGAATTCCGGGTTCGAGGCCAGAGCCCGCGCGATGTTCAGCCGCTGCATTGCGCCCGCGCCCATCCCCTTGGGCTTCCGGTCCAGGATGTCTGGCGAGAGCCCGACCATCTCCAACAACTCGCGCGAGCGCGCGACCTTTTCGGCGCGACTGAGCGTCGTGTGAAGGTCCAAGGGCTCGCGCAAAACGCGCCCGACCGTCCAGCGCGGGTTCAGGCTGTCGAAGGGATCCTGAAACACGATCTGCATCCGCGAGCGAAAGCTTCGCAGGTCCCGTTTGCTGATCCCGCTGATGTCCTCGCCGCGATAGCTGATTGCCCCGCTGGTCGGCTCCTCAAGCCTTAGCAGACATCGTCCAACCGTCGTCTTGCCCGACCCGCTTTCGCCAACCAGACCGAGCGTCTCGCCCTCCCGGATTTCGAGGTCGACGGACTGAACGGCCTGGACGACCTTGTCCGAGCCGCGGATCGGGAAGTTCTTGGTGAGTTTGGCGATGTCGACAAGATGGGCTTCCGTTGTGACTTCCGCCTCCGAATGCATCGACTGCCGGGCCTCCGTGCGATCCGACGCGACCTCCCGCTGCAAGGCCATGATCGACTGGCTGTAGGCATGCTCCGGGTTTGCGAAAAACTCGCGGACCGGCTTGTCCTCGACGATCTCGCCGTCATGCAAAACAGCCACGCGGTCGCAGTAATTCGCAATGATCCCAAGGTCCTGCGTGATCAGCAGGATAGCTGACCCGGTTTCCTGAACTGTGTCCCACATCTCGTCGAGGAACTGCGCCTGAATGGTCACGTCGAGGCCGGATGTCGGCTCGTCGGCGATCAGAAGGCGCGGGTTCGAGGACAGCGCCATGGCGATCAGCGCCCGCTGGGCCATGCCGCCCGACAGCTCGTGGGCGTAGGCCGCGACGCGCCGTTCTGGGTCGTTGATCCCGACCTTCCGCAGCATGTCGACCGCCCGCGCCGCCGCGTCGCCGCGACCGACCTGATTGTGGGCGCGGTACACGTTGCCGATCTGGGTCCCTACGCGCAGCATCGGATTCAGCGCGCCTCGCGGGTTCTGAACGATGATCCCGATGTCCTTGCCGCGAAGCTGGCGGACCTCATCCTCGTCCTTCTTGAGAAGGTCCTCGCCGCCGAAGTAGACCTCGCCCGATGCGATCCGGCCCGGTGGACGCACGACACCCATGAGCGCCAGCGCCGCTGTGGATTTGCCGGACCCGGCGTCACCGACCAATCCGACAACCTCATGCTCCCGAATGGTCAGCGAGAAGTTCGTGAGAGGGCTGACGTCGCCGTCCTCCGTCCGATAGGTCACCCGCAGCCCTTCGACCCGAAGGACCTCGGCGCGCGTTTCCGCGTCGGGCGCGACCGCTCTGAGAACCGTCTCAGCCGTCATACCGCCGCTCCAACGCATTCCCGAGCACCGCAAAGCCAAAGACCGTGAGTGAAATGGCGACGCCCGGGAAGACGGATGGCCACCATTCCCCCAGGATGATCTGGTTCGCGCCGGAGGAGATCATCAGGCCCCATTCCGGCGCTGGCGGCCGCACGCCCGCGCCCACAAAACTCAACCCAGCGGTCAGAAGGATCGCGAAGCCGATGGTTACCGACGACTGAATGAGCGCCGGCGCCAGCGAGTTTGGCAAGACATGTCGAAGCGCTACCACGATCTCCGGATTGCCAAGTGCACGCGCGGCCTCCACGTACCCGCGCACGCGCTGCGACAAGACCTCTGAACGCGTCAGGCGGATGTAGATCGGCGTGTAGAGTAGCGCGAGCGCGATCACGATGTTGACCGTGGAGCGTCCGGCGAGCGCCACGAGGATCATAGCGGAGATGAAGACCGGGAAGGACTGAAGAACATCCGAGACCCGCATCATGCCTTCGGTGAAGATGTTCCGGAAGTACCCGGCGATAAGCCCGAGGAAGACTCCAAGAACGAGCGACAACCCGTTGGCGGCAAGAGCGATTGTCAGATCGACCCTTGGGGCCGAGATGACGCGGCTGAAGATGTCGAAACCCGTGGCGTCCGTCCCGAACCAATGTGGCGGTCGGTCCAGCTGGCCCGAAAGACTCGCCCAGAACAGGCCCGGCCACTCACTCAGGCCCGGCGGCGGCACCGCCACCCGCCCGGTGGCGAGCGTCGGGTCATAAGGCGCGATGGACGGCCCGAAGGCCGCAAGGAACGTCACCAAGCTGACGATCGTCACGCCGACCCAGAACAACCAATCCGTCCGGCGCTCCTCGTGGATTTGAACCGTCTCCGCCATCAGAACGTGACCCTCGGATCGATGACGGCGTGGATGAGGTCCAGCGCCAGATAGACGAGGAGCGAGATTGCGGTGATGACAAGGATCACGCCCTGGATCGCCGGGTAATCGAACGCCAGGATCGAGCGGATCGCATACTGCCCGAGCCCGCCCAGCGAAAACACGCTCTCTATCAGCACCGCGCCGCCCAGCATGAACCCGTAAAGGATGCCGATCAGCGTCATCGACGGCGCCATCGCCGCCCTCAATGCATAAAGCGCCACCCGCCATTTCGGCAGCCCCGCGCAACGCGCGTAGAGCACAAAGTCGCTCCCAAGCGCCCGCACCATGTTCTGACGCACCATCTTGATGATCGGGCCGGACAGGATGAAGACCATGGTCGCAACCGGCAGCATGTAGTGGTGGGCGGCTTCCAGGAAGACGTCAGGCCGTCCGGCCAGGAGGCTGTCGATCAGGACAAACCCGGTCACATCCGGCGGCGCGCTGGTGAGCGGCGACAGGATCCCCAAGGGCGCCGGCGCGACACCCCAGGTGAAGAAGAAGAGATAAACGAAGAGCAAACCCCACCAGAACTCCGGCTGCGAGCCGGCGAAAAGCGAATAGACGAACACGCCCTTGTCAGCGGCCCCTCCCGGCCGGATTGCCGCGAGCATGCCGATGGGCACGGACAGGACCAGCGCGAAGAAGAAGGCGAGCGTCAGCAACTCCAGAGTGACGGGCAGCGCCTGCGCGATCTCCGTCGAGACCGCCGTCCCGGTCACCCAGGACGTGCCGAGCGAGCCCTGAAGAAGCCCCTCGCCCTCGCCCGGCAGCACGCCGAGGTAATGCCCCAGCTGGGTCATGATCGGCCGGTCGAGCCCGAGGTTACGCTCGGCCTGCGCATAAGCCTCCTCACTCGAGTTCAGCCCGACGAAGCGCGACACGGGATCGGCAGGAAGCAAGCGGATCAGGAAAAAGACGGCGATGACCAGTCCGAAAAGCTGGATAAGCCCGATCGCCACGCGGCGAAAGACATAGCGGGTCAGCATGCGGAAGGTGCTCGTCTTGCCAGAGATGGATCGGCCGCGCACGCATTCAGGGCGCGGCCGGTCGGGTTCAGATCACTCGATGCTCAGGTCGTGGAACCGGACCGAGTTGTCCGCGTGCCATTGCAGACCCGTCACGCTGTCGGAGAACGCCCACTGGGTGTTGTACTCCACCACCGGTCCCCAGACGACATCGTTCATCAGGACGTCCTGGATCTCGGCCAGCATGCCGTCGCGCATCGCCGTATCCGGCTCGACCCGCGCCTTTGCCCAGATCGCGTCCATGTCGGCGTTGCGGTAGTTGACCATATTGTTCAGGCCACCGCTTTCCGGAGAGACGAAGAACAGCTGCGTCGCGTAGCCCGCGTCGACGCCGATCGGCTTTTCCTGATCGTTGACCGCGAACGGAAGGTCGCGCTTCACCAGCTGACGGTCGCCGTACTGGGTCTGCGGGATCGGGTTCAGCGTGACCGGGAAGCCGATCTCGCGCATCGCCGTTGAGATCGCGTTCACGATCGGACCGAGCGTTGTTTCCTTCTCGGACACATAGGTTAGCTGGAACGCCTCGCCGTAAGCGTCAAGCCCGGCGCCGTCCGGATATCCGGCCTCCGCCAGAAGCGCCTTGGCGCCATCCGGATTGTACTCGTATTGCGTACCGCTCTCATGGTAGCCTGGATAGCTCGATGGCACATGACCCTTCCAGGCCGTGGCCTGCCCGAAGTAGGCGTTGTCGATGATCTGCTGCGTCGGGATCGAATGCGCGACGGCCCGGCGAACCAGAGGATTGTCGAAGGGCGGAACGTCGAAGTTCATGTGAACGAAGAGGTTCTCATTACCCGAAACCGCGCCGACCGAAATCCCGTCCGCACCGCGAAGGCTGTCGAACTCGCGCGGCGTCAGACCTTGAACAAGCTGCGCCTGACCGCTTCTAAGAATGACCACTCGGTTCGACGACTGCGGCACCTTTTTCATGACGACCCGCTTGATCGCCGGGGCGCCGCGATAATAGTCCTCGTTCGCGGAAAAGATGATCTCGTCGTCTTTCGTCCAGCTCTCAACGCAATATGGACCGAAAGACGGTACGTTCACATTGTTGGTGTACTCATGCGCCCAAGGGTCGTCCGCCGTGGCATTGGCATCCATCAGCTCTTTGTCAAACATGTAGAGGCCGAAGATCGTCAGCACCGGTAGGAAAAGCGCGTTCGGCTCGGACTGGCGGATCGTGACGGTGTAGTCATCGACCTTCAACACCTCGTCGCCTATTTCTTTCGCAGCGGCGTCCTCACCGAAAACAGCCGGTGTGAAGTTCGCGATCGACGCCACGTTCGAGAGGAACCAGCCGATCGGGGCGGCGCCAGACACCGACTTGCCGCGCGCGAAGGTGTAGACCACATCGTCGGCATTAAAGGTCGCGCCGTCACAGCCCTGAACGCCCTGGCGGAGGTTCAGCGTCCAGGTGAGGGTGTCGGCATCATAGCTCCAGCTCTCAACGAGTCTGCCCTCGAAGGTTCCGAAATCCGGCGTGATGACACCGCTCTCATTCGGCGGGTTGGTTGCGTAGCCGAAAAGCGGCTCCATCACGTTAACCATACCGGTTTGACTTGTCGGGATCGCGGCGGCCGGACCGTCGTAGTTCAGACCTGCCGGCACGTCCTCGGCAAGGAACAGCATTTCCTGCGCCTGAAGGGCCGTGGCGCCCGCCAAAGCAAGGGCCGACGCGCCGGCGAGGAGCTTGAGCGTGTTCATGAGATTTCTTAGCCTCCCTGGAATATTTGTCCGGACATGGAAATGACATGCTGTGACATCTTGTCAACCTTTATGATCCCGCCATTGCCACCCTTCCCAGTCGGTTATCCACAATAGCCTTGTTTTTCAGATGCATGTTTGACTTCTTGACTTTTCGACCTAGAGCTCGTCACTTGTCCGGACAACTGATCAGAACAGGTGCCGCCATGCCGCGCATTGTCGTACTTTTCAATCTGAAACCTGACGCTGACGCCTCCGCCTACGAGGATTGGGCCCGCAATGCCGACATACCGACCGTCAACGGCCTGCCCTCCGTTTCCGGGTTTACGGTGCACCGATCGACAGGGCTTTTGGGCTCGGACGCGCCCTCACCGTACCAGTACGTCGAGATACTGGACGTGACGTCGATGGATAGGTTGTTTCAGGACATTTCGACCGAGGCGATGCAGGCCATCGCCGCTCAGTTCCGGGATTTCGCGGACAATCCCCAATTCATCGTGACTGAAGATCTCGCGTGAGGGCTCCATGAGACTTGAAGGAAAAACCACCGTGATAACCGGCTCCGGCCGGCCGGCAGGGATCGGGCAGGCCATCGCCGCGCGGCTGGCCCAAGAAGGCGCGCGGGTGGTGCTGCACGATCTCGGCAAGATCGAGGGCGAGCTCGCCCCGGCGCACGGGATCGGCACCTCTGATGAGATGGAGGGTATCGCCTCGGAAATCCGCGCCAACGGGGGCGAGGCGGCGACCTATTGCGGCGACATGCTTGTCGAGGATGACGTTGCCGGTTTGATGGACTTCGCGGCGGATCGCTTTGGCAGCGTCGATATCGTCGTCAACAACGCGGGCATCGGATACCTGTTCGGCCCGCTTGTGGAAATGACGCAGGAGAAATGGGACGCCGTGCTCGGCGTGAACCTGCGCGGGGTCTTCTTCGGAATAAAACACGCTGCGCGGCATATGATCCCCCAAGGCAACGGCGGCCGGATCATCAACATCTCAAGCCAGGCCGGGAAGACCGGCTTCGCCTTCGCCTCGGCCTACACCGCCTCAAAGCACGGGGTCATCGGCTTGACGCGGTCGGCGGCGCTGGAACTGGCCGAGCACCAGATCACCGTGAACGCTGTCTGTCCGAACCACATCACCACGGGACTCGGCGCCTGGCAGAACGACTTCATGTCCCAGGCCAAGGGTCTGACAATGGACGAATATCTCGGCGAGATGCGAGCGCGGATTCCGCTCGGGCGCACGGGTCAGGTGGAGGACATCGCCGCCGCCTGCGCCTTCCTTTCCTCCGAAGACGCCTCCTACATCACGGCGGAGTCGATCAACGTCTCTGGCGGCGAGGAGCACCATTGATGAAGGCCCGGCGATCGCTCCTGTTCGTGCCCGGCTCTCGCCCGGATCGCTTCGCAAAAGCGGTGGCGGCGGGCGCGGACATGGTTTGCGTCGATCTGGAGGACGCGGTGCCGCCCGACGGCAAAGACGCGGCGCGGGAGGCGGCCATCTCGTGGCTCACCGAGAAACACCAGGGACCCGAACGCGTCGTTCGTTTGAACAGTCTGAAGACGCGTGCCGGATTGAAAGACCTGACAGCCGTCGCAGACGCGCGGCCCGACACTGGCTTGGTCTTCCTGCCCAAGGTCGACGGCCCTGACGAAGTTCGGATCGCAGACGCCGTTCTGACGGAGGCCGGCAGCGCGGCGGGGCTCATGGCGCTCATCGAGAGCGTGGACGGGTTGGAAAACGTCCAGTCAATCGCGGGCGCGTCCCCGCGCCTTGAGCTTCTGCTTTTCGGCGCGGTCGATCTCGCCGCAGAGCTGGGTTGCGAGATCGCGCCGGAACCGCTTCGGTACGCGCGCTCGCGCATCGTCCACGCCGCGCGCCGCGCCGGGATCGGAGTTCTGGACGTCCCGAGCCTCGCGGTTCACGATCTGGAGCAGATCGAGACCGAAGCACGCGAAGCAAAGGCCTTGGGCTTCTCTGGCAAAGCCGTCCTCCACCCGACCAATGTTGAAACGATCCACAAGGTGTTCTCGCCGACGAGCGAGGAGATCGACCGCGCCCGGAGCGTCGTCGCAACCTTTGAGGCAAGCGATACCGGACTTGTGATGATCGACGGGAAGTTGATCGAAAAGCCCGTCATCCGAAAGATGGAGCAGGTGCTTGCGGCGGCCGAGGCCGCCGGGATCGCATGAAGCGCCCGCTTGACGGCATCCGTGTGGTCAGCGTCGAGCAATACGGCGCGGGCCCGTTTGGCTCGTCCTATCTCGCCAATATGGGCGCCGAGATCATAAAGATCGAAACTCCCGGGTCAGGCGACAGCTCCCGCCAGTCGGGCCCGCATTTCCTGGGCGATAATGACAGCCAGTTCTTTCAGACCTTCAACCGGTCCAAGTCGTCCATAACGCTCAACCTCAAGCACGCAGATGGACAAAGGATCCTCCGGGAGCTCGCAGGCACGGCCGATGCCATCATGAACAACCTCCGGGGCGACCAGCCTGCCCGGCTCGGCCTTACCTACACTGATCTCGCGGCCGTGAAGCCCTCCCTCGTGTGCCTCCATCTCTCCGGCTACGGGCGGGAGGGGCGGCGCGCGTCCTGGCCTGCCTACGATTACCTGATGCAGGCCGAGGCCGGCTTCATGGGCCTGACAGGCGAGCCTGACGGTCCGCCAACGCGGATGGGTCTCTCGATCATCGACTACCTCAGCGGCATCACCGCCGCCTTCGCGCTGACCGCCGCGATGCTTGGCGCGGCCCGCACGGGCGAGGGCCGCGATGTCGATGTGACCCTCTACGATGTCGCCATGCATCAGCTCACCTACCCTGCCGCCTGGTTTCTCAACGCCGGCTATGAGACGCGGCGCCGGCCCCGGTCCGGCCACCCCTCGGTCGTTCCGTGCGAAATGATCCCAACGGCTGACGGGCAGATCTTCGTCATGTGCGTTCTGCCTAAATTCTGGGAAGCGCTTTGCCGGATCGCTGGTCTTCCGAACCTGATCGACGATGAGCGCTTCGCGACGCCAAAGGTGCGCCGCGCGAACCGGGGCGCACTGATGGCGCTTCTGGATGACGCTTTCCGAACCGCGACAACCCAGGATTGGATGACCCGCTTGGCGGGCCGCGTGCCCGCCGCTCCGGTGCTGACCATGGCGGAGGCTCTGGACAACCCCTATGCGCGAGAAACCGGCGCCATTGAGTCCATCTCGCATCCAGACGCGCCGGATGGCCTCTCTTTCGTCGCTTCGCCGATCCGACTCGACGGCAAGAGGCCGGGCAGCAGCGCGGCGCCAAAGCTCGGTGCGGATACCGAGGCAGTCCTGAATGACCTCGGATACTCCGAAAGCGCCGTCGAGGCATTCCGCCGGGGCGGAGTCATCTGACATGAAACTGGAAGGCCTTCGCGTTCTTGACCTGTCGCTCTTTCTTCCGGGCCCCTACCTCACCCAGATGATGGCGGATCACGGGGCCGAGGTGATCAAGGTCGAGCCGCCCGGCGGCGAACCGGTGCGCGACGTAGGCTATAAAACAGAGGACGGCGTTGCGGTTTGGTTCCGCAACACGCATCGCAACAAAAAGTCCGTTGTGCTGAACCTCAAAGACGATAATGACCGCGAGGCCCTTCTGAACCTCGCGGACACCGCCGATGTTTTCGTCGAGGCGTTCCGCCCCGGTGTCGTCGATCGCCTTGGCATCGGACCAGACAGGATTCGCGAGCGCAATCCGCGCATCGTCTACGCGTCCATCGCGGCCTTCGGCCAGACCGGTCCTGAGGCTAGCCGACCCGCCCACGACCTCGCGATTCAGGCGCTGGCGGGAACGCTGTCGCTCAACCTTGGCGCCGATGGGGAGCCGGCGAACCCGGGTCTGCCCGCCGCTGACGTTACGGGCTCGATGGTGGCGCTCGCCGGCATTCTTATGGCGCTCTATCGTCGCGAGACCACAGGACGCGGCGATTACATCGACGTCTCGATGATGGACAGCCTGATGTCCTGGCTGCCCAACGTTACCGGCCCGGTCTTTGCCGAAGATCGGGCGCCGATCGTCGCTAATGAGCGCAGCTTCGGCGGCTACGCGTTCTTCACGACCTACCGAACATCGGACGGAAAGCACATCGCGCTCGGCGGAGTGGAACGCAAGTTCGTCGTCAATATGCTCAACGCGCTCGGCCGACCCGAACTGATCGATGTCGCCTCCGGTCCCCCCGGCCCGGCGCAGCAGCCGGTCAAGACCTTCCTGAAAGAGACCTTCGCCTCAAGGACCCGGGCCGACTGGGAGGCCTTTTTCGACGCGCATGATGTCTGCGCGGCGCCCGTGCTGAACCTGCATGAAGCGTTCCACAGCCGGCAGGCCGAGGCGCGTCAGATGCTGGTCCGAGACGAAGGTGGAAATCTCCACATCGGGCTGCCGATCAAGTTTGCGGAGGAACCCGGCACTCTGGCGCCGGACCTTCCGGAACTGGGCGAACACACGGAAGAGATCGTCGAAACCGTCAAGAATCCCGATTAATCGCGTGTTTTCCTTGGTACCGTCAGAGGGTAATGTCAGAGGAATGAGCCCGGGCCGCTCCCTACCGCCCTCTTCTTGAAGTAGAGGACAAAAGACTCTGTTCTGTAAGGAGATTAGCCCTTCAGAGCGCCACGAAGATCAACAAACCAGCGGCGTTGAGGCTAACTGACCGGTTTCCTCTGACAAGACCCTCGCGACAGCCATGATGCAGCATGAAGGCTCCCAAATCATCGCAGACACTATTCGAGCCGTAGATGGTTAGACAGGCGAAGAGCCAATGAATAGGCCGCCGCTGACGCGGCAATGTCGAACGGAAAAGGTGTTGTCGGAGGAATAAATCTCGGCCACCCCTTCCCGCCCTAGTCTTGAAATCGAGTACGCAAGAAGCTGTTCAGTGCTGAGACTGTTCTTTCAGAGCGCCACCGAGACCAGCAAACAAGCGGGCTCAAGTCTGGCAAATCGGTTTCGCCTGAAAACGGCGGGCGACCCTCGCTAGACCGCTCAACTCTCTTTTCGGATACCGCGCTGGTAGAGCTGCAATGGCAACCAAGGCAATGTATGCCGGTTCGATCCGAGCCGCTCTCTTGTCAAAAGCATTCTTGCTGTATGCAGTGTCATCGGGCGCCTCATATTCATCCAGTCTCCTCAAGATTGAACGGATTATGACAATCAAGCGTCGAGGAGGCGGCAAGAAAAAGGCAACAGACGTCTGGCGGGCCGAAATCCTGTTCTGAGGGATCAGTTCAGGAAGCGCAGCGCATTCACCGCGCGATCAAACTGAGGTTGTCCTTGTTGTTGGAGAGTTACCCCGGCGCTTTGTCCCTTATGCCCCCGGGGTTTTTCTTTTCATCCAAACCCGCACATTTGAACAAGGTTAATGCGAACGCGTTCCATGCGGTTCAGCCTTTATTGCCGAGCGGTATCAATGCCTGACAGGCAAGATGGGATGTCTTCCGAACGCAAGAGCACACGATTTCTAACGGGCTTGGCTCTGGCCATTGCCCTATGCTGCTGTGCTATTTCGGGAGGAGCTGCCGATGGTTCCATGTTGGCGGCTGAAGAGGACTTCGCTTTGCGTCTTATCCAGAAAAGATGCAGTTTCTGTCACTCCAATTCGGGCGTGCTCCGGGATCTTGGCAGCTGTTTGGAAGACTACGGACCGGGAGGATTGGACGACTTTCTTTCCACCCACAACGTCCCTGATGTGGAAGCTCGCGAAGCCATTCTGGAGTATCTGGAGAGGACGGCAGGCCGGCCAACCGAGCCAACAAGAAAAGGCCGGTAGACACACGAACATTAAGATTGCCCTTGAGTTGGGGGATTGCGGATCCAATCCGTCAGTTGCCTCCTATGAGCCCGAAGCGGTCATTGGCACTATGCGCCAATTCGGCGCTATTTTGACCAGCATAGAATCCTCGTTGGAGACGTATCCATCGTCGGAAAAGGAAAGGTGAAGGTCGTGTTTCGTGTTCTGGCATTTGCGTCGGCTGGCCTGATCTGCGCGGTTGTTGCCTTGTTCGATATCGCCGTTGCTGCTGGCTTATGGATTGATGGCCGCATTGACGAGCTTAGCGGCGATCTCGGGTTCTTTGCCTTCTTCATAGCCACACTTGGGGCGGGAGTCTTTTTCCTCATGCGGGCTAAGCAGCTCTATGGAGATTTGCGGCTAGGAGGCAGCGAACCCACCATGAAGGATCGGGCCGCCACACCATTGGCGGTGCTCGCAATACTCGGCTTCTTCGCAGTCTTGATCATTTTGGTTTTTGCCACTGTCCAACCTTAGGAGTGGAAAGCCGACAAGCGGCACCGGCAACTCAAGAAGAACGCGACATTCCTGGGTAACCAGCTTGAAGTCCGCTTAGTCCACAAAGCAGACGTTCGTGGTCTTCGCCAGAAGGCTGTCCAAACTGTACAAATGTCCATTTCGGGCGTGACGTTCTGGACAAATGGACAGATTGGACGGGGTTCTTGAGAAGCGAGCGGACAAGGCGACCGGATTGAACCGCCACGTGGCCACAGCAAAGAAAGGCGAACGCCGGGGCGGGTAGATTAAAGGACGCACTTAGATTGCTAGACAGCCAGTCAGTTGGCGTTGACGTGGGTTAATCTGCGTCGGTCATTCGTATTCCTGCAATACAGGCCGCCATTGGGGGAGCAGTCGGCTTATGGGCGGCCAAATCTAGTCATGCGGCGTGGGGACGCTGGGCGCGGGTGCTTGAGTCACTCCCTCCCTAAGTCAGCGGCAATGCTGTTTGAATCAAACCCCCATAGAATCCGAGTTCAGCGCGTCATTGCATAGATGTCTCATTAAGTGGGCGAATTTCGAAAGGGGGCCAGAAATGAAGAGTCACACTCTCATCATCGGATTGGTGTCTCTTGCGATGCTCGCTGGATGCACCACTAAGGCCGGAGACATCAGATACCCGGTTATCACGCAGGAGGATTCCTACGCCGAGGCGAGGGCAAAAACCGATGTCTTCCTGGATGAAGTCCTTCAACCTGCTTTGGAAGGGAAGCATCGTACGCACTACGATGACCTCCCGGATTTCGGGACCGCGACCTACGATGGCTTTACTCGAGGACTTCGGAATGAAGGACAGGTCGTGCCGGCCAGTTACGTCGCCAATCTCCAGCTGACCATTGAGTTTGCCACCGAAGCGGTAACAGGAACGTCCTACGGCATTGTGACCGATGTCGTTGGATTTGAAATGCCGGAGGGTGAGATTGACTTCACCGGTGTTATCGATCGGGACGACGATGAAGTCGAAGTATTCGTCAATGGCAGGGGCCCGCCCGAAGGTGAATGCGTAAACGCAATCTACGACGCCGATGGATATGGTTATCTCAGAGGTGACAATGGTCAGGTCGCATCCGGCGAAGCCTACACAAATTTTTTCTGGAGCAATCCGGACTGGCCGGATTCGTACTCCGACGGGTTCTTCAGCGTCTTGCAGCAATGACGCTTGGGGGCCGTATCGGAGTATCGTGTGGGGGCGCGGCCCATACGTACGCGAAAGCAGCACTGAACGAATTACACCCGCCAGTGCGCCGCCCCCCACGACGGTTCGATAGCGAACGTAGCCAGTCACAATAAAGTCCTGTTCGAAGAACAGTCCGTTCTCCGACAAGAAACGGAAAATCTCGTAGGCTTGGCCCCGGGGAAGAGAGCGGGGCATTGGGGCGCGCTAGTGTGAAACCCGAGAAGCTTTCTTTTGTGCTGACCTGCCCATACTCCGCCCGGCCTCAATAGTACCCGTGTTGCGGCCTGTCTCCGCGCTCTTCTTCCAAGGGGACGGCCGGAAGGCCCCAAGATGTTTGATGGGGTCAGTAAGGAGTAGATATGGCAGACGATCGAGAGCGCCTCCCAAAGACAGAACCCGACCCCAACGACGGAACCGAAGATTCCGATAAGCAGCATGTGCGAGACAATGCGAAGTCGGGACGGTCGGAAAGACCAGAACCAGCGGACCCAGCATTCAAAGATTGGGCGATGATTTAGAGGGCTGTCGAGCCCCCCTCAAAGAAGACCGGCTGGCTCGCCTGGTCTCCCGAAACTCTCCGCGTAGTGCAGCAATGACGCTTGCGCAGCGACGCGCTGCCGGTGCCGTCTAATGGATTCTGGCTAGGTTTTGGCGGACCGAAGCGGGCGGAAATCCGAATGGCCGGGGCGCCTGGCGATACTCGGGAGAGTTTCTACCGCCCCGGCCCGGCAAAAAACGTAGCCTCGGCGAAACGGAGTTGAGTTTCGATGAGGAGGGCGTTCACGAGTTTCTGAGAGGTCAAACTAATTGAGTCCGTCAGGCAACGCACATTTGAGGAAAATGCCAGGCTGCTTGTTTGACACACGGCACGGTGCTGTACTCGTTCTTGTCCAGTGATTGCGCGCTGAAAGGACGAGAAATGGATAAGCCTGAAGCCACGCGGCTTTTCGAAGAGAAGGCGAAGTCCGAAGTGGAGAGGATGCAGCGGTACATCGCAAGGCAAGCTTACAGCGGACGTTCCAGCTACACTAAGCTCTGCGTTGACCCTCGACTAGCGAAGCGCGTCGCTGAAGAGCTTGAAGGCCTCGGGTACGAAACCAACATCTACGAGGATCGGGTTAGGGTCTTCTGGCGCTGAGGTGGACGACTAACAGGGGGAAACCCACCAAGCATCGCACCGGTATAACCGTGAACTCAGGTTGTAGTGCACAACACTTCTTTCGCTACCGTTGGGAAGCCGGATGAGCTGCTGGGCATATGATGCAAGTCCACAGAATCTGTTGATAAGTCTGTGAAATGAAGCGGCCATTGAGGTCATTAAGATTTTGTAACAACGGCTTAACGGGGTTGCGCAGAAAATAGGCGTTTCCGCTAACCCTCTGAGTTTCAACATTTTCTTATGGGGAATTAGTGAGCGTGTTGCCCCGAAGAAGGTCCCAGTGAAGAGCCTCTCGGGAAAGGCCATGCTGTGGAGAGTCAACCGCCCAAATCCATCACCGGGGTCATCGGGCAGGTTTTCGCCGGGTTTGGGCGGGTCCCCGCGGTCGTTGGCCAAATGAGAGCGTTGCATGCGTTGCAGAGAGGTCCCGAATAGGCGGGCTTCGGCTCAATTTCAACAAGCGCCGGTTTGACTGTGAGGCGGCTGGAAGCCGAACTCAGCTTCATGAACGCGGGACCAACCCGCGTCGCAGCAGGCAGTCGAGCAGGTCAATGGCAGCAATACTAAGAATGGCTCTGAACGGGCCAAATCACCGTCGCAACGCATTCAAGCTTTGGCGGAAATGGTGGAAACGCGGGATCGTTGGGCATTTTCCGAAAGTCTGATGCTCGCGGCTCTCTCGGGTATGAGGGTGGCCTTCCGGGAATGGCGGCTTTGTCCGCAAAGCAGACGTTCAACTGCGCAATCGGCACTGCAGTGCGGTGAATGGCGGCTCCGAGCCCTTGTTGCCAATTGCTGCATCGCAGCCTTAGGTTCCTAGACCGTAAGAAGAGCGCCCAGAAAGGTAGGATCGTTGAATGAAAGATTCATACTGCTGACAGGCTGCTCAGGCGGTGGAAAAACAACCTTGTTGAATGCCTTGTCTGGACTTGGATTCGGGACCGTTCCAGAGCCGGGTCGACGCATCGTCGCCGATGAATTGGTTGGAAGAGGAAAGGCGCTGCCATGGGTGGACTTGAAAGCATTCGCTTTGCGAGCCATCGAGATGGCGAGGTCCGATCTGGAAGCCGCGCATCACCAAGATGGTCTTGTTTTTTTTGACCGTGGGCTGTTCGACGCGGCTGTCGCGCTAGAGCACTCCGGAGGACCAAAGGCAAGAGAGACACTTGGCAAGATCTTACCTTATGCGGAGCGTGTGTTCGTCGCTCCGCCATGGCGCGAGAATTTTGTGAATGACGCCGAACGCCGATATGACTTTGATGCGGCCGTCCAAGAATACAATCGCCTAGATCGCTCATTGGATAATCTCGGCTATCGAAAGTTTGTGCTTCCCAAAGTACCAGTCGGCGAACGGGCCGAGATCGTTTTATGTGAATGTGGGGCGCAGTAGTTCAAAGGTCGGCTTTGTCCGCAAAGCGGTCATTCGCCTCGCCTAGGTTGGGTCAGAGCCTGACGAAACTCGTCAGATGACTGCTATGAGCCCAAAGCGGACGTTCGGGTGACTGGTTGTGCAGGGATGTGACACCCTCATGCTCGCCAATAGTTGATGCGCGCGGCCAACAGCCTATTCCCGAAATCGACAGTGCAGACATCGCGAGGGCTGGCAGAACCTAGTCAATTCGATCAAATGGCCACTCTGAGCATCGAAAGCCACTCGCAGATCCGCCATGAACGCCACGCTCTTTATCTCGACCGTGCTTATCTGGGGAACCACGTGGTTTGCGATGGCGCTTCAAGTGGGACCTGTCCCCGTCCTTCTGTCCGTTTTCTACCGGTTTGCGACAGCCGGGCTGCTGTTCCTTCTGGGGCTCGCATTGATCGGCAGATTAAAGGTGCCAGCTCGGCACCATCAGCCGTGGCTGGCGGCTCAGGCGCTGTGCCTCTTTGGCTTGAACTATCTGTGCTTCTACTCGGCTGCCGCGTCGGTTCCGTCTGGCCTTCTCGCGGTCGTTTTTTCCCTTGCGACCGTGTTCAATGCCCTGAACGCCAAGGTCTTCTTTGGCGAACCCGTCACAAAACGGGCATTGTTGGCCAGCATTATCGGCGTCGCAGGTTTGGTGCTCCTTTTCGGTTCCGAGTTCGAAACAGACAACCCGACTGCAACACTGAAAGGCATCGGATTGGCGGTGCTCGGAACCATGTTTTTCTCACTCGGGAACATGGTTTCACGCCGAAATACGGAAGCTGGCCTCGAAACGATCGATGCCAACGCCTGGGCGATGGGATACGGCGCCGTCTTTCTGCTGGTTTGCGTCCTTGTGACCGACACCGGCATGGTAATGCCATCGGACGTGGTTTTTCTGGCGGCCTTGCTTTATCTCGCGACGTTCGGGACCATTGTCGCTTTCACAACTTATCTTCTGCTGGTCACCCGGATCGGGGCATTGCAGGCAGCCTACGCCACCGTTCTTTTTCCAATCGTCGCGCTCTCGATCTCAACGTTCGCGGAGGGATACGAATGGACCTTGATCAAGGTGGTAGGGGTTGTCTTGGCGCTTGCCGGAAACGCCGTGATGTTTTGGAAGGGAGGGACCATAAAGGGACTTGTTGCTAGCGATAGGACCCAAATCTGAAACTGGCCTTCGCGTGTCCACTAGGTCCGCAAAGCGGTCATTGGCCAAACAGCTGAAAGGCCCCTAGCTAGCGCCAAGGGAAGCGTATTCGCGAACTTGGAGACGGGAGCAAGCCGGTTTACACCGAACGCCATAGGGGGCAAGAGAGCGCCAGAACCGCGCTACCCTAAGCCAATTTGATGCTTTCCATATTGTTGACCGGACTGCTTCCAAGCTTGTTGCTGGTCTGTCTTGGCGGGCTTGTCCGAAACCGGCTTTCGGAGAACGCTTGGACTGGACTGGATCGCCTCAACTTCGAGATCCTCTTCCCAGCGCTGATCTTCGCCACAGCTGCGGCGCGCCCCATCCCGCTGGAAAGCCTCGCCATTGTGGGGCCGCTAGTTTGGATGGTGCTGGCATTGGGACTTGGCATTGGCTGGCTAGCGCGTCCGTTCGGCCCTCCGCGTTTTCTCGACTTCGCCGGTTGCTGGCAGACAGCATGGAGGTTCAACACCGCCTTGGGCTTTGTGGTCGTTCAGGCACTGCCGTCGGCCGATTTGATCTACTATTCGGTCACGATTGGACTGGCCATTCCCGTGGCCAACGTCTTTGCCGTCTCAGCGCTATCTCGCGGCGAGGGCCTGTCCGCGGGCACGGCGGCCCGCAAGATCGCTTTGAATCCGTTCTTGCTGGCCAGTCTTGCAGGCGTTGCCGTCGGCGTCAGTCAGATCAGCATTCCAGCACCGCTTCTCGCGCCGGTCGAGCTCCTGGCGCAGGCGGCCATCCCTGTTGCCCTCATCTCTATCGGCGCGACGCTCAACTGGAAAGCGCTCGGTAAGCTGGATCGCTTTTCAAGCATCATCGTCGGAACCAAGCTGATTGTCTTGCCCGCGGCCGTGAGCCTCTGCGCGCTTGCGCTGGGCGCGTCAGGACCATTGGTGCCCGTCCTCGTGGTATTCGCTGCCTTGCCAACCGCTTCGGCCGCGCACGTACTGGCCTCCGGATTCGGCGCTGACCGGAAACTGGCTGCAACCTTGATCGCGCAAAGCACCCTGCTGAGCGCGGCCACACTACCGATTTGGATGACCGTAGCGGAAGCGTTGGCTCAACAATGAGGACCATTGACCAGAACCAAATGCTCAAACTGGCAAGTGGTTGGTTGGGGTCTGCTTCAGAGCAGCCCATGACGGACAGACCTAGATTCAATTTGGCGCATAGCGGTCGTTCGCTTCGTGGGAAGCAACGGAACGCCTGACCAAAGTCGGCGAATGTCTCCCATTAGCCCAAGGCGGACGTCTGTTGCTGTGGTTTCGGTACACCAAAGAACACCCTAGGTGCTCGATTCGGTGGCTAGGCGCGGATCTGCTATTCTCTGTTGGGACAGAGGGGAGAACCGCCATGGCGAACGCATTTTTATACGCATGTCGAGATTGCGAGGGGATGGAGGCTTGTCCTGCAAGCGTGGTCGCGGAGACCAAGGACGAGGTTTGGAAGCTCATGGAGCTTCATGCGCAGGTTGCGCACAATGAAAACCCTTCCGATTGGGACGGCGAGACACGGGAATATCTGGCAACCCTGATCAAACCCGCGAACGTCAAACTCAGTTAAGTACGGATGTGTCCGGTCAATCCATGGGGCTGAACGATCAGACCGTTGTGCTGGAAAGCGCTATCACTTGCCCGAACTGCGGCCATATCGAGACCGAAACCATGCCGACCGACGCATGTCAGTGGTTCTACGAGTGCAAGTCGTGCTCGACGGTACTGAAGCCGCTTGAGGGCGACTGTTGTGTTTATTGCTCGTATGCAACCGTTCCTTGTCCCCCTATCCAGCTCGGAGACAGATGCTGCGGTTGGATCGAGAGGCCAAAGCATCCGGATTGCATTTATTCATAGTGCCTTAGGAAGCAAAGCGCAGTCCGATTGCGTCAGACGTCGCCTTTGAGCCCAAGGCGAACGTTCTGCAGCAAAAAACAACGAAGCCGAATGGCGAATACTTCTGAATCTGCCTAGCGTGGATCGATACGTTCGATGGGCGGGCGCCACAAAAGCGGCCAAAGGCTGTATGGTCAGTTGGAGTTCGCTTCTCGCAACCGTCGGCAGGGCAACTGAAATGGCGCAAAGAACCCATCTCGATAAAGTCCCACTTCCGGAATTCGGGGTGCCGGATCGGTTTCCGGAACTGGCACCCGGCTTGTACCTCGACAGGCTTGAGCGTTTGAAAAAACGCGCGTCTGATGCCGGTTTCGAAGCGCTCGCTATCTATAGCGATCGAGAGCACTTTGCCAATCTCGCCTACATTTGCGGCGTCGATCCGCGATTTGAGGAAGCACTGCTTGTCATCGTCGGTCGCAATGAACCGGTCCTCATCACCGGACCGGAGAACCAGGGTTATGCGGGCGTGTCACCTTTGGACTTCCGCCTGGTCTTGTATCCGCCTTTTGGATTGCTCGGGCAGAACCGCAGCCAGACTCCGGAAATTGAAGAAGTCATGCGCGAACTCGGGCTGCGCGAAGGCGTTACTACCGGGGTCATCGGTTGGAAGTATTTCACTTCGGACGAAACTGCCAAGCCAGCATCTTGGCTGGAGATACCCTCATACCTTGCCGATGCCTTGAGAACAGTTGTTGGCGAAAAGAACGTTCGCAACGCGACTGACCTCTTCATGCATCCGACGACTGGAATGCGCACGGAAAACGAGATCGATCAGATCGCTCAGTTTGAGTACGCCGCCAGTCACGTTTCTGAGGCCGTCAAACGCGTTCTGCGTGCCCTCAAGCCTGGCATCACGGAACGCGATCTTTCGGATGAGCTTCGGCTTGGTCGGCTGCCGCTGAGTTGCCATCCGATGATAAGCAGCGGTGGGCGAACACGACTCGGCCTGGCGAGCCCTTCTGACAAGGTGATCGAACGGGGCGAGCCTTTTCAGATTGCTGTTGGAGTGCAGGGCGCTCTCACATGCAGAGCGGGATGGGTGGCGGAAGGACCGGATGACCTTCCGGCCGAAGTCCGGGACTATGTTGAAGTACTGGCCGGGCCCTATTTCGAATGCGCGGCCGAATGGTACCAAACGGTTGGGATAGGCGTCACAGGCGGAAAGCTGGACGCTCTGGTGAAATCGCATTTGGGTGATCCGTTTTTTGGAGTGACGCTCAACCCCGGACACCTCATTCACCTCGACGAGTGGATGAACTCGCCGATCTATCCTGGCAGCCAAGAGACACTGCGCTCAGGTCAGGCAATACAGCTCGACATCATTCCGGCGACCGGGTCCGCCTACGGCACGGCCAATATAGAAGACGGTATCGTCCTGCTCGATGAGAAAGGCAGGTCAGAGTTTGCTGATCGCTATCCAGGTGCTTGGGCGAGGATCGAAATGCGGCGGAGTTTCCTGCGCGAAATGCTCAACGTCAGTTTGAAGCCGGAGGTCCTGCCGATGTCCAACCTCGCAGGGTACTTCGCTCCATTCATGCTTTCGCCATCCCACGTGTTTACTAGAAGCAACGCATAGATCGATTGCGGCATGCCTAAGGAGCCGGAGCTTCGCGAGCCCTGTTTCCAACCTAACCTGTCAGATGACTGCTATGAGCCCGAAGCGGATATCAGCGTTTACCGACTTCTGTGCCGTTTAGTCGAAATGATATCGCGCCAAAGTTGTGAATCGTCGGACACAGCTCCTCAAACTCATGAGGCCGCGCCGCACTTACCGCAACTACATCGCTTCCGGCATTTATACCCGCTTCGATTCCTGCAGGAGCATCTTCAAAGACAATGCACTGATCCGCGGTCGTCCCGAGCCTTGTCGCAGCCAACTCATAACCTTCAGGATTGGGTTTCCCAAATTGCACATCCTCGGCGGTTATGAGTGTCTGAGGTATCGGCAAACCGGCTGCCGCAAGGCGCCTCGATGCCAGTGCGCGGTCAGCAGAGGTTACAACCGCCCAATCGTTTGATTGCAGCTGCCAGACAAGCTGTGCGGCGCCGGGAACGGCGACTATCCCCTCAATGTCCTTGATTTCTTCGTTTGCGAGCCAAGCGGCCTCAACTTCAATGTCCATTTTCTCGGTTGAAAACTTGCGCACAGTGTCGATGGCCCGGCGACCATGAGAAACTTCGAGTATTGCGCTCAGATCAAGGTTGTTGCGGGCTGCCCACTTCCTCCAAACTCTTTCAACCGCCGCGCGGGAGTCGACCAAGGTCCCATCCATATCAAAGAGAACTTTGCGATACGACTTGCTCAGTACCAGCATATTGACACCTCAAGGGCTGTTGATTGCAGTTAATTACTCTGCGCCAAGAGTTCTGGCCGACTAGTATGTGGACCAAAGGTTGCAAACAAGCGGCGTGTTCGAAAAGCAGCAAAGTCCGCAAAGCGGCCATTCGAGGGGTAGAAGCGGACCCCGGAAGTCTTAGGAGAAGTTTTTGCCGAAGCTTGTGGTGGACCGGGGCAGGTAGAAGGCCGACTAGCTGGGGCAAACACACCAAGCATCACACGGGGGAGTTCCGACCGCCCCGGTCCAAGGGCCATTTAGTCAAAGCTCGCCGCCTGAAAAGCCAAACGCCGCGAAACAGTGTGTCACCATCAATAAACGCAAAGGGCTCTCAGATGGCGTTCTGTCCAAGAGCCTCCTTGTCGCCAACACGCACCTAGTTCTGCAAGTAGGCTTCCAGCACAGCGCCGCCCGCGCTCAACAAAGCCGCCACCGCAACCACAAGCGCCACGGTGAAGGAAAACCTCTCAAGTATCGTGAACCGCAAACGGTCCGACTTCTCGTTCGGATCATGTCCCATAAGAAAACCTGTGTTCAAAAATCCTGCTCTCGTACTCGCGGATAGCCAATCGTTATCGCTATGAACATGCGGCTGGTTTCGGACGGCAGAGTCTTGCCGTTCAATCGCTCTACTGCACGAAGCATCGGCTGCCTTTCGCCGAGGTTGATGAGCGCTTTTGGCGCATTCGTTGCAAGGCGGCCCTCAATAGGCAGGCTTCGGCTCAACTTCAAAAAGCGCCGGTTTGACTGTGAGGCGGCTAGAAGTCGAACTCAGCTTCATGAACGCTGGATCAACCCGCGTCGCAGCGGGCAGTCGAGCAGGTCAATGGCAGAAATAGTGAGAATGGCTCTGAAAGGGCCAAGTCAGCGGCGTCACGCACTCAAGCTTTGGCGGAGATGGTGGAAGCGCGGGATCGTCGGGCATTTCCCAAAGGTCTGATGCTCGCGGCTCTCTCGGGTATGAGGGGGCCTTCCGGAAGTGGCGCCTTCGTCCGCAAAGCGGTCATTGAACTGCAGCCACTATCACTTGTCGAAGTTGGTTTCGCTCATCATGAAAGTGGCCACTTCTCGTACTAGTTTCCGTCTCATCGCTTCCTCAAACTCTTCGTGATTGCGCGCGACTTCGACGAAGGCACCGGAGCCACGGATGACGTTCTCCTCAAAGTACGTAACAAGCGCGCCTAGCGGTTCGCTGCCGCCAATGGCCAACGCGTTCACGTTGATGCTGTCGAATGCGCTTCTCTGGTAGGCGATGTCCGGCGGGTAGCCGTCGTTGTTCCTCCCGTCCCCGCTCACGTCTATGGTCTGTCTCTGGCACCCAGGCGCGGCTGCCAGCACATCGGCCCCGAAGCTGAGGGCGCGACCTAGCGACGTGGGATAGCCAGATCGGGAACGATCAACGCTTTCGATCGTTTCGGCAGCTTCATCCATGTCATCAACGCTCGTCATGAGCTTCCAGGCGAGAACGATCCGCTGGTTGTGCTGACCGCTCCATTCGTAAGCCGAAAGAGCCACAGGTGCGCCGGAAGACAAGAAGGCGCCTTTCACTTCTTGAGACCTGATGGCGTTTGCCAATCCGTTTCGCTGAAGGCTGTAGTCGCGTTGGTCGACAGAGGTCGAGACGTCGATGGCCAAGACAAGAGCAAGGCGGCAGGCAAAGACTGGCAACGGCGCGGCTGCACCAGCAAGCGCCAAGATGACCAATCTGCAGCATCGCTTGACGGCCAAGTTCGATCGCATGTCTCCTCCACACCAGACATCGCCGGCATCGGAGAACACTCATGCCAAGCGGGTATACTGTCGTTGCGCGAGGTTAACATCCAGAGATCAGGGGAGCTCGCTTGAAGCCGATTGGCGCGTCGGGCTAACCGAGCATTCTCAACTGCCGTCGGGCCTTCAAGTTCAAGGGCCGCTTGGTCCGCAGAGTAGTCATTCCCCTCCGTGAACGAGTTCGAAACCCGACCGGTGGCGTCAGATTTGTCCTAAGAGCCCGGAGCGCGTAACACCTTTGGATTGCCTTGACGCGCATTGAGCCCATTCCCGCAGGTCTCTCGCCGATGACGAACTCCGTGCGATCCGGAACGTTGGCACGGACGGCGTTCGTGTTTAGTACCGATCGAAGGAGCTCCCTGCCGGAGGATCAAAATGTCCCGCAATCTGAAAACATTCGACCCTCCGTATGTCGCTGACGACGATCGCTACGCTCGGATGGAGTACCGGCGAGCGGGTCGATCCGGTTTGCTTCTGCCGGCGATTTCCCTCGGCCTCTGGCACAACTTCGGGGACGACACACCTCATAGCTTGAAACGATCCCTGTGCACGCGAGCGTTTGATCTTGGGATCACCCACTTCGACCTGGCGAACAATTATGGCCCTCCGCCTGGGTCCGCGGAGCTCGCATTTGGCGAGATTCTTAGAACCGACTTTCGGCACTATCGCGACGAAATGATCATATCGTCCAAGGCGGGTTACGATATGTGGTCCGGACCCTATGGCGAATGGGGGGGACGCAAGCATGTGATCGCGTCATGCGATGCATCCCTCCGTCGGATGGGCGTAGACTACGTCGACATTTTCTACTCTCATCGGTACGACCCTTCGACACCCATCGAGGAAACGGCCGGCGCTCTCGACCAGATCGTTCGAAGCGGAAAGGCTCTCTATATCGGAATCTCCAGCTACAACACGCAAAGGACAAATGAGATCGCCGCCGTGCTTGCAGAATTGGGAACGCCGATTGTCATCCATCAGCCGTCTTACAACATTCTGAACCGCTGGATCGAGCGTGACGGCTTGCTTGATACTCTGGCCGAAACTGGGCTCGGCTCCATTGCCTTCACCCCACTGGCTCAAGGTCTTCTGACCAACAGGTACCTGGATGGGCTCCCGGAAGGGAGCCGCGCCAAGGCCGGCAAGTCCCTCGATCCGTCTCTTCTCTCTGTCACTGCAATCGAACGCCTGAACAGCCTCAACGAGATCGCCCAGTCGCGCGGTCAGACACTGGCGCAGATGGCGATCGCTTGGGTGTTGAAAGACACCAGGGTGACGTCGGCGCTTATCGGGGCGTCGCGCCCGGAGCAAATCGAGGATTGCGTTGGCGCGCTGTCCAATCTGGCTTTCAGCGACGCCGAACTCGCCGAGATCAACGACCTCGCATTCGAAGGTGGAATCAACCTTTGGGCCCAGTCTTCGGAAGATGTCTGATCTCGTCGAATGACAGCGTCGTCCGCGAAGCAGTCGTTCGACCGATCAGGGAAGCTGAGAACATAACCAGAAACGTCAGGTGTCTCCTACGAGCGCTGAGCCCTACTACCTTTCTACGGCAACGGCACCGGGTCATCGGCCAAGGTCCTGAGATAGGCGATGGCCGCCGCCCGGCGGGTGTTGTCATCGATACCGCGCGCCCACATGTCCGTGCCCGGTAAGAAGCGCTTCGGTGCAGCTATAAAGTTATTCAGTTTCTCGTAGTTCCAGATGCCGCCTTCGGCCTGCATGACCGGCGAATAGGCATGCCCGGCCCATGACGCGACCGGACGGTTGACGACACCCCAAAGCGGCGGCCCCCGAAGATCCGGATCGTGATCCTCCGCCTTCAGGCTGTGGCAGCCTCCGCACCCGAACACAATCTCCCTGCCCAATTCGAGGTCCGCGCCCAAGAGATCGTGTTCGATCGGCGCCTGAACGTGCCGAACCTCGCCACCACGTGCCTCCAACAGCGCCGCGACTTCCTCATGGCCCTTCCAGCGGGCAAAATGCATGGGTGTGCCGATCGAGTGGTCAAAAACGTTCGGGTCGGCTCCGGCATCCAGAAGCACACGGACGACCTCGGTCCGTCCGTTCTGCGCGGCGACGTGCAGCGGCGTGCCATAGGCATAGGGCGCGGAGATGTCTTTGTAGAGCCGGTGAACATCGGCGCCCGCCTCAATCAGCGCTGCTACGACGTCGACCTTGCCGAACTTCGACGCAATGAACAGCGGCGACACCCCTACTTCGGTCGTGTGGCGCGTGCTTGGCATGTCGACGTCGGCGCCCTTGGCGATCTCGCCGAGAACCGCCTGAGCATCGCCCTTCCGCGCCATCAGATGGATCATCTCGGCATTCGATGCGGCGGTGGCAGCCATCCAACTGACAATCGAACACGCCATGACCCGAACTACATGTCTGATCACGGTCCCCTCCGGACTGTCCATGCAGTATCACCATAGCGAACTTTTGCCCAAAAGTCTGCTTGGAGCCCGAAGCGGGCATTAGTTTCATGCGCATTTGAGGGTTTCTTACTCAAGAACTGGAATACCTGAATGCCTTGAGTTTTGGGCCTTGGCTGGAGCGCCGTGCGACCTTACTCCGTCAGGAAATCTTGATGCCGGCGGATGCTTCGATCTCCGCGAGACGCTCCAAACTCTCGGGCGTCCAAGTCTCGGCGAATTCATAGAACTTAATAACTCTTCTGTCCCCCTTTGGCAGAATGACCCACGGTTGCTTCGAGCAAGTATAGATGTGCACATCTGGCGGGTATTGGTCGGGGTCATCAAGAGTGCCGACGCGGATAAAGCGGATATACTTTCGGAGGCCGCCCATATTGTAGTTGCTCCAAACCGCGACTTTGCACTTTGAACAACGGGTAATATCCTGACCTGTGCCGCTGGGCGTCGGAACGGAGATTTTGTCCACGGTGCCCGACGTGAGCCTAACGCGATCTGCCTCAAACAATGCATTGATCGCGAAAGCGGAACCGGAGTTCTTCTGGCATCCCCGGCAATGACAGCCATGTACGATCAGGGGGTCAGCCACCACCTGATAACGCACATGACCGCATGTACAGCCCCCTTCGCTGACGTGAGTTCTCGTGTTCATTGGGCTGTACTCTCTGCTTGTAGGCCTTCAGGCGATTGTGACCTCTAGGGTTGAAGGCGTTTCACGCCGACATCCGTCAGCAACTGGCGAATGGGTCACGGCGTAGTCAACAATTCC
>JASJAU010000120.1 GCA_030066855.1 Paracoccaceae bacterium | reverse complement strand
CGTGGCCCTTGGCCGCGCCCGCCGCAGTGAGGCGGCGCACCGGATGGCCAAATCGAGCGCGCGTGCGACGTGGACCTTTTCAGCGCTGGTCGCGCTGGCGGCTGCCTGGCTTCCGGTGATTGGGGAAAAGAGCTGACCGAAAGGGAAGTGCGGCCCCTGACGGGCTGGTGCTGCCGGAGAGATTTGAACTCTCGACCTCTCCCTTACCAAGGGAGTGCTCTACCCCTGAGCTACGGCAGCCCGTCATCAGAACGTGGCGCGAAATACTGCCAAAGCCCTCATCGCGCAAGCGCAATCTGGACGGTTTTCCGCAACTGCGCTAGGACGGCTCCATGGGCAAATCGAGCGATGCGAGCGAGACGCCGAAACCGCGTGAAACGCGGGACGAAAGACTGAAGGCGGCGCTGAAGCAAAACCTTCAGCGGCGCAAACAGCAGGCGCGCGCTCGCAAAACCGGTGACAAAAGCGGCAAAGCAGGCTGAGCATGGATTCGATCCTCGTCAAAGGCGGCGCTACTCTTTCGGGCGCCATTCCGATCGCGGGCGCCAAGAACGCCTGCCTCACGCTGATGCCGGCGACGCTTCTGACCGACGAGCCGCTGACGCTGACCAACGCGCCGAGGCTGTCTGACATTCAGACGATGACGCTTTTGCTTCAGTCGCTTGGCGCGGAGGTGCAGGCGCTGCAGGACGGGAAGGTTCTGGCGCTTTCGAGCCACACGATTGGCGATCTTCACGCAGACTACGATATCGTGCGGAAGATGCGCGCTTCGATCCTTGTCCTCGGGCCGATGCTCGCGCGGTTCGGCAAGGCGGAGGTTTCGCTGCCGGGAGGATGCGCGATCGGCGCGCGGCCGGTGGATTTGCATTTGAAGGGGCTGGAAGACCTGGGCGCCGAGCTTGAGTTGCGCGACGGCTATGTGCATGCCGAGGCGCCGGGCGGTCTGAAGGGCGCGGTTGTCGAGTTTCCCTTCGTCTCGGTCGGCGCGACCGAAAACATCCTGATGGCGGCGACGCTCGCGAAGGGCACCACAGTGTTGAAGAACGCGGCGCGGGAGCCGGAGATCGTCGATCTGGCGGAGTGCCTTGCGAAAATGGGCGCGCGGATCGACGGGGCCGGGACAGATACGATCACGGTCGAGGGGGTAGACAGTCTGGGCGGCGCGACACATCCGGTCGTCACGGACCGGATCGAGCTCGGAACTTATATGCTCGCGCCCGCCATCTGCGGCGGCGAGGTCGAGTGCCTGGGAGGCCGGATCGGCCTGCTCTCGGCCTTTTGCGAGAAGCTGGACGAGGCGGGCATCGCGATCGAGGAGACGAAAGGCGGCTTGAAGGTCGCCCGCAAAAACGGCCGGGTAGGGGCGGTGGAAGTGCGGACGGCGCCATTCCCCGGTTTTCCAACGGATTTGCAGGCCCAGATGATGGCGCTTCTCTGCACCGCCTCCGGCGAAAGCCGTCTCGAGGAGACAATCTTTGAGAACCGGTTCATGCACGCGCCGGAGCTGGCGCGGATGGGCGCGGATATCGATGTTCACGGCGGGACGGCGACTGTCCGCGGTGTCGACCGTCTGAAAGGCGCGCCGGTCATGGCGACGGATCTGCGCGCCAGCGTTTCGCTGATCCTGGCCGGATTGGCGGCGGAGGGCGAGACCGTGGTGAACCGGGTTTACCATCTCGACCGCGGCTACGAGCAGGTCGAGGCCAAGCTCGGCGCGGTCGGCGCGCTGATCGAGCGGATCCCCGGCGCATGACCGAAGACGCGCGGTTCGAGGACGGGCGCGAGCGGCCGCTTCGGCTGAAGGCGGAGGATGCCGAGGACCTGAAGGTCGTCGCGGCGCTCGTGCAGGATGCGGTGTTTCCGGTCAGTGAGATGGAATGGCGGCGGAATCATCGCCGATTCGCTCTGCTTATCAATCGCTTCCGGTGGGAAGATAAAGCGCTTGTCGACCGGCGACGGCGTGATTTCGAGCGGGTCCAGTCGGTGCTCGCCTTCGACGACGTGATGGCGGTCCGGACCCAGGGTATCTCCCGCGACGAGGCGGATGTGGTGCTGTCGCTGATGACCCTCGCCTTCGAGCCGGCCGAGGACGGGACGGGCCGGATCCTTCTCACCCTCGCCGGTGACGGCGCGATCGCGCTCGAAGTGGAAACGGTGAACGCCACCCTTCAGGACGTGACTAGGCCCTACGCGGCGCCCAGCCGGAAGGCGCCGGAGCATCCCGACTGAGCGCATCGGCGCGCGATGCCGCTTGAGGCGACCCGAGCGGGCGGATATGCCCGCGCCGAAGGAGCGTATTGCATGCCGCACATTCTGGACACGACCGACGCCGATTTCGAAGCGCGTTTCGCGTCGCTTCTGACCATGAAGCGCGAGGACAGCCCGGATGTCGACGCTGCCGTTGCAGAGATCATTACCGATGTGCGTGCGCGCGGCGACGCGGCGCTGGTCGAGCTCACGTCGAAATTCGACCGCTTCGACCTGACGCCTGAGACTTTCGTGTTCAGCGAGGCGGAGATCGATGAGGCGGCTCGCGCGGTGCCGCTGGACGAGCGAAAGGCGCTGGAGCTCGCGTCGGAGCGCATCCGCGCCTATCACCAGCGTCAGCTCCCTTGGGACGAAACCTGGTCGGATGAGACGGGAGCGCAGCTCGGCTGGCGCTGGACTCCGGTCAGCGCGGCGGGGCTCTATGTGCCCGGCGGGCTTGCGAACTACCCTTCATCGGTTCTGATGAACGCCATTCCGGCAAAGGTCGCGGGGGTCGAGCGGCTTGTCATGACGGTGCCGACGCCCGACGGGGCGGTTAATCCGCTCGTACTCTTGGCAGCGCGGCTTTCGGGCATTGAAACGGTCTACCGGCTGGGCGGCGCTCAGGCGATCGCGGCGCTGGCCTATGGCACCGAGACCATCGACCCGGTCGACAAGATCACCGGCCCCGGCAACGCCTGGGTCGCGGCGGCTAAGCGGCGGGTCTTCGGAAAGGTGGGTATCGACATGATCGCAGGGCCTTCGGAAATCCTCGTCATCGCCGATGCCGACAACGATCCCGACTGGATCGCCGTTGATTTGCTCAGCCAGGCGGAGCATGACGAAAGCGCGCAGGCGATCCTTATAACAACCGAGAAGGTCTTCGGCGAGGCGGTCTCTGAGGCCGTTGACGCGCGGCTGAAGACTCTTGAGCGCAGCGCCATTGCCGGGGCGAGCTGGCGCGATTTCGGCGCGATCATTACCGTTCGCGATCTGGGTGAGGCGGCGCTGCTCTGCGACGACATAGCACCGGAGCATCTGGAGCTTTGCGTCGATGACCCCGAGACGCTGTCGGACAACATCCGTCATGCGGGCGCCATCTTCCTCGGCAAATGGACGCCGGAGGCGATTGGCGATTACGTTGGCGGTCCGAACCACGTTCTGCCCACGGCCCGATCGGCGCGTTTCTCCTCCGGGCTGAGCGTGATGGACTTCCTCAAGCGCACCACGCTGGCCCGCATGACGCCGGGCGCCCTGTCGGCCATCGGGCCGGCGGCCGAGACCCTTGCGCGAAGCGAGAGCCTTGAAGCGCATGGCCTCTCGGTCCGGGCCCGTCTCGACCGGTTGAACGACTAGCGCAGGGCGACAAGCTGGACGATTGCGTCAGCGGCGCCGCTTTCGTATCGACGGGCTATGAGCCGGATCACACATATCGAGATTGACGACAGCGCCCTGCCGCCGCCCACGCCTGAGATCGAGCAGGAGCGCCGGGTGGCGATCTTCGATCTCTTGGAAGACAACTCGCTAAACCTGCCACCGAAGGACGGACAGGCGGCGCCAGAGGGCCCGTTCCGCCTGCTTCTCGCCATACGCGACAGACGGCTCGTCTTTGACGTGCGCACGGAAGACGAGGTGCCGGTTGCCGAGTTCCACCTGTCTCTCGGACCCTTCCGGCAAGTGGTAAAGGACTACTTTCAAATCTGCGAAAGCTACTTCGACGCGGTCAAGAAACTGCCGCCATCACAGATCGAAGCCATCGATATGGCGCGACGGGGCATTCACAACGAAGGCGCACGGGTCCTGCAAGAACGTCTGGAAGGCAAAGCCGGACTCGACATCGACACGGCCCGCCGCCTTTTCACTCTGGTCTGCGTCCTGCATTTCGGGGGCTGATTTGCCGAGCCTGCCATCATCGGTGTTGTTCTGCTGCGATCACAACGCTGTCCGCTCGCCTATGGCCGAGGGTATGATGAAGAAGTACTACGGCCATGACGCCTACGTACAATCGGCGGGCGTCTACAACGACCTTGAGATCGATGGGTTCTCGGTGGCCGTCTGCGCCGAACTGGGGATCGAGCTTTCTCGCCACCGCTCGCGCAGCTTTGACGAGATGGAGCAGTGGGGCGACGACTTGTCGGGGTTTGACCTGGTGGTCGCGCTTTCCCCGGCCTCGCAGCGCCGCGCGCTTGAGCTAACCCGCTACTTCCATCTGGATGTCGAATATTGGCCGATTCTGGACCCCACCGGGCTCGGGGAAAGCCGCGAGGACAAGCTGGCGAGCTACCGGCAGGCGCGGGATCAGATTCTGGAGCGGATGCTGAAGCGGTTTGGGCCGCCTACGGAGCCGCAGGATTGACCGCAGACGCGCTCAATTACCGGGCGCTGACCGGCGCGGCGCTCGCAGCCACGCTCGATGATGTCGCCCGCCTGAGGATCGCGGTCTTCCGGGAATACCCTCATCTCTACGACGGCGATCTGGCCTATGAGCGTCGGTACCTCCACAGCTATCGCGACAATCCCAGCGCGATTGTGGTAGGCGCTTTCGATGACGGGCGGCTGGTCGGCGCTTCGACCGGCACGGCGTTGAAAGGCCACGACCCTGCCTTTGTCGGACCGGTCGCCGGAGCTGGGCTCGACATCTCGCGGGTCTTCTATTGCGCCGAGTCGGTCCTGCTGGCGGAGTACCGGGGCCGGGGGGCGGGTCACGCCTTTTTCGACATGCGCGAGGCTCGGGCCTTGGCCTCCGGGCATGACATCTCAGTGTTCTGCGCCGTGATCCGCTCCGACGATCATCCGCAGAAACCTGGGAGCTACCGGCCGCTGGACCCCTTCTGGCGCGCCCGGGGCTATAGGCCGCTGGAAGGCGCGGTCGCGGCCTTCGATTGGAAGGAGATCGGAGAGGCGCCGGAATCTACACACAGGCTCGCCTTTTGGTGGCGCCGGCTGTCGCCGTGATAGGGCGAATGCGCCGAGTTTTCGTCCCCCCGGCCCCGCCAATCCGCCTCTCGGCGCCATTCATTCGCGTCAGTTCGCGGTTTCCTGTTGAAAAACGGCGCGTCAGCACGCATTTAGAGCGCGCCCGGGATCGGCCCGGGTGACGAAGAAGGAGAGACCATGGCCAAGGAAGAACTGCTCGAATTTCCTGGTGTCGTGAAGGAACTCCTGCCGAACGCGACGTTCCGGGTCGAGCTGGAAAACGGCCATGAGATCATCGCGCATACGGCAGGCAAGATGCGGAAGAACCGCATCCGGGTTCTGGCAGGCGACCGGGTTCAGGTGGAAATGACGCCCTACGATCTGACCAAGGGCCGGATCAACTACCGCTTCAAGTGACATCCGCGCGCAAGCGCCTCGTGCTCGGCTCGGGAAGCCCGCGCCGCAGAGAGCTGCTCGCGCAGATCGGTGTCGCGCCTGACGACATCCGGGCGCCGGACGTCGATGAAACCCCGCTGAAGGGCGAGTTGCCGCGTGACTACTGCCGCCGGATCGCGCTTGCCAAGGCGTCGGCATTGGAGCCTGCGGCGGACGAAGTGGTCCTTGTCGCCGATACGACGGTGGCGGTCGGGCGACGGATCCTCGGCAAACCCGCCAACCGTGACGAGGCCCGCGCATTCCTGGAGCTCCTGTCCGGGCGCCGGCATAGGGTGATCACGGCGGTCGCGGTGCGGACGCCTGAGACGACACGGTTCAAAGAGGTCGTCAGCACGGTTCGCATGAAGCGGCTCTCGGAACACGAGATCGCCGCCTACCTCGATAGCGGGGACTGGGCGGGTAAGGCGGGAGCCTATGCCATTCAGGGGCCCGCCGCGAGCCTGGTCCCCTGGATTCAGGGTTCCCATTCCGCCATCGTGGGACTGCCGCTATCCGAGACCGCTGGTCTCCTGGCGGCGGCGGGCATTGACGTAACGGAGGGCTGGCGGTGAAAGGCAGCCTCGCCGCGTTCGACACCCTAGACGGGCGCCAGGCGGCTGCTCTTCTGCGGGACGGCGTGTTGGACGACTTCCTGATCGACCCGCCCGAGGGCGTCATTCGCCCGGGTAGCGTCTTTCGCGCAAAGGCCGGGCGTCAGATGAAAGGGCAGGGCGGCGTGATGCTGGAGACACCCGAGGGGCGGCTGTTCCTCAGGGGCGCGAAAGGGATCGCGCCGGGGCAAAGCCTTCTCGTCCAGACGACAACCTTTGCTGAAGCCGGCAAGGCCGCGCCCGCCACGCAGAAGATCGTCTTCAAGGGCCGCTACGGCCTTGCGACACCGGGCGCGCCTGGTCTGAACATCTCCCGCGCGATCCGGGACGAAGAGCGCCGGGCGGACCTCGCTGACCTGGTGTCCTCGATCGAGTTGCCAGAGGACATGGGGCTGATCGTCCGTTCGCGCGCGACAGAGGCCGCTGACGAAGCCGTGCTCTCCGACATCAGCGAAACACTGGCTCTTGCCCTTTCGGTGTTGTCGGAGAGGTCCGACGGACCCACCGAATGCCTGATGGAAGGGCCGGGGGCGGAGGAGACCGCCTATCGCGAATGGTCCGCGCCAGACAGCACGGACGCGGAGGCGGGCAGCTTCGCCCGCCACGGCGTGCTGGAGATGATTGACGGATTGCGGCGCCCCGAGATTGGTCTCGAGAGCGGCGCCCGACTGTTCGTCGAAGCAACCCGCGCCCTGGTGGCGGTCGACGTGAACACCGGCGCCGATACCTCGCCCGCTGCCGGATTGAAAACGAACATCGCCGCGGCACGCGCCTTACCCCGCGCCTTGCGGATGCGCGGCCTCGGCGGGCAGATCGTGATCGATTTCGCGCCCATGCCAAAGCGGGACCGCATCCGTGTCGAGCAGCAGTTGCGCGCCGCCTTGAAGTCCGACCCGATTGAGACGAACTTCGTCGGCTGGACGCCGCTTGGCCATGCGGAGCTGCAGCGCAAGCGTGAACGCCTGCCCTTATCGGAGAGCCTGAAATGACCTGTCCCATCTGCGCCAAAGACAGCGATCCAAAGTACCGCCCGTTCTGCTCGCGCCGCTGCGCGGACGTCGATCTGGGCCGCTGGCTCACCGGAAGTTATGCGATCCCCGACGACGCCGCCGAGCCGGACGAGGCGGGTGATGAGGAGACCGAGACCCCTCCCGACCGGCGCCACTGATTTTTTCCTAACCCCTCTGGACAGCCGCCAGCACCGCCACTAGAACGCGTCGACCCCTGACGCGGGGCAGACCGCGTCTTCCCGTGCCCGGGTAGCTCAGGGGTAGAGCAGTGGACTGAAAATCCTCGTGTCGGTGGTTCGATTCCGCCCCCGGGCACCATTTAAATCAA
>JASJAU010000031.1 GCA_030066855.1 Paracoccaceae bacterium | reverse complement strand
CGATGGCCTTGGGGCTCGGCGGGCGGAGAGATTCGTTCTGGGCGAGCGACACTGCGGGACAGCTGTCGGAGCCCTCAAGATCAGCGAGCGCATAGGGCCGCATCGCGCGGATGTGATCGTTGGGCCGGATCATACGTCCCTCCCGTAAAGCGTCTTGGCCGCTTCGGGGCTGACGAGTCCGGAAGCGACGTCTCGCGCCAAGGCGCAGCCCTGTCGCTCGGACGGATCGCCGAAGCCGCCGCCGCCAGGGGTTTCGAAGATCAGCCGCTCCCCCGCGCGGAGCCGCACCTCGCCCTTGCCGGGCAGCTCGGCGCCCTTTTCGATCCGAATGCGTCCTGGCGCGCCCGGTCCTCCGCCCATCCGGCCGCGGGCCGGGTTCGCGATGCGCTCGACCGACAGGAACAGAAGAATATCCTGATTCTCAGACGCGCTGAGCTCGATCCGCTGGCCAAGTCCACCCCGGCTGCGCCCGGCGCCGCCGGAATCAACGCGCAGTTCCCGCCGATGCATCAGAACCGGCGCGACCGCCTCGGTCGTCTCGACCTGGCTCCCCCAGACGCCGCTTGGAAACGCCGTAGCCGAAAGCCCGTCCAGCGTCGGACGGGCGCCGGTGCCGCCGTTGAAGACCATCTCCAGCGCGAACTCCCGCCCGCCCGAATGCGCCGCTTCGGGCGTGTGGCGAAGCGGCAGGTCGTACATGCAGGAGGCGCCTTCTGCTGGGACCTGATTGGGCAGCGCCTGCGACAGACAGCCGAAAACGAGATCCGGCGTCATCTGGCCAATCGTATGACGCATGGCGACCGGCGCGGGCGGCTGGGCGTTCAGAATGCAGCCCTTGGGCGCGGTGACCCGGAATGGCTCCAGAGACCCGGCGTTGTTGGGTATGTCCGGCCCGATCAGGCAGCGTAGTGCGAAGACCGTGTAGGCGGTGGCGTAGTTCAAGGGCACGTTGATGCCTTGCGCCACGCAATCGTCCGAGCCGTCGAAGTCGATCAGGATGTGGTCCTCGGCCACTGTCAGGGCGGCGTGGAGCTCGATATCGCTGTCGTAGCCGTCCACAGTCAGGGTGTTCCGCCAGATCCCTTTCGGCAGGGTGCCGATTGCGTCGAGTGTGCCCTGGCGCGATTTGCCGATGATGAAATCCGAGAGCGCGTCGAGGTCTCCGATCCCGAATTCCGTCATCATCTCGGTCAGGCGGGAGGCGCCCGCCTCGCAGCAGGCGATCAGGGCGTAGATGTCGCCCTCGTTCGAGACCGGCTCGCGGGAGTTCGCCTTGACGATTTCGAGGAGGAGCGTGTTGATCTCGCCATCTGCGACCAGCTTGCAGGGCGGGATGAGCAGCCCTTCGTCGAAGATGTCGGAACCCTCCGGCCCCATGCCGCGCCCGCCGAGGTCGGCAAGGTGGGACGTGCAGGAGGTGAAGCCGACAACCCGGTCGTCAAAGAAGACCGGCATCATCAGCAGGAAGTCGTTCAGGTGCCCGGAGGCGATCCAGGGATCATTGGTCATGTAGATGTCGCCCGGACGCATCTCCTGAACCTCGAAACGCCCTCTGAGCGTATGGACGGCCTCAGCCATGGTGTTGATGTGCCCCGGCGTGCCGGTGACGGCTTGCGCCAGCATGCGGCCTTGGAGATCGAAGATGCCGGCGGAGATGTCGCCGCATTCCCGGACGATCGGGCTGAAGGCGGCGCGGACGAGAGCCTGTCCCTGCTCCTCTACCACCGAAAGAAGCCTGTTCCACATCACTTGCATGCGCGCGTCCGAGCGGCTCATGGCGCCTCTCCTTCGGTTCGGGTCAGCAGGAGGCTTCCGCCGCCATCCACCTCGGCGCGAAAGTCAGCGCTGACCAGCGTCGTCGTTTGAGGCTCGATGATCAATGCGAGTCCATCGACGCGGTCTCCGGGTGCCAGTTCGGACCGCTTGAACACCGCCGCATCGCGCCAATCGCCTGCGACATCGCAGAAGATGCGGCGGGTTCTGGCAGGCATTCTCTGGCGCGACACCGTCACTTCGGTTTGGGCGGCCGCGCCCGCCGCTTCGGACGACGCGGACACCGCCCAGTTCAACACTTCAATCGTCATGCCGGGAACGATCCGGCTGAATTGCCGGCGGTACTCAGCCTCGAACGCCTCTCGGACTGGACTCAAATCTTCCGCAGTCAGAGCCCGCCCCGGCAACTCGACCTCGATCTCGTGGCCCTGCCCGTGATAGCGCATAAAGGCGATGCGACGGTGCTTGAGAGGCTCGCCGGAGGCGCCCGGCTGAACCACCGCCCCGGCTTCCCGCGCCATCTCGTCGAGGAATGCGTTCAAACCGCTCAGGTCGATCCTGTCGAGCGTCTCATAGCGCGACCGCACGACCTCGAAGGACACCGGAGCAAAGAGGAAGCCAACTGCCGAGCCGACGCCGGGATCGCGGGGGATCAGTATGCGCCGGACGCCCGCGCGGCGGGCCACGCGGGTGGCGTGCAGGGGGCCATTGCCACCGAAGGCGATCATCGTCCGGGCGCCGAGGTCCTTGCCGGACTCGACGGCGTGCATACGCCCGGCGCTCGCCATCGCCTCATCAACGATCTCGGAGAGCCCGAAGGCGGCTTCGGTCGGTGGCAGCCCGAGGGCCCCGCCCACATCCGCCGCTATCGCCGTCTCGGCTGCCGCAGTGTCGATCCGAAGCCGGCCTTCGGCGAACTCATCGGGATCAATGAACCCCATCGCGACATCAGCGTCGGTGACGGTCGGCCGCTCGCCACCCTTGCCGAAGGCGGCCGGTCCCGGCGCCGCGCCCGCGCTTTCAGGCCCGACCTGAATGCGCCCCAGCCGGTCGACGCTGGCGATCGAGCCGCCGCCCGCACCGATCTCGATCATTTCGATCACCGGGATGCGCACCGGCATGCCCGATCCGCGAATGAACCGCTCGGCGCGGGCGATCTCGAACTTGCGGGCGGTTTGCGGGCGGAAACGGTCGATCAGGCAAAGCTTGGCCGTCGTGCCGCCCATGTCGAAAGAGAGAACATTCGGTGCATCGACCTCGGAGGCGATCCGAGCTGCCAGGATTGCGCCCCCGGCCGGCCCCGATTCGACCAGCCGTATCGGCAGACGCGCCGCCGTATCGACCGTCGTCATCCCGCCGCCCGCCGTCATCATCAGGATCGGACAGCGGACGCCCTTTTCCTGAAATGCGGCCTGGAAATCCGCAAGGTAGGCAGACATAAGCGGCTGGATATAGGCGTTCGCGATCGTGGTGCAGAGCCGGTCGAACTCCCGCGCTTCCGGGCTGACCTCATAGCTGAGAGATATCACGAGGCTGGGCATCTCCTGTTGGAGCAGCTCACGAAGTCTCAGCTCATGCGACGGGTTGGCGTAGGAATGCAGCAGGCAGATCGCGACAGCGTCCACGTGAGCCGCCCGCAGATCGACCGCTAGGCGGGATATGGCAGAGACGTCCAGCGGCTCGCGCTCCGCTCCCGCCGCGTCGATCCGTCCGCCAATGGTGAGCGCCCGCTCGCGCGGGACGATCAGGTCCGGCTTTTCGATGTTGATGGCGTATTGGCTGTACCGGCGCTCGTAGGCGATCTCGAGGATGTCCCGGAAACCCTCATTCGTGATCGTGGCGACACGGGCGCCCCGCCGTTCGATCAGCGCGTTGGTGGCCAGCGTGGTGCCGTGGATGAACCCGGTCAGGTCCGAGAAATCACGCTCCGCCAAGCCCAAGGCGTCCCCAGCGCCCGCGAGGGCGCCCTCCGCCGGAGCGCTCGGCGTCGTCGGCGTTTTCGCGGTGGCGAGGATGCGCGAGCGCCCGTCCATCAGGACGGTGTCAGTGAAGGTACCGCCAATATCGATGGCCAGGCGCAGGCCGTCGGGATCTGTCATGAAGCGTTGAGTCCAGGGAAGTGCGGAATGGGTGTGAAAACCGGCTGGGCCGGCTCACACAACCAGATCGCAACCGGTGTCCCGGCGCATCGTCGCGGCGGCGATTGTCACGCGCATCAGGTCGATGGTCCCTAGAGGATCGATCTGAAGAGTTTCAGGCCGGCAGGCCGCCCCGTCAATAGGGTTCTGAGACAGGAAGAACCCTGAAACCCACGCTACCGAAGGATGTACACCGCGCAAGGGGCTCGCCGCGCGACCCGCGAAGCGGTCGAGCCTAGGAAATAGTCTTCGATTCCAGGCTCGTGCGACCCGATGATGATGAGGTCCGCGCCGTTCTCGCGGGCGTATCTGACGATCTCGACGCCCGCCTTGCCGGTGACTATTTCGGTTGCGACATCAGCGGCGCCCCCGGCGACGGTGTCGAGCTTGCCCTTCACGACTTGTGTGAGGTGGTTCGGGGAGTCGACCGTCACGAACTCCGCGACGAATCCCGGCACGTTCTCCAGCACCGTCAGAAGCGTGATCTTGCCGCCCGGCGCCAAAAGCCTCCGCGCCACCGCGATCTTTTTCTCCACGAGGCCTTCGTGATCGAGGGCGACCGGTATCAGGATATGTTGCGTCATTCTCGTTCTCCCCGCGTGTCGCGCGGCCCCTTCCGGAGCCGCGCAGGTTCTTAAGCGCTCCGATAGAGCTTGGTCATCGAGAACTCGCGATGCCCGAGCGCTTCGGCCGCCGTGTTCCGCCCGTTGGCGGTGCGACAGATCATCTCGATCAGGGCGTCGCCAGCCTCGTCGATGGTCATGTCCCGGCGCAGGATGCCGGACACGTCCACATCCACATGCTCGCTCATCGTGCGAACCGTGCGCGGGTTGGCCGTGATCTTGATGACCGGTACGATGGGGTTGCCAACAACATTGCCCTGGCCGGTCGGGAAGGTGTGGATTACCGCGCCACCGGCCGCCATCAGCGTCACGCATTCCGCAGCGGCCGAAGAGCTGTCCATGAAGTAGAGCCCCGCGCCCGCGCCCGGCATCTCCGCCGGCTCCAGAATGTCAATGAACTGCGACGTGCGTCCAATCTTCTCGAGGTTGCCGAGCGCCTTTTCCTCGATGGTGGTCAGACCGCCTTCGATATTGCCTTTGGTCGGCTGGCTGTCGGAGAGGTCGTCGGTCTGGTGCGCGAAGATGACGTCGTCCTGATAGGCCTTCCACATCGCGTACCAGCGCTCGCCGACCTCTTCGTTGATCGCGCGCTTCTGGCAGATGTGCTCGGCGCCGGTGATCTCGGAAGTCTCGCCGAAGAAGCCGGTGATGCCTTCGGGCAGGAGCTTGTCATACATGTTGCCGACCGTGGGGCACGAGCCGAGGCCGGTCGTGGTGTCGCTCTCGCCGCATTTGGTCGAGACCCAGAGCTCGGAGATGTTGCATTCCTCGCGCTGCACCTCGGTGGCCTTGTGCACAAAGTCCTTCGCGGCCCAGCTTGCGGCGCGTATCGTCTCGAAATCGCCGTTCTGCTCGATCGAGAACTCGGCTACTTCCTTGCCGGTCTCGCGGATGCCGTCGGCAATGCGCTTGGTCCAGCCGGGCTCGATCCCGATCACAACGACCGAATGCACGTTCGGGTTCGATCCGGTGCCGATCATGGTCCGGAAATGCAGTTCAAGGTCTTCGCCGAACTGCAGCCGTCCATAGGCGTGCGGGATCGCGAGCGTCCCTTTGACGTTGTTCGCTACCGCCTCGCAGGCCGCGTTGGAGATGTCGTCGACCGGCAGGATCAGAACGTGGTTTCTGACGCCCACCCGTCCGTTCTCGCGCCGGTAGGCTTTGACGGTCATGTTGGAATATTTCGATGCCATCTTTCCCGCTCCTTACCAGCGCTTCGTCTTGACGTTGTGAGTGTGGACGTGCCCGCCCTTCGGGATGCCGGCGATCACCTTGCCGATATCCTCGCCATACTTGATGGCGGTGTCGCCTTCGGCGAGGTCCTTCAGCGCGATCTTGTGTCCGATCGGCACATCAGCGCCGGCTGTCAGACGGAAGGTCGAGTTGTCGTGGGTCACGCAGCACAGCATATCGGTGCCGGCCGCTAACCCCTCAACGACCACGACGCCGACGTTATCGGCGTGTTCGTGGACAAGAAGGTGTGGAATTTCAGACATTTACGTCTCCGTTCGTTCAAGGCTTCAAAAGGATCTTCGGGGCGGACGCGCGGCCCGCTCGAATGTCGGCGAAAGCGCTGGCGCCTTCGGATAATGGCCGCGTCTCGGTCCAGTCAAGCCCGCCCAGACGTCCATCCCCCATGGCGGCGACCGTGTCGCGGAAGTCCTGCGCGGTGTAGGTGTAGGTTCCGATGAAGGTGATCTCCTGCAGGGTCATGCGCCGGATGTCGAGGCCGCCCTCGGCGCTTCCAAGCCCGATATGCACGATCACGCCACCGGGCGCCACATGGGCCGAGGCGGCGGCGCGTGTCGCTTCGAACCCGACCGCGTCGATCACGATGCCAAACGCGCCGTCGGGCGATACGTCGCCAGGATCCACGGCTTTGAACCCACATATCGTTTCAAGGTAAGCGCGCCTGGCGGCCTGGGGCTCGACCAGCGTCACATCCTTGATCCCTTGCGCCATCAGTGCCAGCGCCCCGCCCACGCCGATCGCGCCGCCGCCGATGACGAGGGCGGGGCCCTCCGCCCCTTTTTCGCGACCTAAGCGCACGGCATGCCAGCCGCAAGCGATGGGCTCGGCTAAAGCAGCCTGCTCGAAGGACATCGCATCGGGGATAGCAATGAGGTTCCGTTCGGGCATCGCCAGTCGTTCCGAGAAGCCACCTTCGCGCGGGGGCATCGAGATGATCTGACGCGCTTGGCAAAGGTTGTCTCGCCCCATGCGGCAATACTTGCAGACCCCGCAGGTGACCAACGGGTTGACCGTCACGCGCTTCCCGCTGTCCTCGACGACCCCCGAAACCTCGTGACCGAGAATTAGTGGCGCGGGGCGGCGCTCGTCATGCCCGGCGAAGGCGTGCATATCGGAGCCGCAGATACCGACGCTGTCGATGGTCAGCAGACGCTCTCCTTCGATCGCGACCGGATCGGGCGCGTCGCGGAAAACAAGCTCTTCCGGGGCCGTATAGACCAGCGCCTTCATTTCGCAGTGAACCCGCCGTCGACCATCAGCACTTGTCCGGTGACATAGGCCGACGCGTCGGAGCACAGGAAGAGGAGCGGGCCGTCGATGTCTTCCGGCTCGCCATTCCGTCCGATGCAGGTCTGGGCCGCGTTTCGCGCCGCCCGCTCGGGATCGTCGAAGACCGCCGCCGTGAGCTCCGTGCGGAAGAACCCAGGTCCGATGGCGTTGGCGTTGATGCCTTTGCCGGACCAGGCCTCCGCCATCGCGCGGGTCAACTGCGCGATGCCGCCCTTAGACGCGCCATAAGCGATGCCACCAGGGAAGGCGCGGAAGCTTTGGAGCGACGCGAAGGTCACGATGCGCCCCCAGCCCTTTTCGATCATCGCGGGCGCTAGTGACTGACTAAGGAAGAACGGAGCGGCGAGATTCAGGGTTTGCGTGATGTCCCAGCCTTCGGGCGTTACATCATCCGCCGCCTCTCGCGTGTTGATGCCGGCAGCGTGGACCACGATGTCCGGCGGACCGAAGGGCGAAGCGACGTCAGCGGCGAGCGCGCCAATCCCGTCCCTATTTGAAAGATCAAAGGGCACCGCCGCCGTCTTGCCGCTGGAATCCGCTACCCAGTCCCTAAGCGCCTCCGCGCGGCGCGCGACGCCAACGACCGCGGCGCCGGCATTGGCCAGCACGTCAGCCGCGCGACGGCCGAGCCCCGCGCTAGCGCCGGTCACGCAGGCCACCCGGCCTGTAAGATCGAACAGGTTGGAGGGCGCGGCCTCAGTCATCAGCGGCCAGATCGAAGCTCTCGTCAGGGAAATACTTCTTCAACCGGATATCGGCGGTCCGGGCGTGCCCCTCCATGCCCTCGAGCCGCGAGATTCGGGCGGTCGCTTCCGCGACCGGCTTGGCGCCGTCCCGCGTCGAGCGCTGCCAGGTGACGATTTTCATATACTTGTGGACGCTCAGTCCGCCGGTGTAGGTGGCCGCGCCGGATGTCGGAAGCACGTGATTGGTGCCGGATGCCTTGTCGCCGAACGCGACCGTGGTCTCCTCCCCAAGGAACAAGGAGCCGTAGCAAGCCAGGCGCTCAAGCCACCAATCCAGATCCGCCGCCTGAACCGTCAGGTGCTCGGGCGCGTAATCATCAGCAGTCGACGCCATCTCCTCGCGGTCGGCACAGAGAATGACCTCGGCATAGTCGCGCCATGCGGCGGCCGCGTTGTCGCGGTTCACCTCCGGCAGATCGTCGATGAGAAGCGGGACAAGCCGCATGACCTCCTCCGCCAGCGGGCGACTGTCCGTGACCAGCCAGACCGGGGAGTTGTAGCCGTGTTCCGCTTGTCCGACGAGATCTGCGGCGACGATCATCGGATCGGCGGAATCGTCCGCGAGGACCAGGCTGTCGGTCGGTCCGGCGAACATGTCGATCCCGACCCGGCCGAAGAGGATGCGCTTCGCTTCCGCCACGAATTGATTGCCCGGTCCGACGAGGATGTTCGCAGGCGGCAGGTCGAAAAGGCCAAAAGTCATGGAAGCAACCCCCTGCACGCCGCCCATTGCCATGATCTTGTCCGCGCCGCAGAGGTGTGCGGCGTAGATGATGGCCGGGGCGACGCCCACGCCTGGACGCGGCGGGGAGCAAGCGACGATGTGCTCGCATCCCGCGACCTTGGCCGTGGTCACCGTCATGATCGCGCTGGCGATATGGGCGTACCTGCCGCCGGGGACGTAGCAGCCAGCCGCCTTGACGGGGATGCTTTTCTGCCCCGCGATGAGGCCCGGAATGACCTCGATCTCGAAGTCCGCGATCGTTTGCTTCTGCGCCTCGGCGAACCGCTGCACGTTGGCGTGGCTGAATTGGATGTCCCGCTTCAACCGATCCGGAACCGCCGCCGCCGCCGCCGCTATCTCCTCTTCCGTCAGGATGACATTGCCGCTGTAGTTGTCGAACTTCTCAGCGTATTTCATCGCAGCAGCGTCACCGCCCGCCTCGATCTCGTCCAGGATGCCCCGGACGATCGCCTGGGTCTCGGACGCGTCGCTGGCGGACGTCTTGCTTGCCTTCTTGAGATACTCGCGCGCCATGGCTCAGCCCTACTTGTAGATGTCCGGAAGGAAAGTGGTCGAGATCGCCGGGACATAGGCAATCAGCAGCGTCACGATCAGCATGAAGAACACGAAGGGAATGGCGCGGTAGGCGATCTTGAGAATCGATTCTCCTGTCAGTCCTGACACCACGAAGAGGTTGAGCCCGAGCGGCGGCGTGATGAAGCCCACGCCGAGGGCCGTGATCATCATGATGCAGAACTGGATCTCGTTCATACCAATGTTGTCCGCGAGTGGTTTCAGGATCGGCGCGAGGATCACGATGTTGGGAGTCGTTTCCATAACGCAGCCCGAGGCGATCAGGATCGCAACCATCATAATGATCAAAACCCAGGGCTCATCGCTCACGCCCGTGGCTACCGCGACGAAGCCCTGCGGAACGCCGATAATGGCCAGCGCTTCGGCCAGAGGGATGGAAAAGGCGATGATCGGCAGGATCACACCGTTCACCTTGGCCGAGCTTACCAGCATGGCCGGGAAGTCGCTGAGTTTCAGGGTGCCGAGGATGAAACCCATGAAGATGGTGACCATGACCGCAGTCGCGCCGGCCTCGGTCGGTGTCAGGCGGCCCGAGAAGATCCCGTAGAAGATGATTCCCGGCACGATGAAGGCGTACCAGCCAGATTTGAGCGAAACCCAGAGGCGCGAGAAGTACTCGTTCATCGGCATGTTGCCGCCGCCCTCCCAGCCATAGAGCCGGTTCATGATGATGTTGGTGGCAAGGATCGAAAGCAGAATTGCAACACCGGGGACAACCGCAGCGAGAAACAGCGTGGACGCCGAAATACCCAGCACAAGACCGATGATGATGTAGGCGATCGAGGGCGGGATCAGGATGCCGGTACACGCACCTGCGGCGACCAGCGCGCAGGCGTAAGGGCGCGGGTAACCGGACTCGACCAGACGGTCGATGGTCATCCGGCCGACGGCGGCCGCGCCTGCCGCGTCCGACCCCGAGATCGCCGCAAACATCCCGCAGACGAGTACGGTGGCCGAGCCGAATCCGCCCTTCGCGAACTGCGTAAGCGCCTCGGCGACATCCAGGAATTTTCGACTGAGCCCTGTTCGGACCAGCACGTCACCTGTCAAGATGAAGAGCGGAACAGCCGTCAGAGCGAAGGCGTCGATCCCCGAGAAGAGCTTTTCACCGACCAGGCCGAGCGGCAGTGCGCCGGACCATACCAGCATCAGGATGGAGGACGTGCCGATAGCCGCCCAGACCGGGACAGCGAGCGCGACGAGCACGACGAAGATCAGAACGGGGCCGTAGAAATCCCAGCCGAGTTCGACGGTTTGCGGGCCGAGTTGTTGCCAGAGCATCTGCGCGCCCTCCTCAGTCGAACAGCTTGTCGCCTTCGTAGACCGGGCGTCCGGCACGAAGGTCGTGGATGTCGCGGATGAGCGACTGAATCAGACGGAAGACCACCAGCGCGAAGCCAATCGGCACGGCTGCAAGGAACCAGACCTGCCCGATGCGCAAGCCATGGGTCACGTTGCCGAACTCGTAGGCGATGTGAGCGGTTTCGTATGAGTAGTACAGCGCGACTAGCGACACCGCTAGCATCACAATGTCACCAAAAATGTAGATGACCGCCTTCACGCGCCGTCCGACATACTGAAGGATCACGTCGATCCGAATGTGGCCCCGCTCCTTCACTGCGGCAGCACAGCCGATCCACGCGAGGTAGATGAAGGAATAGCGAACAATCTCTTCGCCCCAGATCGAGGAGAAGGACATGATCTCACGTCGCAGAACCTCGATGAACATTGTCGCGACAAGCATCACGTAGAAGACGAGAAGCGCCCACCTCTCGGCGTTCCGGTCAATCGTTTGGTATAAACCCGACATGAACTCCTCCTGTCATCGGACGGAACCCCGCCGATGCCTGTCTGTCTGCGCTGCAGGTAGTGTGCGTCGCGCGGGCGAGGGAATCCCGCCCGCGCTCAACGGCACTTACGCGTCGTGCACGTAGTACTTGCCCTGGGTGCCCGCGGCCTCTTCGAGCTTGTCGAAGACATCCATGGAACCTGCGAGATCGGTCTTGAACTCGTCCCACTCTGACCGCTGGTAGCCACCGGCAGCCTGCCACTCGGCAAGCTGGTCCTCGCTCAGCGAGTGGAACTCAACACCGGCCTTGGCCAACTCCGCCATGGCGTAGGCGCGCGCCGACGGCACCTTCGAAAGGTTCTGGTGGGCGGTCATTTCGCCGGCCCATTCGATGCCCATCTGGACGTCGGAGGGCAGCGCGTTGAACCACTCTAGGTTCATCGAATAGACCTGACTGTCCGGCACGGCCTGCGTAAAGGTGACGTGGGACAGGATGTCCTTGAAGCCGAAGACGAAAAGCGCGCCAACCGAAGGATCAAGCGCGTCCGCAACACCTTGCTTGATGGCCGAAGGCGTTTCGCCCCATGCCACCGGCGTCGGGTTCGCGCCGACCATGCGGTAGTACTGCTGCAGCATTGCCGAGCCGGGCACGCGGAACTTCACTCCGTCCAGATCGCCCGGAGTGATGACTTTGTTGCCGCCCCTGCGGACCGCAACGACGCGCGGGTCGATGTTGATGTACATGAGCGCCTTGAAGCCTGCGCTCTCGACCTTGGGGTGCACTTCAGCGTTCCAAGTGTCGGAGTTGACGAGATTCGTGAAGCGCTGATTGGAACCGCAGAGGTACGGCATGTTGATCAGATCGACGACGCTTGCAAATGGCGCGAAGTTCGAAAGCGAGTGCTGCGCGCACTGGATCGTGCCGGCCTGCACGGCTTGAGCAAGTGCCCCGCCTGCGCCGAGCTGACCGCCGGGGGCGAGCTTGACATAGACCTTGCCATTCGTGGCGTTTTGGATGTTCTCCTTCAGGTCGAGCTGCATAATCGGATAGCTGCGGGACGCGCCCAATACATAGGCCGTGGCAAGCGTCATGATGTGATCCGCCGCAGCCTCTCGCTCCCGCTCTTCGTTCGCGGTCTGCGCCACGGCTTCGGACGACCAGAGTGTGCCGGCCGCACCAGCCACCACGGCCGCGGTGAAGCCGCCGGTGCCTGCGAGTTTCAGGAAATTGCGGCGCTCGACTGACGCGAGCTCCTCTCTATCACGATCCATAGTTTCCTCCCTTATGGTTCTCGATTTTCATTATTCTTTTCAGCTGCTTCGCGCCGAAGAACAGCGATGACGAAGGCGATGGACGCGGCGAAGAGTATGAGCATCTCCTGCACGTCGCCAACGAAAGGCGACATGTTGGGCATGGCGCCCATGACCACGTTCGCAATGTAAATGCCAAACAGGAGCACAGCGATGATTAGAAACACGGCCCGCCCTCCCAAACGTCCCGATTCGAGATGAATGTAAGCGCTTACATAGATCCATGCAAGCGTTTACATCGAGCCGTGGAAAACACTACAGTCGCCGGAAGAAGGGTCTCCGGCAAAATGAGAGGGTGCTGAGTTCGATGGCGCGCGAACGAAACACTGGAACAAAAGAGCTGGCGGCGGCACCCACGCTTGAGGACGTCGCGCGGAAGGCTGGTGTTTCGACCGCCACCGTCTCGCGCTGCCTGAACACCCCGGAGCGGGTTGTAGATTCAACCCGCCGCCGGGTCGAGAAGGTCATCAATGATCTCGGATACGCGCCAAACTTCGGTGCCCGCGCCATGGTGTCGAAACGCACGAACACGATCGGCGCGATAATCCCCACCATGGAAAACGCGATCTTCGCTCGCGGGTTGCAAGCCTTTCAGGAAGAGCTGGCGACCCACGGGTTGACCCTTCTTGTCGCAAGCTCAGCTTATGAGCCGGAGGTCGAGGAAAGCCAGGTGCGCGCGCTGCTGGCGAGGGGCGCCGACGCGCTTTTGCTGATCGGCTTTCAAAGACCACAGTCAACGACCCGCTTTCTCAAGAAGCGCGCCGTGCCCGTTGTGGTCGCTTGGGCGTATCGGGACGACGGCGAATGGCCCTCCATCGGTTTCGACAACCGCATCGCGATGCGCGAGCTGGCGCGGAAGGTCATCGCTTTGGGGCACCGCAAGATCGCTGTCATCTCCGCGCCTCAGACCCAGAACGACCGAGCAAGCGAGCGCGTGGAGGGCGTTCTGGAAGCCGCTGCCGAGAACAGCCTGGACCCAAGCGCGATCAAGGTGGTTGAGACCCCATACTCCGTCCAAAACGGCCGCGCCGCCGCTGAAAAGCTCCTACAAAGCGACGACCGCCCGACCGTTCTGATCTGCGGGAACGACGTGCTCGCCGTGGGCGCCATCGCCGGCGCCAAGTCGCTCGGCCTTTCCGTGCCGGAAGACGTCTCGGTCACAGGGTTCGACGACATCGAGATCGCGCAGATCGTCAAGCCAGCGCTCACGACCGTGCATGTGCCCCACCGCGCGATGGGGCGCGAGGCGGCCCGGCAAATCGCGGGGATTCTCACAGGCAAAGCGGCAGCGGCAGGCAGCAAGCTGGAAACGCAAATCGTGGATCGCGAGTCACTTGGCGCGCCCCCGGAGAAGTGACCGCATCCTCGCGGTCCGGGCAAACGCGACCGTAATCAAGGTGAAAGTTTTAGTTTGTCAGTCTTTTGCAAGTCTGACATTCAATCCGCCAGCCGCAGACTCGGAGACGCCGGTGCTCGCAGACAGAGTTCGATCCATGCTCGGAGCGCATTGGCTGGTGCTGTTCGGCGCCGTGCTCCTGTCTTGGGGCGCGCTCTACGCCATGTCAGTTCCCCCCGAATTGCGCGAGGCGTCTCGGCTCTTCGGATTGGAGTTCTGGGTTGCGCTTTGCACGGTCACGCCCGATCTGGCGGGATATGGCCGCGTCGCGCTGATGTGGGCGCTCATGTCGACCGCGATGATGCTGCCGACCGCCCTGCCCGCCTTCGCGGCCTACGACGACCTGGGGCAATCGGGCGCTGAAACCGAGCCGCTGACGCTCGCGGCGGGGTTTCTGGCGGTCTGGTGGGGCTTCTCGCTGGTGGCGGCGGCGCTTCAGATGACGTTCTTCAACTTCGATCTGGTCAGCAGCTTCGGCGACAGCCGGTCGGCATGGCTCTCCGCCGCGCTTCTTGCGACCGCGGGCGCTTATCAGTTCTCGGCGCTGAAGGAGAGCTGCGCGAGCAAATGCCGGGCGCCGCTCGCCTACTTCATGGAGCACTGGGCGGATGGACCGTGGCGGATGGGACTTCGGCTGGGCCTGACCTGCATGGCTTGCTGCTGGGCCCTGATGCTTCTGGCGTTTGTCGGCGGCGTCATGAGCTTGGCGTTCATGGGCATTGCGACTCTTATCATGACGTTGGAAAAATTGCCGGAAATCGGCCAATGGGTCAGCCGCCCGCTCGGCGCGGCGCTGTTGGCGGGGGCCGCCTGGGTTTCGGTGGCAGGATAAAAACGGGAGGAACGGAAATGGCGCTGGATGGCGAGATCGGAACGGTCTCTTGGACGATCAAGGGCGAGTTGATCTTGAATTGCAATTGCACGGTGTTCTGCCCTTGCGTCGTGTCGCTCGGGCAGCATCCCCCGACCGAGGGTCACTGCCAGACCTGGGGCGGTATTCGGATTGATGAAGGTCAGTATGGCGACATCGACCTTTCCGGCCTGAATGTCGGCCTGATGATCGAAATCCCCGAGCGTATGGCGCGGGGCAATTGGAAAGTGGCGCTTTTCATCGACGATCGCGCAAGCGACGACGCCTACGATGCGCTTGTCGCGATTATGTCGGGTCAAGCGCGGGGCACCACCGGCCTCTTCGGGGTTCTGGTGTCGGAGGTTCTGGGTCACGAGCGCCAGCCGGTCAGCTATGAGAACGAAGGCAAGACCCGCCGCCTCGTGGTCGGCAAGAAGATCAAGGGAGAGGTCGTGCCAGTCGCGGGCGCCGATCCCGAGAAGGATCTGGTGATCACCAACACCCAGTACTGGATGGGCGCCGACGTGACCGTTGCGACAGCGAACCAGGGGCGCCTGCGCGCTTTCGGCCGGGTCTGGGATTTCGAGGGCCGGTCCGCCGAGATCTGCCAGATCGACTGGCGCGGTCCGAAGTAGAGACGTTCTGAGGGAGGACAGGGCGTCATGCAGGATCATTCCATCCACGCCACAAAAAACGCGGCGAACTTCGTGCCGTTGTCGCCGATCTCGTTTCTGAACCGCGCCGCGGCCGTGCACGGACCGCGACCGGCGGTCGTCTATGGCGATGTGCGCTACGATTGGAAGACGCTGTCCGAGCGGATTCGCGCCGTCGCTGGCGCGCTCCAGGCGCGGGGCATCGGCAAGGGAGACACGGTCTCGGTCATCGCGCCGAACATCCCGGAGCTCTACGAGCTCCACTACGCAGTTCCGATGATCGGCGCGGTTCTGAACACCATCAACATCCGCCTCGAAGCCGAGACAATCGCTTACATATTCGGCCATGCGGACACAAAGCTGGTGATCGCCGACAGTGCCTTCAACAGCCTTGTTCACGCGGCCTTCGATATCGCTGGCGAGACGCTGCCCATGGTGTCGATCCGCGATCCGCAAGGGCCGGATGCAAGCATCGCGGGCGAATCGGACTATGACGCGCTGTTAGAGGGGCCCGCCTTCACAGGCACGGGCCTGCCGGACGATGAATGGCAAACCTTGGCGCTGAACTACACGTCAGGCACGTCCGGGCGGCCCAAAGGCGTGCTCTACCATCACCGGGGCGCAGCGCTCATGGCGATGGGCACGGTCAACGCCTGGGACGTGCCGCACTTCATCTCCTACGTCTCGATCGTGCCGATGTTCCATTGCAACGGCTGGTGCCACCCGTGGATGCTTCCGCTCGTGGGCGCCAAGGCGGTGTTTACTCGCGATCCGGTGCCGGAGCGCATCTTCCGCGCCATTGAGGCGGAGAACGCCACCCACATGGGCGCCGCGCCGATCATTCTTCAGATGCTGGCCGAAAGCCCGAACGGGCCGAAGGCGCCCTTCGATCCGCCCATCCGCGTCCTGACGGCGGGCGCGCCACCCCCGCCCGCGATCCTGGAGAAGACCGGCGCGATGGGTCTGGACGTCATGCAGGTCTACGGCCTCACAGAGACCTTCGGCCACATATCGCAATGCCTCTGGCAGGAGAATTGGGAGAGCCTGACCGCCAGCGAGCAGGCCGAGTTGCAAGCGCAACAGGGCGTCGCCTTTCCCATGGTTGAGGATGTAGCCGTGTTCGACCGCGCGACCGGGCAGCCTGTGCCAATGGACGGCAGGACTCAGGGCGAAATCGCCATTCGCGGCAACACGGTAATGAAGGGCTACTACAAAGACGACGCGGCGAGCGCCGAGGCCTTCGCGGACGGCTGGTTCTGGTCGGGAGATGCCGCCGTGGTGCACGACAACGGCTACGTGCAGATCCGCGACCGGTTGAAGGACGTCATCATCTCCGGCGGTGAGAACATCTCGTCAGTCGAGGTTGAGGCCGTGCTCTACCGCCACCCGGACGTTCAGGCAGCGGCGGTCGTCGCCCAGCCGGACCCGAAATGGGGCGAGGTGCCCTGCGCCTATGTCGAACTGCGCGAGGGCGCGTCGCCAGATGCGGACGGCATCATCAGCTTCTGCCGGTCCCATCTCGCCGGATTCAAAACACCGAAATCCGTGGTCTTCGTCGAATTGCCGAAAACCGCGACCGGCAAGATCAAAAAGTTCGAACTCCGCCAGCAGGCGCGCCAGCAGGGTTGATCATCAATGGCCATCATCTCTCCTTCGCGGCGCCTGCGCCGCACGCCCTTTTCCGATGGCGTCGAGGCGGCGGGCGTGGGCGGATACACCGTCTACAACCACATGCTGCTGCCGGTCTTTTTCGAGAGCGTTGAGGCCGACTACCACCATCTGAAGAAACACGTGCAGATCTGGGACGTGTCCTGCGAGCGTCAGGTCGAATTGCGCGGGCCCGACGCGACGCGGCTAATGCAAACCCTCACGCCGCGCGATCTGCGCGGGATGTTGCCGGGACAGTGTTTCTATGTCCCGATCGTGGATGAAACCGGCGGCATGTTAAACGATCCGGTCGCGCTGAAGCTGAGCGAGGAGCGCTACTGGATCTCCATCGCCGACTCGGACCTGCTCCTTTGGGTGAAGGGCCTCGCCAACGCCTACCGGTTCGAAGTGCTTGTCGACGAGCCGGATGTCAGCCCGCTGGCGATCCAGGGCCCGAAATCCGATGAGCTGGCGGCGCGGGTTTTTGGCGAGGAGATCCGCAATCTCCGCTTCTTCCGCTTTAGCATGTTCGACTTCGAAGGCCAAAGCGTGGTTGTCGCGCGCTCGGGATACTCCAAACAGGGCGGGTTCGAGATCTACGTCGAGGGATCCGACCTGGGCATGCCAATCTGGAACGCGCTTTTCGAGGCCGGACGGGACCTGGAGGTTCGCGCAGGCTGCCCCAATTCCGCCGAGCGGATCGAGGGCGGTCTGCTGAGCTATGGAAATGACATGACCCGGGACAATACGCCTCACGAATGCGGTCTCGGCCGGTTCTGCAATACCGAAACGGCGATCGGCTGCATCGGCCGCGACGCGCTCTTGCGCGTGGCGAAAGACGGGCCCATCCGGCAGATACGGGCTATCGAGATCAAGGATCAGACGCCCGTCTGCGACCGCGCATGGCCGATCCTGGCGGGCGGCAAGAGGGTCGGACAGATCACCTCCGCCGCATGGTCGCCCGACTTCTCCTGCACCGTTTCGATCGGGATGGTCCGCATGACCCACTGGGATCCCGGCACGCGGCTTGAGATCGTCACGCAGGAGGGCAGCATTGAGGGAACCGTCCGCGATGGGTTTTGGAACACGTAGGGACCGCCTTCTGGATCGCATGGCAAGAGCCGGAACACTGAAGGGACCGCGATGAGCGTGGAAGCCCCACCAGACAGCGGGTTCGAGTTTGAGGCCGAGACCCTGATTATCGGCGCCGGAGCCGCTGGTCTCGTCGCCGCCCTGTCCGCGCTGGAGGCAGGCCGGGAGGTGCTTGTTCTCGAAGCGGATCCCGTCCCCTCCGGTTCCACCGCGCTCTCTGCGGGCTTGATTCCGGCGGCGGGTACGAAAGCGCAGAAGGCCGCCGGCATCGACGACAGCCCGGCCCTCTTCGCGGCCGACATCATGGCGAAAGCCAAAGGCGAAAACGACCCGGACCTCGTCGAGTCCCTTGCCGAAGGCGCTGCAGAAGCTATCGATTGGCTTGCCGATCGGTTCGGGCTTCCGCTCACGGTTGTCGATGACTTCAGCTACCCTGGCCACTCCCGCCGGCGCATGCATGGGCTCCCCTCCCGTGCCGGACGCGACCTGATCGACGCCCTTCGCGCGACCGCAGAAGCCGAGGGCGTGCCGATTGTCACGGAACGCCGGGTCGAAACACTCTATGCGGAAGGAGAAGGAACCATCCGGGGCGTCTCAGCGCGCCTGCCGGACGGCAGCACCGAAGATGTTGGATGCCGCCGCCTGATCCTCGCATGCAATGGATTTGGCGGAAACCGCGAGATGGTGCGCCAGCACATGCCCGCCATCGGCGAGGCGATCTACTTCGGGCATGACGGCAACCGCGGGGACGCGCTCAATTGGGGCGAGGCTCTGGGCGCCGCAACCTCGCATCTGGGCGCCTTTCAAGGTCACGGCAACGTCGCGCATCCCCATGGCATCCTGATCAGCTGGGCAGTCATCATGGAGGGTGGCATTCAGGTGAACCTGGAGGGGCGCCGGTTCTGGGACGAGACGCAGGGATATTCTGAAGCGGCGGCGGCTGTGCTCGCGCAGCCGGAAGGGATCGCCTGGGCGATCTACGACGACCGCATCGGAGGGATCGCCCGTCAGTTCGCGGACTTCCAGGAGGCGGAGGCGCAAGGCGCCGTGATCCGAGCCGATACGGTGGCGGAGCTGGCGGAACGGACGCGATTGCCGGAGGTGGAGCTCTCGAAAACCCTGGAGTCCATCGGGACGGTCGGTGATCCTTTCGGGCGGGTCTTCGACGGTGAGAAGCGGCTCGTTCCGCCCTTTGCGGCGACCCGCGTGACGGGGACGCTTTTTCACACCCAAGGCGGCTTGGACATCGCCCCGGACGGTCAGGTGAAGCGGAAAGACGGCGGGTTGCTCCCGAACCTCTACGCCGTGGGCGGCGCGGCGGTCGGCGTCTCCGGCTCGGGCGATGCGGGCTACCTGTCCGGCAACGGACTTCTTGCGGCGGTCGTTCTGGGCCGAAAGGCGGGTCTTTCCGGATAGCTCGGACGCCAAGCGCGCCTAGCCGGTTTGCGGCAGCCAGGTCGCAATTGGCGGAAACGCGATCAAGAGCGCCACGAGTAAGAGCGAGCAAATGATGAAGGGTATCGCGGAAAGATAGATCTCGCGCATGGTCGTGTCGGATGGCGCGACGCCCTTCATCACGAAGAGCAGTAATCCGAACGGCGGCGTCGTGAAGCTGATCTCCAAGGCCAGCAGCATGATCAGCCCGAACCAGATCGGATCAAAGCCGAGGCTGGTGGCGAGCGGGAAGAAGATCGGGACGGTCAGCAGCATCATTGAAATTTGCTCCATGAACATCCCCAGGATCAGTAGAACCGCGAACATCACCAGGAGCATGTAGATCGGCTCCAGCTCGAACCCTGTGGCCCAGCCGATCAACCCGCGCGAGGCGCCGGAAAAGGCCAGAAGCTGGCTGAACGTCGCCGAGCCGAAGACGATCAGGTAAGCCATCAGCGTGACGCGAAGCGCCCCCCGGATCGAAGCCTTCACCGCCTTCCACGTCAGGCAGCGATAGACGAGCGCGAGAAGCAGCACGCCGAGCGCGCCGAAGGCCGCCGCCTCGGACGGCGTGACGATCCCGTTGATCATCATGACCACGATCACCACCATGAGCCCGATCATCGGGACCACGTCCGTCATCAGAAGGCGCAGCTTCTCTGCCAGCGATTGCGGCGGCACGTCATAGGCGGGCGCGGCCGACGGATCGAGCCGCGTTTGCAGATAGATCGTCGCAATGTAGAGAGCGGCGAGGATGAGGCCGGGGATGATGCCCGCGATCAGAAGCGCGCCGACGTCAATCTGCGCCAGTGTCGCCAGAAGCACCGCGAGTGCCGAAGGCGGAATGATGATCGCCAGACCGCCTGTGCCCAGGATCGGGCCGATCGACATATGCTTTTTGTATCCCCGTTTGGTCATCTCGGGGACCATCAGCGAGCCGAGAAGCGCGGTGGAGCCCATGGAGGAGCCGGAAAGGGTCGAGAACCCGGTCCCGCCAAGGACGGTGACATAGCTCAACCGCCCCGGCAGCCTGCCGAGCAGCCGGTCGATCGCCGTGAACATGCGGCTGCCGAGCCCGGTGTGGAAGAAGATCTCGCCCATCAGCAGGAACAAGGGGATCGGCACAAGCGCGAACTTGGTCAACGCGCCCCAGCCATTGTTCAAAAGCGCCACGACCCCGCGCTCTCCGCCCATGAAGACCCAGGCGCCGATGATGTTCGCGGCAAGGAACGCCAGCGCGACGGGCATCCCGAGCGCCATGAGCACCATGATGCTCCCGACCAGGAGCGCGAGGGCCTCGAACCACTCCATTACTCGTGGATCCCCGCTTCGCCCGAGTGCATGAGCTCGGACCCGAAGACAAAGCGCGCGAATTCGACGGCCATGAAGGTGAAGGCTATGGGGAAAGTTACGGTCAGCAGCCAGCGGGGGTAGAAATAGGCGCGGACGTCAAAATCGTTGCGCTCGATATTCGTCAGGAAAAGCTCCAGGCCATACCAGGCGAGTATGAGCGAGACCGCAACGCAGGCGGCGGCCACTCCCCGGCTGACAATCCGGCGGAGCGACGGGGGCAGCGCGGCGGTAACGAGCTCGATATGGACATGACCCCTTTCGCGCACGAGCCAGGGTGCGCCGAGCATCGTCATGTAGAGAAGGCCATATTCGGACGAGGTGAAGAGCCACGCCCAGGGCTGAACGCCGAAGTTCCGCATCGCAACCGACAGCACGACGGACACCATCAGCCAGATCAGCGTGGCGGCGGCGATAAAAGCCATCGTGTAAAGGAGAAAGTCGTAGACTCTGATCAGCAGTCGCATGGGGCCTCGACGGCGCGGAAAGGCCGGGGCGAGACCGCCCCGGCCTGTGATTCTGGCGGCCTTAGTCGGCTGCCGGGTCGTAGAACAGCTCGATCAGGCGGTCGTAGTTCGCCGTGCCCATCGGATGCTCAGCCATCAGTCCCTGCATCCGCTCCCAGTTCTTCTCACGCGCGGCAAGAAGGTAGTTGGCCTTGGCCTCTCCCTCGAGCGAGACGACGTTCATCCCCTGCGCGTCGAGCGCCGCGAAATCCTCGTCCCGCTTCGCGCGAAGCGCGTTGACCGAGTCGATCTCGTGCTGGATGGCCACGTCCTGAACGATCTGCTGGGCCTCGGGGCTGAGCGCGTTCCAGCGGTCCAGGTTCACAATCACGCCGAGGTCGGTCGAGAAGAAACAGGGCTCGATCCGGTAGTTCAGGAACTCGTTCCATTTCAGATCGATCAGACCGATCTGCGTCCAGCCCGTCGCGTCCACGACGCCGCGTTGAAGGGCCGAATAGACTTCCCCCGTCGGCAGGTCGATGACCTGGGCGCCGAGATAGTTGGTGAAAAAGGCGTTGTACACGGCGTTGCCGCGCAGCTTCAGACCTTCGACCTCGAGGTTGCCGTCGGCGTCAAAGGTCGGCTCCTCGCGGGTCCAGAGATTGTAGCAAACGCCGGAGTCGAACCACCCGAGATACTTGAGCCCCATTTTTTCCTGATGGATCTCGTCGATCAGCGCGATGCCGCCATTCTGACGCGTCTCAATCGCTGTGAGGTTCGAGGCGACCAACGCGTCCTTCTCCGGCAGCGCGCCGCCGTAGAACGAACCGGGCGTGTAGACCAAGTCGACGATGCCGTCGCGGACCGCATCCGGCTGCTGGAACATGCCGATGGCTTCCGGGCCGCCGCGTACTTCGATCTGTACGACGCCTTCACCGGCCTCGTTCACCTTATCAACGAAGGAAAGGAAGCTCTGCGTGTAGATCAACGTTTCCGGAAAGGCGTGGACAGCGGTGATCGTCTCTTGCGCCTGGGCCGCGGCCCCGATCGTAATTGAACCGGCGATTATGCCGGCGGCGAGTTGCATTTTCATGGGTTGGTCCTCCTATCCCCAATGCCAGTCCCCTGGCGCTTGCTCATTTGGACGGCTGCGCGTCCGTTGATGACCCTGCGGCTCTCTCCGCGGGAAATGCCCATGGCTGCGATTCCGCCCGCCAATTCCGATAGTCTGAAATGGCAGGGCGATGCTGTTCGGTCAGGTCGATGTCATCCCAGCCGTTGATGAGTTTCTCGCGCCAGACAGCGTCCAGATCGAAACGGACGCGCACGCCGCCGATCTCCGCCATTCCCCTGTCGAGATCCACATGGGCTTTTGCCGGTCCTCCGGCGAGATACCCGATCAATGAGTCCACCGTCGCCGTGTCCGCGCGGGCCGGGAGCAGACCGTTGTTCACGGCGTTCGAAGCGAAGATGTCGCCGAAGCTCGGCGCGATGACCGCCCGGATGCCGAAATCGACCAGCGCGTAGACCGCCGCTTCGCGCGACGATCCGCTGCCGAAGTTGCGCCGGGTGACGAGAACGCTGGCCTCGGGTGTATTGTTCAATGGGAAGTCCGCAAGCGCCTCGCCATCGGATCCGAACCGCAGATCGTGCAGCAAGAACCCGCCATAGCCCTCAGATCGCGGCGTTGACATGAACCGCGCCGGGATCAGCTGATCGGTATCGACGCTCTCCAGATCGAGCGCCACGGCGGTGCCGTTATGCCGCGACCAGCCGCTCATGCCGCATCCCGCCCTTCAAGAAGCGGGCGCACATCGGCAAGCCGTCCGGCCACCGCCGCCGCGGCCACCATGGCGGGCGACATCAGGTGCGTTCGCGCACCCCTGCCCTGACGTCCACGGAAGTTCCGGTTGGTCGTCGACGCGCAACGTTTTCCTGATTCGACCGCGTCGCCGTTCATCGCCACGCACATGGAGCAGCCGGAGCCCACCCAATCGAGACCGGCGTCGGTGAAGACCCTATCGAGCCCCTCCTCTTCCGCCTGCGCCTTGACCTGATGCGAGCCCGGAGAAACCAGCCCCGGGACCCGTGAGCGCCGTCCGGCGAGCACGGCTGCAGCCGCGCGCAGGTCCTCGATCCGGGCGTTGGTGCAGGAGCCGATGAAAACCTGATCGATTTGGATGTCAGTCAGCGCCCGACCTGGCACGAGGCCCATGTAGTCAAGCGCGGCGCGCGCGCGGTCGGCCTCGGACCCGTTCAGACGGGACGGATCGGGCACTGTCGACGTCACGGGCAAGGCGTCTTCCGGCGAGGTGCCCCAAGTTACGATCGGGGCGATGTCGGTGGCGAGCATCGTCTCCTCGCGGTCGAATACTGCACCGGCGTCAGACGGAAGCCGCCGCCATGTATCGACCGCGCGGTCGAGGTCCGCGCCCTCTGGCGCGAAGGGGCGGCCCGCGATGTAGTCAAAGGTCGCCTCATCCGGGGCGATCATCCCGAACCGCGCGCCGCCCTCTATCGAAAGATTGCAGAGCGTCATGCGCCCTTCCATTGATAGGCCGGTAACAGCATCGCCGGTATACTCGATCGCATGACCCCGCGCGCCGTCGGCCCCGAGCTTGGCGATCCAAGCGAGCGCAATGTCCTTCGCGCCGACGCCGGGACCCAAAGAGCCTGTCACTGTCATGCGCAGGCTCTTCGGCTTTTTCTGCCAGATCGTCTGCGTGGCGAGCACATGGGCGACCTCGGTCGCGCCGATACCGAAGGCCAGCGCGCCAAACGCGCCGTGCGTCGAGGTGTGGCTGTCGCCGCAATTGATCAGGAGGCCCGGGAGGGTCAGCCCCTGCTCCGGCCCGACCACATGTACGATCCCCTGCCGCGGATCTTCGAGACCGAAACAGAGGATCCCATGCGCGTCCGTGTTGCGCTCCAGCGTCTGGATCATCCGCACGATTGCGGGGCTTGCCGCCGGACCACGGGTGGGGGCGTAATGATCGACCACCCCGTAGGTCAGGCCCGGTTCGGCGACACGTCCCCCGCGCGCCTTCAGCTTGGCGAAGGCGTGGTGCGAGCCCTCATGCACCAGATGCCGGTCAACCCAGAGAAGCGAAGCGCCGTCGTCGCGGCGGAGGACCTCGTGATCGTCCCAGAGTTTGTCGAGCAGCGTTCTCATTCCTCGCGCGCCCCGATGACCGGCTGCCAATGCCGCGCCTCGCCGGCGCCGACTCGCGTCAGCGTCATCTCGAGCCGGAACAGATCCGGTCGATAAAGCGCCGACAGGTGCTCGACCCCGCGACCATTCGAGTCGCGCACGACCCGTTGCAAGGACAAAAGCGCGGACCCTACCGCGACGCCGAGCGCCTCCGCTACGTCCGGCGCGGCCAACGTCGCCGCGACCGATTGGTGCGCGCCTTCGACCCGCACGCCGCTCCGCTCCAGCAGGCGGAAAAGCGGCTGGGTGGCGAGATCAGCCTCGTCGTAGTTCCGCGCGATGTCCTCGGGCACATGCGTCGTGAGATGCGAGAAGGGCTGATCGTCCGAGTACCGGACGCGCACGGCGGTCTGAATCTGATCGCCTTCGTCGAGGCTTAGCGCGGATGCGACCGAAGCCGGCGCGGGCCCGTAAGAAAAGGAGAGAAGCCGCGCAGTCGTGCGTTTGTCGAATTCGACCAGTTGCGGGATCAGAGTCGCGAAGTTCGCGGCAATGCGCCGGTCCAACCCTCCCGCCGGCAAGACGATGGACCCGGCGCCCGTCCGTTTTTCGATCCAGCCATCGGCGGCGAGCGCGTCAAGCGCGCGGCGGATGGTGACCCGGCTCACTCCAAACCGCTCCGCCAGGCGGTTTTCGCCGGGAAGAAGCGCGCCTTCTGAGAATCGCTCATTTGTGATGTCGTCGCACAGCAATAGATAGACGCGGCGGGCTTTGCCGCCTTCCGGAAGTGTCGTCTGCGCGTGGATGGTCACCGCCCCACGTCTCCTGCTGGATGCCGGAGAGCTAGGATTGACGGCAAGCCCGTCAAGCATACCTGAGCCTTCTCCAACGAGTATTTCGGACTTTCCATATCCCAAAACCTGTTATATGGGAAGTACAGATTTTGGGGAGGAACAAGATGCCGATTATCGAGGCGCACATCCTCGAAGGATATGCCGACGAGGAGAAGTCTCGTCTCACATCGGCCCTGATCGACGCCGCGCGCTTCGTGATTCCCGCCCCGGACGAGGCCATCACGGTCCTGCTTCATGAGTATCCGAAAGCCGCCTACGCGCGAGGCGGTGTCCATCGGGATCCGGCCTCCGCGCTCCCTGACCCGTCGCAGATCGTCATGGACTACCTGACCGCCATGGAAGCGCGGGACCTGGACAGCGCGACGGGTTGGCTGAGCGACGATTTCGAGATGGTGTTTCCCGGGACTCACCCCATGAGGTCGCTTGAAGACCTCATCAACTGGGCCAAAGGCCGATACCGTTTCGTCAGGAAGACCTACGACAACGTGGACGCCTTCCAGAGCGGCGGCGCCGCGGTTGTATACACGGCCGGCACCCTCTCAGGTGAATGGCTCGACGGGACGACATTCGACGGCATCCGGTTCATCGACCGGTTCGAGGTTAAGGGCGGCAAGATCGCGCGTCAGGACGTCTGGAACGACATCGCCGAGGTCCGGGCGCAATGACGGAGACGATCGACCCGATCACGCTGGCTGTTCTGGCCGGCCGCATGGAGCAGATCGCCGACGAGATGGACGCGACGCTCTTCCGGGCCGCGTTCAATCCGATCATCGCCGAGGCGCACGACGCGTCGCATGGGCTTTACCATGCGCAGACGGGCGATACGCTCGTGCAGGGAAAATCCGGCCTGCCGATCTTCGTCGGCGTCATGTCCTTCGCCGTCAAAGCCGTCATCGACAAGGCGGCGGCCTCGGGGGACCTCGCTGACGGCGACATCTACATCTTCAACGATGCCCATATGGGCGGCACGCACCTGTCAGATATGCGGCTTGTCCGTCCGTACTACCGGGACGGAAAGCTCTTCTGCTACCTTGCAAGCGTCGGGCACTGGCACGATGTCGGCGGCGCGGTGCCGGGCAACTACAACCCGTCAGCGACCGAGGCGTTTCAGGAGGCCTTTGTTCTGCCGCCGGTGAAGCTCGCCCGGGCCGGCGTCGTTAATCAGGACATCATCGACATCCTCTTGCGCAACACCCGACTGCCCCAATCGGCGATGGGCGATCTGAACGGACAGCTCGGCGCCCTTGATCTTGGCGTCAAGCGTCTGGACGAACTGTTGGACGAGTACGGGGCGGAGACGGTCGCCCGGGCGCTCGACGCGCTCGGCGACCGCGCCGAAACCCTAATGAGGGCGGAGCTCTCGACGCTGCCGGACGGACGTTGGGAGGCGGTGGACTACCTCGACAATGACGGCATCACCGACGAGGCTCTGCCGATCAAGATCGCGCTGGCAATCGACGGTGATCGGATGACGCTCGATTTCGAGGGCACGGCGCCCGTCACCGCGGGTCCGGTCAACATCGCCCGCCCAACGGCTGTGGCGACGGCCTATGTGGCGATCAAGCACATCTTCCCGGATCTGCCCGCCAATGCCGGCGTCATGCGGCCAATCGAAGTGCGTGTGCCCGAGGGCTCGCTGCTCTCCGCCGAGTTTCCGGCGCCGGTCGGCGGCTACACCGAGACGATCCTTCGCATGATCGACGTGATTTTCTCGGCCGCGGCTCAGGCGGCGCCAGATCGTGTGGTCGCGAACGCTTACGGCACGATCAACGCGCTCTCCATCGCGGGCAAACGGGCCAACGGCCAGCCCTGGGTGATGTTCAGCTTCTATGGCGGCGGGCATGGCGGCAGCGTTGAGAGCGATGGGCTGAATCATGGTAACGCGCCGATCTCGACGGCGACGATCCCGCCAATGGAGATCCTCGAGGCCGCCTATCCGGTGATGTTCCGACAATGGGCGCTCAGGCCCGACAGCGCCGGCGCGGGGCGGCATCGGGGCGGATTGGGCGCGGTCTATGAAATCGAAGTCCTCGAAGAGAAGGCGGAGGCCTTCCTCTTTGGCGAGCGCGGGCGTTTCGCGCCCCAGGGCGTTGCCGGCGGTGCCGAGGCGGCCATGAACGCCTTCCACTACGAGCAAGCGGATGGCTGGCATGCGCCGCCCTTGGCCTCGAAGATGCTTGGGATAAAGCTGAGGAGGGGCCAGGCGGTTCGGCTGGAAACACCGGGCGGCGGTGGATATGGAGACGCATCCGAGCGATCCGCAGAAGCGGTCGCGCGCGATGTCTCGCTTGGGTACCTGACTCCCGAGACAGCAACCGCAATGTATGGCGCCGCCTGGAAGGATATCCCGCAATGAGCCGGATGATAGGCGTGGACGTGGGCGGCACTTTCACCGACGTTTTCGTTCTGGACGAGGCGGCCGGCACCGCTGAAGTCGCCAAGGTGCCGACGACCCGTCCCGATCAGTCCGGCGGTTTTCTCGACGGGATCGCTCGGCAGGTCGATGATCTGTCGACCGTCGGCGTGGTCGTTCACGGTACCACGGCGGGAACGAATGCGCTCCTCGAACGCAAGGGCGCGCGGATCGGCGTCATCACGACCAAGGGCCTGCGCGACGTGCTCGAGATGCGCCGCCGTGACCGGCCCCGCACCTGGGGCTTGCGCGGAGATTTCGATCCGGTCGTGCCGCGTGATCTGCGCCTTGAGGTGCCCGAACGGACGCTGGCGGACGGGACCGTCCGGAAAAAGGTCGATATCGACGCCGTGCGAAATGCGGCATCGGAGCTCCTGGACAAAGGATGCGAGGCCGTGGCGATCCTCTTCGCCAACGCCTACGCCAACCCGGCGAACGAGGCGGTGGCGGTGGCTGTCGTCCGCGACCTCTGGCCGAACCCGCACGTGAGCGCCTCGTCGGAAATCCTCCCGGAAATCAGGGAGTTCGAGCGTTTCTCGACCACCGCGCTGAACGCTTACCTGCAACCGGAGGTCTCCGGCTACATCAACCGCCTCGATTCCGCGCTGAAGAACGACGGCTTCGGCGGCGAGTTCATGATTGTTCAGTCAAATGGCGGCGTCATGGGAACCGACACCGCCTGCCGGCTTCCCGTGCGGACCGCCCTGTCCGGGCCAGCCGCCGGCGTCATCGCCGCCGGTCACATCGCGCAAACCGCCGGGTTCGAGAATGTCATCACCGGCGACATGGGCGGGACGAGTTTCGATGTCGCGCTCATTTCGGACGGTCAGTCGATGCTGTCGCCACAAACGTCGATCGACTTCGGCATGGTGGTGCGCGCCCCGATGATCGAGATCACCACAATCGGCGCCGGGGGCGGCTCGATTGCCTGGGTGGACAAGGGCGGCTTGCTGAACATCGGACCCGAGAGCGCCGGCTCTACGCCGGGGCCTGTGGCCTACGCGCAGGGCAACACCCGTCCCACTGTGACGGACGCCAACGTCGTCCTCGGGCGCATCGATCCCGACAGCCCGATCGGCGGGAAACTGGATCGGCTGGATGTCGAAGCGGCGGGACGCGCGATTGACGAACACGTGGGAGGAAAGCTCAGGCTGACCACAACGGAAGCCGCGGAGGCCATCCTGCGTGTGGCGAACTCGCGCATGGCGGGAGCGATCCGCCTGGTCAGCATCGAGCGCGGCTTCGACCCCAAACGCTTCGCCTTCATGCCGTTTGGCGGCGGTGGCGCGCTGCATACCGGAGCGATGCTGCAAGACGTGGGCATCGGCCGCGCCATCGTGCCCCGCTACCCCGGCGTCACCAGCGCGATGGGTTGCGTTATCGCCGATATGCGGCAGGATTTCGTGCAAACGATCAATACCTTGACGGCCTCTCTTGATGCCGATGGCCTGCGCGAGATCATGCAAAGGCACGTGGATGACGGAATGGCATTGCTCGATGCGGCGCAATCCCGGTTCGAGGGGCGCGACGTCGTGGTCGAACTCGACATGGCCTATGTCGGCCAGACGCACACGGTCGCGGTACCGCTTTCGATTGAGGTCGCAGACGGACGCGTGAAAGCCACGACCAAAGACGCGATTGAGAACGCTTTCGACGCGGCCTACAGGGCGACCTATGGCAGGCTTCTTCAGAATGGGACGCGGCGGGTCATGAACCTCCGGACCGCCGTCATCGGTCGGCGTCCGAAGTTCGACCTCACGGCGCTCGCTCCGGAAGGCGGGAGCGTGGAGGCCGCAAGGACGGGGACCAGAAGCGTGCATTTCGGCGATTCGTGGCACGAAACGTCGATCTACGATCGCTTGGCTTTGCCTGTTGGCGCGGAGATCCCCGGCCCCGCCATCCTGGTCCAGCCCGATACAACTGTCCTGATCGATCCGGGCCTGACGGGGCGTGTCGACGCGTTCGGAAACACAATCATCACGCCGGACGAGGGCTGAAATGAACGAGCATTTTGATCCAAAACGCGCGGCGCTTCTGACAATCGACCTGCAGAACGACTTCCTGCACGCCGAGGGCGCCTACGGGCGAGCCGGTCAGACGTCCGAGTTGATCTCCGCCCTGCCCGGCCGGATCAAGCCGCTCGCGGACGCGCTCCGCGCCAAAGGCGGCGTCTATATCAGCGCCCAGTTCACGCTCGTCCCCGGACCTGGCGGGGAGCCGCTGATCGCCCCGCACCTCAAAGAGCTGCGCCCGTTTCTCGGAAAGGGCGACTTCGCGCCCGGTTCATTCGGTCACGCCCTGGTGGATGCGCTCGCGCCAGCTGACTACACCGTCGAAAAGGTCGCCTATTCGGCGTTCTATCAAACCCGGTTGGAGTACATCCTGCGATACCTCGATATCGACACGCTGATCGTCGGCGGGATCGTCACCAATGGCGGCGTCGCAAGCACTGTGAGGGACGCGCACCTCAGAAATATCCACACGATCCTGCTGTCCGACGGGTGCGCCGCGTTCAAACCGGAGGTTCACGAGGCGACGCTGATCTCCTTGGGGTCGATCACGCCCATACGAACCTGCGCTGAAATGCTGGAGGAGCTTACATGAGCCTGCGCGAAAGGGTGCAATCGAATGACATCCTGGTGGCCCCCGGCGTCTATGACGGGCTGACCGCGGCCATCGCGGCGGACGCGGGGTTCGAGGCGCTCTATCTCTCCGGCGCCGCCGTCGCTTACACGCGCCTCGGCCGGCCGGATATCGGGCTGACCTCCGTCACCGAGATGACCGATACCATGGCGCTGATCCGGGACCGCGTCGAAATTCCCGTGATCATTGACGCCGATACCGGGTTCGGGAACGCGCTGAACGCGCAGCGGACCATGCGTCTTTATGAGCGCGCGGGCGCGAACGCGCTGCAGGTCGAGGATCAGACCTCGCCCAAGCGCTGCGGCCACCTGTCGGACAAATCGCTGATCTCCAAGGGAGAGATGGCAGGAAAGATCGCGGCCATGGCGGACGCGCGCGCCTCGGATGAGACGCTGATCATCGCCCGGACCGACGCTGTCGCCGTCGAAGGATTCGAGGCGGCGCTCGACCGCGGCGAGGCGTATGTCCAGGCCGGCGCCGATCTTCTCTTCATCGAAGCGCCGCGTTCGAGCGAGGAGCTTCGCCGCATCGCCGATCACTTCGGCGGCCGCGCGCCGCTTCTGGCGAACATGGTCGAGGGCGGCGCGACGCCGATGCAGAACGCGGACGATCTGGAGGCGCTCGGCTATTCCATCGTGATTTTCCCGGGCGGGATCGTCAGGGCTCTGGCGCGAACGGCGGAAGACTATTACGCCAGTCTGAAGGCGCATGGCACCAACCGCCCGTTCTCGGACCGGATGTTCGATTTCGGCGGCCTGAACGCCAGGATCGGCACAGACGAGATGCTGGATCTCGGAAAAAGATATGAGACGGGTTAAGGATGCCGGCGCGAACCGATGGAATCGGATCCCGCCCCCAGCGGCCCAATAGAGGAGCTTGAAAATGCTTGACGGAAACGCGCCCGGCCACGGGCCCTCCCTCGCGCCGTTCGATTGGACCGATCCGCTCGGGTTGTCTGGCCTGCTGACGGAGGACGAGCGCATGGTAGCGGACGCCGCCCGGGCCTATGCGGCTGACAAGCTCGCGCCCCGTGTGGATGACATGTATCTTGAAGAGGGCGTGGCGCCCGAGATTTTCTCCGAGATGGGCGAGATGGGCCTGCTCGGCGTGACGATCCCCGAAACCTGGGGCGGTCTCGGGGCGGGATACGTTACCTACGGGCTGGTCGCTCGCGAGATCGAGCGCGTGGACTCAGGGTACCGCTCGATGATGAGCGTCCAGTCCTCGCTGGTGATGTACCCGATCCACGCTTACGGCACCGACGCGCAGCGCGAGAAGTACCTGCCGGGACTCGCCTCGGGCGAACTGATCGGCTGCTTCGGCCTGACCGAGCCCGACGCCGGCTCCGATCCCGCCGGCATGAAAACGACTGCGGTCAAGACCGATGGCGGCTACGTCCTCAACGGCGCGAAGATGTGGATCTCCAACAGCCCCATCGCCGATGTTTTCGTGGTCTGGGCCAAGTCCGAGGCGCATGGCGGGAAAATCCGCGGCTTTGTCCTGGACAAAGGAACGAAGGGGCTATCGGCGCCGAAGATAGAAGGCAAGCTGTCGCTCCGCGCCTCGATCACGGGCGAGATCGTGCTCGACAAGGTCGAAGTGAGCGAGGACGCGCTTCTGCCCGGCGTGGAGGGCCTTAAGGGGCCATTCGGCTGTCTCAACCGGGCGCGTTTTGGCATCGCCTGGGGCGTCATGGGCGCCGCAGAGGATTGCTGGCATCGGGCGCGTCAATACGGTCTCGACCGGAGGCAGTTCGGCAAGCCGCTTGCCCAGACGCAGCTGTTCCAGAGGAAACTCGCCGACATGCAGACCGAAATCGCGCTCGGCCTGCAGGCCGCGCTTCAGGTCGGCAGGATGCTCGAGGCCGGCACGGGCGCGCCCGAAGCCATCAGCCTCATCAAGCGCAACAATTGCGGTAAGGCCTTGGACATCGCGCGGGCCGCCCGCGACATGCACGGCGGCAACGGCATCATGGCCGAGTACGGCGTCATCCGGCACGCCGCCAATCTTGAGACTGTGAACACGTACGAGGGCACCCACGACGTCCACGCGCTCATTCTCGGCCGGGCCCAGACGGGTCTGCAGGCGTTCTTTTGATGCGTCCGTTGGAGGGCCTGAAGGTCCTCGAACTCGCGCGGATACTGGCCGGCCCCTGGGTCGGGCAAGCGCTGGCCGACCTCGGCGCGACAGTGATCAAGGTCGAAAGCCCCAAGGGCGACGACACACGCGGTTGGGGCCCGCCATTCATTGAACGCGACGGCGACCGGTCGGCGGCGTACTTCTACAGCTGCAATCGCGGAAAGCTGAGCGTGACGGCGGATCTTTCGACCGCTGAAGGTCAGGAGATCGTTCGCAATCTCGCCTCGGAAGCCGATGTTTTTATTGAGAACTTCAAAGTCGGCGGTCTAGTGAAGTACGGCCTCGACCATGCCAGCCTGTCCGATCTGAACGCCCAGCTGGTCTATTGCTCGATCACCGGGTTCGGCCAGGACGGACCCTACGCCAGGCGCGCGGGCTACGACTACCTTGTGCAGGGAATGTCAGGGCTGATGTCGATCACTGGCGAGGCTTCAGGCGACCCGCAAAAGGTCGGCGTCGCTGTCACCGACATCTACACCGCGCTCTACGCGGTGATCGCCATTCAGGCGGCGCTTTTGAACCGGGCCTCCTCAGGCGCCGGTCAGCACATCGATATGAGCCTCCTTGATGCGGGCGCAGCAACGCTCGCGAACCAGGCGATGAATTACCTCGCTACCAGCACCTCTCCGTCGCGGATGGGAAACGAGCATCCGAACATCGTGCCCTACGAGGTGTTTCCGGTCGCGGACGGCGACATCATCATCGCGGCGGGAAACGACGGCCAGTTCCAGAAACTCTGCGCGGTGCTGGACCGTCCCGATCTGAGCGGAAACCCCGAGTACCGGAACAACGCGGGCCGCGTCGCCGCGCGAGCACGTCTCGTGCCCGACCTGAAGACGTCCACCAAGAGCTGGCGCAAGGCGGACCTTCTCGCGCGTTTGGAGGCCGAGCATGTGCCCGCCTCGCCCATAAACTCTGTCGGCGAGGCCTTTCAGGACCCGCAGATCGTCCATCGCGGGTTGGAGATAGCGCCGGAAGGCGTTCCGGGCGTTCGGACGCCGATCATGTATGGCGCCGAACCAACCGCCTCCCCGATGACCGCGCCGAAGCTGGGCGAGCACTCCAAGTTAGTGCGAGAGCATGGGTGGTCGGCGATGGAAGTCCTCTCAGCCTGAAGCGCCTGCCCCATCGGCGGTTCGAAGCGATTGGCCGAGCAAGGCCCGCTGGCGCAACCACGTGCTCGGCCGGTATCGGGGATCGCCGGTGATCTGTTGCATCGCGTTCAGGATCGCAAGCACACGCTCAGGGCCGATCGTGTCACCCATGGCCAGGGGACCTTCAGGGTAGCCAAGCCCGATCCGCACGCCGTCGTCGATATCGAGCGGCGCCGCGATGCCCATCTGCGCGATCTCGCAGCCGATGTTCACGATCATGGCAAGCACGCGTTGCGCGATGAAGCCGGGGCTGTCCTTCGTCATCGTCACCTTGCGTCCCGCTTGAACGAAGGCGGCCCGGGCGCCGTCCAGCAGCGTCGGGTCGGTCGCGGGCGTGCCCATCAGGGTGAGACGGGGCCGGGACACCGTGAACGGATCAACTGCGATCACCCGCACTGGATCAAGCTCAAGCGCCACAGCCGTCGATGTCGCGTCCTTCCCCCAAGGCGCGACAAGAGTTATGCCCTCCTCAGGCGCACGCTCGCTTGCGGAGATCATCACTCCGCCCTCCTCAAGAAGCTTGGATGCCTCCGCCAAGTCGCCCCGCATCTCCGGAGGCGCCCATACTGAGGCAGGGGGCTCGGCCTTAGGGACATCCTCCGGCGGTTCTTCGCGTTGTCCGTCTTGGAAATTGTAGAAACCCTCGCCGGTCTTCCGGCCCAAGAGCCTGGCAGCGACTCGTGCCGCAAGACCCGCGCCCGGTCGATACCGTGGCTCTTGATGGAACTGGTCGTAGATCCGCTCCATCACGGCCAGCGAGATGTCGAGACCCGTCAGGTCCATGAGCTCAAACGGCCCCATCCGGAAACCGCAGGCGTCCCGCATGACCCGGTCGACGTCGGCTGCGTCGGCGAAGCCCTCCTCAACGATACGGACGCCTTCGGTGATCAGACCCCGCCCCGCGTGATTGATCAGAAAGCCCGGCGAGTCCCGGCAAAGAATCGGGCGATAGCCGATCCTTTCCGCCACATGCAGGGCGGCGGCGCGGGCGCGGGAGCCGGTTCTGAGGCCGGGAATAACCTCGACCACGCGCATCAGAGGGACCGGGTTGAAAAAGTGCATCCCGACGGCTCTGGACGGGTCCGAGAGCGCGGAGGCGACAGCCGAGACCGATAACGAGGAGGTGTTCGTCGCAAGAACCGCGTCGGCGGGGAGGACCTGCTCGAGTTTCACGAATAGCGCCTGCTTGACCGAGAGATCCTCTGCCACCGCCTCAATCGCCATTTCCGCCTCTGAGAGCTCTTTCAGATCGCCGATCACGGCAATACGCGCCTGGGCCGCTTCCGAGTCGTTCCGAGTCAGGGCGCCCTTCTCAGCCGCGCGGGCAAGCATCTTTATTGCGAATGCGGCTCCCTCCTCGGCGGCCTCGGGGTTCTGATCAAAGATCCTGACGGTATAGCCCGCGCCAGCCAGAGTCTGCGCGATGCCGCGCCCCATGGCGCCTGCGCCGATGACCGCAATGACGTCAGTCCCTGCGCTCATGCCGCCGCCTCAAGACGTTGACGGGATTGGCAACCGGTCTCTTTCGAGGGCAGGTCGACTTGAGGAGTGGTCCTCAACACCGCCACCGGAATGGAGTTCGCAGATCCCAGACAGGATCAATTTTGGTATTCAAAGCCTTCAAGTATCTGACTCTTTCTTTCATCCATGAGCCCCGCATGTGCAAAACGCCTTGGCCGGGTTCCCATCCTTGGCTGTCCGTTCGATGTGTCCACTACAATCGCGCGCCGATCAGAAGGCAAGCGGCCTGACCGCCCGGTCGCGGACGCTTTGTCCCGCCGCTGGGAAAACTCAGGAAGTCGCCTAGATCAGGCGAATGACCGACCTCCCGATCGAAAACGTTCAGGACTACCCCCGCCCGCCAGCGCTCGAGAAGGTCCCGCAAAGGCTTGTCGCGCGACTCGTGGGTCAGATCGCCGCGGACACCAGCGCCGGTTACCGCGTTTTGGAAACCCATCACGCGCCGACCTACTACTTCCCGCGCGAGGACGTTGTCGCGAGGCTCGAGCCGGCCGCTGGCAAGAGTTTCTGCGAATGGAAAGGCGCCGCGCGATATTTCGACGTGACCATCGGCGGCGCGACCGCGCGCCGCGCCGCATGGGCCTACGACTCGCCCTCGGCATCGTTCGCGCCTATCGCGGGGTTCGTCGCCTTCTATGCGGGATTGATGGAGGCCTGTTTCGTGGGGGACGAGAAGGTCCTGCCGCAACCGGGCAGCTTCTATGGCGGCTGGGTGACATCGAACCTGGAGGGCATTCCGAAGGGCGCGCGCGGCACAGAGCATTGGTAAACCCGAGGGTTTTCAGTCCGAACCGCCCAGCTCCATCGCCCTGGCGCGAAACCACGATAGGACGCCCGGATCCGGCGTGGCGCCCGTGAACCCCTTCAGATACCCCTCGAGCCGGTCCACGCGGGCGCGCATCGGCTCCTTTACCTCAAGGGCGTGATAGCCGAGCTGCATGTAATAGACGATCCGAGCCCGGATTTCGGCTTCATAGGGCGCGAATCCATGGCGCTCGAACATGTCGGTCAGCGCGCTGAGCCGGACGCGATCTGCCGCGTCGATCTTCGCGCGAACGGCCGGATCACGCCGCGCCCATTCGCGGACCGCAAAATCGAGACCCTGATCGAAGAGCCTGGGGTCGAAGAAACACTCAAAGAAGCGGCAGACCGCCTCCGCGATGCTGTCGGCGGGCGCGGCGCATTTCTCGACGATGCAATCCGTGTTCCGCGCCTCCCACTCCCTTAGAAGCGCGTCAAGGAGGTCGGCGCGGCTCTTGAAGTACCAATAAAAACTAGAGCGCGCGACGCCAAGCTCCGTCGACAAGGCGAGGATTTTGACCTCTCCCACGCCCTCCGACACAAGCGTGTTGCGGGCGGCTGCCAGCCAGTCCTCACGCGACACTTTCGGGTTGCCCTGACGCGGTTTCGCCGAAACCGGTGCCGCAATGGCTTTTGAAGCGGACTCCATGTCAGCTCTCCGGCGGCGCGCCGCCCTCCTCCGTGCGTCTGGCGATGAATTCCTTCAAATGACCAAGCCGGCCCGCATCGACAGGCGGCTGGCGCCTCGATTCGACAATCTCCTTCCAGACCTTCGTGGCCCGCTGGCTGGCGTCCTGCGCCCCCCGTTCGGTCCACGTGCCGAAGTTGGCATAGTCGTGCACGACCGGCTCGTAGAATTGCGTGTTGTATCGCTTCATGGTCTGGGGGGCGGCGAAGAAGTGCCCCTGCGGCTCGACCTCGGAAATGGCGGTGTCGAAACCGATCTCATCCGCCCCCGCCTCGGCCCCGGCGCAGAGCTCGGCAATCATGTTCAGAACCTCGGCATCGGTCACCAGCTTCTCATATGAAACGGTGAGCCCGCCCTCGAGCCAGCCGCCCGCATGGATCACGACCGTGGCGCCGGCCATGAGGCAGCCCCAAAGCCCCAACTGGTTCTCGTTCGCGGCCTGGACGTCGTTGAGGTTCGACGCCGACCCCGCTGCCGAACGCCACGGCAGTCCGAGCTTACGCGCCAGTTGACCCGCCGCCAGAGAGGCCTGGAAGTGAGATGGCGTTCCGAAGGCAGGCGCGCCGGACTTCATGTCCACGTTCGACGTGAAGGTGCCGTAGCACACGGGCGCCCCCGGTTTGACCAGCTGTGTCAGCGTGATCGCCGCCAAAGCCTCGGCGTGCGACAAGGTGATCGC
>JASJAU010000030.1 GCA_030066855.1 Paracoccaceae bacterium | reverse complement strand
GCGCAGGGCGGATCGATCCCGAACCTCAACGAATGGCCTTTCCTTCGCGCTTCTACCCATTCGACAGGGTCAGCTCTCCTTCTGCGCTGCCGCCTGGAGGTCGCGCAGCACCGCCATCGCGGCGTCAGCCTGCTTTGATGGCACGAACACATGATCATGAAGGGTGGCGGCGATGATATTCGCCGGGATGCCCTTTTCCGCCAGCGCGGTGGAGACGGCGGCGGTCAGCCCGACGCCGTCCAGCGCGGAAAAAACCATGAGCGTGATCTGCTTCATCTTCTGATCGTAGGACAGACCCAGACGGTCGGCCTCTGACCGCAAGAGAACGAGCGAGATGCCCTCGTCCTCGACAAAGAGCGCCTTGGCTTCGGCCAGCGCCTCCGCCGCGACCTCGCGGCTCAGCACGGAACAGAAGACATAGCTTCCCGATTGCAGGACCGGGGCCATGTTCGCGATCATTTCTTTCTCGTCCTTCACCGTGGACGCCTCGACCTGACACACGGGGTTCAAAGGACGTTACATGGATGTCCGCCCTACGTCATCGGGAAACGCGGGACGTCTCAAGCGTCGGCGAAAGCAGGCTCAGTGCGCTTCCGCCCAGTTCGCCCCCTGCCCGGCATCGACCACGAGCGGCACATCGAGATCGACAGCCGGATGCGCCGCGCCTTCCATGATGCCACGGGCGGCCTCGATGAGATCATCGACAGCGCTGTCCTCAACCTCGAAGAGCAGTTCATCGTGGACTTGCAGCAGCATCCGGGCCGGCAGATCTTTGATGGCGTCTGGCATGCGGACCATCGCGCGACGGATGACGTCCGCCGCCGTCCCCTGGATCGGCGCGTTGATCGCCGCGCGTCGCGCGAAGCCCGCGGTTGGCCCCTTGGCGTTGATCTCCGGCGTGTTGATCCGCCGACCAAACAGGGTCTGCACGTGCCCGTTTTCTTTGGCGAATTTGACCGTCTCGTCCATGTAGGCGCGGATGCCCGGAAACCGCTCGAAGTACCGGTCGATGAAGCCTTGCGCCTCGTCGCGCGGGATGCGGAGGTTTCGGGCGAGCCCGAAACCCGAAATACCGTAGATGACTCCGAAGTTGATCGCCTTTGCCTGACGCCGCACATCCGGTGTCATCTCGTCCATCGGGACGTTGAACATCTCCGATGCGGTGGCGGCGTGGATGTCCTGCCCTTCAGCGAATGCAGCCTTTAACGCGTCGATCCCGGCGATATGAGCCAGAATGCGCAATTCGATCTGGGAATAGTCGAGACTGACGAGCGTGTGTCCCTCGGCCGCAACGAAGGCCTCGCGGATGCGCCGACCTTCATCGGTGCGGACCGGGATGTTCTGCAGGTTCGGATCGGTTGAGGCCAGCCGCCCGGTATTGGCCCCGGCGATGGAGTAAGAGGTGTGTACACGCCCGGTATCAGCGTTGATATGGTCCTGAAGCGCGTCGGTGTAGGTCGATTTCAGTTTCTGAAGCTGCCGCCAGTCCAGAACGCGGGCCGGAAGCTCATGTTCGGTCGCGAGATCCTCCAGGACATCCGCTGGCGTCGAGTATTTCCCGGTCTTGCCTTTCTTGCCGCCGGGAAGCCCCATGCGCTCGAACAGGATCTCGCCCACCTGCGCGGGGCTGCCGACATTGAACTTGTCGCCAGAAAGCTCATGGATCTCGTCCTCCAGCGCCGCCATCTTTTGCGCGAATGCGTTGGACATGCGGCTGAGCGTGTCGCGGTCCACCTTGATGCCGGTCATCTCCATCTCGGCCAGGACGGGCACGAGTGGACGCTCCAGCGTCTCGTAGACCGTTGTCACGCGGTTCAGATGAAGCTGCGGCTTGAACGCCTGCCAGAGCCGGAGCGTGATGTCCGCATCCTCGGCCGCATAGGCGACGGCGTCCGCCATCGGTACGCGATCGAAGGTGATCTGGCTCTTCCCGGTTCCGAGAAGGGTTTTTATTTCAATGGGATGATGACCGAGATACCGCTCGGATAGCTGATCCATGCCATGATTGTGCAGCCCCGCGTTCATCGCGTAGCTCATCAGCATGGTGTCATCAATCGGCGCGATGTCGACACCGTACCGCGCGAGGATCTTGGCGTCGTATTTCATGTTCTGTCCGATCTTGAGGACCGAAGGTTCCTCAAGGAGCGGCTTCAGACGCGCGAGAACGTCCTTCAGAGGAAGTTGCCCCTCGGCAAGATCGTCGGAGCCGAAAAGATCGTCCGCGCTGGAGGCCTTGTGGGTGAGCGGAACATATGCCGCCTCCCCGGGCTCCACGGCGAGACAAACGCCGACAAGCTCCGCCGTCATCTCATTCAATCCCGTGGTCTCGGTGTCGACAGCCACCCATCCCCGCGCACGCGCCTTGTCGATCCAGCTATCCAGGACCTCCAATTCCGTGATCGAGATGTAGGATTCCGGATCGAAAGGCGGCGCTTCTTCCGCCGGGGTGTCAGGCATCTCAGCCCCGCCCGCGTCGTTGTCCTGTATGACCGGCACCTTGACGCCCAGCGCCTCGGCCACGCGGCGAGTGACCGTGCGGAATTCCATGCCGGTAAGAAAGGAGAGGAGATCGTCGGCCACAGGCTCACGCACCTCAAGGGAGTCGAGGCCGTAGTCGAGCGTCATGTGCTGATCGAGCGTCACGAGCACTTTGGAAAGGCGGATTTGATCGGCGTTCTCGATCAGGGTTTCGCGACGTTTGGGTTGCTTGATCTCTTCCGCGCGATCAAGAAGCGTCTCCAAGTCGCCGTATTCATTAATTAAAAGCGCGGCCGTCTTTACACCGATCCCGGGCGCGCCCGGAATGTTGTCGACGCTGTCCCCGGCCAGCGCCTGAACGTCGATGACTTTCTCGGGCTGGACGCCGAATTTCGCTTCGACGCCCGTTCGGTCGATGCGGAGGTTCTTCATCGCGTCGAACATCTCAACGCCGTCGCCGACGAGCTGCATAAGGTCCTTGTCCGAGGAGACGATTGTCACCCGCCCGCCGGCCTCGCGCGCCTGTCTGGCCAGCGTGGCGATGATGTCGTCCGCCTCGAACCCCTCCTGCTCCAGACAAGCAATGTTGAAAGCGCGCGTCGCCTCGCGGGTGAGCGGGATTTGGGGCCGCAGGTCCTCAGGCATCTCGTCCCGGTTCGCTTTGTAGAGGTCGTAGAGTTCGTTCCTGAACGTGTGGCTGCCCTTGTCGAACACGACCGCCACGTGCGTCGGCGCGTCGGCGCCTTTGTTGTCCTCGACCGTTTTCCAAAGCATGTTCACGAAGCCCGACACGGCGCCGACCGGAAGACCGTCTGATTTGCGGGTGAGCGGTGGTAGCGCGTGAAACGCGCGAAAGATGAAGGCCGAGCCGTCGATCAGACTCAGATGATGTCCCTTGCCGAATGCCATGCGCCGCGCCTCCCGTTCGCTTCGGTTCGTGATGCCCGATACAGCGAGGCGTGGCAACGACCGGGACGGCTTCGGTATCAGCGACCCTTGAACAACCCCCCGAGGATGCCGCGAACGATGCGGCGGCCGGTGGTGCCGGTCAGCTCTTTGACCACCATCTTGGTGATCTTGTCGCCGACGCTGTCGCCCCGACTGCGCGAGGTCGAGCGGCCGACCTGCCGTCCGTCGTAGCGCCGCGCCTTGCGGAACTCCCGCTCCTTCTCCTCGGCCGCCTCTTCGCGCGCTTCTGCCGCTTCGGCCTCGCGCGCAGCGGCCTCGGCCCGCGATTTCAACAACTCGAAGGCGCTCTCGCGGTCCTTTACGTCATCATACTTGCCGGCGACGGGCGAGCCCTGGATGACCCGGTCGCGCGTATCTTCCGCCAGTGGTCCCAGTTGCGAGGATGGCGGGCGGATCAGCGTGCGCTCTACGACGCCGGGGGCGCCCTTGCGCTCAAGGAACGAAGTCACTGCCTCTCCTACCCCAACCTCGCGGATCGCCTGTTCGGTCGAAAACCTCGGGTTGGTGCGATAAGTCTCCGCCGCTGACTTCAACGCCTTCTGGTCCTTCGGGGTGAAGGCCCTCAGCGCGTGCTGCACCCGGTTGCCGAGCTGGCCAAGAATGTCCTCAGGAACGTCTGCCGGATTCTGCGTGACGAAATAGACGCCAACGCCTTTTGACCGGATCAGACGCGCCACCTGCTCGACCTTGTCGATGAGCGCTTTCGGCGCGTCGTCGAAAAGCAGGTGCGCCTCGTCAAAGAAGAACACCAGCTTCGGCTTGTCCGGGTCGCCGACCTCGGGCAGCTCCTCGAAGAGCTCGGACAGGAGCCAGAGAAGCGAGGTCGCGTAAAGCCGCGGCGACGCCATCAGCTTGTCGGCGGCCAGTATGTTGATCCGTCCGCGCCCGTCGATGTCGGTCCGCATAATGTCCGAGAGCTCGAGCGCCGGCTCGCCGAAGAAGCGGGCGCCGCCCTGGTTCTCAAGCACCAGAAGCTGGCGCTGGATCGCGCCCACCGACGCGGTCGAGATGTTTCCGTAGCGCAGCGAGACCGTCTCGCGGTTCTCGCCGAGCCAGACCAGCATGGATTGCAGGTCCTTCAGATCAAGAAGCGCCAATCCTTCCTCATCCGCCACCCGAACGGCGATGTTCAGCACGCCTTCCTGAGCCTCGGTAAGTTCCAGTAGACGGGAGAGAAGCAGCGGCCCCATCTCGGAGACAGTCGTTCTGACGGGATGCCCTTTCTCACCGAAGAGATCCCAGAAGGTCACCGGGAACCGGTCATAGGCGTAGTCGTCAAAGCCGATCTTGCCCGCGCGGTCCATGAAAGCGTCATGGAGTTTGAACGAGGCGCTTCCGGCCTCGGCGAGCCCTGAGAGATCGCCCTTCACATCCGAAAGAAAAACGGGAACGCCCTGAGCCGAAAAGCTCTCGGCCATGATCTGGAGCGTGACCGTCTTGCCCGTCCCTGTCGCGCCGGCCACAAGCCCGTGACGGTTGGCGTACTTCAGGAGCAACGTTTGTTTTTCGGCGTAGCTTTCCCCGCCGCCGCCAATGAAAATCGTTTCCGCCACGCAAGCCGCCTCACTCTGTCCCCAGTCGTTCGGATGAGAATAGCTTGTTAACCCTCTCGTGTCATAGAGGGTTGTCGCCATTCCGATCGTTTCACTTGCGGTTGGGCGACTTCCTCCCTGTCGACTGGCCGCGCTTTCATGCGCGGCCTTTTTTTTTTGCCGGCGGTAAGACCCGAAAGAGTCTGAGAAAAGTGATCAATTTCCCTGTTGACGCCCGAATTCCTGTGCCGTAGCTTCCGGCCAAATCATAAAGTCGGCCAGTCCGGCAGGGAGAAAACAACAGGGTCCGCACGCGGGCCCTGTTCTAGTTTCAGGGCGCGTTTTCCTGCCGACTGCGGCAAGCGGGCAAGCGATTGGCGCTGACACCCTCCCGCGCCCGTGCTAGCCCGTTGCAAACAAAACGCACGAGGATATCGAGATGAGATTGACCCTGGCGCCCCAACTCGCCTGCCTTTTGATCGCCACGTCGATGGCGGCGACCGCGCAGACCACCGAAGCGGAGGCGGAGAGCGAGACCCCAGCGGAAGAAGCGGGCGGCCTGTCCATGGGCGAGCCGGACACAGCCGAACCGCAAGTGGGACAGACCTATGTCGCCGAGACGTTCACTGACTGGGAACTGCGCTGCGTGCGCACCGAGGACGGGAACGATCCATGCCAGCTCTATCAGCTTCTGAGAGACCTCGAAGGCAACGCGGTCGCCGAGATCACGCTTGTCGATCTCCCAGACGGGGGACAGGCCGTCGCGGGCGCCACAGTCGTCACGCCCCTCGAGACGCTTCTCACCGCCGAATTGCGTCTGGCGATCGATGGCGGACAGGCTCGGCGCTATCCCTACAGTTACTGCAATACGATTGGCTGCTTCGCGCGGATCGGCTTTACCGAATCCGAGATCGAGACCCTAAAACGCGGCGCGAACGCAGTTGTGACGATTGTTCCGGCGTTGGCGCCGACCGAGACGGTCGAAGTGGCCGTGTCGCTTTCGGGGTTCACGGCGGGATGGAACGCGATGGTAGAACGGTCGGCCCGGTAGCGGGCCGTCAATCCCCGTGCTTTCGCGCGTAGTCGACCAATTGCGAGGTTGAGCCATCTTTTCCATCTGCTTCGCGGCTTCCCAAAAGTAGCGGTTCCATGTCTTGTGCGAGCTCTTTGCCAAGCTCGACGCCCCATTGGTCGAAACTGTTGAGGCCCAGCATCACGCCCTCGACAAATACCCGATGCTCGTACATCGCGACGATCTGGCCAAGAACGTAAGGCGTGAGCAGCGGATAGATCAGCATGGTCGACGGGCGGTTTCCGGGGAACACCCGATGCCGCGCCTGACGATCAAGCTCCACGCCCTCGAAAGTTCCGGCGAGTCGTTCGCGGGCTTCGCCCAGAGTGCGACCGCGCAGGAGAGCCTCCGACTGGGCCAGACAGTTCGCGACCAGCAACCGGTGCTGATGCGCCAGCGCTTCCTCGTGCCCGCGCGCCCCGACCATGAACTCGCAGGGCACGACCCGCGTGCCCTGATGGATAAGCTGGTAGAAGGCGTGCTGGCCGTTGGTCCCGGGCTCGCCCCAGACGATCGGGCCGGAATGCACCGGAAGCGCCGCGCCGTCCATTGAGACGCCCTTGCCGTTGCTCTCCATCTCAAGCTGCTGGAGATAGGCAGGCAGGCGCGAGAGCCTCTGCTCGTATGGAAGAACCGCGCGCGTGGCGTGGCCCAGCCCCTGATTGTGCCAGAGGCCCGTCAGCGCCAGCATCACCGGGAGGTTTTCAAGCGGCTCGACGGCGGCGAAGTGGCGGTCCATCCATTGCCCGCCCGCCAGCATCGCGCGAAACGCCTGCCCTCCGATCGCGATCATCAACGAGAGCCCGATCGGCCCCCACATCGAATAACGGCCGCCCACCCAGTCCTCGAAACCGAAGACCCGGTCCGGATCGATACCGAAAGCGGCGGTCTTGTCTGTCGCCGACGAGAGCGCCGCGAAATGCGCGCCCGCGTTGTCCATGCCTACCTTTCGCGCGATCCACTCGCGCGCCGTCTCGGCATTTGTCATCGTCTCTATTGTCGTGAATGTCTTCGACGCCACGATGACGAGGGTTGAAGACGGATCAAGCCCAAGAAGCACGTCGTTGATATGGGCGCCGTCTACATTCGACACGAAATGGCATCGCGGCCCGTCGTGATATGGTGCGAGCGCAAGCGCCGCCATTGCGGGCCCCAGATCGGATCCGCCGATGCCGATGTTCACAACGTCCGAAAACGCGTGCCCCCCACGCGGCGTGATCGACCCGTCGCGAACGCCCTCGGCAAAAACCTCCATCCGATCAAGCGTCTCGCGCACGCCCGGCATGACATCGGTTCCCTCAACGAGAACCGGCCCACCGTCGAGATTTCTGAGCGCGGTGTGAAGAACGGCGCGGCCCTCGGTCTCGTTGATCTTGCCCCCGCTGAACATGGCCGAACGCCGCGCCGGCACATTCGCCGCATGGAACATCTCGACCAGCAGGTCCCGCCCGGCCGCATCCATCGACGTCTTCGAGTAATCAAACAACAGATCGCCCGCCGCGACCGAGAAATCGCGCGCGCGATCATCCTCGCCAAACCGGTCGATTATCGGGGTCGCCTCAGCGGATTTCGCAACTTGGGAAAGCCGGTGCCAATCCATCGCTCAAACTCCTCAGGGGCTCCAGTGGACAGTGGCTTGGCCAAGAACAGCCGAGACAGGCGCCTCGTCGGGCGGCAGGCGCCGCGCCGCTTCCAACGCTTCGCGCTTGGCCGCGCCGGTGATCAGCAGATGCGTGGCCATTGCGCCTCGCAGCACGGGCGCCGTCAGGGTCACGCGCGGTTCCGGGGCGCCGGGCGCCCGCATCGCCATTAAAGGTGGCGCGGTTTTGTCCATCGCGTCGGCCAGCCGGTCGGCGCCCGGAAAGAGCGAGGCGGTGTGCATGTCCTCTCCCATTCCCAACAGGAGCACCGAGATCGGCAACTCCGCTTCGATGGCGTCGCCGAGATCGCCGATCACATCTTCCGGCTGATCCGCTTCTGCATAGAGCGGGACATAGACGGCTTCGGCGGCGCGGTTAACGAGCAAACGTTCCTTCAGAAGCCGGGTGTTGGATCGCGGGTGATCTTCGGGCACCCAGCGCTCGTCCGTTAGCAGCACATGCACCCGCGTCCAGTCCAGGTCCGCCGAGGAAAGATGGTCGAAGACCGGACCCGGCGTCGTCCCGCCCGGGACAGCGAAAGAGGCCCAGTCATGCTGAAAAAGACAGGCCTTAAGCGCGCCAGCAATCCGGTTCGCGAGGTCCATCATCATCATTTCGCTGTCGGGGTACTCGATGAACTCCATGACCAAACCTCCCTGTCGTTTGGTTCAAAGGCGGGTCAGGCGCGAATCTCGCGCCATTTCCGGCCTTCGCGATGCAGCAGAATCGCCGCGTCTTCCGGACCTGTCGACCCCGAATCGTATGGGCTCGGCCGGTCGCCACGCTCCTTCCAGCCGGCGATGATCGGGTCGGTCCAGGCCCAGGCCGCCTCCACTTCGTCGCCGCGCATGAAGAGCGTCTGGTTGCCGCGAATGACGTCCATGATCAACCGCTCGTAAGCGTCTGCAATGTCGTCGCTTTCCGCGCCCAAGGCCTCCTTGAACGTCATATCCAGCGGTACATCGACCAGGCGCATGCCCCCCGGCCCCGGCTCCTTGATCGTGACGCGAAGGTTGATGCCCTCGTTCGGCTGAAGCCGGATCGTCAGGATATTCCGGTGCCGGCCGACATCCTGCCCGAAGATCGAATGGGGCGCGTCCTTGAAAACGATCGCGATCTCGGACTGGCGGGCCTTCAGCTTTTTGCCAGTGCGCAGATAGAAAGGCACCCCGGCCCAGCGCCAGTTCGAGACCTGGATCTTCAGGGCGATGAAGCTCTCGGTCGCGCTGTCGGGGTTGCCAACCTGATCGAGATAACTCTCGCCTGCATCATCCGACACATACTGACCACGCGCGATGTTCTCGGCGGGCACCGGATCGAGCGCGCGAATGACTTTGAGCTTCTCATCCCGCACAGCGTCCGGATCAAACCGCGACGGCGGCTCCATCGCGATCAGGCATAAAAGCTGCATAAGGTGGTTCTGGACCATATCGCGCATGGCGCCGGATTTGTCGTAGTAGGCGCCGCGCCCGTTCACGCCCACCGTCTCGGCAACGGTGATCTGGACGTGATCGACATGCTGCGAGTTCCAGAGCGGCTCGAAGAGCATATTTCCGAACCGGACGGCCATCAGGTTCTGGACCGTCTCTTTGCCCAGATAATGATCGATCCGGTAGATCTGGCTTTCGTCGAAGTAGTCCCGCAGCGTCTTGTTGAGCTGGCGGGCAGTCTCAAGGTCGCGGCCGAAGGGTTTTTCGACCACGAGCCGCGCGTCCTTGAGCGCGCATTTCCACTCCTGAAGACGCTCGGCGAGCGGTCCGAAGAGGCTGGGCGCGACCGAGAAGTAGAAGGCCTGGACGACGCCTGGGCGCATGAGCGCCTTCAGTTCTTTCCAGCCGCTTTTTCCGGTTGCATCGATGGAGACATAGTGAACGCGCTCAAGGAAAGCTTTGACCTCGCGCGCCGGCCGCGACTCCTTCTCAAGGAACTCCTCAAGCGCTGCCTTCATCTCGGCACGGTAGTCCTCGTTCGAGTAACCGGATCGCGCCGCGCCGATGATCCGGCTGTCCTTGGTCATCTGCCCGGTTTGAAACCTGCGGAAGAGCGCGGGCAAGATTTTCCGGCGGGCCAGATCGCCCGTGCCGCCAAAGATCACCAAGTCGAACTCGTCGACCGGAATGACGCGCGAAACCATGTGACCGCTCCCGTTGTTCGCACCTGCAGCGTTATCGCTAACGCAATTCTCGTCAGCGCGATACAATGACTCGAAAACCAAGTCTACCGTGTCCGTTTGACATCACAACTCTGTCACGACCGCTTTCTTTTTCTTTCCGTCATGATCGGCGCCGACTACGTAAGGGCGGCACGTCAGAAGGACCTGAAATGAAAGACCATCTCGCGCCGCCACTCTCGCCCGAGAAATTCCAGGGTCCATTGGTAACCGCAAAGGGCGAAGCGCGCGCCGAGGTCCTGCTGACGCATCCCGAGACGCTGTGGTTCAACACCGGGACGCTCTGCAATATCGAGTGCATGAACTGCTATATCGAGTCTTCGCCTTCGAACGATCGGCTTGTCTACATCACCGCCTTAGAGGTGGAGAGCTTTCTCGACCAGCTCGACGACCGCGCCTGGGGCGTTCGCGAGATCGGGTTCACCGGCGGCGAGCCGTTCATGAACCCGGACATGATTGAGATGGCCCGCCGTGCGCTAACACGGGGTTACGATGTGCTGATCCTGACCAACGCGATGCGGCCCATGATGCGCAAGAGCGTCCAGACGGGATTGGCCGACCTGAAAAAGGCATTCGGAGACAAACTGACGCTGCGGATCTCTGTCGATCACTGGTCGGCTTCCCGGCATGACTTGGAGCGCGGGTCCGGGAGCTTTGAGAAGACGCTGGAAGGCATGCGGTGGCTCAGAGACGCCGGCATCCGTATGGCTGTCGCCGGGCGGACGGTCTGGGGCGAGACTGAGGATGAGGCGCGTACGGGATACGAAGCGCTCTATCAGCGGGAAGGGTTCGAGATCGACGCGCGCGATCCGGGCGCGACCGTGCTATTCCCCGAGATGGACGAAAGCGTCGACGTGCCGGAGATCACGACGGCCTGCTGGGGCATTCTCGGCAAATCCCAGGACGACGTGATGTGCGCATCGTCGCGCATGGTGGTCAAGCGCCGGGGCGCCGCCGCTCCGGCCGTCGTCGCCTGCACGCTTCTGCCCTATGAGCCGGAGTTCGAGCTTGGGGCGACGCTCGCGGAGGCCGAGCGTCCCGTCCGCCTCAACCATCCTCACTGCGCCAAGTTCTGCGTGCTGGGCGGCGCGAGTTGTTCAGCCTGAGCGGACCGGATTACGCGCTTGGCGCCGTCATGGCGGCGAGGATCTCGAACAGGATGGACGCCGCCAGGAACGCCGTCCCGCCGGTTTGATCAAAGGGCGGCGAGACCTCGACCAGATCGGCGCCCCTGACGTCCAGTCCCGCAAGATGCCGGCAGACCCCGAGCGCCTGAAAGCTGTTCGGACCGCCGACCTCCGGCGTGCCTGTCCCGGGCGCGAAGGCGGGATCCACGAAGTCGATGTCGTAACTGACATAGACGGGTCTCGCGCCGGCGATCTCCCGCGCTTCCGCCATCACATCATCGACGCCGCGGGCGAAGAACTCCTCGATCTTGATCAGCCGAACACCCGCCGCCTCGGCGAAGTCCATGTCCTCCCGATCGTACATCGTGCCTCGGAGGCCGATCTGGACGATCCGCTTCGGGTCGAGCAGCCCTTCCTCGACCGCGCGGCGGAAAGGCGTGCCGTGGGTGTGCATCTCGCCATCGAAATAGCTGTGGTAGAAATCAGTGTGGCTGTCGAAATGGATGAGGCCCAGTGGCTCGTCCGCCGCAATCCCGCGCAGAACCGGAAGAGTCGTCAGATGGTCGCCGCCAACGGTCACCGGCTTAACGTCGGCAGCCCGCAAGTCGGTGAAGAACCGGGCGAAACGATCGAGCGAGTCCTGCAGATTGGCAGGGTTCGGGCCAATATCGCCAAGATCGGCACAGTTCGCGGTTTCGAACGGCCGAACCCCGGTGACAGGGTGCTCGGCCCGGATCATCGTCGAGGCATCCCGCACCTGCCTCGGTCCGTGGCGGGCGCCGGGCCGGTTCGTCGTGCCGCCATCCCAGGGCGCGCCTATAAGGCCGATCTCGACATCGGCGAAACGCGGGTGATCCGGCGGAACATTCGGCAGGCGCATGAAGGTCGGCACGCCGGCAAATCGGGGCAGATCAAAGCCCGAGACGGGCGCGAAGAAGGGGTCGGCCATTGCGGGTCTCCGTAGGATTCAGGGCTCCGGGCGCTTAAGCCTGCAACTCCGCATCCCAATACAGGAAATCGACCCAGGTTTCATGGCAGTGGTTGGGAGGGAATTTCCGGCCCTGATTCCTGAGCTCCTCCGCGCCGGGCTGACGCGGCGCGCGGCGGAGGCCCATACCCGCCTGACGGAGCGACTTCGAACCCTTGCGCAAATTGCACTTCGCGCAAGCCGCGACAACGTTCTCCCAACTCGTGACCCCTCCCCGAGCCCGGGGGACCACGTGGTCGAAGGTCAGATCGCCCCGCGCGCCGCAGTACTGACAGCTGAATTCATCCCGCAAGAAAAGATTGAAGCGCGTGAAGGCCACGCGCTTCTGAAGCTGGATATAGTCTTTCAGCACAACGACCGAGGGTATTCGGATCTCGGTCGACGGGCTCCGCACGACCTCGTCATATTCAGCCACGATATCGACCCTCTCGAGGAACGCCGCCTTCACGGCTTCCTGCCACGGCCAGAGCGACAGCGGGTAGTAGGAGAGCGGGCGGTAATCGGCGTTCAGCACCAGAGCGGGGTGGTGCCGGAGATTGTTGGGCTCACGCACGAAACTCGTTCTGAAATCGCCGTCCATCAAAGACTCCGTCCTCGCACTGACTGCTCGCCGCAAGCACCAGAGCGGGGACGACCCGCCCCGGCATTTTTCCGAACTATATATGGCGCTTGCCTTCTGGCAACCCCCATCATTCTGTCCGGTTCAGCCTGTGGATAACTCTTTTCCGCGTCAGTTCTGTGACAGTCCGCCAACCCGGCTCTACGCCGCCGCTGTAGGCCCCCGGCGGGATTCGACCCGGCCCGCCGCCCAGACCAAAAGCCGGGCGCGGCCGGCTTTCTTCGCCTCGTACATCATGCGATCCGCGCGCGAGATCAGGTCCTCAAGTCCGGTTGCGCCGCCCGCGACTGCGGCGCCAACCGAGGAGGTCACGCGGATGTCGTCGTCGTGGCGCGCTGCCCTGAACTGAACGCCCTCCGTCAGGCGCTCGCCAATCTTGACGGCTTTGTCGAGCTGCGCGTCGACGAGGAACACCGCGAACTCCTCGCCGCCGATGCGGCCGACGACATCGGTCTCGCGCGTCTCGCTTCGTAGGAGCCTGGCAATCTCAACGAGGCATCGGTCCCCTGTGTCGTGTCCGTAGGTGTCGTTCACATCTTTAAAATGGTCGACGTCGATCATCAGCATGACGCCGCCCCGCCGCCGGTTCTCCGCCGCGGCCCGCTGAAAGAACGCGCGGCGGTTTGCGAGACCAGTCAGAGGATCCGTCGTCGCCAGCTCGGCAAGCTGCGTCCGCAGGACGTTCATTTGGGCGAGGAGCCACATGAACAGGAACAAAGGAGGGATCGCCACAAGCTGAATGAGGACGATGTGCTGCCACACCGCGCCGTGCAATCGCCCGAAGACGATGAAATGGCCCGCAATCGCCCAGCAGGTAATCACCGCCTCAGCGGCGGCCAAGCGAGCGATCCCATCCATCCACCACTTCGGGACGAGGATCGAGACAAGTCTCTCCACGCCGTCTCCTTTCCGAAACGGCTTACCGGAGGAATCCTAAGACTTTGCTAGTCTGTGACGCCCAGTCCGAGCTTGTCGGTCATAAAGGCCAGCGCGACCGACAAGCCATCCGGCGAAATGCCGTGGGCCGTGTCCTGCATGATGTGGCCGTAGACCTCGAAATCCGCGTCCTGCAGCGCCTCGCCGGCAACTTGCATCTCTGCAAAGGGCACCACGTCGTCCTGGTTGCCGTGGATCAACATGATCGGCGGCCGCGACAGGGTCTCGGTGCCCAACGCCTCCGGGAACATGAGCCGTCCTGAGAAGGCGACGATGCCCCCGACCGGCTCGGCGCGGCGCGGCGCCACATGCAAGCTCATCATGGTCCCCTGGCTGAAGCCGAAGAGGATCATGCGATCGGGCGTCAGCCCCTCGTCCGCCAGGACCTTGTCAATGAAGTCGTCCAACTGGCGCGCCGACCTCTTGAGACCTTCCGCCGCGACGGACTCGGTCGAGCCGTCGATCCAGGGGATGGGAAACCACTGAAACCCCATGGGATTTGCCATGGACCGCTCCGGCGCGTCGACGGCCACGAAGACGGTATCCGGCATGTGTTGCGCGAGCGGCTCGGCGAGACCCAGAAGGTCCGCCCCATCCGCGCCATAGCCGTGCAGAAAGAGCACGACAGTGCTGTCGGCGCCCGTTCGCGACCCGCGACGTTTGAAACTCAGATCGCTCACCGGATGCCCTCCCGCTCCTTGGCCACGCGGTAGTAGGCCCAGAGCAGCCGGGCCGCAACCGATCGCCAGGGGGACCAGTCCTCGGCCATGCCGCGGAGCGCTTTTTCGGTCGGACGTTCCGACAGATCGAACAGCAGGCGAGCGGATTCCTGAAGCGCCAGGTCGCCAGGCGCGAATACATCCGCCCGACCCAGCGCGAACATGGCGTAAATCTCCGCTGTCCAGACGCCGATGCCCGGCACCTCGACCAGCGTCTTGACCACGTCTTCAGTCGGTTGATCCCGCAGCGCGGGAAACCGGATACCCGATCCGGCGAGCGCCCGCGCGTAGCGCGCCTTTTGCCGTGAAAGGCCGCAGGCGCGAAGCTCTTCGTCGCTGGCCCACTGGATCTTCCTTGGGCCTGTCAGCCTTTCGGCCTTCAAGCGCCCCCAGATCGCATCCGCCGCCGCGACCGAAACCTGCTGGCTGACGATCGCGCCGAGAAGCGTCTCGAAGCCGTCCTTCCGTCGCCGGAGCGGCAGCGGCCCGGTTCGATCGAGCGCGAAGGCGAAGCGCGGCTCGACCGCGGCCAGCCATTCCGCGCCTTCGGCGACGCAATCCGGCGTCTCGATGATCCGGCCGACGCTCAGACCCGCCTCCGCACCCATGCGAGCGTCTCAGCGACCGTGGCGATCTTCAATGTGTCGGGTTGAGGCGGCCGTCGGATCATCGCGACGGGGAGCTGGAGCTCGCGCGCCGCCTCGATCTTCGGCCAGCTTCCCTGCCCGCCGGAGTTCCGCGCGACGACCCAGTCAATGCCGAGATTGGAGAAAAGCCCGATCTCCTCAGCCACCGAGAACGGCGGCTGCTGAAGAAGATAGCGGCCGCCATTGAGCGGAAACGGACGCTCCTCCCGGCTTCGGATGCGGCAAAAGAGCTCCCGTGCGCCCATGTTCTCGAACTTGCTCAACTGGCGGCGCCCGGTCGCGAGAAAGACTCGCGCGTCTTCGGGAATGTGCCTGGCCGCTTCGACTTCGTCGTTCAGAAAGATCCAATTGTCCGACGTGGTCGGCATCCAAGCCGGGCGCAGGTAACGCACATGCGGAATCCCCAGGGTCTGCGCGACGTCGGCGGAGGGCAGGTCCTGCTCGCCCGCGAATGGGTGGGAGGCGTCGACGATCCCTTCTACGCCTTCGTGTACCAGCCAGTCGCGGAATTCCTCGACGCCGCGCCAACCTCCGATACGGACCGGCCAGCCGTACCCTTGCGGCCGTCGCTCGGCCTCCGGCAAGGCGACGGTCACAGACAAAAACGCCTCGCGCGACAACGCGATGGCGATGTGACGCGCCTCCAACGTCCCGGCTAGCAAGAGAAGCCTCACGACTCCCCCCCATTCCAACGGACGAGACATTTTTTGTTGCAGTCACGCATTTAGTGGGCGCCGCGGTTTTTCGTGTCTCAGGTTCCCTTGCCTCCAAAGTAGGGCGACGGCAGTGCGTCGTCCACAACCGCATGCAAAGCCATTGGAAGCGCTTGCCGGGCCTTTTGTCAGGCGATACCGAGGGGCCATGGAAATGGCAGCTGACGACAGGCGCGCAAAGCGCAATGTCGCCGTCCTTGTGGCGGCGCAAGCGATCATTGGCGCCCAGCTTCCCATGATCTTTGTTGTCGCGGGCCTGGCTGGTCAGACGCTGGCGCCAAACGTCTGCCTCGCCACGCTCCCGATTTCGATGATCGTCCTCTCCACCATGTTGACGGCCACGCCGCTCTCGGCCTTCATGCAGCGCTACGGGCGCAAGGCCGGGTTCATGGTCGGCGCGGCAGGCGGCGCGGCCGGTGGCGCCATCGGCGCCTGGGGGCTCATAACCTCCAGCTTCACGCTGTTTCTGATCGGTGCGTTTCTGACGGGCATCTACATGTCCGCGCAGGCGTTTTACCGCTTCGCAGCCGTCGATACCGCGTCCGACGCCTTCCGCCCAAAGGCCATCAGCTACGTGATGGCTGGCGGGCTTGTGAGTGCGATTATCGGCCCGCAGCTTGTCAAAGTGACGGCGCAATCCATGGTCGTTCCGTTCGTGGGCACTTACCTGGCGGTGATCGTCCTGAACATCCTAGGCGCGCTGCTTTTCCTCTTGCTGGACTCTCCCAAGCCAACGGCCGCCGCCAACGAAACGGCCGCGCGAAGACGGACGCGGCGCGAGCTGCTGTCCGACCCCCGGATCGCCGTGGCGGTGATCTGCGCGATGGTCTCTTACGCGCTCATGAACCTCGTCATGACCTCAACGCCGCTCGCCGTTGTCGGCTGCGGATTTACCACGAACAACGCGGCCGATGTCGTCTCCAGTCACGTGCTCGCGATGTTCGCGCCGTCGTTCTTCACTGGTCACCTGATCGCGCGCTTCGGGGTCGAGAGGGTCATGGGCGCGGGTCTTCTGATCCTGACTGCCGCGGGCGCGGTCGCCTTGGCCGGCACTGAGTTGGAGAACTTTTTCATTGCACTGATCCTGCTAGGCGTCGGCTGGAACTTCGGGTTTATCGGCGCCACCACGCTCCTCGCCTCGGCCCACGCGCCGGAGGAGCGCGGCCGGGTTCAGGGCATGAACGACATGATCGTCTTCGGATGCGTGACGTTCGCCTCGCTCGCCTCGGGCGGCCTGATGAACTGCGCGGGCGGCGACGCGGTCGAGGGCTGGCGCGCAGTCAACCTGGCCATGGCGCCGTTCCTCGTGCTCGCGGGCGGCGCCTTGATCTGGCTCGTCATGAACGGCCGCGCGGCCTCACGCCCAGCGGAGTAGCCGCCAGCGTTTTCGGACCTCGCTCAGGCCGACGCGCCCCTGGGCGACGCGACCAGGCTCCTTTGCAATCTGGCGCAGGAGCGCGTGGGTCTGCCAGCCTTCCAGCACGGCGGGCCTGACCTTTGGCGGCAGTCTGCCGATGAGTTCCCGCTCTGAACCGACGCGCTCGAGCGCCTGCTCGGCCAAGGCGCGAATGGCTTCGGGGCGCCCGTCAACCAGCGGCGCGCGGCCCCGCACTTCAAGGTCGGGCGCCGCAATCAGGTACCGAGCGAGCGCTGTCGCACGACCGAAGGCGAAAACCTTGTCCTCCAACCGAAACACCGCGCCCAAGGTCGCAGCCGCCGTCCACATCAGTCGCCCCCCCGTTTCGTCGAGATACGCCTCGAATGCCGCCTGGTCCTCGAATGGCTCGGAGGAGATGTCCCTACGTCGCGCCGCCACCAAGGCGTCGAGCTGTCGGGCGCCCTCGGGCGTGATCGCCTCGGCGAGCGGCGTAGCGACCTCGTGGCGGCGGACCGGACGGCTCTCCGCGATCTCCTCAAGCGCGTCCCGCCACCATTGCAGACGCATCTCGGCGATCATCGGCTCTTCGGTCACCCACGGCGCGCGGGCGACTTCGATGTTGAAGGCGTAGAGCGGGAAGAGAATGCGCCTGGCCACGACCGGCGCCGCCATGGCGGCGGCGAACCTGTCGGAATCTCCCTTCGCGACGATATCGGCGCAGGCCTGAAGGCTCATCGCACCCGGACGGCCACCGGCGTCATTCGGCGGCCTCGGCCACGACGACCCTATCGCGGACCAGCTTCCAGATGATCGCGTCCAAGAGCGCCTCGAAGGACGCGTCCACGATATTCGCGCTCACCCCGACCGTCGCCCAGCGATGTCCTGCGCCATCCTCGCTGTCGATGACGACGCGGGTCACGGCCTCTGTTCCACCCTGGGTGATCCGCACCTTGAAGTCGACGAGGCGCATGTCGTCGATTGTCTCCTGGTAGGGGCCGAGATCCTTGGCCAGGGCGCGGGCCAGCGCGTTGACCGGTCCCCTGTCCGAGCCGGTCCTATCCATGGATTCGCTGACCGAAAGCATCTTCTTATTGCCGATCTTCACCACGACGACGGCCTCGGACAGGGACACGGTCTTGTTGTATTTGTTCTTCCGCCGCTCCACCGTGACCTTGTAGCGCTTGACCTCAAAATACTCGGGCAGCTGGCCGAGCGCCCGCCGGGCGAGGAGATCGAAGGAGGCCTGTGCAGTGTCGTAGCTGTAGCCCTCGGCCTCTCGCCGCTTCACGCTGTCGAGGATCTCGGCCAGACGCGGGTCGCCTTTCTCCACCGCGATCCCCATCTCGGAGAGCCGCCGGATAAGGTTGGACTGCCCGGCCTGGTTCGACATCGGCACGATACGAGAGTTGCCCACTGTGTCAGGCGACACGTGCTCATAGGTAGCGGGGTTCTTGACGATGGCCGAAGCATGCAGCCCGGCCTTATGCGCGAAGGCCGAGGCGCCGACATAGGGCGCCGAGCGCAGCGGCACGCGGTTCAGAATGTCGTCCAGCATCCGGCTCGCTCGCGTCAGCTCCCTGAGCGCGTCGAGCGTGACCCCGGTCTCAAAGCGGCTGGCATAGGGCTCCTTCAGGAGGAGCGTCGGAATCAGCGTCGTCAGGTTCGCGTTTCCACACCGCTCGCCCAGCCCGTTCAGCGTGCCCTGAACCTGCCGCGCGCCCGCATCCACCGCCGCGAGGCTGCCGGCAACCGCGTTGCCGGTGTCGTCGTGGGTATGGATGCCCAAGCGCTCCCCCGGGATGCCGGAGGCGATGACTTTACCGGTGACCTCTCCGATCTCTGAGGGCAGCGTGCCGCCGTTCGTGTCGCAAAGCACCACCCAACGGGCACCCGCCTCCATCGCGGCTCTCGCGCAGGACAGCGCGTAGTCCGGATTAGCTTTGTACCCGTCAAAGAAGTGCTCGGCGTCGAACAGCGCCTCGCGGCCCTTCGCGACAAGATGGGCGATGCTCTCGCGGATGTTCGCGAGGTTCTCGTCGAGCGTCACGCCTAAGGCGGTTTCGACGTGGAAATCGTGGGTCTTGCCGACCAGACAAACCGCCGGCGTGTTCGCGTTCAGAACGGCGGCCAACACGTCGTCGTTGTCGGCGGATCTGCCTGACCTCTTGGTCATCCCGAAAGCGGTGAAGGTCGCGCGGGTTTGCGGCCGCGCTTCAAAGAAGGCGGAATCCGTGGGATTGGCGCCAGGCCATCCGCCCTCAATATAGTCCAGCCCGAGTGTATCAAGCGCCTCGGCGATCACCTGCTTCTCGTCGCTGGAGAACTGAACGCCCTGCGTCTGCTGGCCGTCCCTGAGGGTCGTGTCGAAGAGGGAAAGTTTCTCGCGCGTCATTTCAGCGCCTCCAGTCTTTCTGGATCGAATGCGGGGGAAAGCTCCCACTCGGCGCCATCTGGCGTGTCTTTCACGATCACGCCGGCGTCGGCGAAGCCGTCGCGCAAGGCGTCTGCGCGAGCAAAGTCCTTGGCGATCCGCGCCAGCTTCCGTTCTTCAAGGAGGGAATTGATCAGGTTCGCGACGTCCTCTGAAGGGCCGGCCTCTCGCGCCCAGCCGGGCATGCCACCGCGCCAAAGTCCCATCAGATCCAAGGCTGCGGCGAGCTCAGCCGCTTGCCCTTTGGACGCCAACCGGTGCATTTCCGTCAGCCCCTCATGGGTGTTCAGATCATCCGCCAAAACCTCAATCAATTTGCCAGGAACGTCCGCCTTTTCAGAGGCTTCCGAAGCGTTTTTGTACCATTTCCGCAACGTAGCCTCCGCGTCCCGCGCCTTCTCCGCAGTCCAATCCATCGGCTTGCGGTAATGTGAGGACAGGAAGACGAAGCGGATCACCTCGCCCGGGATCCCCTGATCCAGCAGGTCGCGAACAGTGAAGAAATTGCCCAGGGACTTGGACATCTTCTTGCCCTCGACCTGCAGCATCTCGTTGTGCATCCAGACCCGCGCGAAGGCGTGGCCCATGCACCTGGATTGCGCGATCTCGTTCTCATGGTGCGGGAACTGGAGGTCGTTGCCGCCGCCGTGGATGTCGAAAGTTTCTCCCAACAATTCATGCGCCATCGCCGAGCACTCGATGTGCCAGCCGGGTCGGCCGCGCCCCCAGGGGCTGTCCCAGCCGGGCGTATCGGCATCGGACGGCTTCCAGAGCACGAAATCCATGGGGTCTTCTTTGTAAGGCGCGACCTCGACCCGCGCGCCAGCGATCATGTCATCCACCGATCGCCCGGAGAGGGCGCCATACTCCTCATAGGAGCGTACCCGAAACAGCACATGCCCCTCGGCTTCATAGGCGTGCCCTCGCGAGATCAATCCCTCGATCATCGCCACCATGGCGCCGATCCAGCTCGTCGCCCTAGGCATATGTGTGGGATCAAGCGCTCCGAGCTCGCCCATGTCATCGAGGTACCAACCCGTCGTTTCCTCGGTGATGTCGCTGATGGAGCGGCCAGTCTCCAGCGCCCGTGCATTGATCTTGTCTTCCACGTCCGTGATGTTGCGGACGTAGGTCACATGTTCGGCGCCATAAACGACGCGCAACAGCCTGAAAAGTATGTCGAAAACGACAACGGGACGCGCGTTCCCAAGATGCGCCCGGTCATAGACTGTCGGTCCGCAGACATACATGCGCACGTTCTCGGAATCGAGCGGTTGAAACAGCTCTTTGCGGCGGGTGGCCGTGTTGTAGAGCGTGATTTCAGTCATGCAGATGTCCTTCGGGCGTCAGAGGTCCCGCGCGGGCTTTAGCAAGGTCATCAGAGAGTTGAAAGGGACCGGCCCGCGCGACGATTGTCAGCAGGGGATAATGCAGCAGATGCAAATAATCCGGTTCATGAGGCGGAATCTAACGGCGAGGCGCTCCGATTGCAAAGGCTTATTCTCCTGCTTCCCGCGACGTTGCTTTCGCGCAGCTGATACCTTGGCTGAAAAACATTGATTTGACTTCCCTGCCCGCGCTGTGCCCTTTCCGGCCATGGACCTCTCGAAACGCATCAAGACTCTCACCGGCGATGGCTCGGACGGTTGGGACCTCTATCGCAAGGCCCGGCGGCTAAAAGCCGATGGCGTGGATGTGGTCGAGCTGACCATAGGCGAGCATGACATCGGCACGGATGCCGCGATCCTCGACGCGATGCATGCGGCGGCCAAGGGCGGTCATACCGGATACGCCACGCTCCCCGGCACCGAAGAACTGCGCAAGGCGATCGCTGCCAGGGTTGCGGATCGGACGGGTATCCCGACCACATGGCGCAACGTCGTGGTCACGCCGGGCGGGCAGTCCGCGCTTTTCGCCGCCCACACAGCAGCATGCGATCCGGGCGACGCGGCGCTTTTCATCGACCCCTACTACGCCACCTATCCCGGGACGATACGGGGGACCGGCGCGAATGCGGTCGCGGTGAGGGCGCGGGCCGAACGCGGGTTTCAGGTGGACATCGCGGACGTTGCCGCCGCGCAAGCGCGGACCGGCGCGAGGTCGCTTCTGATCAACTCGCCGAACAATCCGACGGGGATCGTCTATTCGGGCGAAACGATGCGCGAGATCGCGGATTTCGCTCGGGAGCGGAACGTCTGGATCATTTCCGACGAGGTTTACGACACCCAGATTTGGGAGGGTTCCCATCTTTCCCCGCGTCAGCTTCCGGGCATGGCGGAAAGGACGCTCGTGGTAGGCTCCCTCTCAAAGAGCCACGCGATGACCGGCAGCCGTCTGGGGTGGATCGTCGGACCCGAGTCGGCGATCGAGCACCTCGCCAACCTCTCGACGCACACGACATACGGCGTACCGGGTTTCATCCAGGACGCGGGTGTCTTCGCGTTGAGCCGCGGCGGCGCCTTCGAAGATCGGATCGCCGAACCGTTCCGGCGGCGCCATGCGCTTGTCGCAGCTTTCTTCAAAGAGCGCGGCGTGCCCATCGTGCCCTCTAAGGCGTCGATGTATCTGATGGTCGATGTCCGTTCTACGGGCCTCACAGGCGAAGCCTTCGCGCATCAGCTGATCGATCGCCATGCCGTCGCGGTCATGCCTGGCGAAAGCTTCGGCACCGCCGCCGCAGGCCACCTGCGCGTCGCGCTCACCGTCGACGATGAGCGGTTGATGCGGGCAGTCGGCTATCTCGCCGACTTGGTCAGCGAGCTGACAGACGCCGCCGCCTGACACGACCAGATTGCCGCTGGCCTTTCCGACCTTGCCCGCCTAAGGGGGGCGCGAGCAGAGGAAAGCGCCATGGAACTTCGCAATATCGCCATCATCGCCCACGTCGATCATGGGAAAACCACGCTGGTCGATGAGCTTCTCAAGCAGTCCGGCGCCTTTCGTAAAGGCGAGGCGGTGGCCGAGCGCGCCATGGATTCCAATGACTTGGAGCGCGAACGCGGGATCACGATCCTCGCCAAGGCCACCTGCGTCGAGTGGAAGGGCGGGCGCATCAACATCGTTGACACGCCGGGCCACGCCGACTTCGGTGGCGAGGTCGAGCGCATCCTCTCGATGGTCGATGGCGTCGTCCTTTTGGTCGATGCCGCCGAAGGTCCAATGCCGCAAACGAAGTTCGTGACGTCGAAAGCGCTCGCGCTCGGCCTCCGGCCCATTGTCGTCCTGAACAAGGTTGACAAGCCGGACGCCGACCCGGACCGGGCGTTGGACGAGGTTTTCGATCTCTTCGCCGCGCTCGACGCGAGCGAAGATCAGCTGGACTTTCCCCACCTCTACGCTTCCGGGCGGTCCGGCTGGGCGGACGCCGACATCGACGGGCCGCGAAAGGACCTCTCCGCGCTCTTCGACCTGATCGTCCACCATGTTCCGAGGCCGCGACAGCAGGCGCATGCCGACGAGGACTTCAGGATGCTTGCGACAACGCTCTCTGCCGATCCCTATCTCGGACGCCTGCTGACCGGCCGGATCGAAAGCGGCCGTGTGAAACCGGGCGCCACGGTTCAGGCGCTCTCCCGTGCAGGACAGAGGATCGAGCAGTTCCGCATCTCCAAGATCCTCGCCTTTCGCGGTCTCTCCCGGCAACCGATTGACGAGGCCGAGGCGGGCGACATTGTCGCGCTGGCCGGCATGTCAAAGGCGACCGTGGCGGACACCATCGCGGCGCTCGCAGTTGAGGAGCCCCTGCCCGCGCAACCCATCGATCCCCCCACCATCAGCGTCACCTTCGGCATCAACGACAGCCCGCTGGCAGGCCGGGATGGCAAGAAGGTGCAGTCCCGCGTGATCCGCGAACGCCTTTTGAAAGAGGCTGAGTCCAACGTCGCGATCCGCGTGACCGACACGCCCGGCGGCGAGGCCTTCGACGTGGCCGGACGCGGCGAATTGCAGATGGGCGTCTTGATCGAGAACATGCGGCGCGAGGGGTTCGAGTTGTCCATCTCGCGCCCGCAGGTGCTGTTTCGCGAGCTGGACGGCGTCCGCAACGAACCGGTCGAGGAAGTCACGATTGACGTCGATGACGACTACACGGGTCCGGTCATTGAAAAGCTCACGGGCGCGCGGAAAGGCGAGCTTGTCGACATGCGCCCGTCCGGCGCCGGCAAGACGCGGATCATCGCGCATGTCCCGTCGCGCGGACTGATCGGCTATCACGGCGAGTTCCTGACCGACACGCGCGGCACCGGCGTGCTAAACCGCGTGTTCCATGGATGGGCGCCCCATAAGGGCGACATCCCTGGCCGCCGCGCCGGCGTGTTGATCTCGATGGAGGACGGGACCTCGGTCGCCTACGCGCTGTTCAATCTAGAGGAGCGCGGTCGGCTCTTCATCGGGGCGCAGGAGCAGGTCTATCAGGGCATGATCATCGGCGAGCACAGCCGTGACAACGATCTCGAAGTCAATCCGCTGAAGGGCAAAAAACTCACCAACATCCGCGCCTCCGGCAAGGACGACGCGGTCGTCCTGACCCCGGCCACGCGGTTTTCCCTGGAAGAGGCCATTGCCTACGTTGACGATGACGAGCTGGTGGAGGTCACGCCGAATTCAATCCGTCTTCGGAAGCGGCATTTGGACCCGCACGAAAGAAAACGCGCTGCTCGGGCAGCCTGACGAGGCCTGAACGGCGCGATTAGTCGGTCGTTTCCACCACCATGAGCTCGCGTTCGGACGCGCCCTTCGCGTGGCTGAGCGCAGCCTGATACTCGGAGCTGTGATAGCAATCGACCGCCGCGTCCACAGAGGGAAAGACCGCCACGACATTCCGCGGCCGCTCTCTGCCTTCAAGCTGCACGAAACGTCCGCCCCGCGCGATGAACCTCCCGCCGTGTTTGGCTATGGCCGGGCCCGCAAGCTCTGCGTACTTCCCGTAGGCCTCGGCGTCTGTCACCGTCACATGCGCGATCCAAAGCGCTCCCATATCACCCTCCGATCAAAGCCTTTGCCGCTGCGATGGCCGCCTCGGCATTCTCCGCGCTCTGCCCGCCGCCTTGCGCCATGTCCGGCCGGCCGCCGCCGCCCTTGCCGCCGAGTTCCTGAACCGCTACGCGGACCAGATCGACGGCGGACAGTTCCGCGACGAGATCCTCGGTCACCCCTGCGGCGACCGCCGCCTTGCCGCCCGCGTCGGCGATCAAAAGCACGATGCCCGACCCGAGCCGCGCCTTGTGCTCGTCGATGAGCGGCGGCAGATCCTTGCCGGAGACGCCCGCCAGGACCTGTCCATGGAAGGCTCGGCCATTCACCTCCTCGGCTTCGGGCTCTCCGGCGGCTCCGCCGGCCATCGCGAGCTGGCGCCGCAAGTCCGCAACCTCCTGCGCAAGCGCCTTGCGCTCGGACTGGAGCGATTTGATACGATCCACGACTTCGCCCGGCTGCGCCTTGAGCATGAGCGCGGCCTCCGCAAGCCGGTGGTCCTGATCGGATAGGTAGCGGAACGCCGCGTCGCCCGTCAGCGCCTCGATCCGGCGAACGCCGGCAGAGGACGCGCTGTCGCCAAGCGTAACAAAGACGCCGATATCGCCAGTCCGGCTGACATGGGTGCCGCCGCAAAGCTCAATGGACCAGGTGTCGCCGTCCGCGCCCTTGCCTGTCTCGGCTCGTCCCATCGAGACGACCCGAACCTCATCGCCATACTTCTCGCCGAAAAGCGCCTGCGCCCCGATGGACCGCGCGTCGTCCGGGCTCATGATCCGGGTCTCGACCGGCGAGTTCTGGCGGATGAAAGCGTTCACTTCGTCCTCGACCTGACGCAGCTCATCGAGCGACAGCGCCTTCTGGTGGCTGAAATCGAACCTCAGCCGATCCGGCGCGTTGAGCGACCCGCGCTGCGCCACATGCTCCCCCAGTGCCTGACGTAAGGCCTCGTGCAAGAGATGCGTCGCCGAGTGGTTCGCGCGGATCGAGGTCCGCCGCAGATGGTCCACCTCCAGCCGCACCGGCGCGCCCTTCGTCAATTCACCCCCCTCGGGCGTGACCCGATGTGCGAAAACGCGGCCGCCGGCGAAGCGTTGGGTGTCCGATATCGCGCCGTGGATGGCGTGGTCGTCGATCGACCGGAACCAGCCGGTGTCCCCGATCTGACCGCCGGCCTCACCATAGAACGGCGTCTGGTTCGTGACCACCCAAGCGGTTTGGCCGGCTTCCACGCTATCCGCCTCAGCGCCATCCGAGACGATAGCGAGGACCTGGCCTTCGGCTTTCTCGGTCTCGTAGCCAAGAAACTCGGTTGCGCCATGGGCCTCAGCAATTTCGAACCAGACCTCCGCGTCTTTCGCCTCACCGGACCCGGACCAGGCGGCGCGGGCTTTCGCTTTCTGCGCGTCCATGGCGGCGTCGAAACCAGTGAGGTCGACGGTCAGCCCCTTCTCGCGAAGCGCGTCTTGGGTCAGATCCAGCGGGAAGCCGTAAGTGTCGTAGAGCTTGAAGGCCGTCTCGCCCTTGAGCTCCCCGCCGTCTTCAAGCCCGTCAACGGCCTCGTCCAGAAGAGTTAGCCCCCGGTCGAGCGTCGCTTTGAACCGCGTCTCCTCGGCCTTCAGCGTCTCTTCGATCAACGCCTTGCCGCGCCCCAGCTCCGGGTAATGGCCGCCCATTTGCCGCACAAGTTCCGGCACAAGCCGGTGCATGACAGGGTCCTTGGCACCCAACAGATGCGCGTGGCGCATCGCGCGGCGCATGATCCGACGGAGCACATAACCCCGACCCTCGTTCGACGGCAGCACGCCTTCGGCGATCAGAAACGACGTCGAGCGCAGGTGGTCGGCGATGACCCGATGATGCGCGTTCCCCTCACCGTCCGGATCGGTCGAAGTGGCGTTCGCGCTCGCCTCGATCAGCGCCCGCATCGTGTCCGTGTCGTAGTTATCGTGCTTGCCCTGCAAAAGGGCGCCGATCCGCTCAAGTCCCATGCCGGTGTCGATCGACTGCATGTCGAGCGCGACCATTGAGCCGTCTTCGAATTGCTCGTTTTGCATGAAGACGATGTTCCAGATCTCGATGAACCGGTCACCGTCCTCCTCCGGGCTGCCCGGCGGACCGCCCCAGATATGGTCGCCGTGGTCGTAGAAAATCTCGGTGCAGGGTCCGCAGGGCCCGGTCGGGCCCATCTGCCAGAAGTTGTCCGAGGTGGCGATGCGGATGATCCGATCCTCCGGCACGCCAACCTTCTTCCAGATCTCGAAGGCTTCGTCGTCGGTATGGTAGATCGTGGTGAGAAGGCGGGTCTTGTCGATCCCGAAATCCTCGGTCAGGAGGTTCCAGGCGAAGGGGATCGCCTCTTCCTTGAAGTAATCGCCAAACGAGAAGTTCCCCAGCATCTCAAAGAACGTATGGTGCCGCGCCGTATAGCCGACATTGTCGAGATCGTTGTGCTTGCCGCCGGCGCGCACGCATTTCTGCGAGGTCGTGGCGCGCTTGTAGTCCCGGTGCTCCAGCCCGGTGAACAGGTTCTTGAACTGGACCATGCCGGAGTTCGTAAACATCAGCGTCGGGTCGTTCCGAGGCACCAGGGGCGAGCTGTCCACGACCGCGTGATCGTGTCGCTTGAAATAGTCGAGAAAAGTCGCGCGGATGTCGTTCAGGCTGGTCATCAGTCACATGTCTCTGATTGCAGCCCTCCGGATAAAGGTTTCCGATGAGGGGGTAAAGCGTGGAGGCTCCCGCTTCAGAAGCGCCGCTTCGCGCCCTTCCTTTTTGGGGAAATACGCCCGCCGGAGGCACGAAAAAGGCCGTCGCGTCAGCAACGGCCCGCCGTGACGCCCGAGGGCGTCGCAACGCCTTTAAATCAGGCCTCGATCAGGTCGTCATCCTCACCGTTCTCACCCTCGGGCAGATCAAAGTCCAGCCCATGCGCGGCGCGGATCTTGTCCTCGATCTCCCACGCGGCATCCGGGTTGTCTTTCAGGAACTGCTTGGCGTTCTCGCGGCCCTGCCCGATGCGCTCGTCGCCATAGCTGAACCACGACCCGGATTTCTCGACCACTCCCGCTTTGACGCCCAGGTCCAAAAGCTCGCCCGTCTTCGAAATACCCTCGCCATACATGATGTCGAACTCGACCTGCTTGAACGGCGGCGCGACCTTGTTCTTCACCACCTTCACCCGCGTGGTGTTGCCGACCACCTCGTCGCGATCCTTAATCGAGCCGATACGGCGGATGTCGAGCCGAACCGAGGAGTAAAACTTCAGAGCATTTCCGCCCGTGGTCGTCTCGGGCGAACCAAACATCACGCCGATCTTCATGCGGATCTGGTTGATGAAGATCACCATGCAGTTCGAGCGCGCGATCGAGCTGGTCAGCTTGCGCATCGCCTGGCTCATCAGGCGGGCGTGGACGCCGACCGAGGCGTCGCCCATATCGCCCTCAAGCTCGGACTTCGGCGTCAGCGCCGCCACCGAATCGACAATCACCATCGACACCGCGCCTGACCGCACCAGCGTATCGGTGATCTCAAGCGCTTGCTCTCCGGTGTCCGGCTGCGAGATCAACAGCTCATCCAGGTTAACGCCCAGCTTTTTCGCGTAGGCCGGATCCAGCGCGTGCTCCGCATCGACGAAGGCGCAGACGCCGCCCTTTTTCTGCTCTTCGGCCACGCAATGCAGCGTCAGCGTCGTTTTGCCCGAGCTTTCCGGACCATAGATCTCGACGATGCGGCCCTTCGGCAAACCGCCGATGCCGAGCGCGATGTCCAATCCGAGCGAGCCGGTCGATGTCGCCTCGATCTCCGGCAGGACATTCTCGCCGCCGAGCTTCATGATCGAGCCTTTGCCGAATTGCCGCTCGATCTGCTGAAGCGCGGATTCGAGCGCCTTTTCCTTGTCGCTGTTTTTCTTGTCTTTCATATCGAGAAGTTGCGCCGTAGCCATTGGTCCTGTTCCTTATTTCACAGCCGCCCGCAGGCGGCAACGCCGCTCATGTTCGCCTCTTGTTCTTGTCGCCGTGTATGGGACCAAAAGAAGAACATTTCAACAAGTTTCTTCAGAACTCTCGCACGCGCTCGGTTAATGAACCGTTACCGCCGCCGCCGTTACGCGAGCTGCCGGTGCACCACCGAAGTCAGCTCGGCCAGCGAGAAGGGCTTCGGCAGAAAGACGGAATGCGGGATGCGCGACTGGTTCTCGGCCAGCCCCTCTTCCGTGTAGCCGGACATGAAGACGACGCGCGTGTCAGGACGCGTATCCAGGGCTTTCCGGACCCAGCTCGGGCCGTCCAGTCCCGGCATGATCACGTCCGTGACAAACAAATCGACGCGCAATTCGTCGTCTGAAAGCTTATTGAGCGCGTCCTCGCCGTGTTCCGCTTCGATCACCGTATAGCCGCGCATTCTTAAAGCGCGTGACGCGAATGCCCGAACCGGCGCCTCGTCCTCGACCAGCAGCACGACGCCATCCTCTTTAGGCGAGCGCCGCGCTGAGACAGGTTTCTTCGGGATCGAAGGCGCGGCGGCGGGCCGGTCTCGTGCGGGGAAGTAAAGGGTAAACGTCGTTCCCTGATCAGGCGCGCTTTCAGCGAAAACAAATCCGCCCGTTTGCTTGACGATCCCGTACGCGGTGGACAAGCCAAGCCCCGTGCCCTCACCGGTCTTCTTGGTCGTGTAGAACGGCTCGAATATTTTCGGGAGCGCATCGTGATGGATGCCGACTCCGCTATCGCTTACCCGGATGACGACATAGTCGCCCGGCGGCACGGAGGCGCGATCCCGTTTCAACGGGGCCTCAACCCGCTCCTCGGTCACAGCAAGACCGATACGGCCACCATCAGGCATGGCGTCGCGGGCGTTGACGACCAGGTTCATGATAACCTGCTCGAACTGCCGGCGGTCCGCGCGGATCACCTTGCCGCACTGGGCGATGTTCAGGTCGAGCGTGACCTTCTCGCCGACCAGGCGGTTCAAGAGGTGCGTCAGGTCCGAGAGCGTGTCGCGAATGTCGATGGCCTGAGGCCTGAGCGTTTGCTTGCGCGAGAACGCCAGAAGTTGCCCGACCAGACCTGCTGCCCGATTGGCGTTCTGGGCGATCTGCATCAGATCGCCATAGTCCGGATCCCCCTCGTCGTGGCGCAAGAGGAGCAAGTCGCAATGGCCGCTTATCGCGGTCAGCAGATTGTTGAAATCATGCGCCACCCCGCCGGCGAGCTGGCCGATCGCCTGCATCTTCTGGCTTTGAACAAACTGCGCCTCGAGCGATTTCAACTCCGTCGCGTCATGCAGGACGGCAATCAGAAGCGGCTCTGGGCCGTCGCTGATCCGGCCAAGCGTGATTTGCAGAAACAGATCCTGGCCGGCGGCGGAGCTTCGCACAACCTCGGGTTTCATCAGCCCGTGCCCTTCGGCGGCGTCCGCCAGCCATTCGGTGATCGGCCGGCCCATGCCCTCGGCCAGCTCATAGATCGGCGGCAGCGGCCCATCGTCGGTTCGAAGAAGACGGCGGGCCTCCTTGTTCGCGTCGCGAATCTGTCCGTCGGGCAGGATCTTCAGCATCGCCACTGGCAGCGCGTCTTCGAAGGCGCGGGTATTGGCCGGAGACGCGTCGCCGGTTATCGGGTTACGATCCGCTTTTCCTTTGTTGGAACCGTGGCCAGCGACGGCCAGACCGACGCCGTCGTCCTCTCCGCCCGCGTGAGCCGGGCCCAGCGTCTCGACGCGCCACAGCAACAAGTTCGGCGCCATGCGGCGAAGACGCAACCGGACGGACGCATCCCCGGAATCGAGATCTCTCAGAGCCGATCCTTCGCCTTCCGATCGGCGGAAAAGCTCGTCGGTCAGGGCTTGCGGAGACACCGCGAAAAGACCGATTACGTCGGCCAGCACCGGGCCGGACGGGAAGTCCGCGAGGCTCCGAGCGGCGGCGTTGAGCCAAAGCGTGCGACCATCGCCATTCGTGGTCACGTGCGGGACGTCGTCGGCCGCAAGTGTTGCGCGGAGCCGCGCGATGGCGCCCACGGACCTGAGCTTTTCTCGAACACGCCGCGCGGACTTCAGCAACGCGAGGGCCGCAAGTCCGGCAAGTCCTCCAGCCGTGGAAACCAAGACAACGCCGTCACGGGGCAGAAGCGCTGCCGCCAAGATGACGACGCCAAGACCTGCCGCCGCAAGGACGGAATATCGAAGGCCGCGCAACGCCCAACTCGCACCGCGTAAAGCCTCAGGAACCGACACCGAAAGCCACTCCCGATCGGATGTGATGACCCCGGCAGACTCTCGTAGAAATTCGTTAACGGTTGATTAACCAAGCCTTGGACGACCGGTTCGCAGCGTCAAGGGCGCCTCAGAACCGCGATGAAGAAACCGTCCCCGCCTTCCAAGGGGAGGAACCGTCGCTCCACAACCTGCGTCCAGTCCGGTCTTGCGCCCAGAAAGCGCTCCACGCGCCATTCGTTCTCTTGCGAAAAGAGCGAGCAGGTCGCATAGGCCAGGCACCCACCTTCCCGAACCAGCTCTGCCGCCCGTTCAAGAATCCGGTCTTGCGTCGCCGTCAAATCGTTCAGCCGATCTTCCGTCAGCGTCCATTTCGCCTCCGGCTGGCGCCGCCAGGCGCCGCTTCCCGAACATGGCGCATCACAGAAAACGAGATCGTAAAGACCGGCCGGATCCGAAAGGACCGTGATCTCGCAACCGGCACGGAGCGCGCGGTCGGGGATGTCCTTCATCCGCCGAGGGTCGACATCATGCGCGGCGAGCGATCGCGGCTTGCACGCCGCCAGTGCAAGCGCCTTCCCGCCGCCGCCCGCGCAGTAGTCCAGCACATCGCCGTCCCGCGCCAGGCCCCCTGCGACTTCGACAACCGCCTGCGAGGCCGCGTCCTGCAGCTCGACCAGACCCTCGCGGTAGGCGCGAGACCCCGCCACGCGCCTTGGATTTTCTATGATCAGCAAGGCGAACGCGCTCAAGTCGTGCCGCCGCGTTTCGATGCCGTCCTCGGCCAGCATCTCCCGGGCCGTACCGACATCGGCCTTCAGCGCGTTGACCCTCAGAAAGACCGGCGCCCGCTCGCGCATCAGCCGCAGAACCGCCTCGGTATCTGCGCCTAGAGCGTCCTCTAGCAAAGGGCGGGTCCAGCTCTGCGCGTCAAACCGCGCCTCCCATGGCGCGCTTTCGATTCTGCGGATGGCGGCTCTCTCGTCTTCGCGCAAAACCGGCATGGCGTAGGCTCCGCCCGTGAACACGTCCCGTGGCGAGTGCCCCTTTGACAGCGCCAATCCGAGCATGCGGCACCGACCGGACTCTCCGCCTCCGATCCAAGCATAGGACCTCCAGTTGCGGACTGCGTCGAACACCAAATCGCGAATTGCGGCCCTGTCCTTGGATCCCGCGAAGCGGCTCGATCTGGCCCAATTCGTCAGCACCCTTTCCACCGCCGCACCCGCGACGATCCGATCAATGCAGGCGGCGGCCGCCGCGTATCGGGCGGCTGGAGTCATTCAACCGGCAGCAAGGACATGCGCCCTTCTGGAACGATCGAAAGAAAACCGCAAGAACCTGCCGTGACGCGCTAGAATATCGGACGCGGCAACGGGAGCGTTTCGGCTGTCAGCGTCTGGCCCAGCCCTTTGGCGACGCCATTCCCGTCCAGTTCGGCTTCCGGCACCACCGTCGGCAGCCAGGGCACGCCGCGCCGCGCCGTCCGCGAGATGGTCACTGGGGCGATCCGCGCCCCGGTCTCTATCCCTGAAACGGAAGCCCCGAAGAGTGGCAAGACCGCCCAAGACGCCACTTCGGCAAGACGATCGGGGACGCCCGGGCGCGGGGCGGCGATCGGGCCGGCGGGCGCGCCAAGCGAAACCGGCGTCCATTCGCCCGAGACGGTCGCGACGGGAACTTCGAACATCGGCACCGGCAATTCGAGCGCAGGCACCAGGCCGAAATCGGGTGAGAAGTAAACCAACGGTCCGCGATCCAACGGCCGGCTCATATGGTAGAGCGGTCCGACCGCGACAGCGGCGAGGAGGAAGCCGGCAACCGCAAGCCGCGACCACCCCTTGCTCCGCGGGGCCGTCTCTATTTCGACCTCGGGTGGCGCGACGCGGGCCGTCTCTTCTTCCTCGATCAGACGCTGCCGGGTTTCCCATTCCGTCGGCGCGGCGCTCTTCGGCGGCGGCGCCTCCCGCAGCCGATAGAGCGCTGCGTGGCTGTGGAGGGTCGGGTTGTCCCAACTGTCCGGAACGAACGCCGGATCGTCAAAAACCGAATTGGCCGCATTCGGCTTTGTTTCCCTATCTTCTACGATTTGGGTCTCACGGGCCGGTCGTTCTTCCGGCTCTTGAGGCTCTGATTCGTGGGGAAGGTCTTCAGCGTCCTCGTACCAGTTCCGCCGCTCGTCCAGATATGACGTAAGGACATCGATCTCCGGTTCGGGGACAGGCTGCGTTTCAGGCTCCGGCTCCTGATCCGTCTTAGCGGTCTTGTTGAACTTCCGGATCGCATCCATGCGGTCGAAGAAATCGATGCCCGACCGGCCCCTCGGCGGCGCCTTTGAGAACGCCTCCTCGTCGATGACGACCGCACCTTCCTCTTCCCAAGGCTTCACACGATTTTTGGCGGGTATGCCCTCTAACGCCTTCTTTTTCAGTGCAATTTCACGACGGGCGCGCGCTTCCGCAAGCCTGGCTTGCCAGTGCGCGTCATTCGACAGGTCAAAGACCTCTTCCTCGGAGTCTTCGGGATGAACGGCCCGATTTCCCATGTCCCCTCGCCACACTCAAACACCACACATCGCCCTCCAGTCAAGGCGACTGCTCGATGTGGCCTCACGCCCCGTCAGCCGAGGCGGTAGTTCGGACTTTCGCGCGTTATCTGAACATCGTGAACGTGGCTTTCTTTGAGCCCGGCGCCGGTGATCCGCACGAAACCACAATTTTTTCGCATGTCTTCAACTGTTTGGCAACCTGTGTAGCCCATGGCGGCGCGGAGCCCGCCAATCAGCTGATGTATCACTGCACCAGCCGTGCCCTTGTATGGCACCTGCCCTTCGATGCCCTCGGGCACGAGCTTCTCCGACGCGGCATCCTTCTGAAAGTAGCGGTCGGCCGATCCGCGGGCCATCGCGCCAAGCGAGCCCATGCCGCGGTAACTCTTGAAACTCCGCCCCTGGTACAAGATCACCTCGCCCGGGCTTTCATCGGTTCCGGCGATCATAGAGCCCACCATCGCGCAGGAGGCGCCGGCGGCGATCGCCTTGGCGAAATCGCCGGAGAATTTGATGCCGCCATCGGCGATGACAGGGGTGCCGCCCGCGGCGGCGGCGCAATCCAGGATAGCGGTGAGCTGCGGCACGCCGACACCTGCCACCATCCTTGTCGTGCAGATCGAACCTGGGCCGATCCCGACCTTAATGGCGTCCGCGCCCGCATCGATCAGCGCGCGGGTCGCCTCGCCCGTCGCGACATTGCCCGCGACGATCTGGACTTCGTTCGACAGGCTCTTGGCGCGCTTGACCGCCTCAGCCACGGATGCGGAATGCCCATGCGCGGTGTCGATCACGACGATGTCCGCGCCCGCGTCGATCAGGGCGCCGGAACGCTCGTAGCCGGCGTCGCCCACTGTCGTCGCCGCTGCGACCCGAAGCCGCCCGAGACTGTCCTTGCAGGCCTGAGGGTTCAGCACCGCCTGCTCGCTGTCCTTCAGCGTCAGGAGTCCGGTCAGCTTGCCGTCGCCATCGGTGACGAGCAGTTTCTCGATCCGCCGCGCCTTCATCAGGCTGCGTGCCTCGTCCAGATCAGCAGGCTCGGCCAGCAGCGCCAGGTTTTCCGAGGTCATCATGACGCGCACCGGCGTTTCGTCGTTCTCGGCAAAGCGCATGTCTCGATTAGTGACGATGCCCACCACCCGCCCGGCCTCGTCGACAACCGGGAAACCGGTCACGTTGTAGCGGGCTTGCAGGGCCTTTGCATCGGCGAGCGTCTGGTTCGCGGTCAGCGTGATCGGGTTGTAGACAATACCGGATTCGAAGCGCTTGACCCTACGGACTTCGCGGGCTTGCGCGTCAACATCCAGATTGCGGTGGATCACGCCGATGCCGCCGGCCTGCGCCATGGCGATGGCCATGCGCGCTTCGGTCACCGTATCCATCGCCGAGGACAAAAGCGGGATGTTCATCGCGATGTCGCGCGTCACCTGCGTACGCGTATCAACATCCGCCGGCAGCACGCTGGACGCGGCGGGAACGAGCAGGACGTCATCGAAGGTCAGAGCCTCGCGAATCTCCATGGGGCGCTCCTTTGGAGGGATCGTTTGGCGCCTCCCTATCGCATGGAGGCTGACCGGCGGAAACCCCTTTTTGGGGGTCGCAGCGGAAAAACCGCCAGATCTAGCGTCAGCCGCCCTTCATCTTCGTTGCGGCGGCGGCTGCAGCGCGGATGCCGCTCGCCAGGAGCGCAACGTCACCGCCGACCGCGACAAACCGCGCCCCGTGATCGACCCACCCTTTCGCCGCGTCAAAGTCGAAGGCGATAATGCCGGCGGCCTTCCCGGAAGCGTTGATCCGGTCGATGGCGTCCCGAACCGCCTCTTGCACCTCTGGCGCCCCCGGCTGGCCCGGATAACCCATATCGGCGGCGAGGTCCGCTGGCCCGATGAAAACGCCGTCCACGCCATCGACGGACGCGATCACTTCGAGGTTCTCCAGCGCCCGCTTGCTCTCGGCCTGCAGGATCAGACAGATCTGGTTGTTTGCGGTTGTGACGACGTCCTTGATGGCGCCGTATTGTCCCGCGCGCGCCATCGCGGCGCCGACGCCGCGCATGCCCTCGGGCGGATAGCGGGTCGCCGCGACCATGGCACGGGCCTCCTCTTCCGTCTCGATCATAGGAATGACGAGCGACTGCACGCCGAGGTCCAGCACCTGCTTGACCAACCGGCGATCGCCCACGGGCAAGCGCACCACTGGCGTTGCGCTTCCCGCAGCCAGCGCCCGAACTTGTTCCAGGATCAAGGGGATGTCATTCGGCGCGTGCTCGCCGTCGACCAGGCACCAGTCGAACCCCGCCTGCGAAGCGATTTCAGCCGAGGCCGGGCTGGTCAGCGAAAGCCAGAGCCCCAACTGCCTCTCGCCTGCTGCGAGAGCGGCCTTCAGCTTGTTCTGCGGAACGGGCATGCGATTCCTCCCCCATTTTCGGAACGACATCCGAAAGCGGACGGGAATGCAATCGCCCATAAGAGAAACGCCCGGCGCCGAGGCCGGGCGTCTTCGCTTCTTTGTGCCGATCAGTGCGCTTTCGTTGCAATCCGCTTGATGGGCCGATCCCGGTAAAGCAGCGACTGGGTGTCCATGAACACGTGAACTTTGTCCGGATCGGCTCTCAAAAGCACTTCCTGCCCGCGCAGGTCTTTGTGGATGCCCTGCAGCTTGCCGATGACCGGATCGCGCTCGCCCTCAGGCTCGAAGTAGAGCAAGGTCACTTCGCCAAGGGCCTCGGTAATGTTCACCTTTCCTTTATAGATGAACCCGCCGGCAGGATCGGCCTCAACAAAGTCCTCGGGCCTTACGCCGATATTCACCGCTTTGCCCATGTCCTCATCGAGCGACGGAATATGGGATACCGCCGTGCCGCCGCCATCCAGCGCGATTGTCGTCTGATCGCCGGTCCCGGTGATCTTGCCGGGCAATAGGTTCATCGACGGCGATCCGATGAACTGAGCCACGAACTCGTTCTCGGGCTTCTCGTAAAGGTCGAGCGGAGAGCCCACTTGCGCGATTCCACCGCCCGCCAGCACGACGATGCGGCTCGCCAGCGTCATCGCCTCGACCTGGTCATGGGTGACGTAGATCATCGTCGAATCCGGCATGGCCTCTTTCAGCTGGGCGATCTCGATCCTGGTCGCGACGCGGAGGGCGGCGTCGAGGTTCGAGAGCGGCTCGTCGAAGAGGTAGACCTTTGGATCGCGGACAATCGAGCGGCCGATCGCCACGCGCTGCCTCTGACCGCCGGAGAGGGCTTTAGGAAGACGGTCCAACAGGTTGTGAAGTTGAAGAATTTTCGCCGCGCGCTCGACCCGCTCATCGATTTCCGACTGCGACATCTTCGCGATCTTGAGCGCGAACTGCATGTTCTCGCGCACCGTCATATGCGG
>JASJAU010000029.1 GCA_030066855.1 Paracoccaceae bacterium | reverse complement strand
CCGGCGCCGAGGATCTGCTGGAATACCATCTCAGCCTGGACGAAACCGCGCGGAATGAGTGGACCGAAAAGCAGAAACTGACCGAGGACCCGTGCTGCACCCGTCTGGGACGCGCGCTGCGCAAATCGTCGATCGACGAATTGCCCCAGTTGTTCAACGTGCTGACCGGCGACATGTCGCTTGTCGGCCCGCGGCCGATGATGCCCACCCAGCAATCCCTCTACCCCGGCCGCAACTACTACAAGATCCGCCCGGGCATCACCGGTGCGTGGCAGGTAGAAAAGCGGAACGCCTCAAGCTTCTCGGAGCGGGCGGTGTATGACGATCAGTATTTCGGGAAGGTCTCGCTCTTGGCCGACCTTTCCATCTTGTTCGTGACCATTGGAGTGGTTCTGCGCGGAACCGGCCGGTAGCCGACGCGCGAATTCGACGCGCTAGGCACTGGCTGGCGCGGCGCTGTGTTGTTAGTGTTTGTCCCGACGTCGTTCAGGGAGCTTGTTCATTGTGACCCCCATTCGGTTCCTTCCCGCACTTTTGGCATTAGGCGCGCTGGTCTTTCTTTCGGCCTGCGACACGGTCGAAGAACGCGCTGAGAAGCATTACCAATCCGGCGCCGAGCTCATCGCCGAAAGCTACCGCCAGTACACACGGATCGTCGAGGACAATGCCGACAACCTTCCGGCTAGACTGGCTCTGGCCGAAATGGCAATCAGCGCCCGAAACTGGCCAGAGGTCGAGCGTCACGGGGCCGTATTGATCCAAGACGGCGCGGATTTGCCCGGCGCAGATCTGGTGGAACTGACGCTGCGGTTTCGTGAAGCGCTTCAGAATGAAGACGCGGGCCTTATCTCGGAGGTCACGCAAGAGGCGGTCGCACTGACGGCGACCTATCCAGACGCCATAACCCTTCGCCAGATCGCGATCGAGGGATTAAGCCTCGAGGGCGACTTGCGCGGCACGGAAATCCAGATCGACGAGGCCATTCGACTCGAACCCGATGATCAGCGCCTTTACCAGATGAAGGCCGCGATCTTAGCCGAGTTCAATGAAGCGGACGAATTGGAGAGTCTGTTGCGCGATATGGTCTCGCGCTTCCCTGAGGACGCGGATCTCAAGGTCTCGCTCGTAAGGCTGCTCGTCCGTCAAGGCGATACAGAGGCTGCCGAAGCGTTCCTGCGCGAGCAAATCGAAGAAACAGACGCTTCGAATGACGACTTCGTGACGCTCGTGGCCTTCATCCGGCAGGCCCGCGGAAACGAGGCGGCCTTGGTCGAATTGGATCGCCTGATACCTTCCGTCGCCAGCGCCCGGGCCGGGTTTTTGAGCGCCCTGAAGTCTGCGATCCTGTTCGAGACCGGCCGGCGCGACGAGGGCATCGCCTTGCTGCAATCGGTCATCGATGGCGCCGAGGAGTCTGAGGAGGCGGATCGGTACAGAGTCTCCCTCGCCAAGATGCTGCTTGCCGCGGGCAATGAAGTCGGGGCCCGCCAGCTCGTTGGCGAGGTCCTTGAGCGGGACACCTCGAACGTCGACGCCATCAAGATGAATGCGAACTGGCTGATTGAAAGCGATCAGGCCGAGGAAGCCATCGCTCAACTTCGGCGCGCGCTCGATCAGGAGCCGCAGGACGCCGAAACGATGACACTTATGTCCGACGCGCACAGGCGCCTGGGCGATGTCGAGCTTGCGCGGGATTTGCTGTCTCTGGCGGTTGAGGCTTCGAACAACGCGCCTGAAGAGAGCTTGCGTTTCGCCGGGGTGCTGATTGCGGACGGTAATCTGCGCCCGGCGGAAGACGTGCTCCTGAACGCCCTTCGCGCCACTCCCGGCGACCGGGCGCTTCTGACGGCATTGGGCTCGGTCTATCTAGACATGGAAGACTGGCCGCGGGCCGCCTCCGTTGAAGGCACGCTCCGCCGCGACGAAACCGACGAAAGCACGCGTGTTGCCGATCGCCTCCGGCTTCAGATCCTGAACCGTCAAGCTGGAAGCGGCCAGGCCATCGCATTCCTCGAAAGCCTGGCCGAACAGGAGGAAAGCGCGAATTTCGCCCGCCTCGGAATACTTCAAGCGCGGCTTCAGGCCGGCGACACAGACGGCGCGCTCGAAATCGCGGAAGACCTTGTCGCCGAGTTTCCGGAAAGCGCGAACGCCCGCCTGATCCTGGGCAACACCCAACTTGCGGCCCGTCGGTACGAAAGCGCGGAAGCAACGTTCCAACAGGTTGTCGACACCGACCCGAAGGCGGAGCAGGCGTAAACCGCGCCATTTGGGTGGTCGTTTGGATAGCCGCGGTCTGCGCGGCGATTGAGGCCGCCTTGATTGCGGGTGACTTTGGTTGGATTGACCTGCCGCGATTCCGATTAGCGGTCTACGAGAACTTCGGGTTCTGGCCGGGCCTGCTCGAGGACTGGCGGCCGAACTACCCCGGCCAAAGCGCAGCGATGTTTCTTACCTACGGGTTCCTGCACAGCGGCCCCATCCATCTGCTCGTAAATATGGTAACGCTGCTATCGCTCGGCCGCGCGCTTTCGGCGCGTGTCAACGCCTGGCAATTCTCAGCGCTGTACGCCGCGTCGATACTGGGAGGCGCGATCGGATTCGCCCTTCTCTCCGACACATATCGGCCAATGGTTGGCGCGTCGGGCGCGCTTTTCGGCCTGGCAGGCGCCATTCTCGCATGGGAATACGTGGACAGGTTCGCGTTGAAGATGGGGCTATGGCCTGTCCTGCGCGCCGCGCTGCTACTGATCGCTTTGAACGTGGTTCTCTACTACGCGATGGACCGGCTGCTCGCCTGGCAAACCCATTTGGGCGGGTTTGTCGCAGGCTGGATCGCGGCGCTTCTGATCGATCCGCGCGGGCGGACCGAGTGACGGTGCGTCAGCCCGACGCCTGCGGCGCTTGCAACGGATAGGTAGCGAGCGGCTCGTAATCGGCGCCGGATCGGCCAAGATGCGACCGCATCAGTTGAATGCCGGAGGGTGTGAACACGGGAAGCCTCAGCGCCGCGTGACGTTGTACGAAGCGCCCTGTTTCCGACATCCCCAGACCAAGGCCTCTGACTCTGGCCAGCGTGATGTGGGGCGCGAACCTGCGCCGCGGCGCGTCGCAACCGGCGTCACGGGCGCGCCGCTCCAGCTTGGATTGCAGCGCTGTCAGCGCGGGGTTCGGCGCGACGCCGACCCAAAGGGCGCGCGGCGTTTCGCGACCGAAGTGCCCCGCGCCCTGGATTTCGATCTTGGGCGCGATCAGCCTTGCGCCGTCGAGCGCCATATGGAGGTTTTCGGCCGCCTCATCCGAGACGCGGTCGCCCAGGAATACAAGCGTCAGATGCAAAAGGTCCGGATCAACAATGCGTCCCGCTCCCAGATCGTTTTGAATGCGACCGAGGACCTCGCGGTGCGACTCCGGCAAAGGGATCGCCAGGAACAGGCGCATCAAGCCGGAGTTTTGAGACGACCGGCCAGGGCACCAACCCTATCCGCCACCTCAGGCCGGACGGGTCCCTCGTTCGGAACGTCCCGAAGAGTCGTGAACCAATGGGCTTTCGGCGTCCGCCCCGCCCGCCTGCCCGGCCAGGAGAGCGCCGAAAGGACGTCGATTCCGGGCTGGGGCAGCCGATCCGGGATGTCGAAGCCGTTGAGCAAAGCCCAGACGCTCGTCCAAAGCCGCCCAACGGTCCACGGGTTGTAACCCCCGCCCCCCAGAACGAGCAGCCGGGGCGCGGCGTCCATGAGCTCCGAGACAATCGCAAGATGCGCGTTGTTAGAAAGCTCGAGCCGCGACAGGGGATCCTCGGCGACCGCGTCGGCGCCGCATTGAAGCACAACGGCCTCAGGTTCGAACCGCGCCAACGCAGGCAGGATCAACCGCTCCCGCGCCTCGGCCATCTCGCTGTCGTTGAAGCCGCGCGGAACCGGCAGGTTGAACACCTGCCCCATGCCCTGATCGGTCAGCGCCCCGGTGAAAGGCCAGCGCTTCTCCTCATGCACTGAGATCATCAGCGTTTCCGGGTCATGCGCGAAGCCGAATTCAACGCCGTCGGGATGGTGCGCGTCGATGTCGACATAGGCGATACGCTCCACGCCCTGGTGCCGCAGCGAGAGGATGGCGAGCACGGGATCGTTGAAATAGCAGAAGCCGTTGGCCCGGTTCGGGAACCCGTGATGTGTGCCGCCGGCGGGCGAGAACACGATCCCTCCGTCGCGAAGTAGTTGTCCCGCCAAGAGCGAACCGCCCGCCGCTGTCGCGGGCCGGCGAAAGACCTCGGGAAAGATCGGGTTGGCGTGGGTCCCGAGATTGTACTTTTTTTGGATCTCCGCCGTGACAAAACCGTCCTTTTCAGCCTGAACCACCGCTTCGATGTAGTCGGGATCGTGCCAGGCGGAGAGCGCCTTGGGAGTGGCGCGCGGGCTGCGGATGAAAGCGCCGTCCGGCATCCAGCCCATCGTCGTGGACAGGTCCATGACTGTCGAGACGCGCGGAATCGCGAGTGGATGCAGTCGGCCATAGGTCGATGCACGGTAGATTTCTGAGCCAATGAATCGCGGTTTGTCGGCTGATTGCACTTTGTATTCCGGTCGTCTTCAACCTTACCGCGAACATTCGCGGCTTCACAGAGTGTTAGCGAAATGTTACCCACACTCAATAACAAGAGACACAGAAGTGCCGGACATGAGGCGCAGGCGGAACATGTCGGTAGGCAAGATCAAACAGCGGCCGCTCAGGCTTGCGGACAGAGATAAGCGAAACGTCCGAACGCAGTTCGGTGCGCTCTGCTGGCGCAAGCATCGCGACGAGGTGCAGGTTCTTCTAGTCACATCCAAACGAACTGGTCGATGGATTCTGCCAAAAGGCTGGCCGATGCATGGCGCGACGCCAGCCGAGGCCGCTGCCACCGAAGCCTGGGAGGAAGGCGGAGTCGAAGGCAAGGTCAAGCCGGTGTGTCTTGGGATATACAGCTACTCGAAAGATCGCTCAAAAGTCAGCCTGCCCTGCGTCGTGGCCGTTTTTCCCATTCGGGTCAGTCATTTGGCCAAGGACTGGCCAGAGCGGAAACAGCGAAAGCGCAAATGGTTTCCGTTGAAGAAGGCGGCGGGCCTGATGCAGGATCCCGAGCTTGCGACCATTCTGAAGAAGTTCGACCCGATGGCGATCTAGCCGTCTGATCCGAAAGGATTTCACAGCATTGGCTGCGACGGGTTTGGCGCCTAGCCCTCCCGGTTTTGCGAACTATGTCTTCCCTATCGACTGGAAAATACACGCAGATCATTTGGGAGGTCTTGATGTCGAAAATGAAACTGGCCGCAGTCGCGGCCGCAGCATCGCTGTCGTTCGGATCGGTGGCGAATGCGGAAGCGAGCTATGTTCTGGCTACCGCCTCGACCGGCGGAACCTACTATCCTGTCGGCGTCGCCATCTCGACGCTGGTCAAGGTCAAGTTGGAGCCAGGCGAGAAGATCGGCATGTCCGCGATCTCATCCGCCGGATCGGGCGAGAACGTCCGTCTTCTGCGCGAGGATGAGGCGCAGTTCGCGATCATGCAGGGCCTCTTCGGCAGCTATGCGACGACCGGCACCGGCCCCGTTTCCGAGGCCGGCCCGCAGGAGAACTTGCGCTCGATTTCAATGCTTTGGCAGAATGTCGAACAGTTCATTCTGGCCAATGACGCCGTCGAGAATGGCACACTGTCCGACATGATCGCGCTCAAAGGCGAGCCGATGGCGCTTGGCCGCCAGAACTCGGGCACGATCGGGTCGAACCGGACCATCCTGAGCGGGTTCGGCATCAACATGGACGAGGACTACGAGTTGGTCTTCGCCGGCTACGGCCCCTCGGCAGAGGCGCTTCAGAACGGCCAGGTTCGCGGCATTGGCACGCCCGCTGGCGTCCCGACCGGCGCCGTCTCGCAGTTGATGGCGGCAGTGGGCGACAGCGTCACCCCGCTTGAGGTCACGGACGAAGAGCTGGTCAAGGCGGACGGCGGACGGAACCTCTGGACGCGCTACGTCATTCCGGCGGGCACCTACCCGGGTCAGGATGCGGATTGGAACACGATCGCGCAGCCGAACTTCCTGGCGACCAACATCTCGATCCCGGAAGAGCACGTCTACCTGATCACCAAGACGATCTATGAGAACCTGCCGTTCCTGCAGGCGATCCATCCGGCGACCAAAGCGATGGCGGTCGAGAAGGCCATCGGCGGCCTTCCGGCGCCGCTGCATCCTGGCGCGGCACGCTACTATCAGGAGCAGGGAATCGAGATTCCCGAGCGCCTGCTGGTCGACTGATCGCCTCACACGCTAAACACGCCGGGCGGGCGCTTTGCTCGCCCGGTGACTTCGTCAGGGGAGCGGCGGTATGAGCGAGGAGTCCAGCACCGAGCTGATCAGCGATGACAGCCGCCGAACCTTCGACAAGGGCGCGGCCTTCGCGCTTCACCTCCTGGCCTTCCTGATCGCCGTCGGCCACATCTATGTGGCCTTCGATCCGATCATCTCTGAAATACAACGCAACGCCTATCACTTCTCCGGATTCGCGTTCCTGGCGGCCGCCTATTACCCGATGCTGGCGGGCAAGATCCGCAGCCGGCGCATGCTGCTGTTTGACCTGATCTTCGGGGCGCTCGTCGCCGGCGCGGCGCTTTACATCCCCTCCGCCGAAAACATGATCTACGACCGGGGCGTCAAGCTCGCCCCGTTTGACTGGGTGGCGATCGGGCTTTGCATCATTGGCGGGATCGAGCTGACACGCCGCCTGACCGGATACGTCATCCCCGTCCTGATCATTCTCTCGCTGACCTATGTGGGCTTCTGGGGCAGCTGGATTGGAGGGATCTTCAGCTTTCCGGGCCTCTCGTGGGAGACGATCTTCTTCCGCGCCATGTTCGGCGATGATGCGATGTTCGGAACCATCGCGCGGATCTCGTCGACCTACGTGTTCCTCTTCATCATCTTTGGCGCCTTCCTGCTGCGCTCCGGCGCCGGAGAGTTCGTCATTAACCTGGCCCGCGCCATCGCAGGGCGGCTGGTCGGCGGACCGGGCATCGTCGCGGTGATCGCCAGCGGTCTGACCGGAACGATCTCGGGCTCGGCCGTCGCCAATACCGCATCGACCGGCGTCATCACCATCCCGCTGATGAAGCGCGCCGGGTTCCGCCCACAGTTCGCGGGCGGTGTAGAGGCCGCGTCCTCCACGGGCGGGCAGCTCATGCCGCCGATCATGGGCGCGGGCGCCTTCGTGATGTCGACCTTCACCCAGATCTCCTATGAGACGATCGTGGCCGTCGCCGCCTTGCCCGCGCTTCTCTACTTCCTCTCGGTCGCGTTTTTCGTTCGGATCGAGGCGCGCCGCCTCGACCTGGATCCGATGCCGTCCGAGGGTCAGACGCTCGCCTCCGCCTTCAAGGCGGGAGGCGCCAGCTTTGTCATTCCGATCACCGGTCTGATCGTCCTGCTGGTGTCCGGTTTCACGCCCACCTATGCGGCCGTTTTCGGCATTTGCGCCGTTATCGTCTCCAGTTGGCTGACACAGAACCCGATGGGGCCCCGCGCGGTCTTTGAGGCGCTCGTCATGGGCACGAAGGGCATGATCATGACCGCCGTTCTGCTCTGCTCGGTCGGGATCGTCGTTAACGTGATATCAACGGCAGGGGTCGGCAACACCTTCAGCCTTATGATCGCCGATTGGGCGGGCGGGAACATGTTCATCGCGATCCTGCTGATCGCGTTGGCGAGTCTCGTCCTTGGAATGGGTTTGCCTGTAACGGCCGCCTATATCGTGCTGGCAACGCTGTCCGCCCCAGCGCTCGCGGGGATGATCTCCGACCGCGAGGTGATCGAGGCGCTGACGACCGGCACGCTGAACGAGGGCGCCAAGGCGGTTCTGATGCTTGGCGCGCCGGAAACGATGTCGCTCCTCGGCGGACCAATCCCCGCCGAGCAAGCCTCAGAAATCGTGAACGGCCTGCCGCTTGAGGTCGCGGCGCCGCTCCGCGACCTCGTCGTCTCGCCCGAGGCCGCGATCGCGGCGGTCCTCTCCGCGCATATGATCATCTTCTGGCTCTCTCAGGACAGCAATGTCACGCCGCCCGTGGCGCTCGCCTCCTTCACTGCAGCGGCCATCGCCAAAGCGCCCGCCATGGCAACCGGAATCGCAAGCTGGAAGCTAGCCAAAGGCCTCTACATCGTCCCCCTGATAATGGCCTACACCCCGTTCCTGTCCGGGGATTGGGGCGTTGCGCTGGTGATCTTCGGGTTCGCGGTCTTCGGCATCTACGGCCTCGCCGCCGCGTTGCAGGGCTGCATGGAGCGGCGTATCGGGATCCTCATGCGCGTTCTCGTTGGAGTGGCAGGCGTGGCCTGCCTCTGGCCCGGCTCGTACCTTATCAACCTGGGCGGCGTCGCGGCGGTAGTTTTGCTGCTGGTATGGAACATCAAGGGCCCCGGCGGGCGGGCGGCGAGCGCGGTTCCGGCAGAGTAAGCCGCGCCGCGTTGGGAGATTGAATCCGGCGCGACAGGGCATTACGTCTGTCGCAGGCGAGAACGAGCGAAACATGATCCGCTACACGCTCAAATGCGAGAACGATCACCAGTTCGAAGGCTGGTACGCTTCGGCAGAGGCCTTTGAAACCATCCGCGCGTCCAAGATGGTCGAATGCCCGACATGCGGATCGACAGAGGTCGCCAAATCCTTGATGGCGCCGACCGTCCGGCCCGCCCGCGCCAAGGCGCAGGTACCCGCCGCGCCCGCGAGCAATCAACCGATGGCCTCACCGGGTGATGCGAAGATGGCGGAGGCCCTGAAACAGCTCAAAGAGCACGTGGAACAGAACTCCGAATACGTCGGAACCGAATTCGCCGCCGAGGCCCGCGCGATGCACGAGGGCGACACGCCCGAGCGTTCGATCTATGGCGAAGCCAATCGGGAGGACGCCCGGAAGCTTGCCGAGGACGGCATCCCCGCCGTCCCCCTGCCCTTCATTCCAAAGCAGAAAACCAACTGAGCCTAGGCCCTTGCGGCTCTCAGGCCGTGGCAGTAAGTCCGGTCCCGAACGATTGGGACCGGGTCCTTATGCCTTTGCTCGTGATGAAATTCGGCGGCACCTCCGTCGCCACGCTCGACCGCATCCGACGCGCGGCCAAGCGCGTGGGGCGCGAGGTGGCGAACGGGAACGACGTGATCGTCATCGTCTCGGCCATGTCGGGAAAGACCAACGAGTTGGTTGGTTGGGTCGAGGAAACCTCACGTTTCTTCGACGCAAGGGAGTACGATGCGGTCGTCTCCTCCGGCGAGCAGGTCACGGCGGGTCTGATGGCCTTGACCCTTCAGGAAATGGACGTGCCCGCGCGCTCTTGGCAGGGGTGGCAGGTGCCGCTGAAGACGAACTCGTCGCACGCTGCCGCGCGGATCGAGGACATCGGGACCGAGGCCATCAAAGCGAAGTTCGCCGAGGGCATGAAGGTCGCCGTTGTGGCGGGGTTTCAGGGCATTAGCCCCGAGGGCCGTGTCACGACGCTTGGCCGCGGCGGGTCGGACACCACGGCAGTGGCCTTCGCCGCGGCGTTCGGGGCGGAGCGCTGCGACATCTACACGGACGTGGACGGGGTCTACACGACCGACCCCAGAATCACCGCGAAAGCCCGCAAGCTCGACCGGATCGCGTTTGAGGAGATGCTGGAGCTTGCCTCGCTCGGCGCCAAGGTGCTGCAAACCCGCTCGGTCGAGCTCGCGATGCGCTACAAGGTCAAGCTGCGCGTGCTCTCGAGCTTTGAGGACAACGACGAAAGCGCGGGCACGCTTGTCTGCGACGAGGAGGACATCATGGAAAGCAATGTGGTCGCGGGGGTCGCCTTCAGCCGGGACGAGGCCAAGATGACGCTCCTCTCGGTCGCCGACCGGCCCGGTATCGCCGCCGCGATCTTCGGGCCGCTGGCCGAGGCGGGCGTCAATGTCGACATGATCGTCCAGAACATCTCGGAAGACGGGCGCACCGATATGACCTGGTCCCTGCCGGTCGATCAGATCGCCCACGCTGAGAAAGCCATGGCCGAGGCGAAGTCCGGCGGTGAGATCAACTACGCGGAGCTGGTCACCGACAACGACGTTGCCAAGGTCTCGGTCGTCGGCATCGGGATGCGCAGCCATGCCGGCGTCGCCTCGCAGATGTTCCAGGCGCTCAGGGACGAGGGCATCAACATCAAGGTCATCTCGACTTCGGAGATCAAGATCTCGGTTCTGATCGACCGGAAGTATATGGAGCTGGCGGTGCAGGCGTTGCACGACAGCTTCGGGCTTGAAACCGCAGCCTGAAGGCGGCGCCCATTACCGCTGTTTGGTCGTCCACTCAGGATGAATCCAAGGCTGTGACTCGTCCCTTGGCAGCCTTCGTCCAAGGATATGATCCGACGCCTTCTCGCCTACCATAATCGACGGCGCGTTCAGATTACCGTTGGTGATCTGCGGGAAAACCGAGCTGTCGGCAACACGAAGACCGTCGACCCCGATCACACGGCACTCCGGATCGACAACCGCCATCGGATCGTCCGCCGCGCCCATGCGGCAGGTGCCGCAGGGGTGATAGGCGCTTTCGGCATGCTCGCGGATCGCGGCGTCGAGATCGGCGTCGCTTGTCTGCCCGTCTCCCGGAAGAATCTCGCGGCGCGCGTAGGGCTTGAAGGCTTCCTGTTGAAAGATCTCGCGTGTCAGGCGCAGCGCGCGACGGAATTCGACCCAGTCCTTCTCGGTCGACATGTAGTTGAACACGATCTTCGGGGCCTCGGCAGCATCGACTGACCTGAGCGTGACGGCGCCTCGTGACGGCGATCGCATGGGGCCTACATGCGCCTGAAAACCATGGCCCTCCGCCGCCGCCTTGCCATCGTAGCGCACAGCGAGCGGCAGGAAGTGGAACTGGATGTCGGGGTATTCGACCCCAACCTCGGATCGGATGAAACCGCAGCTTTCAAAGTTGTTCGACGCGCCGAGGCCGCGATGGGTGAGGAGCCATTGCGCGCCCAGAACCCCCTTCCAGAACAGGGTCCAGTAGCGATAGAGCGTGATCGGCTGGCTGGACGCCATTTGGAAGTACATCTCCAGATGGTCCTGCAGGTTCTGCCCGACGCCAGGCCGATCGGCGATCACCTCGATGCCGTGTTCGGCCAGATGCGCCGCCGGGCCGATGCCCGAGAGCATCAGGAGCTTGGGCGAGTTGATGACGGAGGCGGAGAGAATGACCTCGCGCCGCGCCTTCAGGGTCTTGGCGCTCCCGCCGGTCTCGAACTCGACGCCGGTCGCGCTGCCCTCTTCGATCACGATGCGGGTCGCCAGCCCGTGGACCAGATCGCAGTTCGGGCGTTTGAGCGCGGGACGGAGGTAGGCGTTGGCCGCGGACCAGCGCCGGCCCCGCCATACCGTTTGCTCGAACGGGCCGAAGCCTTCCTGCTTCTCGCCGTTGTAATCGCCGGTCGTCTCGTATCCCGCCTGCCGGCCCGCTTCGACAAAGGCGTGATAGAGCGGGTTTTTGCGCGGCCCGCGCGAGACATGGAGCGGGCCGGACGCGCCGCGCCATGCCGGATCGCCGCCGTGCCCGCCGTCGTGCCATGTCTCCATGCGTTTGAAGTAGGGGAGCACGTCGGCGTAGCTCCAGCCGGTCGCGCCCATCGCCTCCCATGTGTCGTAGTCGCGCGCGTGACCGCGCACATAGACCATGCCGTTGATCGACGACGACCCGCCCACGACCTTCCCGCGCGGACAGACGAGCCGGCGATTGCCCAGATGCGGCTCGGGCTCGCTTTGAAAGCCCCAGTCGTAGCGGCGCATGTTCATTGGATAGCTCAGGGCCGCGGGCATCTGGATGAACGGCCCGGCGTCCGTACCGCCGTATTCCAGAACGATCACCGAATGCCCCGCCTCGGACAACCGATAGGCGAGCGCGCAGCCCGATGAGCCGGCGCCGACGATGACGTAATCGGCCTCCATGCTCATCTTTCCCGGATCTCGGCTTCGACCATGGCGAGCACGTCGCGCGCCGCCGAGCCGCCATCCGGCCTTTCGCTACGCAAGCCGTGGTGCAGGTAGGCGCCATCGATGAGCTGCGCGGTACGGCGGGCGATTTCGGGCGCCCGGCTCCCGGCGAGCGGTCGCAAGGCGCAGGTCAGGTTCGATCGCAGCCGCCCGGCGTAGATCCGGTGCAGGCGGCGGGCATCTTCCGACGACAGGGACAGAACGTAGAAGTTCAACCAAGCGGAAATGGTCGCGGCGTCGAAGCTCGACGACGCGAAACTGCCGTCGATGACCGCGCGGACCCTGTCCATGGGCGTCCGGGCCTTCATGAGCCGCGCCAGCACCTCCGCCGCGTAGTCCTTCATGATCCGCCGCATGGCCGCGAGCAGGATGTCATCCTTGCCGCCGAAGTAGTGGTGCGCGAGCGCGCTTGAGACGCCGGCGCGACGGGCGATCCGCGAAACGGTCACGTCGAGCGACCCGGCCTCTCCGATCTCGGCGATGGCCGCGTCGATCAGCGCCGCGCGTCTTATTGGTTCCATTCCCAGCTTTGGCATGATCAACTCAATCCGATTGCCCAAGTTCGGGCTATCCGGTTTTTAATTGACTCGTCAATCAATAAAAAGGGAGGCGCCAATGCGCTTGAAAACAACACTCTCCGCGCTGGCGATCATCGCCGCGACACCTGCTCTGGCCGACTGCGAGACGGTCGTCTTCTCGGATGTGGGCTGGACCGACATCACAGCCACGACCGCCGCGACGACGACGGTGCTGGAAGCGCTCGGCTACGAGACCGACATCAAAGTGCTCTCGGTACCGGTCACCTACACCTCGCTGGCGAACAAGGATGTAGACATCTTCCTCGGCAACTGGATGCCGACGATGGAGGGCGATATCGCCCCCTATCGCGATGCCGGAACGGTCGACACTGTTCGCGCGAACCTTGAAGGCGCGAAGTACACCCTCGCTGTGAACAAGGCCGCGGCGGATCTGGGGATCACGAATTTCGGCGACATCGCCGCGCAAAAAGACGCGCTTGAAGGTCAGATCTACGGCATCGAGCCTGGAAATGACGGCAATCGCCTGATCATGGACATGATCGGCGAGAACGCCTTCGGCCTCGAGGGCTTTGAAGTCGTGGAAAGCTCTGAGCAGGGTATGCTGGCTCAGGTTGCTCGCGCCGACCGCCGGGGCGAGCCCGTGGTCTTCCTCGGCTGGGAGCCGCACCCGATGAACGCCAATTTCGAGCTGACCTACCTTGAGGGCGGCGACGATTGGTTTGGCCCGAACCTCGGCGGCGCCACGGTCTTCACCAATACCTCGGCCGGGTTCGCCGACGAATGCCCTAACCTAGGCGCCTTCCTCAACAACCTCGAGTTCTCGTTGGCCATGGAGAACGAGATCATGGGGGCTATTCTCGATGACGGCGAAGACCCGGCAGACGCAGCCTCCGCCTGGCTGGTGTCCAATTCCGGCGTTCTGGACGGCTGGCTTGACGGCGTCACGACCAAGGACGGCGGCGACGCGATGGCGGCTGTGACGGGCGCGCTCGGTCTTTAGGCCCGCTGTTTCCGGATCGAAGCATGAACACCGTTGACCGCCGACGGCTCGCGCGTCGGCGGTCATTGTCTTCATAGACGCGCCTTGGGGGAGCAGCGACACCACTGCCGGTCAAGCCGCGCGTTAGGTGAAATTCATGTGTTTCCAAAGCCCTGCGATCGTCGCATGCTGGGGCGCGAAAATGGGGGGGCAGGTTCAATGGAATGGCTGACGGAAAACAAGCTGCCCGTGGGCGACGTCGCCGCCGACGGCTTTGACTGGCTGCAGGCGAACGGAGTGGTCTTCTTCGACGCTCTGTCGGACAGCCTTGAGGCCATGATCGACGGGATCCTCTGGGTGCTGCAGACGCCGCATCCGCTCATCGTCGTCGCGATCTTTGCTGCGCTGACATACACCCTGCAACGGAGCTGGAAGGCAGCGCTTTTCACCTTCCTCGGGTTCCTGTTCATTCTGAACCAGGGTTACTGGGAGGAGACCACGGAAAGCCTAACGCTCGTCCTGTCCGCCTGCGTCGTCTGCATGGGCGTCGGCGTGCCTATCGGGATCGCAGCGGCGCACAGGCCGAGGCTCTACGCCGCGATGCGGCCCATTCTGGACCTGATGCAGACGCTCCCGACCTTCGTCTACCTGATCCCGGCGATCGTCTTCTTCGGGATCGGAATGGTGCCGGGGCTGATCGCCACCGTGATCTTCGTTCTGCCCGCCCCGATCCGGCTGACCCACCTCGGTGTGTCGAAAACGCCTACCGAGCTCCTTGAGGCGGCGCGCGCCTTCGGCGCGACCGGCGCCCAGACCCTCTGGAAGGTCGAGCTGCCCTACGCATTCCCGCAGATCATGGCCGGTCTCAACCAGACCATCATGTTGTCGCTCTCCATGGTCGTGATCGCCGCGCTTGTCGGAGCCGACGGATTGGGCGTGCCGGTCGTTCGCGCGTTGAACCAGGTGAACACGTCGCTCGGCTTCGAATCCGGGTTCATCATCGTGGTCGTGGCGATCATGCTCGACCGGATGCTTAGGGTCGAAAAGTCATGAGCGCCGTATCGTTCGAGAACGTCTCGATCGTCTTCGGCGACAAGCCGGACGAGGCGCTGCCGTTGATGGATCAGGGTCTGGAGCGGGCCGATGTTCAGAGCGAGACGGGTCAGGTTTTGGGCGTCCACGACTGCACGCTGTCCGTCGAGCCGGGAGAGATCCTCGTGCTCATGGGACTGTCCGGCTCGGGCAAGTCCACGCTCCTTCGGGCGGTGAACGGTCTGAACCCGGTCATCCGCGGGCGCGTACTGGTGTCGGATGGCGAGGACCAGGTCGATATCACGAATGCCGACCCCGGGACGCTCAGGCGCATGCGGCTCAATCAGATCGCCATGGTCTTTCAGCAATTCGGCCTGCTGCCCTGGCGAACGGTGCGCGACAACGTCGGGCTGGGGCTGGAACTGGGCGGAATGTCCAAGGCGGAGCGCGCGGCCAAGGTGGACGGGCAACTTGCGCTTGTAGGGCTTGAAGGCTGGGGCGACCGCAAGGTCGGAGAACTGTCGGGCGGCATGCAGCAGCGTGTCGGGCTGGCCCGAGCCTTCGCCACCGACGCTCCGATCCTCTTGATGGACGAGCCGTTTTCGGCGCTCGACCCCCTTATCCGCACGCGGCTTCAGGACGAGCTTCTGGAGCTTCAGGAGCGTTTGAACCGCACCATCATCTTTGTAAGTCACGATCTGGACGAGGCCTTCAAGATCGGCGACCGGATCGCGATCATGGAGGGTGGCCGCATTGTGCAATGGGGCACGCCGCGCGACATCTACTCGAACCCGGCGAACGAATATGTCGCTGATTTCGTTGCGAATATGAGCCCTCTCGGCGTTCTTTGCGCACGCGACGTCATGGAGAACAAAACCGGCGAGGCGGGCGGCGGCGTCGGCCCCGAGGACGAGATCGGGGACGTCATCCAAAACGTGCTGGAGACCGACACGCCGGTTTCTGTGGTCGAAAACGGCTCAACAATCGGGCAAATCTCCCGCGCCAGCGTATTGCGCAGGCTGATGAAGCGCGGCTGACGCCTTTGGCGTTTCTCTTGAAGGCCATCTGTGGTCTAGTTGCGGCATGGGCGTAGAACCCGCGCGGAACAGGAAACAGGTCGCTGGACTGAATGACTGACCAGGCCGAGAGCGAAAGCCGCAGGCTTCTCGGGCGGCTCCGCGAGACGCTTGCCGAGGAGGGCGCCGGTCAGGAACGGCTTGACCGGATCACCCAGCTCATCGCGTCGTCGATGCAGACAGAGGTTTGTTCTGTCTACCTTTTTCGCGATGCCGAAACGCTTGAGCTCTGCGCGACCGAAGGCCTGAGACCAGAGGCTGTGCATCAGACGCGCATGCGCCTTGGCGAGGGCCTCGTCGGTCGGGTGGCGCGGGACGGACGCGTGGTGAATGAGGCCGACGCGCCATCGGCCCGCGGATTCCGCTTTATGCCCGAGATCGGCGAGGAGACCTTCCCGTCCTTCTGCGGCATTCCAATCCAGAGGTTGGGCGAGACCTTGGGCGTGCTCGTCGTCCAATCCCGCGAGTCTCGGGCCCTTTCGGATGATGAGGTCTACGCCCTTGAAGTCGTGGCCATGGTTCTGGCCGAGATGACCGAACTGGGCGCCTTCGTCGGCGAGGGCGAGGCGCTTCGGGCGCGGCACACACTCCCCGCGATGTTCCAAGGCGGCATCGGACAGGAAGGCGTGGCGGAGGGGCATGTCTGGCTGCACGAGCCGCGGGTAGTCGTGACCAATCCCATCGCAGACAACCCGGAGGTCGAAAAGGCGCGGCTTAAGGAGGCGGTCGAACGGCTTCGGGTATCGGTCGACGACATGCTGCAAAGCGTCAGAGCGGACGGGACTGAAGCCGATCAGCGCGAGGTTTTGGAAACCTACCGGATGTTCGCCAACTCCCGCAGCTGGCTGAACCGCATGGAAGAGGATATCGCAGCCGGCCTCTCTGCCGAGGCGGCAGTCGAGAAAGAGCAATCCGCAGCCCGTCAGCGCCTAAGCAACGTGCCGGACGCCTATCTTCGGGACCGATTGCACGATCTCGACGACCTGTCTAACCGGCTGCTCCGCATTCTCACTGGTCAGGGCAACGACACCGGCGCCGAGATGCCGGAGAATCCGATCCTCGTCGCCCGGAACATCGGCCCGGCGGAGCTCCTGGAGTTCGGACGCGGCCGGCTGAAGGGCATCGTTCTCGACCAGGGATCGGTGGCGAGCCATGCGACTATCGTCGCCCGCGCCTGGGCGATCCCGCTGATCGTGCATTCCGGCGCCGTAACCGAAGAGGCGCTGAACGGCGACCACATCATGGTCGACGGCGATCAGGGCATCGTCCACCTGAGGCCGGACGACACCGTCGTGACCGCCTTCCGCGACAAGATCGCGATGCAAGCCAAAGCCCAGGCTCGATACGCGGGACTTCGCGAGCTTCCCGCGGAGGCGAAATGCGGTTCGATCGTGGCGCTTCATATGAACGCAGGGCTGATCGCCGAACTTCCCTCGCTTGAGAGCTCGGGGGCGGAGGGCGTAGGCCTCTTTCGGACCGAGCTGCAGTTCCTCGCCCGTCCCAATGTGCCCCGGCGCGGCGAGCTGGCGGCGATCTACGCGCGGGTTATGGACGCGGCGGGCGACAAGCCCGTCGTCTTCCGCACGCTCGACATCGGCTCGGACAAGGTGCTGCCCTACATGAAGCGCGAGGACGAGCCGAACCCGGCGCTCGGATGGCGCGCCATTCGGGTGGGGCTCGACAAGCCGGGCGTGATGCGGATGCAGCTGCAAGCGCTGATCCGCGCCGCGAACGGGCGACCCCTTACGGTCATGTTCCCGTTCATCGCGCAGTTCGACGAGTTCAAGACGGCCCGGCAGCAGGTCCTGGATGAGATCGCGCGCGAGCGGAAACTGGGCCATGTCCTGCCGTCGGATCTGAAGATCGGCGCAATGCTGGAGACGCCGAGCCTGGGCTTCGCGCCCCGGCAGTTCTACGAGATGGCCGACTTCATCTCGATCGGCGGCAACGATCTCAAGCAGTTCTTCTTCGCCGCCGACCGCGAGAACGAGCGGGTACGCCGGCGCTATGACACACTCAACGTTAGTTATCTGACCTTCATCGAGCAGATCGTGCGGCGCTGCGCCGAGACCGGCACGCCCGTGTCTTTCTGCGGCGAGGACGCCGGACGTCCGATCGAAGCGATGTGCTTCGCGGCGATGGGCCTCAGAACGCTCTCCATGCGGCCGGCCTCCATCGGGCCGGTCAAACACCTTCTCCGCCGCGTGAACCTGGACGAGGCGAAGTCAGTGATCGACCGGGCGCGGGGGTCGGGCATCCAATCCGTTCGGGCCGACGTGATGGACTGGCTGCGAACCGAGGTCGCCTGACCGCCTCAGGCGGCGTGGCCCGTCCAGAAGCGCCTTTGCAGAAGAACGCCTGCCAGGGCCAGCCCCACCGTCAGCCCAAGCCAGACGCCGACCGGGCCGAGCGCGGGATGAATTCCGAGCGCATAGCTCGCGGGCACGCCGACCGCCCAATAGCTGACGGCAGCGACGATCATCGGAACCCGTGTGTCCTGAACGCCGCGCAACATGCCGAGCGCCATGACTTGCGCGGCGTCGACCGCCTGAAAAAGCGCCGCCACCGCGAGAAGCGCAGCGCCGGTAACCAGGATCGCGGCGCGGGCGGGATCGTCGGGATCAATGAAAGCGCCGACCAGAAGCTCAGGGAGCGACAGGAAGAGCGTGATGGTCAGAACCACCGCGATCAGCGACAGACAAAGCCCGGCTAGCGAGACCCTCCTGACCGAGACGCGATCCGATCTGCCGAAGGCTCGCCCGACCCGAACGGTCACCGCCTGGCTAAGACCGACATGCACCATAAAGGTGATCGACGCGATCTGAAGCGCGATCCCGTGCGCCGCCAGTGCCACCGTGCCGACCCAGCCCATGATGACCGACGACGCCGCGAAGAGCCCTGTCTCGGCAATGCTGGTCAGCCCGATCGGCCATCCGAGCCGGTAGACGGCAGCAATCGCCTCGCCATCCGGACGATGGAGGTTGCGAAACAGATCGTATTGCGGCGTCTTCCACATGGCGTAGAGGATGAGACACACCATGCTCGCCAGGTTTACGATCACCGACGCGATCCCGGCCCCGACGACACCCAGTTCCGGCGCGCCCAGATTGCCGAAGATCAGCACGTAGTTAAGGAAGGCGTTCAGGACGGCTGTCGCGACGGTAACAAGCAAGATCGCCCGGGTGAGCTCGAGCGCCGAGAGGTAGCTGCGCATCAGCATGACGATCAGCGCCGGCGTAAGGGCGAAACCGATGACCGCCATGTAATCTCCGGCAAGCGCGCTGACCTCCGCCTCCTGACCGATGGCAAGGAACCCCTCCTCGAAGAAAAAGAAGAATGGGGTTGCAACGATCCCAAACAGAACGGAAAGCCACAGCCCCATGCGGGTCGTTCTCCGCACCTGCCGGTCGTCGCCAACGGCGGCGGAGCTCGCGACCATCGGCATCACTGCCCAGGCGAACCCGGAGCCGAGGACGAGAATTGCGAAAAAGATCGGCGAGGCGAGCGAGACCGCCGCGAGCGGCAGAACGCCATACCATCCCAACATCAGGGTGTCCGTGGTCACGATTGCGATCTGCGCCAGATGGCTGCCGATCAACGGCAGGCCAAGCGCCATGAGCGTCCGCGCTTGGGCGCGAACGGTCTGTGGCTGATGGGGGGCGCCGGATGCGTCGGTCATCTGGCGCCTATAGACCCGTCCTGAATCGGGATCAAACGCCTATACTCCCGGCAGGTCCGCCGAACTGACGAGTTCACCACCGCCGCCAGAGGGACGCCCCCGGCGGCGCGCGGTCGACCTCAGCCGATTATCGCGTTTAGCGTGGCCGAGGGGCGCATCACGGTTTCGGTCTTCGCCGGATCGGTGTGGTAGTAGCCGCCCAGATCCGCCGGCGCCCCCTGCGCGGCGGCGAGCTCGGCGACGATAGCCTCTTCTCCATCTGCCAGCGCCTCCGCGATGGGCGCGAAATGCGCGGCAAGAGCGCCGTCCTCCGACTGATCGGCCAGCGCTTTCGCCCAGTAGAGCGCAAAATAGAAATGGCTGTCGCGGTTGTCGGGCTGCCCGACCTTCCGCCCAGGTGAGCGATTGTGATCGAGAATGCCCTGCGTCGCCGCATCGACCGCCTCGCCCATGATCCGGGCGCGGGGGTTTTCTTTCGCGGCGCCAAGAAACTTCAGGCTTTCCCCCAAAGCGCAGAACTCCCCGAGCGAATCCCACCTGAGGTGCCCCTCTTCGACAAGCTGCTGAACGTGCTTGGGCGCCGAGCCGCCCGCGCCCGTCTCGAAAAGCCCGCCGCCGTTCATCAGTTTAACGATCGAGAGCATCTTGGCCGAAGTCCCGAGCTCCAGGATCGGGAAAAGGTCGGTGAGATAGTCGCGCAGCACGTTGCCCGTGATGGCGATGGTGTTCTCGCCTTTCCGGATCGTGTCGAAGGCGAGCATCGTCGCCTCGCGCGGGGCCAGGATCTGAAAGAGTTCGGAAACGCCTTCCGCCGCGAGAATGGGCTTCACATAGGCAATGAGCTCCGCGTCATGCGCCCGCGTCTCGTCCAGCCAGAATACCGCCTGGCAGCCCTCGATGCGCTGGCGATCGATGGCGAGTTTCACCCAGTCGCGTATCGGCGCCTCCTTGGTGGAGGCCGAGCGCCAGATATCACCGGCCTCGACCTCGTGGGCATGCAGAATGTCGCCATTGGCCGCGATCAGTTTGATCTCGCCGTCTGACTGGGCTTCATACGTGGTCGGGTGCGAGCCATATTCTTCAGCCTTTTGCGCCATCAACCCAAGGTTCTGCACGGTGCCTGCGGTCGATGGGTCAAGCGCTCCGTTGGATTTGCAGTTCTCGATCGCTGCCTCGTAGACAGGCGCGTAGGAATTGTCGGGGATGACGCAGTTGGTATCGGCTTCCTCGCCATCCGGCCCCCAGGCCTTGCCGCCTGCGCGGATGACCGCCGGCATGGAGGCGTCGATGATCACGTCCGACGGCACATGCAGGTTGGTGATTCCGCGATCCGAATTGACCATGTAGAGCGGCGGTCGCTCCGCCATCGTAGCGGCGATGGCGGATTTAATCTCGGCGCCCTCCTCCATGTCGTCGATCCGCGCGAGCACGTCGCCGAGGCCTGAGTTCGGGTTGACGCCCGCGTCATCGAGCTTGTCGCCGAACTGATCAAAGACCGGTTTCAGAAAGGCGCGGACCGCATGGCCGAAGACGATGGGGTCCGAGACCTTCATCATCGTCGCCTTCATGTGGAGCGAAAAGAGCGTGCCGTCGGCCTTGGTGGCCTCGATCTGCTCGGCCAGGAACGCCGCGAGCGCCTTGGCCGACATGAAGGTCGCATCGACCACCGTGCCGGCGGGCAAATCATAGCCCTCCTTGAGAACTGTCACGCTCCCGTCCTTGGCGTGCAGCTCGATCCGGGCGGAACCCGCCTGCGCCGCCGTGACCGTGGCAGACTTCTCGTTCGAGCGGAAGTCGCCGCCCGACATCGACGACACGCGCGTTTTGCTGTTCGCCGTCCAGGCGCCCATGCGATGCGGGTTCGATTGCGCGAACTTCTTGACGGCGACCGCGGCCCGCCGGTCTGAGTTCCCTTCACGCAAAACCGGGTTCACTGCCGACCCCTTGATAGCGTCATAACGCGCCCGGGCCTCGTTCTCGGCCTCAGTCTCCGGCGCTTCCGGATAGTCGGGCAGATCATAACCCTGCGACTGCAACTCCTTGATCGCCGCGACAAGCTGCGGGACCGAAGCCGAGATGTTCGGCAGCTTGATCACGTTGGCCTCGGGTTTCTTGACCAGCTTGCCCAGTGCCGCCAGATCGTCGGTCTGGCGTTGCGCGTCTGTCAGGCGCTCCGGGAATGCGGCGATGATCCGACCCGCGAGCGAGATGTCCCGGGTCCCGACCTCGACACCCGCCGCGCCGGCGAAAGCCTGGATGATCGGCAGGAGAGACGCCGACGCCAGCTCAGGCGCCTCGTCGACTTTGGTGTATATGATATCTGGAGTGTTGGTCACGGTAATCGCCCTTGGCCCATGGAGTTCGCGAGTGCCCTAGCGCGTTTGTATACAAAGGTCGACCGTACGCAACGTCGCGGTTTTCTGGAGGGACCGCCTTGCCATTTGGCCGAGCGGAACCATGACTTATAAGACCGCTCGCCGATTGAATCGGAAACAGCCGGATGGACCTTATGCCCCGATTCCTCATCCCCGTTCTGATCGCGCTTGCGCTCGCGGCCGCTTCCCCCGCAAACGCCTCGCCGGCCAAGGCGCTCGATTCAGTGGTCTCCGTGTTGCCTGTCTGGCCCGGCCGCGCGCAGGGCGGCGTCGGGGCGCCGCCGGGAGTCGCGCCCGAAGGCAGCGGGGTGGCGATCCGCCCGAACCTGATTGTCACCGCATGGCACGTCATCGAACCGGCGGAGCGGATCGACGTGCGGCTCCCCGACGGGCGGATTATTCCGACCCGCGAGGTCGGGCGGGACGCGGCGACTGACATCGCCATTCTCGAAATCAGCGAGACGTTAGAACCGATCGCGATCGCGCCCGACCCGGACCTCGCCGACCCCGTTTGCGCGATCGGAAACGCCTATGGTCTGGGGCCGTCCATCACTTGTGGCGTGATTTCGGCGCTTCAGGTCACAAATGCCGGCTTTAACCCGGTTGAGGACTTCGTCCAGACCGACGCCGCCGCCAATCCGGGAAGCTCGGGCGGGGCGCTGGTGGATGGGGAAGGACGGTTGGTTGGCATGATCTCGGCCATCTTCGCATCCGGCGCCGAGGGCAACATCGGCATTAATTTCGCAGTGTCGACCGAACTTCTGATCAGGGTCGCGGATGCGCTCGCCCTGCAGGGGTCGGTGACGTACCCAGCGCCGGGCTGGACGCTTGCTCCGCCCGACCGCGACCGCCTCGCTCGGATCGCTGCGCCTGAGGTGCGGTCGGTTGCGACTGGAGGGGCGGCGGAGGCCGCTGACGTGCTGCCGGGCGATCTTATTCTCGGGATTGGTCAGCGCGAGATCCGGACCCCGCGCGACGCCACCGCAGCTCTTGCCGTCGCGGATCTGAATGCCGGACCCGTGCCGCTCATAGTGGGTAGAGACGGGGAGCGCCGGACACTCGCGCTTCGCTTCGACGGCGCCGGCACCGCCAACGATGCACGGGCCGCCCCCGACGTCCTGGGCGATTGCCCCCATCCCGCACCGGTCTGCATCGCGCGTCAGGCGGTCTTCCCGGTGTCGAGCTTCGATCCTGTGGGAAGCGCGACCCGCATCGCTCCAACCCTCCTTGTCACCAACCGCCATGTCGTGGGCGACAGACAGGATGCGGTTGTTCATACACCAGAAGGCCCGCGCGGCGCCCGGGTCATCGCGTCGAGTTACACGGGCGATCTGGCCCTGTTGGAAGTCGACGGCCTTCCCGACGACGGTCTCGTATTCGAACTGGCCTTGGCAGAGGATCCTGATGGCGCCTTCTATGCCATTGGCGCCGACGTCGCCCGGCAGGAGATCCGAGTTTTCCAGCCCGGCGGGAAAATCGCCGATCCTGCCGCCGGCGCGCCTCTCGGGCGGCTCCACGTCAAGGCGCGCATGCAGCCGGGGGTCAGCGGCGGCGCGCTGGTGGATGCAACCGGGGCGCTGGCGGGTATCGCCGTCGGCGGGGGCGACGGGCGGTTCGAGGCGATCCCGGTCGAGGACATCCAGGACCTGCTCGTCGGGCGTGCGGACACCGAGGCGACCAGCGTTACTCAGGCGCTTGGAGCCGCCTTCGCCGCCTGCGCGACGTCCATCGACACTGCAACGATGGTTCCTGACGAAGGCGGGCTGAACGCGCTCGTGGCGGATTGCGCGGCAGCCCGGAACCACGGCCAGTTGCTGGAAGCCGGTCGGATCCTAGCGCAGGCGGGAGAGTTCGATTCTGCCGCGGATCTCCACGGGCAAGCCGCCGAACAGGTCCCGAACTCCATCAACGCCCGCCTTTCGCTCCTCGTCTCGCTGCAGCTTGGCGGGCGGTTCGAAGTCATGCTGCCCCACGCCCAGTGGCTGATCGGTATGGCGCCGGACGACCCGCAGGCCCTGCGCTTTGGTATCCAATCCGGGGTTTGGGGCGGAGCGCCGGAGCTGGCGGAGGAGGCCTACAGCCTGCTTCTGCAGGCCGACCCGCTGCAGGCGCAAGCGGCGCGAAGGTTTATCGACGCAGCGCCGCCCGCGCCGGTGCGGCACTAGGCGCTCAATCGTCCAGCGGATCGGGTATCCAGCCCGCGGCAATCACGTCCTCGCGCTCGAAGGGCGACGGCGTGGCGCGTGCGAAAATGCGCTGGCGTAGGGCCTTCGCCGTCAGCGCAGGTTCATCAGCCAGAACGCGCGCGGCCAGCGCCGCAAGGCGCGGAACGGCATAGCTAGAGCCTGAGGCCGTTACCCGCGCCCCACGGAAATCCAGCGCTTCCAAGTTCTCCGCCGGGAGCATGATGTCAACGCTCGTCGGGCCCCAGTTCGAGCCCTGCGCCAGCTTCCCGAAGGCGTCGGCAGATGTGACCGTGACGATGTTCTCGAGGTCCAGCGCGGCGGGAAAGACGGGCGCTTCGTCGATGTTCCGGCCGTCATTGCCTGCCGAAACGATCACCAGCATGTCGTGGCGCTGGAGGGCTTCGGAAAACGCTGTCCAATCCTCCGCCCGGTTGCTCCCCAACGGCATAGCGAGGATCCGGACGCCCGACGCCGCCGCGCGATCGACCAAGGCGCCCATGCGCGACATATCCGGACGCGGATAGCGAAAGGGGACGATCGCCGCCTCCGGCGCCTCCCGCACGAGTATTGACGCGACCGCCGTCCCGTGCCGGATGGGCAGGAACGGGCCGCGAGAGACGTCGCCATCATAAGGCCAGGGGTCCAAGTCCCAGTAGTCGTACCCAAGGGGCGCTCCCTCAGCATCTCGCGCCAGTCGATCGCTAAAGGCTTCAAGATCGTAGGCCAGCCCGGAATCGACCAGGCCGACGCGCACGCCACCGGAATCGCGGCCTTGCGGCCAAGCCGCCTGAAGCGTTTCGGACCAGCGCAGCGTTCGAAGATCGCCGTCGAGCTGGTCCAGGAACACGGATGCCTCGCCCTCCGCGCGAATGGTCCGGCCAGACCGGATCGCGCAGGATCCGTCGGCGAAGGCTTGAAGCACGGGCCGCAGCTCGCCGCCCTCAGGCGACCAATAGGAAACGACGAATTGGCGCAACCGGCCTCCCGCCTGCCGGCGCTCCAGCACGATCTCGTCGGTATTGGGCAGCACGAGCCGGACGGTAATCCGGCGTGGATCGGCGCCCGAGGGGAGGCGGGTCTCCTCCAGGAGCCAGCTTCCGGGGAGCGCGGCCTGAGCGCCAAGTCCGGTCAGATCGGGTGCGGGGCATGCGTCGGCAACGGCGCGCTGGACCCATTCGACTGCGGCGTCCAAACGGTTTTCCGCAGCCATCGTCGCCGAAGCGCAAAAGCCGGCTAGAGCGCATGCAATCAAGCGAGATGCAATCAACATGACCGATGACCTAGCGCGAATGCCCAAAGATCGCGAAAGTTCGAGTCACGTGGCGCGTCAGATGTCGAGCGTGTTGGCCTTCTCCCACTCGGAGAGATGAGCTTTGAAGTCTTTCCACTCGGCGTATTTGAGCTTGAGGAACGCAGTCGACATCTCATCCCCCAACGCGGCCTTCAGCGACTTGTCCTTCTCGAACGCCCGCAGCGCATCGAGCATGTTCAAAGGCAGCACCGGCGCGCCCCGCGCCTTTTCAGGTTCTGCGTACATATCGTTGTCCCGCCGCTTGCCCGGATCGGCCTTGGCATCCAGCCCGTCGAGGCCGGCGGCGATGATCGCCGCCTGCAGAAGATACGGGTTCGCCGCTCCGTCCGGCAGCCGCAACTCGAACCGGCCCGCATCGGGCACGCGCACCATGTGCGTCCGGTTGTTGCCCGACCAGGTCACCGTGTTAGGCGACCATGTGGCCCCCGACCGAGTCATCGCGCCGTTCAATCGCTTGTAGCTGTTAACGGTCGGGTTGGTGATCGCCGTCATGCCCTGCGCGTGTTTCATGATGCCGCCAAGGAAGTGATAGCCCTCTGCCGAAAGTCCCATCTCGTCGCCGTCATCCGCGAAAGCGTTCGTCCCGTCTTCCCTCCAGACCGAGATATGGGTGTGGCACCCGTTCCCCGTCAGGTGCGCCAAGGGCTTGGGCATGAACGTCGCCCTGAGACCGTGCTTTTCAGCCACCGACTTGACCATGAATTTGAAGAATGAATGCCGGTCCGCCGTGGTCATCGCGTCGGCGTAGTGCCAGTTCATCTCGAACTGCCCGTTCGCATCCTCATGGTCGTTCTGATACGGCCCCCATCCCAGATCGAGCATGTAGCCGCAGATTTCTGCGATGACGTCATACCGGCGCATCACGGCCTGCTGATCGTAGCAGGGTTTCTCCGCGGTATCGGCGGGATCGGAGATGTCCGAACCGTCGGGCAAAAGGAGAAAGAACTCGGCCTCGACCCCGGTCTTGACGGTCAGCCCGCGTTCTTTCGCTTTGGCCACCTGCGCCGCCAGAACATTGCGCGGCGCCTGCGCGACGATCTCGCCCTCCATCATGCAGGTCGAGGCGACCCAGGCCACCTCAGGCTTCCAGGGAAGCTGCACCACGGTCGCCGGGTCAGGAACCGCGAGCATGTCGGGGTCGGCCGGGGAGCTGTCGAGCCAGCTCGCGAAGGCCGCGAACCCCGCGCCGTCCTCCTGCATGTCCGCAATCGCCTGGGCCGGCACCAGCTTGGCCCGCTGCGACCCGAACAGATCGGTATAGGAGACCATGAAGAATTTCACGCCATTATCTTTCGCGAAGGCAGAAAGGTCAGTAGTCATCTCTCATCATCTCCCTGATCAGAAACCATTTTTTCCCGGAATCCACTCGGTGCCTGCAAGCGGTACTTGGGCCATTGCGGCGGCCTCCATGGTCAGCGCGCAGAGGTCTTCGGGTTCCAATTTGTGCAGATGGCTTTTGCCACATGCGCGGGCGAGCGTCTGCGCCTCAAGCGTCATGGTTTTGAGGTAATTCCGAAGCCGCCGTCCGCCTTCGATCGGATCGAGCCGCGCTTCCAGCTCGGGCACCTGGGTGGTGATCCCGGCGGGGTCCAGCCCCTCGTGCCAGTCGTCATAAGCGCCGGCGGTGGTACCGAGCTTTTGATACTCGTCTTCCCACTTCGGGTCGTTGTCCCCAAGCGCGACCAGCGCCGCCGTGCCGATGGACACCGCGTCCGCGCCCAGCGCCAGCGCCTTGGCCACATCGGCGCCGGTGCGGATGCCACCGGAGACGATCAACTGGACCTCGCGGTGCATGCCCAGATCCTGAAGAGCCTGAACCGCCGGCCTCAGACAGGCGAGCGTCGGCATGCCGACATGCTCGATAAATACATCCTGGGTCGCCGCCGTCCCGCCCTGCATCCCGTCGAGAACGATAGCGTCCGCCCCGGCCTTCACGGCGAGCGCGGTGTCATAGTACGGCCTGGCGCCGCCAATCTTCACATAGATCGGCTTCTCCCAGCCGGTGATCTCGCGAAGCTCGAGGATTTTGATTTCCATATCGTCCGGCCCGGTCCAGTCCGGGTGACGGCAAGCCGAGCGTTGGTCGATGCCCATGGGCAGATCGCGCATCTCGGCCACGCGGTCGGAAATCTTCTGGCCAAGAAGCATCCCGCCGCCGCCGGGTTTCGCGCCCTGCCCCACAACAATCTCAATTGCGTCCGCCTTGCGCAGATCGTCCGGGTTCATGCCGTAGCGCGACGGAAGGTACTGATAGACAAGAAGTTTCGAGTGGCCCCGCTCCTCCGGTGTCATGCCGCCGTCGCCCGTCGTCGTCGACGTCCCGGCCAGCGACGCGCCCCGGCCCAAGGCCTCCTTTGCCGCTCCGGACAAAGAGCCGAAGGACATGCCCGCGATCGTGATCGGGATTTCAAGCTCGATGGGCTTTTTCGCGAACCGCGCGCCGATGGTGACGTTGGTATCGCAGCGCTCGCGGTAGCCTTCCAGCGGATAGCGGCTGATCGAGGCGCCAAGGAACAGAAGGTCGTCGAAATGCGGCACCCGCCGCTTCGCGCCGCCGCCCCGGATGTCGTAGATCCCGGTTGCGGCCGCTCTGCGTATCTCGGCATTCACATCCTGACTGAACGTCCAGCTCTGGCGCGGTGGCGTGGCCGGAATGTTCGGTTTGTGATGGTCCATCGGCATGATCAGTAGGCTCCGGCATTGTCGATGTCGAAATTGTATAAGCGCCGGGCTGAGCCGTAACGGCGGAAATCGGCGGGATCCGTGTCGATTTCCGCGCTCTCAAGCAGGTTTTCCAGCGCCGCCAGGTGTTCGGGCCGCATTTCTTTTTCGACGCAGTCAGCGCCGAGCGATTTCACCGAGCCGCGCACAAAAACACGCGCCTCGTAGAGCGAGTCGCCCAGCGCCTCGCCCGCGTCGCCGCAGACCACCAGATTGCCCTTTTGACCCATGAAGCAGGACATATGCCCGACGCTTCCGCCGACCACGATGTCGATGCCTTTCATCGAGATCCCGCAGCGGGAAGAGGCGTTGCCTTTGATTGCCAGAAGCCCGCCGCGCCCCGTCGCGCCAGCGTATTGGCTCGCGTCCCCTTCGACGATCACCTTGCCAGACATCATGTTCTCGGCGACGCCCGGTCCGGCGTTGCCGCGAATGCGCACGGTCGCCTGCTGGTTCATACCCGAACAGTAGTAACCTGTGGGTCCCATGACGCGCACCTCTATGGGCGCATCGAGTCCGACCGCAATCGCATGGCGCCCGTCAGGGTTGAGAATCTCCCAGGCTGTCAGGTTCTCTCCTGGCGCTACCGCCTGCAGCTGCGCGTTCATTTCGCGAAGCGAGCCCGTCGCGAGGTCATAGCGTTCCATCACCGGCTCCAGAAATAGGTTGTGGCGGGCTCAGGCTCCCAAACCTGCGCGTCGGCAATTCCTGGCAATCCGGCGAGCGCCCGGTATTCCGACCCGAAGGCGACATAGCGATCCGTCTCGGCCAGCACCGCCGGCTTGCAGGCGATGGGGTCGCGCAAAACGCCAAAGCCGTCCTTGGTGCCGACGACAAAGGTGTAGAAACCGTCGAGGTCCTCTAGGCCTTGTTCCAAAGCCTCCCCCAAACTCGCCCCCTGCCCCATGCGCCAGGTCAGATAGGCCGCCGCGACCTCGCTGTCGTTCTCGGTCTCGAAAGTCAGTCCCTCTCGGACCAGTTTCCGCCGAAGCGCGTTGTGGTTCGAAAGCGAGCCGTTGTGGACGAGGCATTGATCCTTGCCGGTCGAGAACGGATGCGACCCCATGGTGGTCACGGCGGACTCGGTCGCCATGCGCGTGTGACCGATCCCATGCGTGCCTTCCATAGACGCCAGATCGAAACGCGCGGTCACGTCCCTAGGTTGGCCGACTTCCTTGAAGATCTCGATCGCATCGCCCCAGGACATGATCGAAGCGTCGGGTCGCAGGCGGCTCATGGCGGCGCGCGCGGCCTCGACCTTGTCAGCGGGCATGCTCAACACCGCATGGTTCGCCCGAACCTCCATCGAAACCGGCGCGCCAATCACCTCGCCAACGGCAATGTCGAGGTCGGGAAGATCGGTCTCAGGAGTCTTGACGCGAAGGGTCACGGAACCGCCGTCACGCGTTTGAGAATAGACCGCGAACCCGGCGCTGTCCGGACCGCGCTCGCTCATCTGAGCCAGCATCGCCGCCATGAGCGTTCCGAACTCCGGCGCGAGCGATGTATCCTTGAGAAACAGGCCAACGATGCCGCACATGCCATTCCCCTCTGCAGTTGAGGTTAGTCCTAACATCCGGGCATGCGAATTCAACCTGTAGGAAAAAAATATTCCTCTGCGGAAATACTCCTAACCGTCGCTCGTGCGGGTGGCGGGATAGGCGATGATTGAGAGAAACCGTGCGGGCAGTTCCGTCAAACCTTCCGGCCCATGGGGTGCATCGGCGTCAAAGAAGAAGCTGTCGCCGGGGCGCAGGGAATAAATGCGCTCGCCGTGGCGGTACTCCAATGCGCCTTCGAGCATGTAGAGAAACTCCATACCCTCGTGCTGAAAGGCCGGAAAAACATCAGAGTCGGCGGTCAGGGTTATCAGGTAGGGCTCGACGATCACGCCCGACGCATTCGAGCCGACGTGCCCCAGAAGCTTGTACTGGTGCCCGGCTCGGGTGCCTGTCCGCTCGATCTCAACCCCTTCGCCGGCTTTGACGTGAATGGCCGGCCGGGTCTCTTCAAAGCCGCGAAAGAACGCTGTCAGCGCGACCGACAGGGACGAAGCCAGCGCCTGTAGGGTCGTGAGAGAGGGGGAGGCCTGACCGTTCTCGATCTTTGACAGCATCCCCGCCGAGAGCCCGCTTTTCTGTCCAAGCTCCGCTACCGTAAGGCCTTGCTGCAGCCGGAGCGCCCGCAACTCCCGCCCGATGGCAACCTCGAGGACTTTCTCCTTCCGCCGTCCGCCGCCATGCGGATCCTGGCTTTGGAAGGGCGGCTTCGCAGATGACATGCAGGGCCCCCGCTCCGATCAGGCGTTTTCGGCCAGGTGCCGCAGCACGTTTTCTGCCGTGAGCTTGCTGACCCGGCCGTTCGCTTCCGTGGTCACGCCGGCGATGTGCGGCGTCAGTATCAGGTTCGGAACATCCGGGAAGTGTTCGGCCCCCTCCCTTGTCAGCGGCTCGGTCTCGAACGTGTCCAATGCGGCGCCCCCAAGATGGCCTTCCCTCAGCGCGTCGGCGACCGCCGCCTCATCCACCACGCCGCCACGCGCGGCGTTGATCAGGATCGCGCCCGCCTTCATGCGCGAGATCGCTTCACCGTTAATGGAGTGCCGTGTGTCTGGCGTCAGAGGGACGTGAAGGCTGATGACGTCCGCTTGCGCCAGTACCTCGTACATATCGAGACGCGAAACGCCCGACCAAACGGGATCATCGGCGGGCACAAATGGATCATGGGCGGCCACGCGCATCCCCAGTCCTTTCGCGAGACCCGCGAGGTCCCGTGCGATGGCGCCAAAACCGATCAATCCCAGTGTCTTGCCTGAGATCTCAAATCCCGCCCCGGCCTCTGCGCGGGGCCAGGCGCCATCCAGCATCGCCGGGTTCAGGAACCAGCATTGGCGGAGAAGGACCAGTGCAGCGGTCACGACATACTCCGCCACCGAGAGGTTGTTGGCGCCGGTCGCCGGATAAACGGTCACGCCCCGCACCTTGCAAGCCTTGAGGTCGATGTTGTCCAGCCCGACGCCCAGCCGCCCGACGCATTGCAAGTGGGGCGCGGCCTTCAGCAGCTCAACTGAGACCTGCGTTCGGTTGCGGACGATCAAGGCCCGCGCCTCTGCCACTAGACCCGGTATCTCGTCCTGGCGATCCGCAAGGCCGGGGTCGTAGTGGACGGTTTCGTTCCGCCGCAGTTCGTCAACCGCCGCCTCATCCATGAATTCGGTAATCACGATCATTCGCGCGCGCCTCTCTCCGGGGCCAGGATGGCCCTCGCCTCATCTACAGCTCAAGAACGGGCAGTGTCATCTCCGCCGCTACTTCGCGCAGCAACTCCCGATGATCGCCGTAAGCGAGCACGAGATGGTGCTCCAGCCCGCTCGCGACCAGGTCTGGCAGAACCGCACTTGCCGGCCGGTCGAAACGGAGGACGCCGGAGGTGCCGGTGAACGCCATCGGCCGGCGCAGCATCTCCGCGCCTGCGATGATCATCTTCGTTTCGCCCAGCGCCTGCGAGACCCGCATCAGTGTCACGCGCCCTGGCTTCAGAGTGAACTGGTAAAGGAGCGGCATCTTCCGATTGGTGTGGATCGTGGCGGTCGCTTTGACCTCTGGGTCGCGCATTGACATCGGCGCCTGGCCGCAATGCCAGATGACGGCGCTGTCGTCCTCGGGGTCCAAATCCACGAGGTCTGTCAGGAACACCTCGCTCGCGGCGGCTTCTTGCAGGATCATCTGCGAGAGCGCCCCATAGACATCCGCCTCGCAAGCGCAGGGCACCCGGCGCTCGGCCATCATCGACAGAGGGCCGCAGACCGCGCCGCCGTATTCGGTGAAGGTCTCGGGCCAGCAACGCACGGCAAATGCGCCGTAAGGGCCGCGTTCGGCCAGCGCGTCCAGTCCAGTTTTGAGGCGGAGCGACCGGTCCAACTGCGCCTGATCGACCGCTTCGAGACCAGTGAGGTCTTCCTCCGCCTGCGCCCGAACCGGAGCGACCGCGCGAGGGTCCGCCGCGCGCGCTTCGTCAAAGAGCGTCTCGAGCGGGAGTTCGTCCACCGCCACGCCCGCCAGTTCTTTAAGGCGGGCCGCATCGTAGGCGCAGGTGTCGAACCCGTCCGGATGCGCGCCGATCCGCGCGATGCGCTGTTCGGACACCGCAGCAACCACTTGGCGGGCGGCATCTGAAGACGCGCCGCCGCTCGCCACTTCTGGAGCATCGGACGTCGGCTCCCCTGTCAGCAAGTCGTTCAGTTTAGCATCAGACAGGGTCTCGGGGGCGCCATAGGCCCAGGTGAAGGCGTGTTGACGCAACCCCAAGGCGTGACTCGCCAGGTTCAATCCGCAAAAGGCGTTCAGCCTTAGCCGCCCGCCAAGGCGCGGCTCCGGAGGGGCCCAGATGGCCAGTGGAAGGCCGGTCTCCGCCGCCTCCACGATCATCGCGGCGTCGGTGAAGGTCACTTGGAGCGCGAGCAGCCGGTCGACGCCGCGCTCCACGAGGTCGGTCAGCGCAGCGCGGGTCGCATCGGCGTCAAAAAGCAGTTCTCTCGAGCCGACGAGTTCGTGACCCGTCTCGTCCAACCGGTCCAGCATCGCCGCCAGCCGTTCTTCCGCGAAGGCGACATCGAAGGTGTTTCGTCCCAGAGGCAGCAGGCCAAGTCTCATCTCAATCGCTCCCCCTGCGGCGCTCAATTCGTCGCGCGTTGGCTGGCCAGGAAGGCCTCGGTATCGGCCCGGCGCGGGCAAGCCTTGATCCCGCCGAACGAAGCGCACTTCAACGCGGATGCCGCGTGAGCGAAGCGCGCCGCATCCATGGCGTCGGCTCCTTCTGCAAGGCGGAGCGCGAAAACGCCATGCCAAATGTCGCCCGCGCCCAGCGTATCGACGGCGTCTACGGCAAACCCCGGCACATGGACGGTCTCGTCGCCGGCGTGGGCCCAGGCGCCCTTCGCGCCATCGGTTACCGCGACCCAGGCGTCGAACTCCCCCGCAGCCTTGGCCAGCGCTGTCTCGACAGCGGCGCGAGGCGCATAGTCCATAAGGCCTTGCATCGAGAAGACGATATGCGTCGCGCCTCTCACGCAATCGGCGTCGAACGGCGCCTCCGCGTCCACAACGCCCGGTATGCCCCACGCCCGCGCCGACTCCAGCGCCGCAGCGGTCAGCGCCGGCCAGCGATTGTCGACCAGAACTGCTTCGGCGCGAGGGGCGCCACCGAATTCGATCGTCTCGGGCAACCCCCGGCCGCGGAAATTCATGATCTGCCGCTCTCCGTCGCCATCGACATAGATCGAGGAGAACGAGGATTTCGCCCCCTCTTCAAAAGCGCAAAGCGACAGATCGACCCCTTCGCCGGAGAGCTCCCCTGCGATCATATCGCCGATCAGATCCTTGCCGAGACGCGCCGCGAGCATCGCATGCCCTCCGTGGCGGGCGATGGCGACGGCCGCGTTCGCCGCGCAACCGCCGACCGTCAATAGAGCGTCGCTGGCACGGTACTTTTCCGCCTCGCGAGGAAACTCGTCGATCCGCATGACGATGTCAGCGACCGCCACGCCGGCGGCAAGAACACGGGCCATGACGCTCCTTCCTCCCGGCGGGACCCTAGACCGATCAATCGCCAGACACCATGGCCGCATCGGCGCCTGCCTTGGGGCGCAGCGCCTTCGGGTCGTACATGGGACTGAGGCTGGCCTCGGCGTCGTAGCGTCGCCCGGCGACCTCGATTTCATAGGTCGAGGAGAGCATTTCGGCGGCGGGCTCACCCGGCGTCCTGCAGGGAGCGTAGCCCACGCCGATGGCGCCGCCGAGCGCGTGGCCGTATCCACCAGACGTCAGGTAGCCGATGACCTCGCCGTCGCGCAGGAGCGGCTCGTTGTGGTGCAGATGCGCCATGGGGTCGGTCAGGCGGAACTGCATCAGGCGGCGCCCAAGCCCAGCCTCTTTCTTGCGCAGGACCGCTTCGCGTCCGATGAACCCGCCTTTGTCGGCTTTGACCGCGAAGCCGAGCCCCGCCTCTAGCACATGATCTTCGTCGGTGATGTCGTGACCGAAGTGGCGGAAGGCCTTCTCCAGGCGGCAGCTGTCCATCGCATGCAGGCCGCAGAGCTTGAGCCCATGAGGCTCCCCCGCCTCAATCAGCGCCTCGAAGACATGCGCTGCCTGATCGGCGGAGACGTAAAGCTCCCAGCCGAGCTCCCCCACATATGTCACGCGATGGGCGCGGGCCAGCCCCATGCCAATCTCGATCTCCCGCGCCATCCCAAAGGGATGGGCCTCGTTCGAAAAGTCATTGGGCGAGCAGGCCGCGAGCACGTCGCGCGCCTTCGGCCCCATCAGCGGCAGCACGGCCTCGCCCGCCGTGACCTCCGTGATGACCGCCGAATGATCGCCGAGATGACGGCGGAGCCAGGCCAGGTCCCGTTGCAAAGTGGCACCGGGGACGACGAGGAAGAACACCGTTTCGGAGAGGCGCGTGACGGTCAGGTCGCACTCGATCCCGCCCCGGTCGTTCAGCATCTGGGTGTAGACGATCCGACCTGGGGCCACGTCCATCTGGTTGGCGCAGACCTTTTGCAGGAAGGCGCAGGCGTCCGGCCCTTCGACCCGGATCTTGCCGAAGGAAGACATGTCGAGCAGCCCGACGCCCTCGCGCATCGCCATATGCTCGGCCTTCTGGTTGGCGAACCAGTTCTGCCCGCCCCAGTCATATCGGTAATCGCGCTCCTGCCCCTCATCCGCGAACCAGTTCGCGCGCTCCCATCCCGCCGCTTCGCCGAAGACCGCGCCCCGCGCCTTTAGGTGCTCGTGCAGGGGCGAGCGCCGGACGCCGCGCGCCGTTTCCGGCTGCCGGAAGGGATAGTGATCGGCGTAGAGCAGACCGAGCGTCTCGCTCACCCGCGCCTTCAGGTACCGGCGGTTCCTTTGGAACGGCTGGACGCGGCGGATGTCGACCTCCCAGAGATCAAACGGCGGCTCGCCATCGTTCATCCATTGAGCCAGCGCCATGCCCGCGCCGCCGGAGGAGACGATGCCGATCGAGTTGTAACCCGCCGCGACCCAGTACCCGCCCAGTTCCGGCGCCTCGCCCAAATAGTAGCGGTCGTCGGGCGTGAAGCTTTCCGGCCCGTTGAAGAAGGTGTGTATGCCCGCCTCGGCGAGCATCGGCATCCGCGCGACTGCCGCCTCGAGGATCGGTTCGAAATGGTCGAAGTCCTCGGGCAACTGGTCAAAACAGAAATCCTCGGGGATGCCCTCCATGCCCCAGGGTTTCGCCTTGGGCTCGAAGGCGCCGACAAGCATCTTGCCCGCGTCCTCTTTGTAGTACGTGCATTCGTCCGGCACCCGCAGGACCGGCAATTGCCCAAGCCCGTCAATGCCTTCGGTGACGATGTAGAAGTGCTCGCAGGCGTGTAGCGGCAGGCTCACGCCGGACATCTCCGCAAGATCGCGGGCCCACATGCCGGCGCAGTTCACGACCAGATCGGCGTCGATGTGCCCCTTTTCGCCCTCCATCTCCCAGTCCACGCCGGTGACGTGCCCGTCCCGCGCGGTGATGCCTGTGACCTTCGCGCCCTCGACGACCTTCGCGCCGTGATTCCGCGCTCCCCGGGCCATCGCTAGTGCGACATTCGCCGGGTCGGCCTGCCCGTCCTTCGGCAGATAGACGCCTGCCACCACCCCGTCGGTGTTCAGATGCGGATACATCTCCTTGATCTCAGCCGGCGAGAGCTCCTCGACCTCGACCCCATAGACCCGCGCCAGCCCGGCCGAGCGCAAGATCTCCTCTTTACGGTGCTCGGTGAGCGCGGTGGTGATCGAGCCTGTCTGCCGGAAGCCGGTCGCAAGGCCCGTCTCCGCCTCCAGCGTCGCGTAGAGATCGGCCGAGTATTTGGCGAGCCGTGTCATGTTCTGGCTCGTCCGAAGCTGACCCACCAGCCCGGCGGCATGCCAGGTCGTCCCGCAGGTGAGCTGCTTGCGCTCCAGAAGCAAGACGTCCGTCCAGCCAAGCTTGGCGAGATGATAGGCGACCGAACAGCCGGATACGCCGCCCCCGATGATGACCGCCCGGGCCGATGTGGGAAGAGTGCTCATGTCAACGCGCTCCCGCGTGGGAATGTGGAGTGTTGACCGCAAAGCACGATCAAATTCCCAGCCTGTCAAGAGCTCGGATCGTGCGCGACGAAGGTATGCTCGCATCTACCCGGCTGGTGAGTTTCGACAAAACCAAGCGGACCGATCAGGCGCCGCAATCCTGGCGCGTTCGAAGCCGGAATCGCAATACCCAGGTCGTTGTGGCGCAGGGTCCGCCTTCCGAAGAGCGCATCAGCGGCCAGGCCGACATCTGTAGAAACCTTGAGGCCGGCGTCTTTGGCGGCATACCGGCGCTCTACGACCGATTCTGCGTCCATGGCGCGTGTTTCCGACCAGTCTTTCCGGGGCCGAACCTGTTCCACCAGTAGCGGATCGTCTCATGGCTGACATCGATCCCCCGTTCATGCAGCAGATCCTCTACGTTCCGAAGAGACAGAGGGAACCGGACATACATCATCACCGCCAGGCGGATGATCTCAGGAGACGTCTTGAAGTAGCGAAAGGGAGAGGCCTTAGTCATGCCCGAACGCTAGGCACACCCCCTACCCGGCTCAAGACCGGTTTCCTCTGACATCACCTCTACGCGTTTTGTGGGTGGCGGAGACGAAGGGATTCGAACCCTCGAGACGGTTTCCCGCCTACTCCCTTAGCAGGGGAGCGCCTTCGACCACTCGGCCACGTCTCCGCCG
>JASJAU010000028.1 GCA_030066855.1 Paracoccaceae bacterium | reverse complement strand
CCTGCGTCATGTGGCCGCCGGTCGAGAACCGCCAATGTAGCCTGGCATTCCACAGGAGGCCGCGATGACGAGCAAGAGGGACCTGGTGCTCTGGGGCGCCACCGGCGCCGTCGGCCGGCGAGCGGCGCATCATCTCGCTCTGCGAACGACGGGAACGGAGATTCGCTGGGCAATCGGGGGGCGCAACCGCGAAAAGCTCGAGGCAGTCAAAGCCGCCCTGCCCGCCAGCGATAACGCCCCCGAGATCGTCGTCGGCGACAGCAAGGATCGCGCATTTCTCGCCGATCTTGCGGCCAATACCCGCGTGATCTGCTCCACCGTCGGTCCGTTCGCGCTCTATGGCACTGAATTGCTGGAGGCCTGCGTGGCGGCTGGCGCACATTACTGCGACCTGACCGGAGAGCCCTATTGGATGCGCCAGATGATCGACGCGTATCAAAGCGAGGCCGAGGCCACCGGCGCGAGAATCGTGCATTCCTGCGGCCACGACTCGATTCCCTCAGACATGGGCGTCTGGGTTCTGCAAAAGGCGGCTTTGGAGCAGTTCGGGAGCCCTTGCCCGAGCGTCCGCACCCGCATCACCCGAATGAAGGGCGGGTTCAGCGGCGGTACTGCGGCGAGCTTCGCCCACGCTATGGAGGCAGGCCCGAAAAACCCGGACATCGGCAGAACCATGGCGGACCCTTACGCCCTTGCGCCCGACGGCGAACGCGATGGGCCGGAGCCGCCCGACAGAATGATGCCGCTAGAGATCACCTACGATCCGGACCTCAAACTCTGGACCAAACCCTACTTCATGGCGCCGATGAACGCGAAAACGGTGCGCCGGTCCAACGCGCTCATGGGCTATCCCTACGGCAGGGACTTCCACTACGAGGAGAGCGACACCGGCGGTCCAGGCGTCGGGGGTTGGATCTCGTCCCTTCTATACTGCCTCGCCACGATCACCTTCCTTGCCGCAATGCGTTGGCCGGTGACCCAGCGTTACCTTCAGGCGAAGGTTCTGCCGAAATCCGGCGAGGGGCCAAGCCCCGAGACACGCGAGACCGGCCACTACGAGTTGGTCGTCATCGGCGCGCAGTCGACCGGCGAGGTGATGAAGCTCAAGGTGACGGGACAAGGCGACCCAGGTGTCGAGTCGACAAGCCGGATGCTGGTTGAAGCGGCGCTCTGCCTTGCCGACGATGCCGATGAGCTGAACGTTGGCGGCGGGTTCTGGACTCCGGTCTCAGGCCTTGGACAGCCTCTCTTCGATCGATTGCAGGCGCACGGCGGCCTGACGTTCGTGCTCCTCTAGGCCGCCGCAATTCCTTGCAACCAAACCTGGTCCGGCTAACTTGGCCACATGCCGTACCGCTGGTCCGAAACCCCTGCTGAACGCACCCTGACGCTCTGGCCGCACCAGTCGCTGACGCCCCGCGGATTCACATGGTTCATAGGTTTGACCGCCGCGATGCTGTCGTTTCCGATCCTGGCCGTTCTGGGCTCTCCCGTCGCCTGGGTGCTGATGGCGTTCTTTCTGATCGCGCTTTGGGGCATATGGCAGGCGATCAAGACCAATCAACTTCACCGCTCGATGCATGAGGCGCTGACGCTCGAGCCAGCTGCGGTTCGCCTCGCGCATGTGCCGGCAAAGGGCCCGCCGCTCGAGTGGGAGGCGAACCCCCACTGGGTGACCGTGCATCTGCGGGAGGATGGTCCGGTCGAGAAGTACCTCACACTGCGCGGCTCCGGGCGAGAGGTCGAAGTCGGTCGATTTCTCACGCCGGAAGAACGCGAAGCGCTTTACGGCGAGTTGAGCGTCGCGCTCCGAACATAGGTTTTCACAAACTTGCTGGCGGTTACGGTCCGCCAGGCTCTCAGGTCAGCCGCGCCTTGACCATCGGTCCGACCTTGCCGAAATCCATCTGGCCGGTGTAGCGCCCCTTGAGCTCGCCCATCACCCGCCCCATGTCGCGGATCGATGAAGCGCCCGTGATCTCGATCGCCTTCTCGACCGCGGTGGCGGTTTCCTCGTCATCGAGCTGCCGGGGCAGGAAATCCTCGATCACTGCGATCTCCGCCCGCTCCTTCTCGGCCAGTTCCAGCCGACCGCCTTCTTCGTAGGCGCGGGCGCTCTCCTGGCGTTGTTTGACCATTTTGCCGAGTATCTGGAGGATATCGCCGTCTGCGACACCAGCATCCTCGCCGTCGCCGCCCTCGGACCTTTTTGCGATGTCGCGGTCCTTGATCGCGGCGTTGATCAAACGCAGCGTGGATAGCCGGTCGGCATCCTTCTCCCGCATCGCTGACTTCAGCGCATCGCCAATGTCGCCCCGCAAACCCATCTCTGCCTCATCCCCATGCTCAGAGGGGCGAAGATACCGAATTGCGTCAATGACGGCAACCAAGTCGAAGACACTTAAATCATTGATTTATAATAAAAAGTGAAAAATTGTGCGACCTTGACCGCATGGCGCGAAGGGCGTACACCGCTGCCGTTTACCCAGGCGGGAGGTCGGCGGGACATGGCAGAGACAAAGCAGAAACCAACCGCTTGTCTCGTTCTCGCGGATGGCACGATCTTCTACGGCAAGGGTTTCGGCGCGACCGGCACGAAGGTCGCCGAGCTCTGCTTCAACACCGCCATGACCGGGTATCAGGAGATCATGACCGACCCCTCCTATGCCGGGCAAGTCGTCACCTTCACCTTCCCGCACATCGGCAATGTCGGCGCGACGCCGGAAGACGATGAGACAGCCGATCCGGTCGCAGAAGGCCTCGTCGTCAAATGGGATCCGACCGAGCCGTCGAACTGGCGGGCGGCCGGACCGCTGACCAACTGGCTGGCCAGGCGCGGCCGGGTCGGGATCGGCGGCGTAGACACGCGGCGCCTGACCCGCGCGATCCGACAGCAGGGCGCGCCGCATGTGGCATTGGCGCATTATCCGGAAGGGAATTTCGATCTCGAGACGCTCCTGAAGGCTGCACGAGAGTTCTCAGGCCTTGTGGGCCTTGATCTCGCCAAGGAAGTCACCTGCGCGCAGTCCTACCGTTGGGACGAGACTCGTTGGAGCTGGCCTGAAGGGTACGGCAGGCAGGTCGCTCCCCGCCATAAGGTCGTCGCCGTGGACTACGGCGCCAAGCGCAATATCCTGCGCTGCCTCGCCTCAGCCGGATGCGATGTGACGGTCCTTCCGGCAACGGCGACGGCCGATGATGTGCTGGCGCTTTCGCCTGACGGCGTATTCCTGTCAAACGGGCCGGGAGACCCCGCCGCGACCGGCGCATATGCCGTTCCGATGATCAAGGACGTCCTCGACAAGTCTGACATCCCTGTCTTCGGCATCTGCCTCGGCCATCAGATGCTCGCGCTGGCGCTGGGCGCGAACACGGTAAAGATGAACCACGGCCACCATGGCGCGAACCATCCGGTGAAGGACCTTGAGACCGGAAAGGTCGAGATCACCTCGATGAACCACGGCTTCACGGTCGACAGTCAGACTCTGCCAAGCGGCGTGATGGAGACCCATGTCTCTCTCTTTGACGGCTCGAACTGCGGCATCCGCATGACCGAGCGGCCCGTTTTCTCGGTGCAATACCACCCGGAAGCTAGCCCCGGGCCGCAGGACAGCTACTACCTCTTCGAACGTTTTGCCGAGGCGATGTCAGAGCGTCAGACCTGAACAATCGCCGCAAACTTGCCCGATTGTTGCCAATTCCGCGTCAGACCGGCAGAGTTTGACGAGCGCAGAAAACGCTGGCCAAAGGATCGCGCATGACAGCCGCGCCAGACCCCGCCGAGATGCCCAAGGGCATGCTGGCCCGCGCCCGATGGGCGGCGAAGAACACGCCCGAGAAACGCAACAGGGCCGTGGACCTTTACCGGGCGATCGCAATCACCTTTGTCGTGCTGGGCCATTGGCTGCTCGTGGCGCCGGTCATCCGGAACGGAGAGATCGAGCTTTCGATCCTTCTGGCCGAACAGACATGGACGCAGTACGCCACTTGGCTATTCCAGGTCATGCCGGTTTTCTTCTTTGTCGGCGGTTATTCCAACTCGCTCTCCTGGGCGTCGGCCCGGAGAGACCCGGAAAGGAAACGCGCCTGGGCCGCGACTCGCCTGACCCGACTCTTGAAACCGACCGTGCCTCTTGTGGTGATCTGGGCCATCGCGGCGTTCATTGCGGGGCGCGCGGGCGTCTCTCCCGACCTCATCAATGCCGCGAGCAAAGCCTCGCTGGTGCCTGTCTGGTTTCTGGCGGTCTACATCTTGATCACAGTCGCGGTGCCGGTGACCGCCGCGATTTGGGACCGGATCGGCATCTGGTCGGTCGCGCTTCTCGTGGCCTGCGCGATCGCGGTCGACACGCTCGCTTTCACGGCGGACATGGGCTGGCTCAGATGGTCGAACTACGCTTTCGTCTGGCTCGCGGTTCACCAGCTGGGCTATTGGTGGCACACGTCAGACTACCCGAAGACCTGGGCGCTCGCTTTCGTGGTCCTCGGCGTCGCGACCGTCTATACTCTGGTCGGCCCCTTAGGCTACCCGGTCAGCATGGTCTCGGTCCCGGGCGAGGAGATCTCCAACACGCGCCCGCCCACCGTCGCCATGCTCGCGGTTGGGTCGGTGCAGATCGGGGTGATCCTTCTTCTGGAGGGCCCGGCGAGCCGCTGGCTCAAACGCGTCCGGCCCTGGAGCTGGGTGATCCTCTACAATCAGATGATCATGTCGGTCTACCTTTGGCATATCACGGCGATGATCGCGGTGATCGGCCTGGCAGTTCTTTCGGGAGGCGTCGGCCTCAGCATGGAGCCGGGCATCGGCCTTTGGTGGGCGCTGCGTCCGGTCTGGGTCCTGCTCTTCACTGCCGCGCTCATCCCGTTTGTGGGCGTGTTCCTCCGGTTCGAGGCGGCCTCTCGCGCACCGGGGACCACACCGCCGGGTCCGGCGCGGGCGCTCATCGGCGCTCTGGTGACCTGCGGGGGCCTGATCATGATCGCGCTCAGTGGCATCGGCGCCGCTAGCGCGATTGGCGTAAACCTGATTGCCGTCGCGCTGGTGGTCGTGGGCGTTGGGATCGCCACCTGGTCGCTCAAGGCGCCATCGGGCGCGGGAAACGCTTAACGGGCGCTTAACCACGAATGGATAATCACACGGCAGCTTGCCGAGAGTCTGCCGCCGCGTGTTCAAGAACCCCCTCCCCGTTCCAGTCTTCCGGTCGTGCCGGCGCGCGCCAGAGCGGCGCACGGCCTCGCGGCCTCGGCCGATCCCGATCCGACTGGACGCGTCGCAGGGCGACGCGCGCCTGATCGAGGAGCTGGGCGCCGAATTCAGCCTGCGGCATGGCGTTCTCCCGATCCGGCGCTGCGGCGCTGTCACTCTGCTGGGCATAGCTGACCCCGGCTTGTTCAGGGCGTCGCAGCCGGCGATCGAAAGCCGGATCGGGCCGGTGTCGACGCTTCGGATGACATGGCGCGCCATCGAGAGCGCGCTTTCGACGGCGGCCAGCTGCAACCTTGCGGAACGCGCCCGCACCCGCACGCCGAAACAGGACAGCTGCCGCCACTGGTCGGGCCGCCGGCTTGGAGCGATGCTGAGCGCGGCATTTCTTATCACGGTCGCGTTTTTGCTCTGGCGACCTGCCTGTTGTTTCTGGCGCTTATTGGCTGGGCGGTAGCGACGCTGCTCTCGGTCACCGGGCTTCGCGTGCTGGCCGCGTTGACGGCGTTTCGCAGCGCCCGGCGCCTGAGCTTCGCGGGCGAGCGCAAGCCGGCGATCCGAGACGCGAAGGATCTGCCCAAGATTTCCCTCTTGGTGCCGCTGTTCCGCGAGGGCGATATCGCCCGAGCGTTGGTTCAGCGCCTGATGGTCCTGCAATACCCGCCGGAAAAGCTCGAAGCACTGCTGATCCTCGAACAGAGTGACGAGATGACCGAGGCGGCTTTGCGGCTTGCGGACCTGCCCGACTGGATGCGGGTCGTGACGGTGCCTATTGGCCATCCCCGCACCAAGCCGAGGGCCATGAACTACGCGCTCGATTTCGCGCGTGGCGAGATTATTGGCGTCTACGATGCCGAAGACGAGCCCGCTCCCGATCAGCTCCTGATTGTCGCCGAAGCTTTCGCGCGAGGCGGCGCCGATCTTGCCTGCCTGCAGGGCACACTGGATTTCTACAATGTCCGGGAAACCTGGCTGACGCGCTGCTTCACCATCGACTATGCCGCCTGGTTCCGCCTGGTCCTGCCCGGCCTGACCCGCCTAGGGATGATTGTGCCGTTGGGGGGAACGACGGTCTTCCTGAAACGTGACGTCTTGGAAAAGCTGGGACGCTGGGACGCGCACAATGTCACCGAAGATGCCGATCTGGGGATTCGACTGGCCCGGCGCGGGTATCGCACCGCGTTCATCCCGTCCGTCACGCGCGAGGAGGCCACCGCCCGCGTCACCCCCTGGCTGCGCCAGCGCTCGCGCTGGATCAAAGGCTACGCGATGACATGGGCCGTTCACATGCGCGATCCGGTGAAGCTCTGGCGCGATCTCGGCCCGAAACGGTTTTTCGGCTTTCAGGTTCTGTTTCTTGGCACGCTATCGCAGTTCTTCCTCGCCCCGCTGCTCTGGTCCTTCTGGCTGGTCCTGTTCGGTCAGCCGCACCCCTTGGCCTCCAACCTCGCCTGGGGCGCGGTCGTGCTGCTTGGCGCGCTGTTTCTGCTCTCTGAAGTCGTCACGCTGGCCGTCGCGGCGCTCGCCGTCTCAACGCCCCGGCATCGCGGACTCATCTGGTGGGTGCCGCTCCTGCACTTCTACTTCCCGCTCGCCGCCCTGGCGTCGTGGAAGGGTCTGGCGGAACTCGTGACGAAGCCGTTCTTCTGGGACAAGACGGCGCATGGCCAAAAGCCTACGGCGTCCCCGCGTCGTCCTTGGCCGCGTTTTCCGCGTCCTGCCTCAGCCGGGCTTCAAACGCCCGGCTGATATGCGCCTTCAGCCCCGAATAGGCGGCGTCGCCATCCCCAGCCGCGATCGCGTCCACGATGGCCTTGTGCTCGGCCAGCGCGCGCTCGCTCCGCCCCTCCGCCGCGAGCGAGGTCGTCGCCATCAATGCCATCGAGCGATAGACGAGATCGAGCTGCTGGACGAGATAGCGATTGTGCGAGGCCAGATGCACCTGCCGGTGAAAGCGCCGGTTGGTGCGGGAGAGCGCGGCCGGATCGTCAACCCGGGCCATGTCTTCTTCGACCATGTCCTTCAGGAGCCGTACCTCCTCCTCGGTCGCATGACGCGCCGCAAGACGAGCGGCCAGCCCCTCGAGTTCGGACCGGACGACATAGAGCTCGGCCATCTGATTGTGATCGAGCGAGGCGACAATCAAAGACCGCCCGTCGCGGGCGAGAAGCGATTGCGTTTCCAACCGTTGCAGCGCCTCGCGAATGGGCGTGCGACTGACGCCGAACCGCTCGGCAAGCTCGCTTTCGACCAGTCGGTCGCCCGGACGGTAGGTCCCGATGTCGATGGCCTGAAGGATCAGACTATAGGCATCCTTGTGTCCGCTGCCGCCCGTCTCCGCCATGCTCGTCTCCCGCCTTCCGCGCCCGGCAAGACTACGCGGCTGCGCGCGCGCAGTTCAAGCACGGCCATTGCCGCAGGGCCGCGATGCCCCTAAGTGTCGCGCATGCCGCGCGATGCCTTCTCTCACGTCACGAACTGGGTTTTCGATCTCGACAACACGCTCTATCCGCCCGAAGCACGCCTCTTCGATCAGATCGAGGTTCGGATGACGGCCTGGGTGGCCGACGCGCTCGGCGTGGATCATCACGAGGCCGACCGGCTGCGCGGGCATTACTGGGCGACCTACGGGACGACGCTGGCGGGGCTAATGACCGAGCATGGCGTAGACCCGGCGCCCTATCTGGTCGCCGTCCACGACATCTCGCTCGATCACCTTGAGGTCGATCTGGCGCTCTACGCCGCCATCGCCGCCCTGCCGGGCCGCCGCATTGTCTACACCAACGGCTCGGCACCCTATGCCGAGCGCGTGCTGGCCGCTCGCGGCCTGTCCGGGCTCTTCGATGCGATCTACGGCGTGGAGAACGCGGGCTTTCATCCCAAACCGCAGAGAAAGGCGTTCGAGACGATCTTCGAGACCGATGGCCTGAGGCCTGACACCGGCGCCATGTTCGAGGACGACCCCCGTAATCTCAAGGCGCCGCATGACATGGGCATGAAGACCGTTCTGGTCGCGCGGGAATCGGAAGAAGCGCCCCATGTGCACCATCATACCGACGATCTGGCGGCCTTCCTGTCGCAGTTGGCCTGATCGGGCTTTTCGCCGGGCGCCGGTCGCATAAGTTCGAGCGCATGAAAGAGTCCGACATCTTCGTCTCTGGCGGCGGCATCGCAGGGCTGATCGCGGCGGCGGCTTTCGCCGATCTCGGGCTGTCGGTCGTCATCGCTGACCCTGCGCCGCCACCGAAGTCGGCCGAGGCCGATGGGTCAGACCTGCGCTCCACCGCCTATCTCAAACCGGCCTGCGACCTTCTGGAAAGCATCGGTCTCTGGAGCGATCTCGCACCCGTCGCGACCCCCCTCGAGACCTTGCGCGTGATCGACTGTTCCGGCTCGCCGCCCGCGATCCGAACGGAGCGCGCGTTTTCCTCGACCGATCTCGGCGAGCCGGTATTCGGGTGGAACCTGCCGAACTGGCTGACGCGCAAGCTGCTGGCGAAACGCCTGGCGGGGCTTTCCGGCGTCGATCTTCGCCTGGGCGCCGCCTTTCAATCCATTCTGACCCGCGACAGGGAGGCGATTGTCGGCCTGTCCGACGGGAGCCGCCACCGCGCCCGGCTGGCGGTCGCCGCGGATGGACGAGCGTCCCCCTTGAGAGAGGCGGTCGGCATCGGCGTCGACACGACGCGCTACGGGCAGAAGGCGCTCGCCTTCGTCGTGTCGCACGAGGCGCCGCACAACAACGTCTCCACCGAAATCTATCTTTCGGGCGGCGCATTCACGGTCGTGCCGCTGCCTGACCACCAAGGCAAACCAACGTCCGCCGTCGTCTGGATGAACGACGGTCCTGTGGCCGCATCACTGATGGCGCTGGATGAGGAGGCGTTCAGCGAGCGCGCGACAGGGCGCTCAGCAGGTGTGCTGGGCGCGCTGAAACTTGTGTCACCCAGGCGGGTCTGGCCAGTGATCACACAGCGTGCCGCCCACCTGACCGCGCAGAGAACCGCGATCATCGCCGAAGCCTCCCATGTCCTGCCGCCGATCGGCGCTCAGGGGTTGAACACATCGCTCCACGACGTGTCGGCGCTCGTCGCCCTGGCGCGGGAGATGCCGGAGGCGCTCGGCGCACCCGAGTTCCTGGACCGATACTGCCGTGCGCGTGAGGCCGACATCAAGGCGCGGGCGAGCGCAGTCGACCTTTTTAACCGAGTCTGCAAATCGGACAAGGCGCCGGTTCAGGCGCTTCGCAGTCTTGGGCTGAAGCTGGTCCACGATGTCCGACCGGTCCGCGCCGGGGTCATGCGCAAAGGGCTCGGCGTCTAGGCGACCGGTCCGGTCACACTGTCGAGAGCGGTCTCAAAGCGACCTACGCTGGCGTCGACATCTAGGAGTTTGTCGAGACCAAACAAGCCGATCCGGAAGCTGGAATAGCTCTCGCCCTCTCCGACCATCAGGGGAACGCCGGCGGCGATCTGAACGCCTTCCGACGCGAAGGCACGGCCGGATTGCAGCTCTGGATTGTCGGTGAATGACACGACGACGCCCGGAGCGTCAAAGCCGTCCGCAGCGACCGATCGGATACCGCGCTCCGCCAGCAGGCTGCGGACACGATCCCCTTGCTCCCACTGCGCGGACTTCAGGCGCTCGAACCCATGCGCCTTGGACTCCAGCATCGCGTCCCGGAATCCCCTCAGGGCATCCGTGGGCATTGTCGCATGATAAGCGTGTCCGCCATTCTCGTAGGCTTCCATGATGGAGAGCCATTTGCCGAGGTCGACGGCGAAGCTCGACGATTTGCGTTCTTTCGCCCTTGCCACCGCCCGTTCGGACAGCATGACAAGACCCGCCGAAGGCGAGGCCGACCACCCCTTCTGGGGCGCCGAGATCAGGACATCGACGCCAAGCGCCTTCATATCGACCCAGGCGCAGCCCGATGCGATGCAGTCGAGCACAAAGAGACCGTCGTTCTCGTGAACCGCTTCGGCCACCCGGGCGATGTAGTCGTCGGGCAGGATCATGCCAGCCGAGGTCTCCACATGCGGGGCGAAGACGGCGGCAGGTTTATTCTTAGCGATCGCCGCCACGACCTCGTCCACTGGCGCCGGGGCGAATGGCGCGTCCGGGGCGTTTCCGTTTCGTCGCGCCATGAATACATGCTCCTCCGCCGGCAGGTCCGCCGCCTCGAAGATCTGAGACCAGCGGTAGGAGAACCAGCCGTTCCGGATAACCGCGACGGTCTCGCCTTCTGCGAATTGGCGGGCGACGGCCTCCATCGCGTAGGTCCCGCCGCCTGGCACAAGGGCCACAGCGTCCGCGTTGTAGACCTCGCGAAGGAGCGACGAGATATCCCGCATCACTTCTTGAAACGCCGCGCTCATGTGGTTGAGCGAGCGGTCCGTGAAGACCACGGAAAACTCCAAGAGCCCGTCCGGGTCGATATCTGGTCTGAGCGCCGTCATGGGGTCCCTCCTGCTTTGATCGAGGGTTAGCTTGACGAGCGGCACGATGCAAAACCTATTGCGCTGTGGCTCAGGCGCCGATGGGGCCTGGCCGTATCTCCTCGCTCAGAAGGACGTTCGCCTCGACCTCCCCGACACCCGGCAGGGTCATGATCCGTCGACGCAAAACGCGCTCGAAGTCGCTCAGGTCCCGTGCCACCACGCGCAGGCGGTAATCGTAGAGTCCGAGCACGTGGTGCACGGTCAGCACCTCTGGAATGGCCGCGATGGCGCGCTCGAAGTCCGAAACACTGACCCGTCCCTTTGCCGCCAACTTGACGCCCAGAAACACCGTTACGCCGAACCCGAGCCGTTCCAGGTCGAGCTCGATCCGCTTCCCGGCAATGACGCCCGCGTCTTCAAGACGTTTGATGCGGCGCCAGGCCGCCGGTTGCGATAGCCCGATCCGCCGACCGACCTCGCCGGCAGACAAGGTCGCGTCCCTTTGAAGCTCTGCCAGGACGACCCGGTCGAGCGTGTCGAGTTCAATCATATCGGCAGCCCCGACTCGGTCTTGACCGCCGCGACCGTCATCAGGGCCTCAATGTCCAATATGTGGGGGAGCGGCAGGATGCGGGCGCGGTAGACCTCCTGGTAGTGCGCCATGTCGCGGGCGATGATCTCCAGCCGAACGTCAACGCGCCCAAGGAAGGTTTGTATCTGCACGACCTCCGGCACTTCCCGCGCCGCAGCGATGAACTCGTCGAACGCGAGTGGAGCGGATTTCTCCAAGGTCACACGCAGGGAGACCTCCACCTCGTAACCAAGAGCCCGCCAGTCGATCCGGGCACGCCGACCCTTCAGAACCCCGATTTCCCGAAGTCTCTCGAGCCGCCGCCACGCGGTGGCCGGCGACATCCCCGCCCGATTGGCGAGGTCCGAGGCGCTCTGGCCAGGCTCGGCCAGCAGGTGGCGGAGAAGGCGTCTGTCTTGGTCATCAAGCATGATAAATTCACTATACATATGAAACACGAATGAAAATACCGAAACTACCCGGTTTTTGGGGCGTTTCGAAATCTACCAGCGTCAACAAGACCTAAGTTGCCGCCAGAACAACGCCAAAAGGGAAGGAAGAACCATGCGCGTCTACTATGATCGCGATTGCGACATCAATCTCATCAAGGACAAGAAAGTGGCCATTCTCGGCTACGGCAGCCAGGGACACGCACACGCGCTGAACCTGCGCGACTCCGGCGCTAAGAACCTCGTCGTCGCCCTGCGCGATGGCTCTCCCAGCGCCGCCAAGGCCGAGGCCGAGGGTTTGGACGTCATGGGCATCGCCGAAGCCGCCGCATGGTGCGATCTGATGATGTTCACCATGCCGGACGAGCTTCAGGCCGAAACCTACCGCAAGTACGTGCACGAAAACCTCAAGGAAGGCGCGGCGATCGCCTTCGCTCACGGCCTTAACGTCCATTTCGGCCTTATCGAACCGAAGCCCGGCGTCGACGTGATCATGATGGCCCCCAAGGGTCCGGGCCACACGGTTCGGGGCGAGTATGTCAAAGGCGGCGGCGTGCCCTGCCTTGTCGCCGTCGACAATGACGCTTCCGGCAAAGCGCTGGAGATCGGCCTATCCTATTGCTCGGCCATCGGCGGCGGGCGCTCGGGCATCATCGAGACGAACTTCAAAGAGGAATGCGAGACCGACCTTTTCGGCGAGCAGGCGGTGCTTTGCGGCGGACTGGTCGAGCTCATCCGCATGGGCTTTGAGACACTGGTCGAGGCCGGCTACGCGCCCGAGATGGCCTATTTCGAGTGCCTTCACGAAGTGAAGCTGATCGTCGACCTGATATACGAAGGCGGGATCGCGAACATGAACTACTCGATCTCGAACACGGCGGAATATGGCGAGTACGTCTCGGGCCCCCGCATCCTGCCCTATGACGAGACCAAGGCCCGGATGAAGAGCGTGCTGAACGACATCCAGTCCGGCGCCTTCGTGCGCGACTTCATGACCGAGAACGCGGTCGGCCAGCCGTTCTTCAAATCAACCCGTCGCAACAACGACGCGCATCAGATTGAAGAGGTTGGAGAAAAGCTGCGCGGCATGATGCCGTGGATCAGCGCCGGCAAGCTGGTCGATCAGGCCAAAAACTAAGCGAAACGGGTGGCGGCGCGACCACGCGCCGCCGCTTACCCCACGGCCTCAACGGCGGCTACGACCTCGTCCAATGTTGATGCAAGAAGGCTCTCATCTTCAGCCTCGCCCATCACGCGGATCAGCGGCTCGGTGCCGGACTTCCGCACCAGCAGACGGCCCGAGCCCCTGAGCGTAGCCTCCGCATCGCGAATGGCCTCCTGCACCCCCGCATCACCCAACGGATCGCTGCCCGCGCCGTAGCGCACCGCCCGAAGGATTTGCGGCACCGGTTCGAACGTGGCGGCGAGGGATGAGGCGGGGCGCTGCTGCCGGGACATCTCGCCTAGGAACTGAAGCCCGGCGATCAGCCCATCGCCGGTGGTGGTATAGTCGGTCATCACGATATGGCCCGACTGCTCGCCACCGATGTTGAACCCGCCGTGGCGCATCGCTTCTACGACATACCTGTCCCCAACCTTGGTCCGATGGAGCGTGAGGCCTCTGCCTTCAAGATACCGCTCAAGGCCGAGGTTCGACATGACTGTGGCGACCAGCGTGTCCTTGGCCAGACGCCCCTCTTCGGCGCGCCGAGCGGCGAAGAGGCCCATGATCTGGTCGCCGTCGGCGGCGACGCCGTTCTCGTCCAACACAATGACCCGGTCGGCGTCCCCGTCGAGGCAAATGGCGACATCGGCCCCATGCGCCACAACGGTTTCGGCGGCCAGGCGCGTGCTCGTCGATCCGCAGCTTTGGTTGATGTTGACGCCGTTGGGATCGACCCCGATGGGTATCACCTCGGCGCCGAGCTCCCATAACACAGTCGGCGCAGCGCGGTAGGCCGCGCCATTGGCGCAATCGACGACAACCTTCAAACCATCCAGCGAAAGATCGCTCGGGAAGGTCGACTTGGCTCGCTCGACATAACGAAAGAGGCCGTCATCAATCCGTTTGGCGCGCCCGATATGCGAGGCCTCGGAGGGTGTGATGTCACTCGCGAGAATCTCTTCGATCGCCAGTTCCGCCTCGTCAGAGAGCTTGAAGCCGTCCGGTCCGAAAAATTTGATTCCGTTGTCCTCGTGCGGGTTGTGGCTGGCCGAGATCATGACGCCTGCATCCGCGCGCATCGAGCGCACGAGCATGCCGACCGCCGGGGTCGGCACCGGCCCGAGGAGAAGAACGTTCATGCCCGTAGAAGTGAAACCTGCGGTCAAGGCGTTCTCGAACATGTATCCGGATAGGCGCGTGTCCTTCCCAATGACCACGCGATGCGCCGGCGACCCGTCCCGGCGGAAGTAGCGTCCGGCGGCCGCGCCTAGCCGCAACGCCAGATCCGCCGTCATGGGATGGGTGTTGGCCCGTCCTCGGACCCCATCGGTTCCGAATAGCTTACGCGTCATCGCTCGACCTCGCGTCTCGATTTGTTTTGCGAAGGCTAACACGCGAGGCGGGGATGTCCCAGATCAACCGCGCCGCCAAATGAAAAGGGCGGTCTCCCGGACCGCCCGTTGCAGGAATTCGCCGACGTCAGCTTTCCGCGTTGCCACCCGGCTCGCGGTAGAAGTGATGGTAGCCGATGGTCGTGGTGCGCGGGAAAACCCGGGCCCATCTCGGGTTCACAGATTTGGTGTGATAATGCGTGGCGCCGTTCGTCAGCGTGCGCGGCGCGCCGTCGACCATGATCCGCGCCACCTTGGCGACTTTCGCGTAAGCCGATTGATCCCGGATCGTCTCGGGCCTGCCGTCGCAAGTGTAAGTGAACTGGCAACGGTAGCGCTCGCCGGTTCCCTGGTTCACAACCCCGCAGATCGTGCGAGGGTATCTGCGGTCGTCGACTCGATTCAGGATGACCTCGGCCACGCCGAAAATCCCCTCCAGCGCCTCTCCGCGCGCCTCGAAATAGAGCGCTTCGGACAGACAGGCCCACTCTTCGCCGCCGGAAGCGTTCGGCAGGCTATTGATATGGGCCATCGTCATGAAGTCAGGCGTCTCCACCTCAGGATCGGGGCCCCGGACAAGGCCGTTCAGATCGTCGGGCTGGAGCGAGGACAAGGCGCTGTGCTCGGCTCCGAAGAACGCGTCCATCCGCGAGGACAGATCAATCGTCGGGTCATTCGACGCGCTCAGGGTCACATCGGCGAGCGCTGTAGGTCCCACGGCAACCGAAGCGGCGACGAAAACCGCCCTGACCGCTTGTTTGATGATCATGGAGCCCCCTCCATTCCTTGGCAGCAAAGCCCATTATTCGAGCGCGTTGCAGGGCGGATACCCATGTTTCGGGGGCAAGGTCCACCCTTGGCCCTGCGACACAGTGTTTGCAGCTGGGGACGGAATCGGCGAATCTCCGCCGATATCTCACGGTGGTAGAAGAAAAGACCTAAAAATAAGGGCTAATCGTTCCTTTGATCGGATAGAGCCAAGTGCGCGGCAGCCAGACGTGCGGCCGGCACTCTGAATGGCGAGCAGCTTACATAGTTAAAGCCAATTTCCCGACAGAACTCAATCGACTCCGCATCGCCGCCATGTTCACCACAGAGAGACAATGCGAGGTCCGGCCGCGTTTCTCGTCCGCGCAGTGCGCCCATGCGCAAGAGCTCCCCCACGCCCTCGACATCCAGTCTGTGAAACGGATCCTCGGGGTAAACGGACTGCCGGACGTAGTCGTTCATGAAACGGCCCGCATCGTCGCGCGACAGGCCGTAGGTCATCTGCGTCAGGTCGTTGGTGCCGAAGGAGAGGAAGCTCGAATGCTCGGCGATCTCCTGGGCCCGCAAAGCGGCGCGGGGGGTCTCAACCATGACCCCAAGCTCGTAGTCGAAAGCGCTGCCTGTTTCGGTTCGAACTGCGGCGGCGACCGCGTCGATCCGGCTGCGAACTAGCTCGACCTCTCGGCGGGCCGAGACGAGCGGGATCATGACCTCCGGGATGATGGGGTCGCCTTCGCTGCTTGAGGCGATCGTCGCTAGGAAGATCGCCCGCGCCTGCGCCTCGTAGATTTCCGGCATTGTCACGCCGAGACGGACGCCGCGCATCCCAAGCATCGGGTTGAATTCAGAAAGCGCGTCCACCCGCCGGGTGACCTTGCTGAGCGGCAGATGCAGCGCCTCGGCCAGCTCGCGCAGCCCTTCGCGGCTTGAGGGCAGGAATTCGTGAAGCGGCGGATCGAACAGCCGGATGCAGACCGGCCGGCCCTGCATTATGCGGAAGAGTTCTCTGAAATCAGCGACCTGCATAGGGATTAGCCGCTCAAGCGCGGCCTCCCGCCCCTCTGCGTCCTCGGCGAAGATCATCTCGCGCATCACCGTGAGCCGATCGCTTTCGAAGAACATGTGCTCAGTCCGGCAAAGCCCGATCCCCTCGGCCTCGAAGGCGCGGGCAACCTGAGCTTCCGCCGGCGTGTCGGCATTGGCGCGAACGCCGATATCGCGCGCGTCGTCGGCCCAGGCCAGCAATGTGCGGAAGGCGTCGTCGAGCGCTGGCTCCAACAGGGGCACCTTTCCGGCCAGCAATTCGCCCTCTGTCCCGTCCAGCGTCACAACATCGCCTTCGGAAAAGACTCGGCCGTCGCTGAACAGAAGCTTCCTGTCGCGCCGGTTGATCGTCATATCGCGGGCGCCTACCACACACGGCAAGCCAAGGCCGCGGGCGATAACCGCGGCATGGCTGGTCATGCCGCCCCGCTCCGTCAGGACGGCGACCGAGGCGTGCATGCCGCGCACGTCTCCCGGCGATGTCTCGCGGCGCACCAGAATGCAGGCCTCTCCGCGCGCCGCATAGCCTTGCGCGGTGGTAGACGTGAACACGATCCGGCCCGTCGCCGCGCCGGGGCTGGCGGCAATGCCGGTGCTGAGAGTGTCCCTTTCGGCCTCGGAATCCACCTGTCGGTGAAGAAGCTCGGAAAGCCCCTGCGGCTGAATGCGCAAGACCGCCTCATCATGCGAAATGACACCGTCTTCGGCGAGCGTTACGGCGATCCGCACGGCGGCCCTCGACGAACGCGCGACCGGCACGGCGTCAAGGACAGACAGGGCGCCGGCGTCGATCGCGAATTCGATCTGCATCTCCTCCCGCAAACGGGCGCGGCAAGTCTCGCCAAAAGTTTTGAGTTGTTCGAATGCCTCGGAGCAGAGCTCCTCCAGGGACTCGCCCCGGGGATCGCGGGTCAGATAGATCGCGCCGCCCTTCTCATCGAGCGACTCCCGTCCCTGGCTCTGGCTTTTGTAACGGCCGGTGATCTGGGGCAGCCCGGTCTGCGGAGAAACAAACTGGATGACACCCGACCCCGACTCCACAGGCCCCATGCCGGGCGCCATTTCCTGAACGACCAAACCGAGGCCCGCGTCGGCCGGCGCCCCCTGTGCCTGCCGCAGAAGCCGGGCCGATGTGCTTTCCCAAGCTCGCGCCATGGAGCGCAGAACGTCCCGCAACTGACGCGCCGGGTCTTGCGGAAACGGCTCGTCTGTCTCTTCCTCATAGGCCGCCAGCATGGACTTCAGCATGTCGGCCGAAAGCGCGGCTTCGGAATGGAACATGTCCGCGTCGAGATGCGCGACCTGCACCGAGTAGGTCTGGATGAAACGCGAGTAGAGGCCGTCGGCGGCCTCGTGCCCGAGCAGGTTGGCGAATTCCGCGTGCCGCGCGTTGTTCATGCCAATGTTCAGAATGGCGCCGGGCCCGCCCCAATCGGGATCCTCAGAGGACGGGCGGACCGACACAAGCGGGCGCGGACCGAAATGCGACAGGATCTCCTGCGTGTCGACCATCTCGCCGGCCGCAATCCCGCGCACTGTGGTGAACGGCAGCGCCACCGTTTTGGGCACGGGGAGGTCGAGGCGGATCAAACGCTGCAGGCACTTGGCCCGTCCGCCATGGGTGGCCGTGGCGACGGGCGCGACCTGGTCGAGCGCGATAAACTGCGCGAGATCAACGTGTTTCTGCACTGCGGCGATTCCTTCCGGCTCAGAATACGCCGGTCAAACCTCCGATCAAGAACCCCAGGCGGGCTGCGGCACTTAGCCTTCGATCCGTGTCAGGTCCGCGACAGAGAGGCAGATCTCGCTGATCCGATGCAGAAGGTTCAGGCGATTGCGGCGCAGGATCGCGTTCTCGGTATTGATCTGGACCGCGTCGAAGAAGATGTCGATCGGCTGACGCAGACCCGCCATCGCCGCCATGGTCGCGTCGAAATCCTCCTCCGCCATGGCCGGCGCGATCCTGGTTTCTGCGGCGTCGAGCGCGGCAAAAAGCGCCCGCTCCTCGTCCGTCTCGGCCAGTTTGGCTTCGGGTCCGAAGGAATATTCGACGCCGTCCTTTTCCTCCGCCTGACGCAGAAGGTTGTGCGCCCTTTTGAACCCCAAGTGCAGGTTCTCCCCGTCCTCGGTCCCCAGAAACGCGCTAAGCGCTTCGGCCCTCGCCACAAGCAGCGTCAGATCGTCGGCATTCGGCATCGCCAGACAGGCATCGATCACATCGTGGCGGACATCGCGATCCCTAAGATAGACCTTCAGTCGCTCATGGAAGAACGTCAGCAGATGGTCGCTCGCGTCCGGCACGCGCTCGCCCATCTCCAGAAGGCCCTCCGAGATGATGTCGCCGAGCCGCTCCTTGACGGTCCGGAACGCCGCGCCGAAGACGCCATGCTCCGCGATCTCGCCGATCAGCTCTTCCACCTCTTCTTCGGAGATAGGGTCGATCAGCGTCGCCTTGTGCCGGACAAGCTGCGCGTCGATGAACCGATCCAGCCGCAGCCTGATGCCGTTCTCGAGGAGAATGCGGATCACGCCCAGCGCCGCGCGGCGCAAAGCGAAGGGGTCTTTCGATCCGGTCGGCTTCTCATCGACTGCCCAGAACCCGGTCAACGTATCGATCTTGTCGGCCAGAGCGACCGCGACGCTGAGGGGAGCGGACGGCGCCTCATCGGACGGCCCGAGCGGATGATAATGCTCCCGCGCAACCGCCGCGACGGAATCGGAATGCCCTGCTGCCTTGGCGTAATACTCCCCCATGATCCCCTGAAGCTCGGGGAACTCGTAGACCATCTCGGAGGGCAGGTCGGCCTTGGCGATCAGGGCAGCTATCTCGGTTTCCTCGCCGGACGCATCAACCTTGGTCGCAACCTCACTCGCCAGCGCCGCGATCCGCCGGATTCGCTCGGCCTGCGTCCCGAGTCGGCCATGGAACGTGACGGCTTCCAAAGCGTCCTGCCAGAGCCCCATCCCCTCCTTGGCGACCCGCAGGTCGTTCTCCCAGAAAAACTTGGCGTCGGCGAGGCGGGCGGCCAGAACCTTGCGATTCCCGGCGAGGATCGTCGCCCCGTGGTCCGCAGTCTCTCGGTTCGCCACGGTGACGAACCCGGTGATCCGCCCGGACGTGTCCTTGGCCGAGAAGAACTTCTGATGCTCTCGCATGGAGGTCTGAAGGACTTCGGCAGGCAGATCGAGATAGGCCGTGTCGATCTCGCCCATCAGCACGACCGGCCACTCGACAAGCCCCGCGACCTCCGCAAGAAGTCCTTTATCTTCAATGACTTCCAGCCCTCTTGCGAACGCCGCTTGCGTAGCGTCGTGCCAGATCGCCTCCGCCCTCTCTTCGGTCGGCAGGATCACCTTGGACGCCTTGAGCTTGGCCTGATAATCATCGAACCCGGCCACGCGGAACGGCTCTGGCGCCATGAAACGATGGCCGTACGTGGTGTCGGAGGCGCGAAGGCCATCGACCTCGACATCCACGATCCGGGTCTCTTCGCCCTCGGTCAGAACGCAAAGGATCGAATGCAGGGGCCGCACCCAGCGGAGCCCGCCCGCCCCCCAGCGCATGGATTTCGGCCAGGGGAAGTTCCGGACGGTCTTTACGAGAACCTCCGCGACAATCTCATCGGCAGACCGCCCGGGCGTCTCGATCATCGCGAACCAGACCGCGCCCTTGGGCGTCTCGCGTTCTTCGAGCTGCTCGCGGGTCAGCCCCGTCGATCGGAGGAACCCTTCCAATGCTTTCTCAGGCGCGTCGACCCTCGGGCCCTTCCGCTCCTCCCGCTTGCTCGGGCTCTCGGCAGAAAGCCCCTCAACCGCCATCGCCAGACGCCGGGGGGTCGCGAAGGCCTCGGCATGTGCGTAGGTGAGCCCGGCTTCGACAAGCCCGTCCGTCACGAGCCGTTTCAAATCCGCCGTTGCCCGCGCCTGCATGCGCGCGGGGATTTCCTCGGAGAGGAGCTCAATCAGAAGATCAGGCATCAGTTCGTCCTTTCCGGCGGCGGCGGACAGCCCTCGGGAGCCGGTTTGCCGTCGAATACCTCTTCACCGCAGCGGTTGATCTGGTGCCAGACAAATCCGCGCCCGTCCCCATCGACGGCGACAAGTCGGTCGATCCCGTAGACGATGTTCTCTGTTCCGAGGAACGCGATGGCCTCGCCGGTTTCCAGCGCCGCGCCGATGGCGGAGGCGTCGAAGCACTCGAACCAAGCCGGCGCATTCAGGGGAATGGCATCGTCGTAGACCACGTAGGTTTCGGTCATCATCGCCTGGCTCATGGGGGTTTCAAAGCAGGCGCGATACCTAAGAGGCGACGAGTCGGCGTCAATGCCCTTGAAGTTTTCCGACAATATCGTCTCGGGAATGCCGCTGGTGAGGGAGGTGACTTGCACATTCGCGACATCCGTGGCCTGAACCTCCTCATAAAAGGCGTAGACCTGGAGATAATACATCGCCGCGCCCGCAATCAGCCCGGCGCCAACCAAAGACCCGCCGATCAAGGTGCCGTTCATGCGATGTCCATCCCAAAACACAGGCGGTTGCCGTCCGGATCGACAATGACCAGCTCCCGCATCCCGTAGACCGCGTCTCGCGGCCCCTCGGTTTGCGGCCAGTCGATCGACGCGGCGAGCGGGTCGACGTCATCGACATGGAAATACGCCCGCCATCCGGGGCTGGGCTCGGCATCCGCCCCGTGCCAGGCATCGACGAAGACCGTGGCGTCGCCCCGGTGGAAGATGCCGAAACGGGCTGGATCCCCGCCCTCCTCGCCGACCGTGAAACCGAGGGTTTCGGTCCAGAACGCCTTGGCGCGCGGATAGTCCGAGACGCGCAAAACGGGAATGGAGGAGGTCAGTCTCATGCGGCGCTCCCGGCCGCTTCCGTAGTCACGAAGGCGTCGGCGCAGGCCTTGGCCAAGGCGCGCACGCGCCCGATATAGGCCTGCCGCTCGGTGACCGAGATCACGCCCCGCGCGTCCAAAAGATTGAAAAGGTGCGACGCCTTGATGCACTGATCATAGGCCGGGTGCGCCATGACGATCAGCTTGCCCGTTTTCGGGTCAACTTCGGCTTCGGCCAGAATGCGCCGGCACTCGGCCTCCGCATCCTCGAAGTGGCGGAACAGAACCTCTGTGTCCGCGACATCGAAGTTCCAGCGCGAGTATTCCTCTTCGGTCTGGCGGAAGACGTCGCCGTAGGTCAGCGCGATGGGCGCGTCCGGGGCATTAAAGGGCATGTCCATCACGTGATCGATGCCCAGGACATACATCGCAAGACGCTCGAGACCGTAGGTCAGTTCGCCGGACACAGGACGGCAATCGTGCCCGCCAACCTGCTGGAAGTAGGTAAACTGACTCACCTCCATCCCGTCGCACCAGACCTCCCAGCCCAGACCCCAGGCGCCGAGCGTCGGGCTTTCCCAGTCGTCTTCGACAAACCGGATGTCGTGGATCTCCATGTCGATCCCGATGGCGGCGAGGCTGCCGAGGTAGAGCTCCTGCAAATCCGGCGGCGAAGGTTTGATCAGCACCTGGTACTGGTAGTAGTGCTGCAGCCGGTTCGGGTTCTCGCCATAGCGCCCGTCGGTCGGACGCCGAGAAGGCTGAACGTAGGCCGCCGCCCAGGGCTTTGATCCCAAGGCGCGAAGAGTGGTCGCCGGGTGAAACGTGCCCGCGCCGACCTCCATGTCGTAAGGTTGCAGGATCGCGCAGCCCTGCGCCCCCCAGTACGACTGCAGGCGCAGGATGATCTCCTGAAAGCTCTTCGGTTTCTCGGAATTGGCCATTCTGCGGTCCCGGCGGAAAATCGCGTTCTCAATAGGCAACAGCCCCGAAATGGTCAACGAAGGCCCGCCGGAATTGACGTGCGGCGACGTTGCGCTTTGTTATCAGCAACGAGACGCGCAATTTGGAAACGCTATGAACAAAGTTTTGGGCCTGCTTTTCGCCGCAGCCATGTTGCTGCCGGCCACTTGGGCGAACGCGCAACCGCAGGCCTGGGTGCAGATCGAAGCCCGGCCAAACCAGGCGCTGGCCGCGCAGCGCGCGGCGGACTACGCCGCTCGTCTGGCGAACGTTAACGGCTTTCGCCTGTCGTCCGGCTGGTACGGCATCGCGCTCGGTCCCTATACCCAGGAAGAGGCGGAAGCGACGCTGTTTCGTCTGAGGTCCACAGGCGCCATCCCGTCCGACAGCTTCGTATCCGACGGCGGCGTCTTCCGAAACCGCTTTTTCGGCGCAGAGACCGCCGCCGCTGTTGCTGCCCCCGCCGCGCCATTGGAGCCTGGCGAAGAGACGGTCCAAGAAGCGCGCACAGGAGAGCGGCTGCTTACTCGCGAGGAGCGGGAAGAGGTGCAGATCGCGCTTCGCTCGGCGGGCTTCTACAATTCAATCATCGATGCCGACTTCGGCCCTGGCACGCGCCGCGCGATGGGCGCCTGGCAGGCGGCGAACGGTTTCGAGGCGACCGGGGTGATGACGGCGCTGCAAAGACGGACGCTTGTCGACGGCTACCGGCAGGCGCTCGACTCTCTGCGGCTTGGCCTTGTGACCGACGACACCGCAGGGGTAGAGGTTTCCCTTCCCATGGCTTTGGTGGCCTTCGACGCCTATGACCCTCCCTTCGCGAGGTTCGAGTCAGCGACCGATGACGGCGCGCGGGCCTTTCTGATCAGCCAGACCGGCGATCGCGCGACGCTCGCTGCACTCTACGACATCCTTGAGACGCTGGAGATCATGCCGCTTGAGGGGTCGCGTGCGCTCCGCCGGAACGACTTCACGCTGACCGGATCGAATGATGAGATCGTCAGCCACGCCTACGCCCGACTCGTGGACGGCGCCGTGAAAGGCTTTATCCTCACCTGGCCAGCAGGCGACGAGGAACGCCGCCGCCTCGCGCTCGCCACTATGGAGGAGACGTTCCGGCCGCTTGACGACGTCCTCCCCGACTCTTTCGCGGGCGCGTCGCAGGATGTCGACCTTCTGGCCGGCCTGCAGATCAGGCGACCTGAGCGCGCGCGGTCCGGGTTCTTCGTAGACAATCTCGGCGCGGTCCTCACGACATCAGAGGCCGTGCGGCAATGCACCCGCGTTCTCCTGAACGGCGAGACCGAGGCGGATGTCACAGCGGAGGAGGGCTCGCTCGGACTGGCCCTTCTTAAGCCGCGCCAATCGCTCGAACCCATCGCATTTGCGACCCTCGCCGGCGCCGAGCCCCGGCTCCAATCTGACATCTCAGTCTCTGGGTACAGCTTCGGCGGGCTCCTTACCGCGCCGTCGCTGACCTACGGCACATTCGCCGATGTGAAGGGGCTGAACGGTGATGCGCGGGTCCAACGCCTTGAAATCCTGACCGAACCCGGCGACGCCGGGGGCCCGGTCTTCGACGGCAGCGGCGCGGTGGCGGGCATGCTGCTGTCGGCTGAGGCAGGCGGCAGGCAGCTCCCCGATAACGTCGCCTTCGCGGCCGACGGATCGGAGATATTGGAGTTCCTCTCAGCGAATGGCGTGCGGTCTGCGCTGGCCGAAGGCGCCGAAGAGATCGCGCCGGAGGATCTCACCCAACTTGCCGCCGGCATGACCGTGCTAGTGAGTTGTTGGAACTGACCCCGGGCGGGGCAAAGCGCCGCCTCACGCGCGCCAGAAGCGCGAGGTGAAGATCACGAGGACCACCATCAGCTCGAGCCGGCCGACGAACATCCCCGCGATCAGGAGCCACTTGGCCGTGTCGTTGAGGGTCGAAAAGTTGCCCACCGGTCCAATTACGTCCCCAAGCCCCGGCCCGACATTCGCAATCGCTGTTGCGGCGCCGCTAACAGCGGTCACGAAATCCAGCCCCGTGGCGCTCAGAAGCACCGACAGAATGCCCAGCGACACGATGAACATCGTGAAGAAGGCCATGACCGACGAGATCACATCCTCGCCCACCGTGCGCCCCTCGTATTTCAAGCTGAAGACGCCATGGGGCGAGTGAATGCGCAGGATCTGGTTTTTGATCGCCGCGAAGAGGAGCTGATAACGGAAGATTTTGATCGAGCAGGTGGTCGACCCAGCGCAACCGCCAATCAATCCGATGAAGAAGAAGACAAGAACCGGGAGAGAGCCCCAAAGCTGATAGTCGACGCTCGCGTAGCCGGTGCCAGTGATGATCGAGGTGACGTTGAAGAGGGCTTCCCGGAGGCTGGTCTCGACCCATTCTCCATTCACGGCGATGCGGTAGGCAACGATCGCGAAGATGGCCAGCGCGACAACGCCAAGAAAAGTCCGCACCTGGCTGTCGGCCCAAATTGGTTGGGCGCTTCCAGCCATGATCTGCACATATCTTACGAAGGGAAGGCTGGCGAGGATCATGAATATCGACGCAACATACTCCGCCGAGCCCTGAAAGGCGCCGAACGAGGCGTCGTGGGTTGAGAAACCGCCCGTCGCGATGGTCGTCATCGCGTGATTGACCGCATCGAAGAACGACATGCCCACGCCGATATAGGCCAGTGCGCAGACGGCCGTGAGGAGCACGTAGACGATGGAAATTCGCGATGCGATCTCCGCCGCGCGCGGAAGAACCTTTCCTGCCGTGTCGAAACCTTCAGATCGGAAGATCTGCATGCCGCCGATCCTGAGCTCCGGGAGGAACGCCATCGCCACGACAATGATCCCGATCCCCCCGAACCACTGTAGCATCGAACGCCAGACAAGAATACCGTCGGGCAGCTCTTGCAAGCCGCTCAAAACGGTCGAGCCGGTGGTAGTCAGCCCTGACATCGCTTCGAAATAGGCGTCGGTCGGCGAGGAGCCTGAATCGCCTGCAAAGAATGGGATCGCACCAAAGAACGGAAGCACCAGCCAGACCGAGCTCGTCAATACGAAGGTTTGCTGGATGGACAGCCGCCCGCCCGCGCCATTGGCGCAAGAGAGGGCAAGTAGCCCACCCGTCAGGATCGTGATGAAACCCGCTTCCAGGAACACGCCCGCGTTGCCGTTGCCCTCGGCGAGGTCGACTCCAAACGGAAAAAGCATCGTCAGTCCAAGGAACGCGACCATGAGCCCGATGACGTAGCCGACGGGCCGAAGATCCAGCTTCAGGAAAAGGGTGCGGCGGACGCGGGCTTCCAACTCACGCCTCCATTGGCAGGTCTGAGAGAAAACGGGCGCGCTCTTCCTCCGAGAGCCGCATTGGCTCCCGGGCGGGCTTCCCAGCCCGGTCGAAGAAGTCCGAATGCTTGTGCCCGCCGCGCAACCGGGTGGCGATGAGCCGTCGCATGATCCCGAAGCCCAAGACCACCGGCGAGCCCGACGCCGCCGGAAGCTCGCCCGTCGCTAGACGGCGGAAGGACCGGTATTCGAAACCCGACGTTTCATAGTCTTTGAGACCGATCGTGACTATCCCCGCGTAGGGCAAGGCGCTCTGCGCCAAAACGTTCGCGAAGGGCGTTTCGCAACAGCCCGCAAACCAACGGTACGGCCCGTTGCGGGACAGTCTGATGACCTTCAACGCGCTCTGCCCGGCTGTGACCCGCGCCTGATCCGGCACCGTCAGCTCAAGGTGTGTTCCACCCAAAGGGTCGAGGATCGCCTCATGAGACAGATATCGCGCGTACCCCCGGCAGTACCGGCAATAGCAGACAACTGCCGAACGGAGGTGTGTGGTCACCTCCGCAGCGACGGTTCCGCAATCACAGCTCCAAACCCGCGTTTTGACCATTCCGCCGAAACCCTGTCTCGGGGCGAGACTAGGATGGCGGGCTCAGATCACCAATGGGAAACTCAACCGCGATGAATGAGCGTGTCGAAGTGATGCGGATCGATGCTGGCCGCGTCGAAGGTCGAACCTTCCGTCAGCACCGAGACGGCGTCGTGGGAATGCAGGCTTTCCTGATGGCTGGCCACGACCCGGAAGTCTCCGATCCGCGCGTCGCCCTGCAACGCTTCGGCAAAGAGCCGCGCCGCATCCTCGACGAAAATCGGGTTTGCCGCGTTCAGCTCGGCAAATGCCTGCTCGTCCTCGCGCTTGACCATCACCTGGGTTTCGGTGGGAATGGCGCGGCGGCAAAGTGCGACCGCGTCCTCGAACCAGAACGTCGGCGCCCTCGGATCGACCACCATTGAGATGCGGGCCACCGACCTTTGCGAGTGCGGGGTCGCAAGCTGCCCCCGGGTCCGCCTCGCATGCTCGCTCAATTCCAGCGAGCATGGGCAGGTGGAGGAGTAGACGTAATCAAGGTGCATTACGCGGGTTCGCTGACCGTCCCGCTCGATAACCTCGAGCGCGATGTCGTAGTACTGCCAGCCCTTGAGACCGGAGCGAAGGCTCTCCATTTCCAGCGGAAGCGAGAAGCGCATCTGAATCCGCGCGTCGAAGCTCTCCAGATCGGACTTGTAATCGTCGAGCGCCCGCTCGATGACCTCGAAGCTGAATGCCTCATCGGCATGGGCATAGAACGACCGCATGATGCGGCTCATGTTGATGCCCTTCTTATCAGCGTCGAGGCTGACGGTGCCGGTTACCGCGCAATCGAGCGTCCGTTCGCCGCCAGACTTCACGCGGAAGGCGACAGGCAGGCGGAAGTTCGAGATACCGACGTGCTGGATCCGGTGATGCGCGCCTTTGATCAGCGATTCAGGGCCGTTTTGAAGGTCAGGGAGATCGGCCTTGTAGGCCGGATCGACCCGGAAATCCGACGGATACGCGCGGCTCAACGCGGGATAAGCATTGGCGCCGCCGGGAAGAAGCCGCGCGATGACCGGATCGAGGGTCTCGATCTCGGACCCCTCAGCCGCTTTCGCCCAGGATCGCAACAGCCGCAGGGCTTCGGCGGCGTCTTCTCGGGTCGGTTCGCGGTCGAAATCTCGTGCGATCAGGTTCATGGCAGTCTCCTCGCGGCGGGAACGGTCAGATATGGCCGGATCGCTGAATGTCCAGCTTGTTCACCATCGTTTTACGCGGGAGGCGCGGTTTTGGTTCACCCGTAGCGGGCGACGAAACGGGAAAGGATTTGTTCGGGGAAGGTCACTTCGGCGGAAAGGCTGATCCGTGTCAACTCGTCCGCCTGTTCGGGCGGGAAGTAGCCGTAATCCTTATAGATTCTGATGCGGTCCTTGAAGACCTCGCCGTCCGCCTCGGGGTGGAATTGCGTGGCGTAAACGTTCTCGCCGACACGGATCATCTGAAACGGACAGGGACCTGACGACATGAGGTGAACCGCACCCTCGGGCAATTCCTGAACGGCCTCCTTGTGGCCGGCGAGCGTGTTGAACGCGGCCGGCAGGCCCTCAAGCAGCGGATCGCGTGCGCCGTCTTCGGTAACGGCGCAAAGAACTGGCCCCACGGGCTCGCCGAAGCGGCGCTTTGAGACCTCGGCGCCCAGGTGATGGGCAAGAATGCCGATGCCATAGCAGCAGCCCATGAAAGGCATATCGCGTTCGACGATCTCGGGCATCAGGCGCAGCACGTCCTGCTCCACCCGCGCCTCGACCGGGTCCTTCGTCGCCGGATCGTCGCTGACGCATCCCGGGCCGCCGCCGACGATCACACCGGCATAGTCCTCAAGCCGCAGGTCTTCCGGCAGCGGACCCTGTTCGAGCCGTACCCGCGCGGTCCGGCTCTCGGGCAACCCGCCTTTGTCGAGGAAAGCGGCGTATTCGCCGTCCGCCGCCTCGTCCTCCGGGCGAAGTTGCAGAACGAGAAAAGGCTTCATGCCGCCTCCAGCGCCTGAGCGATGTCGGCGATCAGATCTTCCGTGTCCTCAATACCCACGGACAACCGCACCAGCCCGTCCCCAATGCCCAGCGCGTCTCGCTGTTCCTGCGACAGCCGCTGGTGCGTTGTGGTCGCCGGATGAGTGATGATGGACTTCGCGTCGCCCAGGTTGTTCGAGATCGTCACAATCTCGAGCGCGTTCAAAAAGCGGAACGCGGCCTCCCGCCCGCCCGCCAGGTCCAGCGAGAGGACGGTACCGCCCGCCTCCATCTGCGCTTTCGCGATGTCATAGTTCGAATGCGAGGCGAGATGGGGGAAGATCACATTGGCCAGTTTGCCGTGCCCCTCGAAGGTCTCCGCGAGGGCCAATGCGCTCGCCGTCTGCGCCCGGACCCGCAAATCGAGCGTCTCCAACCCCTTCAGTAGAAGCCAGGCGGTAAAAGGGCTCATCGCGCCACCGGTGTGCTTGAGATAGGGCTCCAGCGTCTTGCGTATGTACTCCTTTGAGCCCAGAACCACACCGCCCAGCACGCGCCCCTGCCCGTCTATGTGCTTAGTGGCGGAATAGACCACCACATCGGCGCCCAGCTCGATCGCGCGGCTGAAGACGGGCGTCGCGAAGACATTGTCCACGATCACGACAGCCCCCGCCGCATGGGCCAGCTCCGAAACCGCCTTGAGGTCGATCACCTCCAGCGTCGGGTTGGAGATTGTCTCAAGAAACACCGCCTTGGTGTCGGGGCGGATCGCCGCTTTCCATTGATCGAGGTCCGTTCCGTCCACGAAGGAAACCTCGACGCCGTAGCGGGTCAGCACCTCCTCGAGAATGTAGAGGCAGGACCCGAAGAGGGCCCGTGACGACACAACGTGGTCGCCCGCCTTCAACATCGACGTCAGCGACGCGTTGACGGCCGCCATACCCGAGGCGGTGGCGAAGGCATCCTCCGCGCCCTCAAGCGCCGCGATCCGCTCTTCGAACATCCGGACGGTCGGATTGCCATAGCGGGCGTAGATGAACTCGTCCTCGCCTGCGGCCTCGAACCTTTCGGCAGCCGCCTCGGCGCTGTCGTAGACAAAGCCCTGCGTCAGAAAGATAGGTTCGGCGACCTCGCCGTACTGGCTGCGCCGAATGCCGGAATGCACCAGCTTCGTGCGTCTCTTCCAGCTCTTGGACATGGGGACGCCTCCTTTCTCACAAAAAAGCCCCCACCGCGCGAGCGTCGGGGGCGGGATGCGTCCCTGACCTCTTTAGCGGGATGTTTAACGTGGCCCGCAATCCGGTGAACAAATCGCCACGGAACGCTGGCTACATCCACGCTGGTCAGAGGTCAAGGCGCGCTTGCCTCGGCGGCGCGGGGCCCCACATCAGGGCGAACAGGAGACATGCCCATGACCGCGCCCATCGACCTCTATTACTGGCCCACGCCGAACGGCTGGAAGATCACTATCGCCCTTGAGGAGATGGGCCTTCCCTACAATCTGAAGCTCGTCGATATCGGCAAGGGCGACCAATTCGATCCCGATTTCCTCAAGATCGCGCCGAACAACCGGATGCCGGCGATCGTCGATCCGGACGGGCCGGACGGCCGGCCTGTCTCAGTCTTTGAAAGCGGCGCCATTCTCCTTTATCTCGCGCGCAAGACCGGCCAGTTCGGCGGTGCGACCGAGCGCGAGCGGATCGCGGTCGAGGAATGGCTGATGTGGCAGATGGGCGGGCTCGGCCCGATGGCCGGCCAAGCCAACCATTTTCTGAAGTATGCCCCGCAGTTCGACCCGCCTCAGGTCCTGCCCTACGCGCAGGACCGCTATCGGAACGAGGTCGCGCGGCTTCTCGGCGTGCTCGACAAACGCCTGGCCGATCATACTTTCGCCGCCGGCGAGACCTACAGCATCGCCGACATGGCGATCTATGGCTGGGCGCAAGGCTGGGAAGGCCAGCAGCAGACGATTGAAGACAAACCGCATTTCTCGCGCTGGCTCGACACATTGGCGGCGCGCCCCGCAGTTCAAAGGGGCATGGCGGTCGGCCAGGAGCTTCGGAACCGAAAGTTGTCCGACGAGGAAAAGGCGGAGTCTCAGAAAAACCTCTTCGGCAAGATCGCCTGAGGTTCAGAGACCGTTAAGAATTGCAGCCTAGCCTTGCCTTGCAATGCAGCAATCCAGGCGCGTGATGGAATACCGTCCCAACCGGCGCGTCACCGACGTGCCGGCCACCCTCATCCTCGATGTAGCGGAGCATCCGACGATGATTCGCGACATCTCCCGCGACGGCGCCCGTGTCTCAACCGACGGGCCTCTCGCGCCTGGAACAGCGGTTCGGCTGCGCATCGATGACAAGGATTTCATGGCGCTGGTCCACTGGTCGGAAGACGGCGAGGCGGGGCTGAGGTTCTTCGACCGCCTCGACAGCGCCACCTTGCTCATCCTGGAAAGCGTGCGGGACGACTTCGCGCCGTTTCGCTAGGCCTCTTCGTCCTCCCGATCCGGCTCGATCATGAACTCCTGAAGCCGCATGATCTGCGTCATCAGGAAAACAATCATCAGGATCGGGAAGCCAAAGGTTTCGATCTTGACCCAGGTGTCGGTCGACATCGTGCGCCAGACGAACTCATTGGCCGCGGCAAGAAAGGCGAAGAACGCGGCCAACCGCCAGGTGAGCTTCATCCAACCCTCATGCGACATCGGCAAGAGCCCGGCCATGACCCAGGCGAGGTACGACCGGCCCTGCGCCAGTCCGATGGCGAGGATCAGCGCAAAGACCCCGTAGACAAGCGTGGTCTTCATCTTGAAGAACCGCTCATCGTTGAACCACACCGTCAGCCCGCCGAAAATTACCACCATCACGGCAGTGAAGACCTGCATGCGGCTCAACTCGCCCGTAAGCCGCCAGAGCAACGCGATGCTGCACAAAAGAATGGGCACGAAGACGCCCGCTGCCACGATGAACCCGTCGTAGTCCACGCCGCCGATCGTGTATGTGCTGTCCCGCATGTAGAGATAAGCGAAGAAAAACAGGATCGGCGGCCCGAGTTCGAGCGCCTGTTTGACAGCGGGGTTCAATGTGTTCTCCGACATGGCGCTCAGGTAGCGTTCCGGGAGCCTCTCTTCAACGCCTACCCGCCGGCTTCAACGACAATCGCGCCGGCGGCGATCAGCGCCATCAGCGTCAGCCGTCTGGGCCCGACCCGCTCGCCCAGCATCAGCCAGCCGATCAATGCGGCGAAAAGCACCGAGGTCTCGCGCAAGACCGCGGCCTCGCCCACCTTGTCCAGCCGCGTCGCGACAAGAATTCCGCCGAAGGAAAGATAAGCCGTCAGCGCGCCCTGGATGCCAAGTTTCGCCATGGCGCCGAGCGGACGCGGCACGCGCCCCCGGTTCCGAATGAGGTAGATGGTCGGGAAGGTCAGACCGTCGAGAAAGAAGAACCAGGCCAGAAAGGTGAAGGGATCCTCCGTAGCCCGGATCACGTAGGCGTCCCAGGTCGTGTAGAGCGCGACGATTCCGCCGGTCATGACCGCAAGGCCCAGCGCCAGCGGCAGCCGCGCCCGGTCGATGGTCACATGCCGCAGGTTGTAGACCGCCAGCCCCAGAATGCCGCCCACTAGCATCGCGACCCCGGCCCATTGCACCGCCGAGAAGAGCTCGCCGAACAAAATGCCCGCGCCGATCACGGTGAAAACCGGCCCCGTGCCGCGCACCACCGGGTAGACAACCGTGTAGGCGCCGGCCGAGTATGCGGCGGACTGCGCGGCCTTGTAGCCGATGTGAATCACGATCGCGATCGCGAAGAGAGGCCAGATCTCCTCGGCGGGCCAGGGAACCACGAAGAGCGCGAATGGCATCGCGAGCAGCGAGTATGTGGCGTCGATGACCGTCCGCGCCGTCCACGGATCGGTCACGCGTTTCTGCAGCGCCCCGAAGATCGCGTGCAGCAAGGCCGCCTGAAGCGCGAGGAACAGCGCGAGCTGCCGTCCCGCATCCGTCCCCTCAAGGGAGACGAGCCACTCGCTCACTCGACACCCGTTTCAGGACTAAACCCGATCGCGATTTGGGCGCCTGAGAAGGCATCGCGCAATGCGTCGGGCGACAATGGATCGGTCGATGTCGCAAGGGCCAGGAATCCAGACATCGGCAACCCGCCTGCCGCTTCGATGTCAATCGACAGCCGTCCCCATGGCGCAGGACCATTGTCTATCAGGGCGACGAGAGCCGCCTTGCTGTCTTCGGGAAGAACGTCCCCGGGCAGCCCCCTCACGATCGACGCCAATTCGGCTTTGGTGGCTTCCACCACCGTCTCAGGCGATCCCGGCACACCCGAAAAACGACCGACCAGAACCCCGAGGATTAAGGCGTCGGCAAAGCCGTGGTTTTCGACCGCAACGGACATCCGCTCCAACTCCAATGCGGCCAAATCAGAGACCAATCCCGTCAACAACGTCGGACCGACACCGCGCACCGCAACGTCAAGAGCGATCTCGTTTTCTCCGGGGAGGTCAATCTTGAGCCCATCCACGGTGAGGCGTCCGGCCTCGAAATCCAAACCAGCCCTGAGTGTCGCGTCGATCAGGTTGCGCCGGTTCTGCTCGGCCAGCATGTAATTCAGCCACGGATCCTGAACGCGCGGTGCGAAGCGGAAGTCGTCAATGCCCGCGTCGATCGACACCCGCCCCGCCCCGGCCTTCAAGGCGTTCAATCCTTCCAGCCGCCAAGAGACGCTGCCCAGGCCAAAAACCAAACTCTCCTGCGTGAGAACAACGTCCGTGACTCGGCACAGGCCGTCGCTTTGCGACATCGCGCCAGGCGCCTCGACGACCCAGCCATTTCCAGCAATCGTCTCATAAACAAAGGCTTGCTCGTCGCGGCAGTCGGCCATGACGGCGCTGGGGAAAAGTGCCAGCACTGTGAGGAGCGCTCTCATTCCTCCAATCCGGTCAACGCAGCCGCGAATTCGCGCGGATCGAAGGGCTGGAGATCGTCGATTTGCTCGCCCACGCCGATCGCGTGGATCGGCAGGCCGAACTTGTCGGCCAACGCCACCAGAACGCCGCCCTTCGCGGTCCCGTCGAGCTTGGTCATGACCAGACCCGAGACATCGGCGATCTTCTGGAAAATCTCGACCTGGCTGAGCGCGTTCTGGCCCGTGGTCGCGTCCAGAACCAAAAGCGTGTTCTCCGGCGCGTCCGGATCGCGCTTGCGGATCACGCGCACGATCTTGGCCAGCTCCTCCATCAGGTCCGCGCGGTTCTGCAACCGCCCTGCCGTGTCGATCATCAGGAGGTCCGCGCCTTCGGCTTCCGCCTTCTCATGCGCCTCGAAGGCCAGCGAGGCGGGGTCCGAGCCTTCGGGCGCGGTCAGGACCGGCACGCCGGCCCGTTCTCCCCAAACCTGCAATTGCTCGACGGCGGCGGCGCGGAAGGTATCGCCGGCCGCGACCACAACGGACTTGCCCGCCGCCTTGAACTGGCTCGCGAGCTTGCCGATGGTCGTGGTCTTGCCCGACCCGTTCACGCCGACGACTAGAACGACCTGCGGCCGCTTGGGATAGAGCGGCATGGGCTTCGCAACCGGCTCCATGATGCGGGCGATTTCGGAGGCCATGACCTCTTTCAACTCCTCAGTCGAGAAGCGCCTGCCGAAGCGTCCCTCGGCCATGTTCGCCGTGACGCGCATGGCTGTCTCGACGCCCATGTCGGCGGTAATCAGAAGCTCTTCGATCTGCTCCAACATGTCGTCGTCGAGCTCCCGGCGGACGACCGTCTTGGCCTCGCCGCGCCCCAGAAGCCGCCCAATCAGGCCGGGCCGCGCCTCTTCAGCCGGGGGTTCATCGAAAGCGGAGACCGCTCTCTCCGGCTCCGGCTCTGGCTCTGGCTCTGGCTCTGGCTCTGGCTCTGGCTCTGGCTCTGGCTCTGGCTCTGGCTCTGGCTCTGGCTCTGGCTCTGGCTCTGGCTCTGGCTCTGGCTCTG
>JASJAU010000119.1 GCA_030066855.1 Paracoccaceae bacterium | reverse complement strand
CGCAGTTTCGCGAGGAACCGGAAGCTGTCCGGAAAGGACTGGAACCGCGCGGCCTCCCGCATCGAGATGCGGCGCGGCTGATTGTAGTGGAACTGGTTGTTGCCGTGGCACTCAGCACGAATCGTGTGCGATGGCCCGGTCGGGTCCAGAATGCGGCCACCCTGGTCGGCGCTCTTCCGCGCGAGGGACCAGATGTGGCTGAAGACCTCGTCCTGCTTCATCGTCTCCAGATCCGAGATCGCCCGCCGCGAGGTTACCCAATCCTTCTTCTCAAGTCTCGGCAGGTCGTGTTCGAACCCTGCGCCTTCCCCCCGAGTGCCGACGATGAACACGCGCTCGCGCCGCTGCGGCACGCCGAACTCCACCGCCTTGTAGAGCGCGAAGGTGACTTCGTACCTGAGGTTGGAGAAATCTCTCAGGACGGTCTCCAGCGAGCTTTTGTTGTAGGAGTAGAGCAGGCCGCGCACGTTTTCGGCAACGAAGACCTGGGGTTTGGTGCGGGCAACGCCCTCGACCATGGCGCGGTACAAGCCGCTTCTCTCCCCCGCGACGCCTCGGCGCTTGCCGTTGATCGAGATGTCCTGACAGGGAAATCCGCCGATCAGCACGTCGCAGGCGTCCGGCAGGGTGTCGATATGGTCCCAAACGCTGCCCGCGCGGATGGCGTGACCGATATTATGCGCGTAGGTGCGGCAGGCATAGGGGTTGAGGTCGTTGGCCCAGACGACGTCGAACGGGCTTCTGGCGTAGCGCTTGCCCAGGAAGTCGAACCCGCCCAAAAAGCCGAGGTCCATCCCCCCGCATCCAGAGAACATAGACACCACCGAGTATGTCTTCGCCATGCTCCGCCTCGACCCTGCCCTTTTCAACGGAGTCTAGACAGGGGGGCGGGCGCGATCAAACCCTTCCTCACCGGGCCTGAAGCGGCGGGCGCCTAAACCTCGACCCAGCCGCCCTCTTCGACAGACTTCGCCGCCGCGTCGGCCAGAAGGAGCGCAGCGAGACCGTCCCGCGCGGTGACCGGAGGCTCAGCGTCCTTTCCAATGGCGTCGATAAAGGCGCGCATCTCTTCCGCATAGGCGTCGAGGTAGCGAGTCATGAAGAAGTTGAGCAGGACCGGGCTGGAAAAGCCCTCGCCGGTGGCCGCAGTCAGACGCGCCTCGTGCTCATTTCCGACCTGAAGCATGCCGCCTGAGCCGTGGACCTCGACTCTTTGGTCATATCCATAGCTGGCTCGGCGCGAGTTCGAGATAACCACCTGCGTTCCGCTCCCGGTCTCCATCAGCACGGTTGCGGTGTCGAGGTCGGGCGCGTCCGCGATGGCGGGATCAACCCGCACTGCGCCTGTTGCGAGGACCCGGCGGATCGGCTCGTCCAACAGAAATCGCGCCATGTCGAAATCGTGGATCGTCATGTCGCGGAAGAGGCCGCCCGAGCGGCGCATGTACTCGATCGGCGGCGGCGCAGGGTCGCGGCTGGTGATAATGACTTGCTCGATTTCTCCGATCTTTCCGGCTTCGAGCGCGTCCTTCAAGGCGCGGAAATGCGGATCGAACCGGCGCTGAAAGCCGACCATCAGCGGCACGCCGGCATCTTCGACTGTGGCGATGCAAGCGCGGACCCGATCGGCGTCGAGGTCCACGGGCTTCTCGCAGAAGACCGCCTTCCCGGCGCGCGCAGCGTCCTCGATCAGATCGGCGTGGGTGTCGGTTGGCGTGCAGATCACCACAGCATCGATGTCATCCGCGCCGATGATCGCCTCGGTCTCGCGAACCTCGGCGCCGGTCTGATCGGCCAGCGAGCGGGCCGCGTCCTCATAGGCGTCGGCAACGGCCACCAGCCGCGCTTCCCGCAACCGGTGGATTGTCGTCGCGTGGACCTGTCCGATGCGGCCTGAGCCAAGAACGCCGATGCGTGTCATGTGGAGGTCTCCTTGTCAGGGCCGATGGCGCGAATGGCGGCGCGGGCGGCGGTCTCAATCGGCTCTTCGACTTGCGAGAGGATGGACACGCGGTCGAAAACCTCCGGGTCTGCCGCCAGCGTGTTGCGAAGCGCCCGGCCGAAGACCATGCGCAGCTCCGTCCCGATGTTGAACTTGCAGATCCGGCTTGCGCGGGCCAACGCCGTTCGTTGCGAGACGGGCACGCCGGAACCGCCGTGAATCACCAGGGGCGTCTCGGTCACGGCCTCGATTGTGCGAATGCGCTCCTCGTCCAGACCGCCTTCGTGGTTCTGCTGGAGGTGGACGTTTCCGACCGAAATGGCCATCGCGTCGACATTGGTCGCGCGGGCGAACTCCGCCGCCTCCTCTGGATCGGTGCCCTCGGACCCCGCTCCGCCCGAATACCCGACGAAGCCGATTTCGCCCTCGCAGGACACGCCGGCGGCATGGGCGAGCTCCGCGATCCGGCCGGTGAGCTCGATGTTCTCGGCAAGCGGCTTCTGCGACCCGTCGAACATCACCGAGGTGAAACCGCATTCGATCGCGATCCTGCACTCCTCTTCACTGTAGCCATGGTCTAGGTGGGTGACGACCGGGACTGACGCGCTCTCAGCCAACTCCGCGAACATGGAGCCCAGCACGGTCAGCGGCGTGTGCTTGCGGCAGGAGGGACCGGCCTGCAGGATGACGGGAAGCCTCTCGGCCTCAGCGGCGCGGGTATAGGCGCGCATGTCCTCCCATCCGAGGCACACAAGCCCGCCAACGGCGTAGCCATCGGCAAGGGCCGGCTGAAGGACCTCGGCGAGGGTCGCTCGGGTCATTTGAACTTCGCGACCATGTCCAGAATGCCGGGGATGGTTTTGACCTGATCGGCGTGGGTCGGCTGAAAGTATTGAACCAGCGGACGCTGGGAGAGGCCGCCCAGGATGGTGAAATAGTACATCTCGTAGCCGGGCATCACGACGCAGGGGTGGTAGCCCTTGTCGATGCACACCGTCGAGCCGTCGACGATGTGATAGGCCTCGCCGACTCCGCCGTCCTCGCGCTGCAAGAGCTGTAGGCCGGACCCGTGGTCAGGGCGGAACCGGAAGTTGTAGGTCTCGTCGTGCCGGGTCTCATCCGGCAAGCGGTCTGTGTCATGCTTGTGGCTCGGGAAGCCGGACCAGCCGCCCTGGCCGACGGTGTAGAGTTCGCTGACCAGAAGCCGTCCGACCTTGTCCGCCTGTTTCTGGCCGAGGATGTGCTTAATCTTGCGATGGGTCTTGGTGTCGTCCGAGCCGTACTGGACAATGTCGAGTTCGTCCTTCCGCACGGCGAAAGGTTCGAGAACCTCATCGTACTTCGCGCCCGCGATGAAGATCTCTGCGGTCTCGGAACGGCAGGTCATTACGGCTTCCTGACCAGAGGGCACGTAGACCCCCTCAGGATCGCCGTCCCAGACATCGGCGCCCCGGCCGCCAAGCGCGTTCGCTTCGAAGTCGCCGACACGCACATCCACTGCGCCGGTGGCGGGCACGATGCAGGTCTCATATCCGGGAACCGCGTAGGTGAAGCTCTCGCCCGCGTTCAGCTTAACGATGTTGAAGTAGTTGAGCGGCACGGTCGCGTCATTCGCCGCGACGATGGGCTGGTTCTGGTTGTTATGGGGCGCGATGTGCATGGGTGCCTCCGTTCAGGCCGCGCGGGGGCCGGGGTGCTCGGCGAGGAACGCGTCAAGCTGGGGTTGGTCGGGCATGGCGGGGGCGCATCCGGGGCGAGCGACGACAATGGCGGCGCAGGCCGAGCCCCGCAGGATGGCATCGCGCAGGTCCAGACCCGCCGCGAGGCCCGAGAGCAGGCCCGCCATGAAACTATCGCCCGCGCCGGTCGGTTTGAGCGCGGTGACGGGGTAGATGCCGGTGTGGATCTCGTGCCCGTCCGAGAAGGTGACGGCGCCCTTCTCGCCCATCTTGTAAACGACAACTTCGGCGCTGCTAGAAGCAAGGTCCTGCGCCTTTTGCAGGCCCTTGGCCATGTCGCCCGCCATGAAGCCGAACTCCTCGTCGTTGCCGACGATCATGTCGCTCTCCGAACCCGCCCGCGAGAGCACCTCCGCCGCGACATCGGCGGAAGGCCAGGAGTAAGGGCGGTAGTCCACATCGAAAATGACCGGTAGTCCCTTGGCCTTGGCCGCCTCATACGCGTGGAAGGCTGAACCGCGGGACGGATCTGCCGCGAACACGGTCCCAGCCGTGATGAAGGCCCCGAATTCGGTGAAATCGACCCGGTCTACATCCTCCGGCGTGACTTGAAAATCGGCGGCGTTGTTGCGGTATAGAACCGTTTGGTGATCTTCAACGCGGCTCTCGTAGACGGCGAGCGAAGTGCGGTATTCGCCGGTGATCCGCTTCACATACTGGGTTTCGACTCCGTAGTCCTCAAGCTGCTTCAGACAGAACCAGCCGACCGCGTCATCTGAGACCGAGGTGATCAGCGCGGACTCGCCGCCAAACTTGCAGATACCCGCCGCTATGTTGGCCGAAGACCCGCCGAGACCGCTCTCGAACCGGACGGCGTCTCGCGTGCGGGTGCCGGGCGGATCGGGGAATAGATCCATGCCCGCGCGGCCGAAAACGGCGAACCTGTTTTTGGCGATGCCGGCGAGAAGGCCGCTCATACGCCCCTCCGTTGGCGGACGCGGGCGCTTTCGACCTCGTCGTGCGCGGCACGCACCTTTTCGCTTTCGGATACAGCAGGCGTGCCAACTTCCCACCAAGTGTGGCCTTCGGTGGTCCAGCCGTCATAGGCGTCGACATCCATAACGATGACGCTGGTTTTGTCGGAGGCTTTCGCGCGCTTGAAGGCCTCGGCCAGCTCCGCGGGGTTGTCGACTTTGACCGAGTCCGCACCCAGCGCCGCGGCGTGGGCGGCAAAATCGACCGCGAAGGGTTCGGGAACGGTCGGGCAGTCCGCAATAAGATTGTTGAAGCTCTCGTTGCCCGTGTTGTTCTGAAGCTTGTTGATGACGGCGAAGCCGCCGTTGTCGAGCATCAGAATGATCAGCTTCTTACGGGTCAGGACCGAGGAATAGATGTCGGAGTTCATTAGCAGGTACGCTCCGTCGCCGACGAAGACGATCGTGTCCTTGTCCGGCTCGCTCTCGGACTGCGCGATGCGGGCGCCCCAGCCGCCGGCGATCTCGTAGCCCATGCATGAGAACCCGAACTCCACATCGACCGTGCCGATGTCGAGCGTGCGCCAGTTGGCGGCGACCTCGGCCGGCAGGCCCCCTGCCGCCGTCACGACGCGGTCACGCGGATCGCAGAGGTCGTTCACAATGCCGATCGCCTGCGCGTAGGAGTTGGGCCGGTTGCCGTACCGCACGTTCTCGGCGACATAAGCGTCCCACTTCTTCCTCTCGCCCTGCGCGAAGTCGGTCCAGGTCGCGGGCGCCTTGTAGCCTTCGAGCGCGGTCTCAAGCGCCTCGAGCCCCAGTTTCGCGTCGCCGACGACCGGCACTGACATGTGCTTGCCGGCGTCGTGCCGGGCCGCATTGAGCGAGATGAAACGCGCGTCGAGCGCGAAGGCCGTCCAGGATCCTGTGGTGAAATCCTGCAAGCGGGATCCAACCGAAAGGATTACGTCGGCGGCCTCGGCGACCGCGTTCGCGCTGTCGGAGCCGGTCACTCCGACCGGTCCGGTATTCAGCGGGTGCGTGGCGAGCATGTTGGCCCGCCCGGCGATGGTTTCGACCACGGGGATGCCCGACGCCTCGGCGAAACGGGTGAGCTCGTCCACGGCGCCCGAGTACTGCACGCCGCCACCGGCGATGATGATCGGGCGCTCGGCGGTGCGGAGCAGCGCAACGGCATCGGCGATCTCCGCCGGGTCGGGCGCTTGACGGCGTATACGGTGCGTCCGCTCTTCGAACAGCTCGACCGGGTAGTCATAGGTCCAGCCTTGCACATCTTGCGGCAAGGCGATGAAGGCGGGTCCGCAGTCTGCAGGGTCCAGCATGACCGCCAGCGCGGCAGGCAGCGATTGGATAATCTGCGCGGGATGGGTGATGCGGTCCCAGAACCGGGTAACAGCCTGGAAACCGTCGTTCAGGCCAAGCGCCGGGTTCCCGAAGTGCTCGAGCTGCTGCAGCACAGGATCGGGCAGCCGCGTCTGGAACGTGTCGCCGCAAAGCATCAGCATCGGGAGCCGGTTGGCATGCGCCAGGGCCGACGCCGTGACAAGGTTCGCGGTGCCCGGCCCGGCGGATGCGGTGCAGAACATGAACCGGCGGCGCAGGTGATACTTGGCGTAGGCGGCCGCCGCGAATCCCATGCTCTGCTCGTTCTGGCCGCGATAGAGCGGCAGCTCGTCCTGATAGCCGTAGAGCGCCTCACCCAGACAAGTCACGTTGCCATGCCCGAAGATGCCGAAGCCGCCGCCACAGACGCGCGTCCTTGCCCCGTCGATCTCGATGAACTGAGCCGCAAGATACCGCACGATCGCCTGCGCGGTTGTCAGTCGGATCGTCTCGCCAGGCATGTCGGCTCTCCTTCTTGTGCACGGTAAGCGACTGCGGCCAGAGATTGGTCATTGACCGTCATGTCGATTTGAAGATACTCAAATTGCAACCGGTTGCAAACACCTTTCGGCAGACAGAAATGCGGCAGATCGGCATCGGAATTGTTGGCGGCGGCTACATGGGCAAGGCCCATGCGGTGGCGATGTCGGCTGTGGGCGCGGTGTTCGACACCGAGTTGCGCCCGGTTCTTCAAATGGTTGCGGCGACCTCCCAGGAAAGCGCGGCGCGCCACCGCGACGCGCTCGGCTTCCGCTCCGGCAACGCGGACTGGCGCGAGCTTGTCCATTCGCCCGAGGTTGAGGCCGTCGTCATCGCCTCCCCGCAAACGACTCACCGGCGGATTGCAGTTGAGGCCTTCTCGCTGGGCAAGCCCGTGTTCTGCGAAAAGCCGCTCGGCGCCACGCTGGGGGACGGCAAAGCGATGGTCGCGGCGGCACGGGAAAGCGGCTGCGTCAACATGGTGGGGTTCAACTACGTCCGCACTCCAGCGACTCAGTTCGCGCGAAAGCTGGTCTCCGAAGGCGCGATCGGCGACATCGTCTGGTTTCGGGGCGAACACACCGAGGATTTCTATGCCGACCCCGAGGAGCCGGCGACCTGGCGGGCGG
>JASJAU010000027.1 GCA_030066855.1 Paracoccaceae bacterium | reverse complement strand
GCGCTGAGGGAGGCGAAGCAGGCCTTATCGATAACCCAAAAAACAACCGTTATACGGTCACAAAGGTGACGTCATTTTCACGGCATGAAAAGCAAGGGAATTTTTCCGGGGCGAAAGAAAAGGGTTACTCCAAAGTGGATTTCGATCGTCTTTCAAATTCGTCCCGAGAAACCAAAATGAGCGAGGATGAACTCAACGGCCTCACCGCGGGCGAGCCGCTGGCAGGCGATGACATTGGGGTATGGGACGCGCTCTCTGGTCATGGAATCTCGCTTCTCGAGGATCTTTTGCGCGGCCTCGATCCCTATCAGAGGCCGGGTGTGTGGGTATACGCGGAGCTTCCGCGAAATACACCATGTCCCGAGGGGGCCGCTTTCACGGTGATAGAAGACGAAGGCCGGACCGTTGTGCTGCCCGAGGACGAGGCAAAAGCCGCCGGGCTGCAACCTCTGTTCAGGGCGGCGTGGATAACGCTGAGGGTGCATTCCGCTCTTGAGGCCTTCGGTCTTGTGGCGCAGGTTTCCTCCCGGCTGGCCGATGTCGCAATCCCTTGCAACATTATCGCCGGAGCCCGCCACGATCACATTCTGGTGCCATATGACAAGGCTGAAGAAGCGCTGAGGAGCCTCCGGGACCTGCAAACGCAGGCGTAACTTCAAACCAGCTCAAAGGTCTGCTTGGTCGGTAGGCGTCTTGTCAAAAAAAGCCGGTCTGCTAGCCTCAGCACCGCTCGTTTGTTGATCTCAGTGGCGCTCGGAAAGGCTGATTTCCTTACAGAGCGGATATTTGTGCCCGCGACTTTTTGAAGAGGGCGGGAAGGGGCGGCCCGGGGCAATCCTTTGACAAAACCGTGTCCGCAATGCACTCGAGATCGAGCGGCACCCTATTCAAGGGGGCATTGTCAGAAGAAACTCGCCTGATAGGCTTCGACGTGGTTGAAGATGGTTGGCTTGGCTTGTCTGCAGGGAAGATTTCCTTACAGCGCTGTTATCTTTTGGAAATCGAAGCCAAATAAGAGGAAAGAGGCCTCCCGCACTCTTTCCTCTGACAGTACCTCACAAAGGTCAGAAGCTCCTTCGCGTTTCTCTCGACTTTTGGGATCAACCAAACGCAAGAACGGCAAAAACGACTGCTAGTGCCGCAGACGCGCTGGATGCGAGAGACAAACGCTTCATGAAGTCTTGGTTGGGGGGGCGGTTCTCCCGCGCGGCGCGGGCTGACGTCAGACTCATCGTGACAACCGCAGCCAGAACCACGGCCGCAGCGAGCAGTTTCAGAATCAAGGTCCAATCAAAAACTGCACTACTGATAACGAGCATGACAATACCGGTCGCCCAAAGCAGCACAATCGAAGCAAGACCGATCATTCCGAGCCTCTTCATCGTGTCAGCAACCACTGGTCCTGGCGGACCGCCGCTCGCCATCACTTTGCGCATGAGAATGCCGTTGCCCATCATCGCGGCGCCGCCGCCGAATAGACAGAAGAAGTGGATGATTTTGAGTGCTGTGAGCATCATCAGGCCCTCCGTCCAAAAGGTGTCTAATCGGTGAACTCCACGACGACCTCTCCGGAGCGCGGCTCTGTCACGCCTGTCTCCCCGAACTCCTCCAGCATGTCGCGAAACTGATCAAGATTGGCAATCATCTGAGGTCGCGCAGCGACGATCGCATCCATGCTGTCCCATCGCGCGACAAATGTGTACTCGCAGTCCCCGGTCTTCACGACCGAGAAGCTTTGGAAGCCCGTCATCTCGTTGGCCCCCCGGTTTCTGTGCCAATCCAGAAAATCTTGCTCGCGCTCTGGCTTCACGCGGCAGTGGACAATGTTCATGGCAGTCATGGTGCTTCTCCCTGGTTGCGTGGACACCATAGCACAGCCCGGCAATAGGATTGTTGCAGGCCGGACAGAACGACTCCAATCTCGTTCGAATTGCGCGGTCTGATTGACCGCTTTGGGCTCTTAGGAGACGTCTGACAGTTTCAGCCATCAGCTTGCTCGCCTGCTTGCGCATGAACAACTGCGAATGGCCAAACAGTCTGCTGGCAGTGAGCAGTACACTCTTGCGGCGGCGGCTCTCTGAGGTCCTGTACGGGGGCAGGAGGGCGGTTAACTAGAGTGAATGCGCTGGAGCGGACCCGGTTTGAGTATGCTCTCGTTGGAGAAGCTGGGAGACAACGGTGGGTCGGAGGAATAGCGATAACGAAAGAAATCCGGCTTGGCTCAACAGGCTGGGTTTCCTGTTTGCGGTCTTGGTGACGGTCGCGGTGACAGTTGCAATGGTTTCTGATTTTAGGGCCGAGACTGTTGGCGCCTTTGTGTGCTGTTTCGTTGCTTGGATAATCGCCCGTGATAGAGGTTAGGCCACGGTAGTCGAAATCGCGAAGTTCGAACTCGATACTCGGTACTCGGTACCACGAACGTCCGCATTGGGCTCAGAGCAGTCATCTGACGAGAAGCGTCAGGTGCCGGCGGTTCTGGAAAGCTCGAACGTCTGCCTTGCGGACGAAGCTGACCCTCGACAACTCAAGCCTCAGACGCCCCCACTCAACGCTGCAAAAGAAAGCCCTGACGCCAAGGGACAAGGCGCCAGGGCAGTTCAGTCAGGGATGACTCACTAATGACTGTCGCGGAATATACATGCGGAAAAACGTATGCATCTTGATCTGGCGCAATGAAGGAGCGGCGATCTGAGTGCTTTCCTGCAGGAAAATGGGAGGGTGCGATGACGTTTCAGTATTCATCGTTGGCGCAGCGGAGTGGCGACTTCCGCGGCTCCGGTTCCGATGTTGGCGCAGACGCGTTCTTCTCGATCGTGGATCACCTGAAGTCGTCGAAGGAGGCCCAGCGGTATCTGCACATGTATCCAGCCCAGCATGACATCTTTGTCGAAGCTGAAATGGCTGACGTAACGGTCGTGGCTCTGGATGGATGGGTTGAATGCTCGAAGTCGCTGCTCGATGGAGAGCGGCAGATCATCGATTTCCTGCTTCCCGGGGACTTCGTCCATCCCTCACAAGGTGATGGCGCGAACTCGTTTCTGGATGTCCGAGCTGTCACCGACTGCACCGTCGCAATTGTGCCGGCAGTTGCTTGGCAACGTCTCACGTCTGACACGCCAGGAATGAGCGAGGCGGTCCAAAACGTGGAAGCCACGCAGCGCACCCGGATTCTGGAAAGGCTACTGCGCATCGGCAAGGGAAGCGCCACAATGCGTGTCGCCTATGTGCTGCTTGAGTTGTCGTCTCGCGTGCGGGCGATGGGCTTCGAAACCGAAGGGGCTTTTCATCTTCCCGTCACGCAGCAAGCTCTGAGTGAGTTCGCTGGCCTTTCAGCTGTTCACGTGTGCCGGATGCTCCGGAGCTTTGTAGAAGACGGTCTAATTGAAACGAGCGGACATATGGATGTCCTGATCAAAGACCGGAAGAAGCTGTCGGAGATCGCGGGGCTGGACCTCCGTGAAGCGGCTGCAGGGACGCTTGCTCACTAAATCTACCCGCTGGCACCCACGAACTTCCCTCGATGCCTGCGAGCCTTCCGTTTCTTGCCGGAGGCCATGGTGATTCTCCGTCTTGGAGCTCGTCCAAAACGCCCCCTTACGTCAGCAGCCTGAATGGACACTCAGAGCAGGATCAGGCGAAACAGTTCGTCTTTGGCGATGTCACGCTGTTTTTTGAGCTCGCTCAGCTCCACTTCTTCCACCGGTTCTTCCTTTATTTGAGCCCTGTGGACCGCGCGGCTTAGATAGTGAAACTCCTCCGCCTTCTGCTTGAAATTCGGATCTATTTCCAAGAGCCGTTTGACCGTATCGGCATGCTCTGGAAAGACTTCGTGCAAAGCGCGCGGCTTCTCGTCCATAGCATTTCCCTCCATTTCTTCGACCCGACGCGACCAGCCTGTGAAGCACTTAGGGGCTTTTCCCCCTATCAGCATACTTGCGCAGTGACAGTCCCAGCCCTAGGGAAACTGCCAACTATTCCTGAATGGACTCCAAGTAGTAAGCGAGAGACAGTATCCGGCCTCGCGTGATGTAGTCTGCCGACTGTCCGCTTACCGTGGCTGCGAGGGGATCATTGAACACCGCGCCCCAGACGGGCATCCCCGAACCATGCGCGCGGACATCTGCGCGCCCATCTATGATGGCGAGCACGCTCTGCATCGGGAAATCCCCGTCGTTCGCCGCCGCAAGACCGGTCAACGGTGGCGAAACGACGGTCATGAGGCTCGAAACTGGGCCGTTCCCTTTTCCGCCTTCTCCGTGGCAAGCCGCGCAGGCGTTCATGTATTCGAATTCACCGGCTTCTTCGGCCAACGCAGGCGTTGCGAAAACTGCCATAACTGACGCGGCAACCTTAAAGCTAAGAAACTTCCGCATGCGACTTCTCCCTGTTTCTAGTGCAGCTTTGAAAGCAGACCGACAGACAAACCGCTTTGCCTGAAGTTAACTGTCGAAGAGCCGATAGGAATGAACGTCCGCTTTGGGCTCATAGGAGACATCTGACACTTCTGATGGCGCCCGTAGGACCGCCGTCCGGCCGAATGACCGCTTGGTGAAATGAGCTGTCCTTCGCCCAACGGGCAATCGTGAACCGATAAGCCGGATTGACTTGCTGCTTTGGCGTAATTTTTCGCCGATGGGTCTTCCTGTCCAGGATCGCCCTAGCCTTTTAAAGCGACGAGATAGTGTCATGAGGTTCCGCAGTTTGTTCGTTGCCATCAGTATTTCGAGTGCGTTTTGGCCGGCGAGGCCGTCGCTCATGACACGCAAAGACCGAACATTTGAATGCCCGCGCATCTTGCCACGGTTGTATGCCGGTGGCCCCAGCCGCCTTGCGGCATCGATGATGGTCAGCGTACCGGCCTTGGCAGGAAAGTGGTGCATCCAATGGCGGACGCCATTCACTCAATCGCTGGACGTTTGGGCGCGAGCGGGCATCATCCGATGTCAGTCTGGGGCGATGCCTTGGAACGGAAAGCCGAGACCGATAATGCCGGTCACTATGGAGGAGGGATTGCGGTCCGTAGAGGCGCTCACTCAATTCCCCATAATCTCGACTTGATTCAGGATTGATTGCGTCGGCGCTCCAACGGCCTGAGCAAATCATCACCAGCCGTCAGCACTGCTGGAACTCTGAGCAATTCTTGCGTCTACCGGCCTTCTTTTGGCGAGTTGGCAGGCCGGATGGTCGACTTCTCCAGATACTCCAATATCGTTTCGCGAGATTCGACTTCAGGGACGTTGTGGGTGGAAAGGAAGTCGTCCAATCCTCCGGGTCCGTAGTCATCCAAACAGCTGGCAAGATCGCGGAGCACGCCCGAATTGGAGTGACAGAAGGCGCACCTTGTCTTGATGAGACGTAGAGCGGAGTCCTCTTCCGATGCCGACGGTTTCTTGTCGGCAGCTGATCCGGGAATCGCAAAACAGTAGAGCGCGGCGGCGAGAGCGAAGCCCGTTAGAATTCGCGTGCTCTTGCGTTCTGAAGACATCACATGTTGCCACCCTGGCGCCGATACCGCTCGGCAAAAGGCTGAAATGTCCGGGGCGCGTTTGCCCTAACCACGTTCAAACGAGCGGGATTAGATGAAAGGAATGACCCCGGGCCTAAGGGACAAGGCCCTGGGGTGATCTCAACACAAGGACACCAACAACCTAACTGAGTTGGCGGCATTCGGGCTTTGACCCGGGTTAATCCCTAGTCGGCCTTCTCAGAAGAAACCGGTTAGTTGGCCTGGCCACCGCTTGCTCACCGATCTTCGTGGCGCTTTGAAGGGCAAATCTCCCTACAGAACAAGTCCTTGCCTACTCCGATTCCATATGAGGGCCGAAGGGGTTGGTCGAGACTCATTCCTCTGACAATTCACCTTGGCGCTCACTTGCGGGCTTTGACCCGTTCGGCGGTTTGGTGAATGCGGAGGTTCCCGACATAAGCCCAAAACCTTACAAACACTTGATCGGCTACATCAAAGTTACCTTACGAGATGTACCGTGCAGGGTGCCCGGCGCACCACTTGAGCGGCAACCGATCCGTATTCGCCGGTATCGGTGCGATGCGGCGCCAGCACAATGCAGTCGACCGCGTCGCTGCTTGCCAGATCAAGTATGGTTTCTTCCGGTTCGCCCTTGAGTACCCTGATTTCAGCCTCGACGAGGGGTTCGGCGATCCTTTCGAGGTCATGCTCGATAACATGTGCCATCTCCGAACTGTCCGTAGCATGTTCGGCGCTGAACTCCGGCACAGCGTCGATCACATGCAATAGGGTAATACGGGCTCCGGGTGCGGAAATCGCTTGAGCTGCCTTGATTTCAGCATCGGGGTGGTGGCCCGGCCTATAGGCCAGAGGGATCAAGACGTTCTTGTACATTCTCATTCCTCCCTAAGAACCATGATAGCGCGACCCCAGTATCCCCACCTTAATCACGCGCAAGGATACGAATAGCCCGGCTCGGAGCGCTCAGGTCTGAGGTCATCATTGGCTTGAGCCATGGCGATCACTTTGAGCAACTGGCACGACACTTAGGCAAGTCGGCGAGAGCCGCGCCAGGAGTATCGTTAACTGGGATTAAAGCGACCTCCATCCCGCTCGCCATACTCAGGTCGGCGGTTCCAGACTGCCAGAACAGAATAGGAGGGGAACATGAAAGTTGGAGTTTTGCTCGCGGGAGCACTCGTCGCGGTAGGAATGCAAGCCACGGCAGTCGCGGCGCAGGACGGTTCTGACCGACCGCGTGTCGACGAAATCGAGTTCATCAACTCCTGCTCGTCTTGCCACGGCACTGACGGCAAGGGTGCAGGGTTCCTTACGAGACTGTTTCGTGGCGTTGATCCTGGAGACCTGACACTGCTCGCCCAATCAAACGAAGGGGTGTTTCCGACTGACCGCGTGTTTGACGTGATTGACGGACGCGCAGAGGTCGCCGCGCACGGGGACCGCAAAATGCCAGTATGGGGCGACCGCTACATGGACCTCGCGATCAGCGAGTGGGGACCTGACGAGATCAATACTCTCCGGGCCAGGAATCGCGTTTTCAGCCTGGTCCTCTACCTGCAGTCCATACAAGAGATTGCGGAGAACTGAGGGTTTCCCGAGTGAATGTGCGGTGACGGCGGCAGGAGACTGTCGCACACCGCATCCTTGGGACTTCGGAACTGTACTTTGGCGAGTTTGGCCTTCATGCAAACCAATCGCCCGAGCTGAAGAGAAGGTCGCTCGAACGTCGCAAGTCAAAGCACTCGGCTACCCGTCTTGAGCAGGATTAATGCCGTTGATCGCAATTCGGGGCAGGCTCGCGCTTCATCCTGAGCCATGACGAAGGAGGTTCTGAAAATGCCCGACGAAAAGCAGACAGCACAAATTAGCCCGGCAGCAAACCCGCTCACCGACAACTTCAGACGCGAGATGGATTCGCTGATGTCGCGGTTTTTCGGCGGCTCGTCCCCATTCTTCCCAATCGAGACAGCCGCGCAGCGAACGGGATTCCCTTCACTTGATATGACCGAGGCTGTTTCGCCAGCCATCGACGTCAACGAGACAGACGCGTCGATTGAACTGACCGCCGAGCTGCCCGGTCTCAGTGAAGACGATGTTGAGATCGAACTAAGTGATAGGCGATTGACACTCCGGGGGCAGAAGAACGTCACGCATGACGACGGGGGCGATCTGCGGATCAGCGAACGAAGCTACGGCAGATTTGCCCGAACAATGACATTGCCTGAAACAGTGGACGTTGAGGCAATCAGGGCCGAGTTCGAAAAAGGCGTCTTACACATCACGATGCCCAAGACTGAGCCCAAGGACCCGAGCCGAAAGATCAAGGTCTCGACCAAGTAGCTGTTGATCACCCGGGAAGCAGGTCGCTTGAGGTCACGGACATGATTCCCGTCGGAGCAAGCCACCGGGACCGCTAGAGATGGCTATCCGTCGCCGAGTGTAATCAATAAAGCCAGCCCGCCGCTCCCTTGGATCGGCGGGCTGTTCTTAGGTCATGACAGGAAAATCCTGTCCGCCAGCGTGAGCGAAAGCTTGTTTGCCGATCACGGTGGCCCTCTGAAGGGCTGATCTCATCGGAGAACCGATTTCTGTGTTCCATACTTCGAGAAGAAGACGAGGAAAGCTGCCCGAGGCTCAATCCTCGGGCAATACGTTTCTGGTTTCCCAGTCACATCAGGAACTTGACCACCGTCAACATTGGACCGGTGCCGCATTTCGTCCAGAAGGACAATCCCCACAAGATCGGCCAGGAACACGGGAACTGGATAGAAGGCTTAGAGACCAAATCGGAATGGCGGCAAGAGCTCTTCGTTCTGGAGCGACACCATTGTTGGACGGTTTCTCGCCAAAACGGCGCCTTCCGCAGAGTCTGCTTTGGTCTCCAAGCGGCCTTTCGCAGCTGCCGCACAAATGCCCTCTCGCGGATCAACATACGCCTCAACCGCGCGAGGCCTTCCTCGCCACAAGTCTCCGCACAACGCCCAAACCATCCCGTTTCCGCACGCGCAGGCAGCTCTTGCCGCAATTCATCCCCGCCCGGATCGCGCCGCCGGGGTCGATGCGCTCGAGATCCCCGAGATAGACGCCGACATAGGCCTTTTGCGCGTTCAGATGGCCAAAGACGTCGCCGTTCCGCTCGTAGCGGAGCATGCCGTAGCCGATGCCCTCAGAAAGGCCCTCGACCTCGCGCAGAAAGATGTCGCGGATCGCGAGGAGCCGGTCCTTGCGCCAGTCGTCCTCCAGCAGCGCGAGGTAGGCGTCGGGCGTTTCGGCGTCGTACTGCATGGCGTAGCATAGCGCGAACGACGCCGCAGACCCAGCGACGCTTGTCGCGGCCGCCGGGCTTCGCTAGGCCGGACGCATGGCCAAGCTCTATTTCCACTACTCGACGATGAACGCGGGCAAGTCGACGCTCTTGCTGCAGGCGTCCTACAATTACCGCGAGCGGGGGATGCAGACCTATTTGCTGACGGCCGCGTTCGACGGCCGGGCCGGGACGGGCAAGATCGCGAGCCGGATCGGGATTTCCGCCTCGGCGGACACCTATGACACGGGGACCGACCTTTTCGACATGCTGGAGCGGCGGAAGCGCAAGGGACCGGTCGCCTGCGTCTTCGTGGACGAGGCGCAGTTTCTGACCAAGGATCAGGTCTGGCAGCTTGCGCGGGCGGTCGACGATCTGGGTCTGCCGGTCATGTGCTACGGGCTCAGGGTGGATTTCCGGGGGGAGCTCTTTCCGGGATCGGCGGCGCTTCTGGCGCTGGCGGACGAGATGCGCGAGGCGCGGACGATCTGCTTCTGTGGCAAGAAGGCGACGATGGTGGTCCGCCACGATGCGGACGGCAACACGCTGACCGAAGGCGCGCAGGTGCAGATCGGCGGGAACGAGACCTATGTCTCGCTCTGCCGCCGCCATTGGCGCGAGGCCGTCGGCGACCGCGAGGCTTGAACTCAGACGGCGTTGGGAAGCGGCCGGCCTTCGGCCCAGGCCTTCAGGTTGTCGACCGCCATAAGGCCCATCGCTTCGCGGACCTCGAGCGCGGAGGTGCCCAGGTGGGGAAGGAGCGTGACGTTCTCCATCGCGATCAGCGCGTCGGGGACGTGGGGCTCATGCTCGTAGACGTCGAGGCCGGCGCCCCCGATTTTCTTTTTCTGAAGTGCGGCGATCAGAGCGGCCTCGTCCACCACGTCGCCGCGGGCAATGTTGACGAGGATCGAATTGGGCCGCATGGCGGCAAGCGCCTCAGCGTTGATGATGTGATGGGTATCGGGCGTGGCGGGTACCGTGACGACGATGATGTCGGCGGCGCGGCAGACGTCGTGGAGCGAGGGCAGCTGTTCGGCCTCCACGCCGGGATCGGCCACCCGGGAGCGGTTGAAGAAGACGACCTTCATGCCAAAGCCGAGCGCGGCGCGACGGGCCACGGCCTTGCCGATCCTGCCCATGCCCACGATGCCCAGGGTTTTGCCGGTGACGTGCATGCCGAGAAGCTGCGTGGGCTTCCAGCCAGTCCATTTGCCGGAACGCACGAGCCGCTCCCCCTGCCCGGCGCGGCGGCAGGTCATCAGGATCAGGGTCATGCCGATGTCGGCGGTGGCGTCTGTGACCGCGCCCGGCGTATTGGTGACGGCGATGCCCTTGGCGCGTGCCACGTCCGCATCAATGTGGTTATAACCGACGCCGAAGTTGGCGAGGATTTTTGTTTTTGGGTCAGAGACTTGGTTGAGCACGTCGGCGGACAGAGGGTCGCCGAGCGTTGGAAGAATTGCGTCGTAGGTGGCGAGAGCGTCGACCATTTCCTCAGGCGTGAGGGGCTCAGGCGGATCCTGGATGGTAACGTCGAAAGTCTCGCGTGCTGCGGCGACGACCTTTTCGGGAAGCCTGCGGGTGATGAGAAGAGACGGCATCAGTACATGCGTCCGCCGATGGGCACGTCCTTGTCGGGGGTCAGGAGCACGACCTCGTCCTCGTCATCCGGCACGCCGAGCACCAGCACTTCGGACATGAACTTGCCGATCTGGCGGGGGGCGAAGTTGACGACGGCGAGGACCTTGCGGCCGGGGAGCTCTTCAACAGAATAATGCTTGGTGATCTGGGCCGACGACTTCTTTTCACCGATCTCCGGGCCGAAATCGACCCAGACCTTGATCGCGGGCTTTCGGGCTTCGGGGAAGGGTTCGGCGCGGGTGATCCGGCCGACTCGGATGTCGACCTTCATGAAATCGTCGAAGGCCAGCGTCATTGACCCAGCTCCCGGCTGCGATCGGCGGCGGCCTTGACCGCGCGGGTGAGGAGCGCCGGAAAGCCGTCGGCTTCATTCATCAACACGCGCAGTGCCGCTTTGGTGGTACCCGCGGGGCTGGTGACGTTGATGCGTAGCTGGGTTGGCTCGTCTTCTGCCTGCATGGCGAGCGCGCCGGCGCCGGCGACGGTGGCCTTGGCGAGCTGCATGGCGAGGCCGGGCGAGAGCCCTTCTGTCTCGCCAGCCGCAGCGAGAGCTTCGATCAGGTGAAAAACATAGGCCGGGCCGGAGCCGGAGACGGCGGTGACGGCGTCCATTTGACCCTCATCCTCCAGCCGGACAGTCTGGCCCACAGCGGAAAGGAGCGTCTCGGCCAGCGCGAGGCGGCTTTCGCTCACGTGCGCGTTGCCGATGAGCGCGGTGATCCCCTGCCCCACGGCGGCGGGCGTGTTGGGCATGGCGCGGATGATGGGGCTGTGGGCGCCGAGCGCGGTCTCCATCGAGGCGATGGTAGTGCCGGCAGCGATCGAGAGGAAGACGGTGGAGCGGTTTCCAAGATGGGCGACCTGCGGCAGCGCTTGGGTCATCATCTGCGGTTTGACGGCAAGGAGGACGACGGCGGGATCGACGGGCAGGTCGCCGTTGATTTCAACGCCCTGGGCGCGAAGCCAATCCGACGGCATCGGGTCGATAACGTGGACGGCCGACGGCTCGAGGCCGTTCGACAGCCACCCTTCCAGCATTGCGCCGCCCATCTTGCCGCAACCAAGCAGCACGAGGCCACGTGTGGTAATGTCGCCGTAGTCCATCGGACCCTCCCTGATTGACGCCGGTTTAGGCGACATTGCCAGGAGTTTCTATGCCTGTTGGTCATCGGTGAGCGCCGTGATTATCTCAACGACATTGCCGTCCGGATCATGGAAAAAGAAGGACCGGCCGCGCCAGGGCAGGCTGTCAGGCCAATGGCGCTCGCGCAGGATCAGATCGCGCTCGGCGAACCGGGCGCGTTCCGCATCGTAGACCTCGGGCGGCACCTCAAAAGCGATGTGATCGAAGGTGGAGCGCGCCGTTTCGACATCCGGGTCTCGGTTGAAAAGCGCGAGGAGTTGCGGGTGGCCGATTTCGCCGAGCGGCGTGTCGAGGCCGCCAATCTCCAGAAAAACGAGGTCTTGCATGGCGTGGTGGAAGGTGAAGCCGAGCTCGCGCTCGTAGAATGCGCGCGAGACGTCAAGGTCGCGGACGCGGATCGCAACCTCGGCGATGGTCATTCTTTGGCGTGTCATCCCGGGAGCCTATCCGCAGCGGCAATTCCGCCCAAAGAAAAAACCGGACCGCTGGGCGATCCGGTTTCTCTCGCGGCATCTGCAGGCCGGGGGGTCAGCCTTTGTACGCGCAGACGCGGCGATGTTCGGGCATTTAGGCCCGCCCGTACGCTTCTGCAATAGCAACGCCCATCGCATCGGCCGGGGACTCGTTGCCCCATGCCACAAGCTGGAACGCCGGATAAAACCGTTCCGCCGACAGCACGGCAGCTCTGATCATGGTGTCAATTTGTTCCGGCCCGGCCATTTGTCCACCTGCGAGGACCATGCCATATCGCCACACCATGAGCTTTTGCGCCGACCAGTAAGTAAAGGCGCCCGCCCAGCACATGTCGTTCGTCGCGTTCAGCGTCTCATAGAGATCGGCCAGCCGGTCTTTTGGCGGGTCCATCTCAAACGTACAGATCAGGCGGAGGGTTTCGTCCTGCGGGGACCAGGCAAGCGTGATCGAGTAGGTGCGCCACTGTCCTTCGACCGCCATGGCGATCTGGTCGTCAGCGATCCGGTCAAAGTCCCACTCATGGTGCTCTGCCAGATGCTCAACGATGTCGATGGGGTGGAGTTCTTCTGTCGAGAAATACTGCTCGGAAAGCGACATGCGCGGCCTCGTTATGTTTTGCTGGGCAGCTCTTGCGGCCACCACAGCTTGGTGCCTGCTCAAGGTCCGGGGGATCTTCCCTCCGTCCTTACAAGATATGGTGGGGGAAGGGGGAGTCTCTGTAAAGCGCTAATTTGCGAAATCTTCGCGGTCGCGCGTTCACGTCCGGTGAACCCGGAGATGTGCCCGCAAGGCTTCGAGGAAAACCGTAGTCTTTCTAGGACGATAACTTCGTGATGGCGTCAAACCCCAGGCCGCTGTGTCGAACCCGCCCGCAGCGCATTCGCATTCGGGGAAGACATCGGTCAGACGCCCATCAGCGAGGGCGTCAGCGATGAGCCAGTCGGCGAGGAGCGCCGGGCCCTGCCCGTCCATCGCGGCGCGGAGAAGTGCGCGGGCACCGAGGATCGTGAGACGGCCCGAGACGGCCACCTCAATGGTTTTGCCGTTCTTTCGGAACAACCAATTGTCTGAGAACCCGGGAATGGGGAAGCGGAGGCAGTCGTGGCCGCTTAGGTCCGCGGGCTGGCTGATCGGGTTTTTGGCGAGGTACGGGGGTGCCGCGACGACCCGGTAGCGGGTGTCTGCGAGCTTGGTGACAATGGTGTCGGGCGGCGCGTCGGGCGTCAGACGAATAGCCACGTCGATCCTGTCCGCGAGCAAATCCACAACGCTGTCGGTCAGGATGAGTTCGACGTTGAGGTCTGTGTGCTCTGCCATGAACCCCGCGAGCATAGGGACGACGATGGCCTCGCCGAATGCCGTGGAGGCGGTCACGCGAAGCGTTCCTGTCAGCGTCCCGGTGAGGTCGCGAGCCGCCTGGGCGGCGTCTTCGAACTCGTCAAGGAGCGGGTCGATGCGGGCGAGGTAGAGCGCACCGGCCTCGGTCAGCTCGACCCGGCGGGTGGAGCGTTCAAACAATCGGACTTCGAGCCGGGCCTCAAGCGCGGTGATGCTGCGAGAGACTGCAGAGGGATCGATGTCGAGGGCGCGGGCAGCTGCGGCGAAGCTGTTCCGGCGTGCTGCTTCACGGAAGATGGCGTGGGCGTCAGAGTCCATTAGTGTGATATTTGCACTATATTAATGCCAAATGAACTGTTTATTGCCAAAAACACACTGATATTCGGGTCTCGAAGCAAAGGAGACCTGACATGACGAAGATCGCATTTCTTGGATTGGGCGCCATGGGGCGCCGTATGGCTGGACGTCTGGCGGCTGCTGGTCACGAGGTGATCGGGTGGAATCGCACGCCCGTTGAACTGGACGGACTGACCATTGCAGGCAGTATAGAAGAGGCCGTCTCAGGGGCAGAGCTGGTGATGTCCATGGTGACTGACGACGGGGCGTCCGAGGCGGTTTGGAACGCGGCGCTGCCGGCGATGGCTTATGACGCGCTGGCGGTGGAGGCCAGCACGGTTTCGCCTGGACGGATCGCTGCGCTCGCCGGCTCAGGCGTTCGGTTCATTGACGCGCCAGTCGCCGGGTCGCGACCGCAGGCGGAGGCGGGAGAGCTCGTATTCCTCGCAGGCGGATCGGAGGCGGACGTTGAGGCGTTCCGGCCGATTGCTGATACCATGGGCAAGGCGGTTCTGCACGCGGGAGCGACCGGGAAAGGCATCGCGCTCAAAATGATAGTGAACGCGCTTCTGGCGGTGCAAACGGCGGCGATGAAGGAGCTGCTGGCCTATGCAGAGGCGCAAGGCATGAATGCGGGGGCGACGATGGATTTGCTGGCGCCCGTGCCGGTCGTCAGCCCTGCGGCGGCTTTTGTTGGCAAGCAGATCGTCTCGGGCGCGCACGATCCGATGTTCACAGTCGATCTGCTGGTCAAGGACCTGGGGTACTTGCTGGACGGCGCGGCGGACGCGCCGGTGATGGCCGAAGTGCGGGCGGCTTTTCAGGCCGCGCAGTCACGAGGCCATGGCGACCGCCACATCACGGCAATCGCCACCTGATTATTTGCCGGACTTTGCCGCCGCCTCGAGCGCGTCAATGCGGGCGGCCAGCGCCTCGTTCTCCTCGCGGGCTTTCTGGGCCATGGCGCGGACGGCATCGAACTCCTCCCGCGTGACGAGGTCGCGGTCCGCGAGCCAGCGGTCCATGAGGCTTTTCATCGCCATCTCGGCCTCCTCCCGCGCGCCTTGCGCCACGCCCATGGCGTTGGTCATGAGCTGCGAGATGTCGTCCATGATCTTGTTGCGAGTCTGCATGTCGCCTCCGGTTTCTGGTCGGTTTGATATAGGGGCGGCAGGGCGCGTTTCGCAAGGTTGACGGCGGCGGGACGCGGTGTCACGAGGGGCCGGATGCTTCTCGCGATCCCCTTCCCGGACGTCTCGCCGACGCTGATCGAGATCCCCATCGGATCGCTCAATTTCGCGATCCGATGGTACGCGCTGGCCTATATCGCGGGCATTCTGATCGGATACCGGATCATCGCCTCGGCAATTGCGCGGCCCGCGCTTTGGGCGGGCGACGAGCCCGCGATGGCGAAGCCGGACCTTGAGGATCTGCTGACCTGGATGATCATCGGAATCATCGTTGGCGGGCGGCTCGGCTATGTGCTGTTCTACGAGCCCGCGCATTTCCTGGCCAATCCCGGCGAGATCATTGCCGTCTGGACCGGCGGCATGTCCTTCCACGGCGGGTTTCTGGGCGTCGTGGGCGCGGGGCTGATCTTTTGCTGGCGGCGCGGGCGGTCGGTGGTCAAGATGGCGGACGCGCTGGCGCTGGCCACGCCGCCTGGCATTCTGCTCGGGCGGGTGTCCAACTTCATCAACGCCGAGCTTTGGGGGCGGCCAACCGACGCGCCCTGGGGCGTGATCTTTCCGGGCCAGCGCGCACAGGATTGCCCCGGCGTCGAGGGGCTCTGCGCCCGGCATCCCAGCCAGCTGTACGAGGCGGGGCTGGAGGGTCTGCTTCTCGGGTTCGTTCTGCTTTGGCTGGCCTTCGGGCGCGGCTGGCTGAGGAGGCCGGGGCGCATCTGCGGGATGTTTCTGGCGGGATACGGGGCGTCGCGATTCTTTGTGGAGTTCTACCGCGTGGCGGACGCGCAATTTGTAAGCGCCGAGAACCCGCTGGGGCGGGTCCTGTTTCTCGGCGACTTCGGGTTGTCGATGGGGCAGCTTCTGTCGGTGCCGATGATCGCGGTCGGTTTGCTGATGATCTGGATCGCCGGGCGCCGGGCGTGACGCCGCTGGCCGAGGCGCTCCTCCGGCGGATCGAGGCCGCAGGTCCGATCACGATGGCCGAGTACATGGCCACCTGCCTGACCGATCCGACGCATGGGTATTATGCCACACGCGATCCGCTTGGCGCGGCAGGGGATTTCACGACGGCGCCGGAGATCAGCCAGATGTTCGGCGAGCTTCTGGGCCTGGCGCTGGCGCAGGCCTGGCTGGATCGCGGGGCGCCCGCGCCGTTCCGTTTGCTGGAACTTGGGCCGGGGCGCGGGACGTTGATGGCCGATCTCTTGCGGGCGACGAAGGCCGTGCCGGGCTTCCATGACGCTCTGCGGCTCGGGTTTGTCGAGGTCTCGCCGGTGCTTCGGGACCGGCAAAAGAAGGCCGTCGCGCCGGTCGCGCCGGTGTGGTTCAGCGGGCTCATGGAACTGGACGGAGAGGATCTGCCGGTTTTCGCCGTCGCCAATGAGTATTTCGACGCGCTGCCCGTCCGGCAATTTGTAAGGGGCAATACAGGTTGGTCCGAGCGGATGGTGGGGCGTGGGGAAGATGGAGCCCTTGCTCTTGGGTTGGGGCCGGAGACGCCCAGGGCGGATCTGGCGAACCGGCTGGACGACACACGGGCCGGCGACATCGTTGAAGCGAGCGCCGCCGCTGAAGCCGATGCAGGGCTTCTCGGCCAGTGGATCGCGGAGCGCGGGGGATTGGCGTTGATCGTGGACTATGGGGACTGGCGCTCGTTGGGCGATACGCTGCAGGCGCTACGAGGTCACATACCGGAGCCGATCTTGCAATCACCCGGCGTGGCGGATCTGACGGCGCATGTGGATTTCGAGGCGCTGGCGGAGGCCGCATCCCCTGCCCTCACCACTCGTCTGACGCCGCAAGGCGTCTTTCTAGAGCGGCTGGGAATCACCGCGCGGACCAAGGCGTTGGCGGCGGGATTGGAGGGCGCGGCTTTGGACAGCCACATCGCCGCGCATCGCCGCTTGACGCATCCGGGCGAAATGGGGACGCTCTTCAAAGCGATGGCGCTCTACCGCGCCGGAGACCCTCCGCCACCGGGGTTTGAGACGTGACGCTGGAGATCCTGACATCGGACATTCTGAGCCCGGTCAAGCACGGGTTCTTCACTCGCCGGGGCGGCGCCTCCTCGGGTGTCTACGCCGGCTTGAATTGCGGTTACGGTTCGTCGGACCAGTCGGAAATCGTGACGATCAACCGGGGGCGGGTGGCCGAGGCGATGGGTGTGGCCGCCGATCACTTGGCGACGGTACATCAGGTGCATTCGGACCGGGTGGCGGTGCTCGACGAAGCGCCGGGCGGCGAAACGCGGACGGCGGACGCGATGGTCACGGCGACGCCCGGGCTGGCGCTCGCGGTGCTGACAGCTGACTGCCAGCCGGTCCTGTTCGCGGATGCGGAAGCAGGGGTGATTGGCGCCGCGCATGCCGGCTGGAAGGGCGCCCTGGACGGCGTGCTCGACGCGACGCTGGACGCGATGGAGGGTCTCGGGGCCGAGCGCAGGCGTATCAAAGCCGCGATCGGTCCGTCGATCAGCCAGCGGGCCTACGAGGTCGGGCCGGAGTTCCTGGACCGATTCATGGACGAGGACGCGGAGAATGCCCGGTTCTTCGCCAATGGCGACGGCGATCGGTATCAGTTCGATCTGATCGGCTTTGGGCTGAACCGGCTGCGGTATCTGGGCGCGGGCGAGGCGCAATGGATCGGGCATTGCACCTATTCGGACGAGGAGCGGTTCTACTCCTACAGGCGGAGCGTGCACCGGAAGGAGGCCGACTACGGGCGGCTGATTTCGGCGATCACGCTCTGAATTTCCCCGGTTTCGTCACGACCTTGCCCCATTGATTCGAGATAGTCTCAAATGTTGCGGAGCCTGGGCCGCGAGACGCGAGAGGATGTCGAAGCGCATGAAAGCCAAGCCACGTTGGATGAAAAGCGTGCTGAAGACGGCGGAACAAGACCTTCCGCCGCTGCCCTTTCACCGGTCTCGCAGGACCCGGCCTGCCGATAAGGAGATGAAGAAACAGGCGAACGCCTGACGTTTAAGCCGCCGAGTTTCCGGCAATGTACCTGGTTTTAGTGAAGCGAGTGTGTCGTAATGAGTGCCCATCCCCCGACCCTTCCCCCTTTTCCCGAGCGTGAGAGTCCGCAGGTTCAGGCCCCTGCGCCATGGACTGTCCGCAAACAGACCCGTCCGGCCCCCGCGCCGCGTCCGGTCGCCCGCCTGTCGCGTCGGTACGAGATCGAGTGGCTTCAGGATAGGGAGGTTTTCAACGCCACGCGCCCGGCGCTCGCGCTGCCCGTATTTGAGCAGGCGTTTGGCGCTTTCGCCCACGGCGTCATCCTTCAGACGACCGAAGGCCCCGTGGCCGTTGAGGACCTCTGCCCCGGCATGTGGCTGGAAGGCCCGGAGGGCGAGGTCGCGCAGCTTCTTTGGAAGGGATCGATCAACCTGGTGCCAGGCGCCTCCGCATCCGAAGACGCGCCGGACAAACTCTATCGCGTCATGCCGGACGCCTTCGGTCTTGGCCAGCCGTCGCAGGACCAGACTTTCGGCCCGCACGCGCGCCGGTTCGACCGCGAGCCGAAGCTTCGCGCCTCGCTTGGCACCGACGCCGCGCTGGTGCCGCTTTCGGCGCTCGCCGACGGCGTTTCTGTGATCGAGGTCATGCCCGTCGCGCCGACGCAGGTCTATCATCTGGCCTGCGACCGCCACGCCACAATTCTGGCCGCCGGTCTGAAAGTCGAAAGCTATCATCCCGGTCCGGACGCGACCTATTCGCTCTCGGACGAAATGATGCGGCAGTTCCTGATGTTCTTTCCCTACATCCGGTCGATCGGCGACTTCGGTCGTCTCGCCGCGCCGCGGATCACGTCAGAAGAGCGGGAGGCGGTCTTCGCCTGATCAGGCCGTCTGGTTCAGACGCTCTTCCAGAACGTCGAAGGGGACGCCGGGCTCATCCTTGGCGTCCCGGATCACGAGCGAGGTCTTCACGCTGGCCACGTTGGGCGCGGCGGTGAGCTCTTCAGTCAGGAAGCGCTGGAAGGTCGACAGATCCGGCGCCACGCATTTCAGGATGAAGTCGACCTCGCCGTTCAGCATGTGGCACTCGCGGACCAGCGGCCAGGCGCGGCAGCGGTTCTCGAACGCGACCAGATCGGCTTCGGCCTGACTGACCAGACCGACCATGGCGAAGACCTGAACCTCGAAGCCGAGCGCGCGCGGGTCTACGGCGGCGTGGTAGCCTTTGATGTAACCCTGCTCCTCGAGGGTGCGGACGCGGCGGAGGCAGGGCGGGGCCGAGATGCCCACGCGGCTCGCGAGCTCGACATTGGTCATACGTCCGTCGGATTGAAGCTCGGACAGAATCTTCCTGTCGATCGGATCCAGTTTGCTGCCCGGCATGGGCCCCCTCCCCTTTTTTGTTTTTCGAACCTTATCCAAACGGGAAGGGTCGCGCAATAAAGTTTCGCAACAGCGCAATAATCTTATCGGATGGGAACGGCGCAGGGAACGGAAGGACGCCCCTTCCGGTTGCCGTCGACCGCGTTTATATCCATGGAACCGCCAAGCCAAGGGGACTTGAAATGGGTGACGTCAAGCACAGCCGCGTTCTGATTATCGGCTCCGGCCCGGCCGGATACACCGCCGCCGTCTACGCCAGCCGCGCGATGCTGGAGCCGGTTCTGGTACAGGGCATTCAGCCTGGCGGTCAGCTCACAATCACGACCGAGGTCGAGAACTGGCCGGGCGATATCGAGGTGCAGGGACCGGACCTGATGGCGCGGATGGAAGCCCATGCTAAGTCGGTCGGGACCGAGATCATTTTCGATCATATTCAGTCGCTTGACCTGTCCAAGCGTCCATTCACCGGGATCGGAGACAGCGGCACAACCTACTCAGCGGACGCGGTCATTCTGGCGACGGGCGCGCAGGCGAAGTGGCTGGGGCTGCCGTCCGAAGAGCACTTCAAGGGTTTCGGCGTGTCGGCCTGCGCGACCTGCGACGGGTTCTTCTATCGCGGCCAGGAAGTGGCGGTCGTGGGCGGTGGCAACACCGCTGTGGAGGAGGCGCTTTTCCTGACGAACTTCGCGTCCAAGGTCACGCTGATCCATCGCCGCGATTCTCTTCGCGCCGAGAAGATCCTGCAGCACCGGCTGTTCAACAATCCGAAGGTCGAGGTCATCTGGGACCATGAGGTTGACGAGGTCGTCGGCGCGCATGAGCCAAGGGGCGTCGAGGGGCTGCGACTGAAGCACGCGAAGACCGGAGAGATCACCGAGATCGCGGTCAAAGGGTTCTTCGTTGCGATCGGGCACGCGCCGGCCTCGGAGCTGGTGATCGACCGGTTGGAGACGCACAACGGCGGCTATGTCGTGACCGCGCCCGATTCGACCGCGACGTCGATCCCGGGCGTCTTCGCGGCGGGCGATCTAACCGACCACATCTACCGGCAGGCGGTGACAAGCGCGGGCATGGGCTGCATGGCGGCGCTGGAAGCCGAAAAGTTCCTAGCCGAGATGGAGGCCGAGAGCGCGGCCCAGGCAGCGGAGTAGCGCCGCTGGCCGCCGCGCCATCGATGGGAAGAGCCGGCATCATCGCATTCTATAATTGTTTGACTAAAAGCAGAGCGTCGGTCGGCTCCGCCCCGTATTCGGTGACGTCGAAAAGGGCGCGGTCCTGCTCCTTGAACCCGAGGGACGCGTAGAGCGCGCGGGCCGTCGTGTTCGTCTCGGCGACGACGAGCGCTATGCGCCCGCGCTCCGCCTTTCTCGCGAGGGCCTCAGCAAATCCCACGAGAGCCCGTCCGTGTCCCCTGCCTCGCGCCTCCGGCAGCGTCGCGATGACGTTGATGTACCAGTCGCCGATCGCCTGTTGCTCCAGCTCCCTGATGGGAAGGAAGCAGGCCGGCATGGTCGGATCCTCCGCCGTATCCTCCTCGGTCAGCTGAAAGGTGATCATTCCGCCCGCCGGAGTGCCCCCCTCCTCGAGGATATGAGAGCGGCGGTAGGTGAAGGGCCCGGTTTCATCCCGGATCATCATCAGGCCGATCTCCGCGCCGGTCATGCCGGGCGGCGCGACATCCTCGAACATCGCGGGCACGACCCCTTCACTGGCCATGTCGATGATGCGAGCGATGAACTCAGCGTCCTCCGTGGCGGCTTGGCGAATATGGGCGGTCATAGGAACTTCCAAATGAATATGCGCCTTGATACCGAGGACGCGGATCGGACGCATTGACCTGCCGCAACGAATGACGTTCCGATCCGGCGACGCACGCCGAAACGACGTGCGTTCTGAGGACATCTTGGCATGGTTAAGAGACTTTTTTCTTACCGCGCCTAGAGAAGCGCTTGAAGACAAGCTACGGCGCGGGATACCCCCGCGTCACCAGCATTCGAGGCAGGCAAATGCAAATTCCGAACCACGTTCCCATTCCGGAACTTTTCGTGTCCTACGAGAGCGCGCAGAAGCTGAAGGCGGAGGCGGGCGATCTTCCGTCCTGGGACCTGACGCCGCGCCAGATCTGCGATCTGGAGCTTTTGATGAACGGCGGGTTCCATCCGCTGAAGGGCTTTATGACCGAGGCCGATTACGACTCGGTCGTGGCCGACATGCGGATGTCGGATGAGAGCCTCTGGCCGATCCCGGTCACGCTCGACATCTCCGAGGCCTTCGCGAACGAGGTGGAGTCGGGGCAGGACATCGCGCTTCGGGATCAGGAGGGGGTGATCCTCGCCATCCTGTCGGTGACCGACAAGTGGACGCCCGACAAGGCGCGGGAGGCCGAGAAGGTCTACGGCGCCGACGACATCGCCCATCCGTCGGTGAACTACCTCCATCATACGGCAGGGCCGGTCTATCTGGGCGGTCCGATCACCGGCATACAGCCGCCGGTGCATTACGACTTCAAAGCCCGGCGGGACACGCCGAACGAGCTTCGCGCCTATTTCCGCAAGGTCGGCTGGCGGAGGGTGGTGGCGTTCCAGACGCGCAATCCGCTGCACCGGGCGCATCAGGAGCTGACCTTCCGCGCCGCCAAGGAGGCGCAAGCGAACCTGATGATCCACCCGGTCGTCGGCATGACCAAGCCGGGCGACGTCGACCACTTCACGCGCGTGCGCTGCTACGAGGCGGTGCTGGATAAGTATCCGGCAGCTACCACGACGATGAGCCTGTTGAACCTGGCGATGCGGATGGCCGGACCGCGCGAGGCGGTCTGGCACGGGCTGATCCGCAAGAACCACGGATGCACCCACATGATCGTCGGGCGGGATCATGCCGGGCCGGGCAAGAACTCGGCGGGTGAGGACTTCTACGGACCCTATGACGCGCAGGACCTTTTCCGGGCGCATCAGGACGAGATCGGGATCGAGATGGTCGACTTCCGGCACATGGTCTACGTCCAGGAGCGGGCGCAGTACGAGCCGGCGGACGAGGTGGCCGAAGGCGACACGGTCCTGAACATCTCGGGCACCGAGCTCAGGCGGCGCCTGCGCGAGGGACTGGAGATTCCCGAATGGTTCTCCTTCGCGGAGGTCGTGGGCGAGCTCCGACGCCGCTATCCGCCCCGCTCGCGGCAGGGCTTCACCGTGTTCTTCACCGGCTTCTCCGGCTCAGGCAAATCAACCATCGCCAACGCGCTCCTTGTGAAGCTCATGGAGATGGGCGGGCGGCCCGTGACGCTTCTGGACGGCGATATCGTGCGGAAAAACCTGTCGTCAGAGCTAGGCTTTTCGAAGGAGCACCGGGACCTGAACATCCGGCGGATCGGGTTCGTGGCAAGCGAGATCACCAAGAACGGCGGCATCGCGATCTGCGCGCCGATCGCGCCCTACGGGTCGACGCGGCGGGCGGTGCGTGAGGATGTCGAGCAGTTCGGCGCGTTTGTCGAGGTGCATGTCGCAACCTCGATCGAAGAATGCGAGCGGCGGGACCGCAAAGGGCTCTACAAGCTGGCGCGGGAGGGGAAGATCAAAGAGTTCACCGGAATCTCAGACCCTTACGACGTGCCGGACAACCCGGAACTCAGGGTCGAGACCGAAAACGTCGAGGTCGACCACTGCGCCCATCAGGTGCTTTTGAAGCTCGAGCAGCTCGGGCTCGTGGCGGGGTGAATCCCTGAAGTCTCTCCGAGATTTCAGGTCTCCTGCGGGAGTAGATGGGCCAAGAAAAAACGGCGGGGTCAGCTGACGCCGTCAAGATGGGCGGCGACGGCGGCCCAGGTGGCCTCATCCCGCGCGACGAGAAGGCGGCCCTCGGTCACGGTTGGAGCGTAAGGCCGGCCGTCGAGCAGGCGGGCGACGCCGCCGGCCTCCACTGCCATCAGGCAGCCTGGCGCGTGATCCCAAGGATTCATCACCGGTGAAAGGCAGAAATCCACAGCGCCTTGCAGGAACAAGCGGTATTCGTGGGCTGAGCAGTGGAGCGCATCGGTTTTGTGGAATTCGGCGAGGCGAGCGAAGAGGCGGCGGCGCTCCTCTCCTTTAAAAAGATAGCTGTGAACGTAGCCCATGGTGTTTCCGATAGGACGGGCGTCTCGCGCAACGAAGGCGAGCGGAAACTCTGGGCCCTCGCCGCTCGCGAAGCGCGCGCCCTCGCCCCGGGCGGCGACCGTCCAGTCGTCGCCCAGCGGGTCGTAGATCAGCCCCCAGACCGTCTCGCCCTTCTCCGCTACCGCGACCATGACACCGAAGGTTCGGACCCCGTGCGCGAAATTCCACGTACCGTCGACGGGATCGATGATGACCGCGCGGTCGGCATCGGCCATCTGATCGCGTATGGACGGATCGGCCGAGACGGCCTCCTCTCCGACGACGACCGCACCGGGCAGGAGTTCGCTAACAGCCTCTGCCAGCCGCTTCTCGGCGGCGAGATCGGCCGCCGTGACGAGGTCGTCATGGCGCGACTTGGTGGCGATGTCGGCGGGATCGAGAGCGCGGAAGCGGGGCAAGATCTCTTCCGCCGCGATCCTGCGGACTGCGGCGATGAGTTTCACCTCGACCTCGGCAGACAGACTCACGCGGCGAGACCCCGGCCCCGAAGAAGCGCTTCGGGCCCTGGCATCCGGCCCCGAAAGGCGGTGTAGAGCTCTGCCGCCTCGCGGCTGCCGCCTGTCGAGAGGATATGGGTCTCGAGCCTCTCGGCCATGTCCGCGTCGAAGGCGTCGCCCGCCTCCTCGAACGCCTCGAAGGCGTCAGCGTCCATGACCTCGGACCACATGTAGCTGTAGTAGCCGCTGGAATAGCCGTCGCCTGCAAAGACGTGCGCGAAATGGGGTGTCGCGTGGCGCATGCCGATGGCGCGGGGCATGCCGATGTCTTCCAGAACCTCGGCCTGCCGCTGCATCGGATCGGCCGGAGCCGGGCCGGCGTGGAAGTCGAGATCAACAAGGGCCGAGGCGACGTATTCCACGGTCTGGAACCCCATGTCGTAGGTCGCGGCGGCGAGCAGGCGGTCGAGCAGGTCCTTGGGCATCGGCGCGCCGGTTTCGGCATGGGTCGCGAACTCGGCGAGGACCTCGGGGACTTCGAGCCAATGCTCGAAGAGTTGGGACGGAAGCTCGACGAAGTCGCGGGCGACAGAAGTGCCGGAGATGGACTCATAGGTCACGTCGGAGAGCATCTGGTGAAGTGCGTGACCGAATTCGTGGAAGAGCGTGCGGGCGTCGTCGTAAGAGAGGAGCGCGGGCTGGCCTTCAGGCGGCTTGGCGAAGTTGCAGACGTTGATCACGATGGGGGGTTGATCGCCTCCGAGCTTCTTCTGCGAGCGCAACGCGGCGCACCAGGCTCCGGAGCGTTTGGAGCCCCGCGCGAAATAATCGCCGATGAAGATGGCGAGGTGGTCCCCATCCCGCGTGATCTCCCAGGCGCGGGCGTCGGAGTGGTTGAGCGCGACATCCTCAAGCGGGCGGGCTTCAATGCCGAAGAGCCGCCCGGCGCAGTCGAAGGCGGCGTCGATCATGCGGTCGAGCTGGAGGTAGGGTTTGAGCTCCGCCTCGTTCAGATCATGCTCGGCGGCGCGGCGCTTTTCGCTGTAGTAGCGCCAGTCCCAGGGCTCGAGCGGCCCGTCATGGCCATCAGCGCGGAGCATCGCCTCCAGGACAGCGGCGTCCGCATTCGCCGTGGCACGGGCGGGGGTCCAGACCTGCATGAGGAGGTCTCGGACGGCGCCAGGCGCACCGGCCATTTCCGTCTCGAGCTTGTAGTCCGCGAAGGTAGCGTGGCCGAGGAGACGGGCGCGCTCCTCGCGGAGTTTCAAGACCTCCGCCGTGATGGCACGGTTATCGGTCTCACCGCCATTGGCCCCGCGCGAGGTCCATGCCGAATAAGCTCTCTGGCGCAGATCGCGGCGGGGCGAGAACTGCAGGAAGGGCACGATGAGCGAGCGGGAGAGTGTTACGACGAGACCGTCCGTATCCTTCTCCTCGCCAGCCGCACGGGCGGCGTCGATGACGAACTCCGGCAGGCCTTCGAGGTCTTCTTCACCGAGCGGCATGAACCAGCCGCGCTCGTCGGCCAGAAGGTTCTGAGTGAATTCGGTCCCGAGAATGGCGAGGCGGGCCTTCACGTCCTTCAAGCGGTCGCGATCCTCACCTTCGAGCTCGGCGCCCGAACGGACGAAGCCACGCCGGGTGAGGTAGAGCACGCGGTTTTGCTCGTCGTTCAGATCGAGCGTGTCGCGGGTCTGCCAGAGCGCGTCGATCCGCTGAAACAGCGCCTCGTTCATTGTGATCTCGGAGGAGTAGGCGGAGAGCTTGGGGGAGAAATCGCGCTGCAGCGCCTCGCGCTTAGGATTCGAGTCTGTGCCCGCCAGGTTGAAAAAGGTGGAAAGGACCTTGCCCAGCGTCTCGTCGGCAAGCTCAAGCGCCTCGATGGAATTGGTGAAGGTTGGCGCGTCCGGGTTGTCGGCGATGGCGGCGATGTTCGCGCGGGCCTCGCCCAGCGCGGCGTCGAGCGCCGGCTCGAAATCATCGTCGGAGATGTCGGCGAAGGGGGGCAGGCCGAAGGGCGTCTCCCACTCGGCGAGAAGTGGATTGGTCATGGGCGTCTCCTTTGGGAGAGAGGTAGGCGCACGCGCGCGGGCGGTCTAGGTCGAAGCGCCGCAAACCGGGCAATCGGGGCGTCGTTTTACCGTAATTGTGCGCGTGTCGGCGTAGAGCGCGTCGTAGATTATCATCCGGCCGAGGAGCGGGTCGCCCGCGCCGGCCAGCAGCTTGATCGCCTCGACCGCCATCATCGAACCGACCACGCCGGGGAGCGGACCGAGCACGCCGCCCTCCGCGCAGGATGGAGCAAGGCCCGGAGCCGCGGGTTCGGGGAAGACGCAGCGGTAACAGGGCGCGTCGCGGGAGGGATCGAAGATGCTAATCTGACCCTCCCACTGGCTGATCGCGGCGGAGACGAGGGGAATTTTGGCCGCAACGGCGGTTTCGTTCACCAGGTAACGGGTTTCGGTGTCGTCGGTGCCATCCAGGACGAGGTCGTAGTCGGCGAAGAGATCGGCCGCGATCTCTGACGTCAGGCGCCGGTTGTAAGGGCGGATTGTGACGAAGGGGTTCTGCGCCTTCATGGCCGCTTCGGCGGAGAAGACCTTTGGCATGCCGATCCTGGCGTCAGTGTGAATGACCTGGCGCTGGAGGTTCGAGTTCTCGACCGCGTCGTCGTCGATGATGCCGATGGTCCCAACGCCGGCGGCGGCGAGGTATTGGAGCGCGGGCGCACCGAGTCCTCCCGCCCCGATCACGAGGACGCGCGCGTCTTTCAGGCGCTTCTGACCCGGGCCGCCGATTTCGCGAAGGACGATGTGGCGGGCGTTGCGTTCCAACTCAGTGGAGGCGGAGGACGGGGCGTCTTTCGGCTGGTTCTCCGGGCGGACGCGGGCGCGGAGGCGTTTCAGCCCCCGGGAGTAGGCCCAGACGACGGCGGCGAGGAGGCCGATGACCAGCCACTCTCCCGCGCTACCGCCGGTGGACTCACGGAGCGGATGGCCCTCGGGAAGCGCGAGCTGAACCGCGAGGACGGCGACGTATAGGAGGCCGATCATCAGGAGACGGGCCGCGTAGGGCATCTTCATGAAGTGGCCGATGGCCCAGAGCGCGGCGGCGAGGACGAGGACCGTCGCCATCAGCCGCGCCCTGTCGAGCCGAAGCCGCCTTCGCCCCGCTTCGTCTCAGACAGCTCGGGCGCGAGAGCGAAGCGGGCGCGGGACACGGGCGCAACCACCGCCTGGGCGATCCTGTCGCCGTGATGGATCGTAACGGGCTCGGCCCCGAGGTTGATCATGATCACACCCAGGGGGCCGCGATAATCGCTATCGATCGTACCGGGCGTGTTGGGAAGACTGAGACCATGCTTGAGTGCGAGGCCGGAGCGGGGCCGGATCTGCATCTCGAACCCTTCGGGGATCTCAACGGCCAGACCCGTGGGGATCAAGCGCCGCTCCAAAGGGGCGAGCGTGACGCCTTCGCGGTCCTCGGGGGGGAAGTTCGCGCGCAGATCGGCGCCTGCCGCGCCATGGCTTTGGTAGGACGGCAACGCCACGCTCGTGTCGGCCTCGGGAAGCCAGGTCAGGCGGATCTCGGGCGTCATGCTAGCCGAGCGCCTTTGCGATCCGCGCGGCGAGCTTGCGGGCGACTTCGGTCTTGGAGGCGCGAGGCCAGGCCTCGGCGCCGCCCGCGTCGATCACCGTGACCGCGTTCTCGTCGCCCCCCATGATGCCGGTCTCGGGCGACACGTCGTTGGCGACGATCCAGTCGCAGCCCTTGCGCTTCCGCTTAGCGGTGGCGTGCGCGATCACATCGTCGGTTTCCGCCGCGAAGCCGATGACCAGGTCCGGGCGCCCTTCGGTCATCCCGGCAACGGTGGCGAGGATGTCGGGGTTCTCCGCAAGTGCGAGTGAGGGCGGTCGGCCTGAGCCGTCTTTCTTGATCTTGCTGTCCGTCTCGGTCTCGGCACGCCAGTCGGCGACAGCGGCGGCGAAAACGGCGGCGTCGGCGGGAAGCGCGGCGGTGACCGCGTCCAGCATCTGCCGCGCGCTCTCCACGCGAATGACGGAAACGCCGCCCGGGTCCGTAGCCGTAGCGGGGCCGGAGACGAAGGTTACGCGGGCGCCCAGCGCGGCGAGAGCCGACGCGATGGCGCTTCCCTGCGCGCCGGAAGAACGGTTGGCGAGGTATCGAACCGGGTCGATGGGCTCGTGCGTTGGGCCCGAGGTGACGATTACGTGCTTTCCTTTGAGCGGGCCGTCCATAAGGTGATGGATGGCCGCATCTACGATTTCTACGGGCTCAGCCATCCGTCCCGGCCCGAATTCCCCGCAGGCCATGTCGCCCTCATCCGGGCCAACGCGGTGAATGCCGTCCGTTGTCAGTGTCGCGACATTGCGCTGGTTCGCTGGATGGAGCCACATGCGCACGTTCATCGCGGGCGCGATCAGCACGGGCGTGTCGGTGGCCATGAGAACCGTTGAGGCGAGATCGTCGGCATGACCGCCAGCCATCTTGGCGATCAGATCAGCAGTGGCCGGCGCCACGACAAGAAGATCGGCGCTGCGGCTAAGCTCTATGTGCCCCATCTCGGCCTCATCGGTGAGATCGAAGAGGTCTGTAAACGCCTTCTCTCCCGCAAGAGCGGAGGCGGAAAGCGGTGTCACGAACTCCCGCGCGCCCTTGGTCAGGACTGGAGTCACCTCGGCCCCGGCCTTTTTGAACTGGCGGATCAGGTCGAGCGATTTGTAGGCCGCAATGCCGCCGCCGATGATCAGCAATATGCGCTTGCCCGTAAGCATGGACTGTCCTTTCGACCTTCAAACCCAAGCTTTACGGGCGCTTGGCGGGAGGGGCAAGCGACGGCGGCCATGAAAAAGGCCCGCTCAATCCGAGCGGGCCAGAAGTGTTCCGGCGGATAAATTGCCGTCTACACGAGGAACTCGTGAACTTCTCTTGACTGCGCCTCAAGGTTCCTGCGCATTTTTCCGAACGCCGCCGCCTCAAGCTGGCGCACGCGCTCTTTCGACAGTCCAAGTTCGTTTCCAAGGCTCTCAAGCGTGCGCGGGTCATCGCGAAGCTTCCGCTCCCGCACGATGAAGCGTTCGCGCTCGTTCAACGCGGACAGCGCGTTAACGAGCCATTCGCGAAGCGTGTCGATGTCTTTCTCGTGCTCGACTTCCGCCGACTGTCGCGCGTCCTCGTCCTCGAGCACCTCGATCCACTCGCGACCCTCTTCATCGGTCGATTGCGTGGCGTTCAGCGAGAAGTCGGAGCCGGCCAACCGGCCCTCCATCATCTCGACATCGTGCAGCGGCACGCCGACCTCGGTTGCGATCATCTGGCGCATCCGCTGGCGGTCGAGAATGTCGCCACGCGACGCTGCCTCGCGCTCAAGCCGGGCCTGCACGCGGCGCATGTTAAAGAAGAGCGATTTCTGACTGGAGGTCGAACCGGTCCGCACCATCGACCAGTTCCGCATCACGTAGTCCTGAATCGACGCTTTGATCCACCAGACGGCGTAGGTGGAAAAGCGCACGCCCCGGTCAGGGTCGAATTTGTCCGCGGCTTTCATCAGTCCGAGACCCGCCTCCTGAATGAGATCGTTCATCGGGGCGCCGTAGCGCTTGAACTTGGCGGCCATGGAGATCGCGAGGCGCATATACGCGTTGATCAGACGATGAAGCGCCTCTTCGTCGCGTTCGTCGCGCCACGCGTAGGCAAGTCTGAGTTCGGTTTCGGCGTCAAGCAGCTCGGCCTGCATCGCACGGCGTGAGAGGGTCTGATCGGATGATCCGTCAAGCGCCATAGTGTTCTTTTCCCCGCTAGCCGACCGGATATTGCGCCCGGTCTATCTCGTTTTGCTGCTTGTTACGCTTAGAAGCGTTCTACGGATTAATCTTTTGGTGACGATTTGGTTCCCGATTTTTTTCGCGCCGGGCCGCGCGGGCCTAGGCGGGACCGGTTAACCGCCCGTTAACCCCTGCCGAATTAGCTCGGAAAAGTTTCAGGATCGGCATGGTCGCAAAGAGTTATACGGTGGCGTTCGAAGGCGTAGACGCGCGCCTTGTCGAGGTGCAATGCGCGCTTTCGCCGGGCGTGCCCGCCTTCTCAGTCGTCGGCCTGCCCGACAAGGCGGTGTCCGAGGCCCGGGAACGCGTCCGCGCGGCGATGTCCGCGCTCTCGATAGCGCTGCCCGCCCGCCGGATCACCGTGAACCTCTCGCCGGCCGACCTGCCGAAGGAGTGGTCGCATTTCGACCTGCCGATTGCTCTTTCGCTCCTCGCCGCCATCGACGCGGTGCCGGCGGACGTCGCCGCGCAATACCTGGCCATGGGCGAGCTCTCGCTGGACGGCCGCCTGGTGCCTGTGGCCGGCGTTCTGCCCGCGTCGCTTGCGGCGGCGGAGGCGGGACGCGGGCTGATTTGCCCGGACAAGACGGGCGCCGAGGCTGCCTGGGTTGGCAAGACAGAGGTGATCGCGCCCGCCACACTGGGTGACGCGATCGCCCATCTCTCGGGCCGCAATCCCCTTGCCGTGGCGGAGGCAGGGGAGGTCCGCGAGCGCGGCGCCATGCCGGATCTGGCCGAAGTCAGGGGTCAGGAGCGCGCTAAGCGAGCTCTGGAGATCGCGGCGGCGGGGCGGCACAATCTCTTAATGATCGGGGCGCCCGGGTCGGGAAAGTCCATGATGGCCGCCCGGCTGCCCGGCCTCCTACCCGATCTCGACCCCATGGAGGCGCTGGAGACCTCCATTGTGCATTCCCGCGCTGGCCTGATCGAGGCGGGCGGCATTTCGCGCCAGCGGCCTTACCGGGCGCCGCACCATACCGCGTCGATGGCCGCTATCGTGGGCGGCGGCAAAGGCGCGCTCCCGGGCGAGATCAGCCTGGCGCATAACGGAGTGCTCTTCATGGATGAGATGCCGGAGTTCCCGCGCGGCGTTCTTGAAACGCTCCGGCAGCCGCTGGAGACCGGTGACGTGACAGTCGCGCGGGCCAATGCCCACGTGCGCTATCCCTGCCGGTTCCTTCTTGTCGCGGCGGCGAACCCCTGCCGGTGCGGATACCTCTCAGATCCGGCGCGGGCCTGCGCCAAGGCGCCCGCCTGCGGCCAGGACTACCTCGGTCGGCTCTCGGGTCCCTTGCTCGATCGGTTCGATTTGCGGGTGGAAGTGCCGCCCGTCGCTTACGACGATCTCGAGAGCGAGGCGCTTGCCGAGCGCTCCGCCGAGGTGGCGGCGCGGGTGGCGTTTGCGCGGGCTCGGCAAAGCGAGCGCTACGCGGGCTCGGAGGGCGCGCGGCTGAACGCAGACGCGGCCGGAGACCTGCTGAACGAGGTCGCGGCGCCGGATGCCGAGGGGCGGGGGCTCCTCCGGCAGGCGGCGGAGCGGTTCGGACTGTCGGCGCGGGGGTATCACCGGGTGCTGCGGGTCGCGCGCACGATTGCCGATCTGGCGGGGCGCGATGGGGTTGAGCGCGGGGACGTGGCAGAAGCGCTCGGCTTCCGGCTGGCCTCAGGCCCCGGCTAGGCGGGCGTCGATTGCGTCCCAGATGGCGCCGGCGACGTTTATCCCGTCGAAGCGCTCGAGCTCCTGTATGCCGGTGGGCGAGGTCACATTGATTTCGGTAAGGTAGTCGCCGATCACGTCGATGCCGACGAAGACCTGCCCTTTCTCGCGGAGGAGCGGACCAATCGCCTCGCAGATGTCCCAGTCGCGTCGGGTTAGGCCGATTTTTTGCGCCGTGCCGCCGATATGAAGGTTCGAGCGGGTCTCGCCATGCGGCGGGACGCGGTTGATCGCCCCGACCGCGTGGCCGTCGACCAGGATAATCCGCTTGTCGCCATTCGAGACGTCGGGAACGAATTTCTGAGCGATCAGCGGCTCGCGGTTCATGCCCATGAAAAGCTCCCAAAGGCTGACGAGGTTGCGGTCGTCGGGCATCAGGCGGAAGACCCCGGCGCCGCCATTTCCGTAGAGCGGTTTCAGGATGATGTCGCCGTGCCGCGCCCGGAAGGCGCGGAGTGTGTCGAGATCGCGGGCAATGGTCGTCGGCGGGGTGAGGTCGGGGAACTCGAGCACGAGGAGCTTTTCGGGATAGTTGCGCACCCAGAACGGGTCGTTCACCACAAGCGTCTGTCCAGCAAGCCGGTCGAGGACATGGGTCGTGGTGATGTAACCCATGTCAAAGGGCGGGTCCTGGCGCAGCCAGACGACATCCATCTGGCCAAGGTCCTCGGTCGTCTCATCTCCAAGTGCGAAATGATCGCCCCTCTTTCGCCGAACGATCAGCGGCCATCCGCGGGCTGTGACGCGCCCCTCATCCCAGGCGAGGCGATCGGGTGTGTAGTAAAACAGCTCAGCGCCGCGCAGGGCCGCTTCCTCCGCAAGGCGGAAGGTCGAATCCGCGTCGATGTCTATCGGCTGGATAGGGTCCATCTGGATCGCGACGCGCATGATCGTGCTCCTGCCCGGGGTGGGCTACGGGCCGCTACATGGCGCATCGGCGCGGAGGGCGCAACGCGGGAATGCGCGCGGGTCAGATGAGCGTGGCGTTTTCGATCAGCTCGGTTTCGCCGCGATCGTTGACCAGCGCCACGTCGATCCGCATTTGCGTCAAAAGGCCGGCCGGCTCGCTCGCGACGTATTCTTCCGCAGCGCGACAGATGCGAGCCAGCTGGGAGCGTGTGACGCGTGCCGCGGCGGTGGCGAAGTCGGTGGATTTCTTGACCTCAACGAAAATCAGCTCGGCGCCCTTGCGAAGAACGAGATCGATCTCGCCCGACTTGCCACGCCAGCGCCGCGCGTCGACATAGCAGCCGTCGCCGGAGTAGTGGCGGGCGACGGCGTCCTCTGCGGCGAGACCGGCGTGATAGTTGTTTATCGAGCGGTGAGTACTGTTCATGCGCGCAAACTAGCGCGATGGTGTTGGAAAAGGGTTACTCGGGGTCTTTCAGGGTCAGACCAAGTTGGTAGACGTCTCGGCGCGGCAGGCCAAACCGCTCTGCCACCTCTTGCGCCGCGTCTTTTAGATGCGCGGATTTCAGCGCCTTTTCAAGAGCTTCGCGCACTTCTGCTTCTCCGGGTGCTGCGTTCTCTCCGACCCCGATGCACAACACCATCTCGCCTTTCAGCGTCAGCTCTGGCGCCGCTTCGGCCAGAGCGCCAAGCGAATCGCGGAGGGTCTCCTCGAACTTCTTGGTCAGCTCCCTAGAAAGCGCCGCCGGACGATCAGCGCCCAGCACCTCTGCCGCGTCGACCAGCAGATCCACGATGCGGCGGGGGCTTTCGAACAGGATCAACGTGCCCGGCGCGGATTTCAGATCCTCGAGAAACCGCAGACGGGCCGCGCGAGCGTGCGGAGGAAACCCCGCAAACGTGAACCGGTCGCTCGGCAGGCCGGCGACGGCGAGCGCCGCGAGCGGCGCCGAGGCGCCCGGCGCTGCGGTGACAGTATGGCCTGCCCCGATCGCCGCGCGCGCCAGAACGAACCCGGGGTCGGAGACGAGCGGCGTTCCGGCTTCGGGCGCGTATGCCACGGACCTGCCCTCCGCGAGGCGAGCCAGGAGCGCGGGACGCGTCTTTGGCCCGTTCTGATCGTGATAGGCAACCAGGCGCCGTCCCCGGAGGGGGATGCCGTGGATCTCCATCAGCCGCCGGAGGGACCGGGTGTCCTCGGCGGCCAGAACGTCCGCATCCCGCAGAATATCAAGCGCGCGAAGTGTGACGTCGCGGGCGTTCCCGATCGGCGTCGACACGAAATAGAGCCCTGGCGCGAGCGGGGATGGCGCCGCGCCGCCGGTCACCCGCCCCTCCCTGATTTACTTGACTTCCGATTGTGCATAGGGTCTCGCCGTCCCGAACGCCCCAAGAAGAGGTTCCCGATGGTCGCGTTTTTGTCTCTGCGCCGCAAGGTGTTGTCCTTCGTCACCGCTGGCGTCGCGGCGCTGGCTCTGGCAGCTTGCGACGCGACTGGCATCGGCGGACCGCTGATCAACACCTCGCGCGCCGTGCCGGTCGCGCTCCTGGTGCCGCAGACCTCGCCCACCGCCGCGAGCCTCGCCCAATCGCTCGAGAACGCGGCCCGGCTTG